>CAYVBK010000004.1:0-166660 GCA_964449465.1 uncultured Anaerolineae bacterium
AACAAGTTCGGGGTTCCGGCATCCAGGGGGCATCCCGAACAAGTTCGGGGTTCCGGCGTCCAAGTTGGCGTTCGCCCTCTCAGCCCGACGCTTGAGCGTCGGCCGGTTCAACCGACCAGTTCAACCAATGTGAGTTAGAAATTAAAAAGGAGCAGAGTGATGAAACAATCGCGTTGCAGCGGTGTGCTGCTGCATCCCACCTGTTTTCCCGGCCGGTACGGCATCGGCGACCTGGGGCCAGAAGCCTATCGGTTCATTGATTTTCTGGTCGAGGCGCGGCAAAGCCTCTGGCAGGTGTTGCCCCTGGGGCCTACGGGCTATGGCGATTCGCCCTATGCTTCGTTTTCCTCCCATGCCGGCAACCCTTTGCTCATTGACCTGGACGCGCTGCTCCATGAGGGCGACCTGCAACCCCAGGATGTGGCCGCTTTTCCGGCCTTTCCGCCGCAGCGGGTAGACTTTGGTCCGCTGATCGAGGCCAAAATGCCCTTGCTGCGTCAGGCTGCCGCCCGCTTTAAGCAAACCGCCTCACTGGAGCGGCAGCGGCATTTCGAGGCCTTTTGTGCGGCCAGGCAAAGCTGGCTGGATGATTATGCCCTGTTCATGTCGCTCAAGGCGGTGCATCAAGGGGCCATGTGGAACACCTGGGAACTGGAGCTGATTCAACGCAAACCAGCGGTGCTGGCGCGTTGGCGCCGAGAGCTGGCCCAAGACATTTATTTCCATAAATATACACAATTTATCTTTTTTGAGCAATGGACTGCGCTGCGCCGATATGCCAACGAGCGCGGCATCCGCATCATCGGCGACATTCCTATCTTTGTCGCCCCCGACAGCGCAGACGCCTGGTCTGCCCCCGATATTTTTTACATGGATCGCGAGGGGCAATTGACGGTGGTGGCTGGCGTACCGCCCGATTATTTCAGCGCTACCGGGCAGCGTTGGGGCAACCCGCTGTATCGCTGGGATGTGCTGGCCGCCGACGGGTTTCGCTGGTGGATCGAACGCATCCGCTCATCGCTGGACATGGTAGACATTTTGCGGATAGACCATTTTCGCGGATTTCAGGACTATTGGGAAATCCCGGCCACCGAACCGACGGCGGTGCGTGGTTGCTGGCTGCCCGGCCCGGCCGATGCCTTTTTCGATGCTCTGCGCGAAGCATTGGGCAACGAACTGCCGATCATCGCCGAAGACCTGGGCATCATCACCGAACAGGTGCGGGCCTTGCGTCGGCGGGTAGGGCTGCCGGGCATGAAGGTGCTGCACTTTGCCTTTTCCGAAGACGCCGAACACGAATACCTGCCCCACAACTATACCTCGCCCGATTACGTGGTCTATTTAGGCACGCACGACAATGACACCACCATCGGCTGGTTCAAATCGCTGTCCGATGTGGAGCGTCGTTTTGCCTTGCGCTATTTGGGGCGCGATGGACACGACATTGTGTGGGATATGCTGCACCTGGCCTGGAGCAGCACGGCGCAGATAGCCATCGTCACCGCCCAGGACCTGCTCAAGCTGGACGCCTGGGCGCGCATGAACACACCCGGCACGCTGGGCGGCAACTGGGCATGGCGATGCCTGCCCGGCGTGCTTCATTCGGACATTGCCCGCTGGCTGGGCGAACTGACCGAAACCTTTGGCCGATGGCCCGGCGGGGTCAAACCCAAACCGGGTTTACTTTTAACCTCAAACCTGCAAGGAGAAGTGCTAGAATGACAAACCGCAAACTGGAAATGCTGGAATCGCTGCTGCACGCCTATGACGACATGATGGACAAGGTCTCTTCGGAAGAATTTGCCGCCTCGGGGCTGTTTGCCATCTGGATGCAGCAAGTGGCTTCGGCCCTGCTGATCACCGACATGGAGTTTGAGCGACACGTTTGGGAAGATATTCGCAAGATCAAGGTGTCGCTGCACGAGCGGCCGGCCTTTGAAGCCTATGGCACGGGCATGCGCGCCTTGCTGTTGGGCATGATTTACAACGTGGAAAAAGGAGACAAGGAATGAACTATCAAAAGCAAATGCTGGAAACACTGGTCAAAGCCGGTGAGCTGCTCACCGACCAGGTGCCGCCGGAGCAGGTGATCGAGTCCAATCTGCTCACCGCCTGGCTGCAACAGGTCACATCCGCGCTCAAGGCCGTCGGGCTGACCGATGGCCTGACCTTGTGGGAAGAAGCGCGCAAAATTCAGGTCAAAGTGGACAGCCCGGCCATGCTCTCGATCTATGCCATGTCTATGCGCGCCATTTTGTTGGGCCTGCTATACAAGATAGAAAAAGATGGATTATGAGAATCTATATTATGACCGACCTGGAGGGCGTGGCCGGGGTGCAGCAGTGGCAGCAAACTCGCGAGTCGGGGCCGTCCAACCAACAGGCCATCCGCCTGCTCACCGCCGAGGTAAACGCGGTGGTCGAGGGCATTATGGACGCCGAGCCGCTGGCCGATATGATGGTGTGGGACGGTCACGGCAGCGGCGGCATTGATGTCGAATACCTCCATCCTGGGGCGCGGTTCATCCCGCACGGGCCGGTGGCGGTTCCCTATTTTCTGGACGAGGGGTTCGACGCCCTCTTTTTTGTCGGGCAGCATGCCATGGCCGGCACGCCCAACGCGCCGCTGAGCCATACCTATAGTTCGCGCACCATCGAGTATTATAAATTGAACGGCATCTTGATGGGAGAATTTGGCTGCCGCGCCGCCCTGGCCGGCAGCCTGAACATCCCGACCGTGTTCATTTCGGGCGATGACAAGGTGGTGGCCGAGGCGCGTGCCCTCATCCCCGGCATCTATGGGGCAGTGGTCAAAGAAGGGCGCGGCATCGAGTCGGCCATTCACCTGTCGCCGCTGCGCGCCCGCATGGTGTTGCGTCAGGTGGCCGCCGAGGCCACCCGACACCTGGACCGCATCCCTCCGCTGATCATCCAGCCGCCGTTTGAGTTGGAAATTCGTCTGCTGCCCAACGTGGACATCACCGCCTACCGGCGCAGCCGCCAGTTTGAGCAGATTGATGAACGAACCTTTGTGATGCGCAGCGACAGCCTGAAGGAAATGGAAGCAATCTAGCAGTCTGCCGGAACCCCGAACTTGTTCGGGCCGAACTCGTTCGGAACACCCCGCCGGTTGAGCCGGTCCGACGCTAAAGCGTTGGGCTGAAAGTGCCTGGTTTGTTCGGGGACATCCCACTCGGTAGAGCTATTCATTGCCGTTCTTGATCATCGGCTCGGTTTGCGAGCGGGTGTTGTACACTTTGGAAAAAGGCGGCACCGAGCCGACCAGCCAGACGTTGCCGCCGATGATCGAGCCACGCCCCACCACTGTCTCTCCGCCCAGGATGGTCGCCCCCGAATAGATGGTCACATCGTCCTCGATGGTAGGATGCCGCTTGCGCCCTTGCAGACTTTTGGCCACGCTCAACGCCCCCAGCGTCACCCCCTGATAAATCTTGACCCGGTCGCCGATTTGGGTGGTCTCGCCGATCACCACACCGGTGCCATGGTCAATGAAAAACGAGCGGCCAATTTCGGCGCCTGGGTGAATGTCAATGCCGGTGCGGTGGTGGATGTATTCGCTCATAATGCGCGGCAAGAGCGGCACACCGCGCCGATACAGAAAATGGGCCACCCGATGCACCGATATGGCCGCAATGCTGGGATAGGCCAGGATCACCTCGTCTGCGCTGTTGGCCGCCGGATCGCCTTCAAGGGCGGCCTGCACGTCCAGCAGCAAACTGGCGCGCAGATCGGGGATGGCCTGGAGCAGGGCCAGGGTGGTGTCTTGGGCGTCGGCTAGGCACTCGCTTTGGCAGTCTGTGCGGCCACACTCCTGACATTCAAAGCAAAAGCAGCGTTTGATCTCTTCGCTGAGGTTCTTGTACAGCCAACTGATGCGTTCACCGGTGGTAAAAGGCAAGGCTATGTCTTCGATGGCTGCTTCTTCATAATAGCCCGGAAACAAGACCATGCGCATGGTGTAAATGATGTCAATGATGCGCTGCTGCGAGGGCAGGTTCGAGCCGCTGGCGTGATTGATCCCGCCCATCGTTTGATACGAGTCCAGCACCTGGTGCACAATGTGGGTGATTTGTTTGGCGTTGGTCATTTTTGTCATTCCTCCTGACCGGGGCGGGTGCAAGACCCGCCCCTACATTACCTGACAATTGGGTTGGATCATATCATCGTTGGGTGGGTTTGTCAATGCAATCTTGAGGATGCCGGAATCCCGAACTTGTTCGGGAACCCCCCGCTCGAGAATGTCGAAAGCCCACACTCGTTCGGGATTCCGACGACCACCTTCTTATGGTGCAATCTGCACCGATACGGTCATGCCCCAGCGCAGCCGCTCCTGGTCGGCGGTCGGTTCGACATCCAAAATCACCTCATAGACCACATCGCCGCGATAGTTGCCGCTGCGCAGGGCGATCTCGGTCACTGTGCCGACCAGAACCCAATCGGGCAGCGCGTCGGGGCGCAGCGTGGCTGGCTGCCCCACCTGCACCCGCGTCATGCCCAACTCGGTCAGGTCGGTGGTGCGCACCTGGAGCCGGTTCAGGTCTGCGATGATCATCAACACCTGTCCGGCGGCCACGCGATCCCCACTTTGCACATCTATTTGCGCTACCACCCCGTCAAACGGCGCGATCAAGCGGGCGTCTTGAATCTGCCTGGCGATCTGGGCCACGGTCAGGCGTGCCTGCTCTACCGCCGCCTGAGCCTGGGCGATCTGCGCCGCCGATGGCGCATCGCGGTAAGGATTGTCGTCCTTTTCCAGCGCGGCCAGGCTTTGACGTGCCTCTTCCACCTGGTTTTCCAGGATGCGCAAGGTGATGGTGTAGGCCTGTTGGGCGGCCAATGCCTGAGCATATCCGGCCTCGGCCTCGTCTACCTGCGCGGACAGCAGGCTCAGTCCCAGATCGTGTGCCTGCTGCGCGGCGCGCGCTTGATCCAGCCGCGCCTGCGCTGCCCGATAGTTGAGCTGCGCCTGTTCAAGCTGCCTGGCCCAACCGTCGCGGATTTTGACATCTTCCCAGGAGCGATCCAGAGCCTTGTTGTATTCGTCTTGGGTGCTGTTCAAGGCAATGCGCGCCCGCTCCAGTTCGATTTGCGCCAGGGCAATGGCGGTCGTCGGGGCGGCGGCCTGCGTCTGCGCCAGAGCCAGCCGCGCCTGCGCCACCCGCGATTGGGCCGCTGCCAACGCGGCGTCGGGGGACTGGACGCGCCCCTGCTCCAACTGCAACTCGCGCTGAGCCAGCCAGGATCGGGCCTGCGCCAACCGGTCGGTGTGCGCCTTGTCGGCGCGGGCGGTTGTGGCAGCGCCGACACCGTCAAGCAACTGTTGCAAAGCAGCCTGCCGGGCCATCACATTTTGCTCTGCTCCGGCCAACGCCAGTTCCAGGTCGGCGGTGTCCAGGCGAGCCAACAGATCGCCGGCCTGCACTGACTGTCCGGCCTGCACCGGTATATCCATCACCTGACCGGGCAGCCCCAGGCTCAAAGCGCGCCACCGCGCCGGCCAGATCGTGCCTTCGGCCATGATCATATTCTCGTCCTGGCGAACCGGCCGGGCCAGAGCAGGGTTGTGCTGGTCGGAGGCGTTGGCCGCGCTGCACCCTACCAGCAAAGCAATCAACACAAACAGCACTGCCCATTTTGTCCAATACCTGATTTTCCTGATTATTTGCTTCATCGTGACACATTCCTTTCTGTTTATATGCTGACTGGCACGAAGGCGTGCCAGACTCTTCACCCGGCGGCGTTCCCCATTTCTCATTCATAGGCCAGAATCTCGCGCACAGTGAGTTGCGAGGCCCGCCGTGCCGGCAGTGCGCTGGACCACGCGCTGAGGACGATCACCAGGACCAGCCACAGCCCCACACCACCCAGCGACAGGTCAAAGATCAGCGGCGCGCCCATAAGAGTGCGGCCAATGGCGTCGCCTAACAATCGGCCCAGCGGCGCCGATAGCACCGCCCCCAATGCCCAGCTCAATACGCCGATGGCAACCCCCTCGCGGATGAACACCAGGGCTACACTGCGCCCCGATGCGCCGATGGCCCGCAGCACGCCGATCTCTCGGGTTCGCTCCAGCACATTGATGCTCATCGAGCCAGCCAATCCCAGTCCACCTACCACCGCCAGCAACACGGCCATAATCAGCAGCAACACAATAATGATGTTAAAGGATGCCTGCGCTTCTTCTCGCTCATTGGCGATGGTCTGCACATCGCCGACATGGATGCCGTTCCGCTCCAATTGCGCCTCGACCAAAATCGCCATTTGTTTGTGCTGCGCTTTCAGGTCAGGATCGAGTGCCACCAGTACCGCGCCGGCCTGCCCGGCCTGCCTGATGGTGCGGGCCAAAGGCTCATAGTTGACATAGGCCATCGGCGCCATCATGCCCATGCACACGCCCACCACTCGATACGACTGCTCGCGCCCCATCACTTTGAGGATCACCGGATCGCCCGGGCGGATGTCTGGCTCTTTTTGGGTCAGGATGGTGTTGATCACCAGCGCATTTTCGTCGTCGGGCAGCAGCCAGCGCCCTTGCACTATCGAGGGCGACAGGGCCAGGTTCGAGTCGGCGCGCGGCGCAAACAGCATAATCGTCTCGCTCTCGTCGCCGTTGGGGCGAAGGCGACGGGCCGGCAGTTGAAACCATACATCAGCCTGAGCCACACCAGGCGTCTGCTGCGCCTGCGCCATCACCCGCTCGGCGCGATAAGGCCGGGTCAGAGTCAGAGCAATGTCAAAATTCCACCAACGCAAAACGTCATCCAACGAACGGGTCAGTGAGGTCTGCACGCTCAACACCCCCATAAAGATGGCCCCGCCCAATGTCAATGTGATCAAAGTCAAGGCCAGGCGTGCTTGATTGCGAAACGTGTTGCGAATAGACAGCAGCAGCGGTCGGCTCAACACCCGGCGGACAAACCACAGATTGGCTCCAGATAGCAGGCGATCCAACGGGCCGGCGCGTCGGCTCGCGTTGGCCTGATAGCCCACTCGCATGGCCTCGGCTGCGGCGATGTGCAGGTTCGACCAGAGCATCGGCAGCGAGGCCAGCGTCGGGGTCAACAGAGCTACGACCACCTGAATGGCGACGGCCCACAGCGGTACATCCGGTTGTCGCAGATCAAAGTTGAACAGGCTGGCGATAAAACGGCTCAGGGCGCGGGCGCCGATCACGCCGAGCGGCGCAGCCAGCAGCAGGGCCAGTATTCCATACACTGTCACCATCAGCAGGTATATGCCGACCATTTGTGCAGTGTCGGCCCCCACCGCCTTGATCACCCCGATCTGCCGCTTTTGTTGGGTCAGCAGCGCAGAAACGGTATTGATGATCAAAAAGATGCTCAAGAACAGGGCCAGCACCCCCAATACGCCCATCAAGAGCAGGATGGCCTGCAAAATGTCATCCAATGGCAGCATGCCCGGTTCGACGCTGACCGTCGCCGGGATGGTCAAGCCGTTTTTCTCGGCCTTGCTTTTGACCTGATTGATTGTCTGCTGAACGGCGGTCTTGGGATCGGCCCCGGCCGGCAGGGCAGCCACGATGTGCAGTTCGTTCAGGCCGTGCGGCTCACCCAGCCAGGCCAGCGTCTCCATCGTGATGTATCCATACGGCGTACCGTCAAATTGCGCCGGCACCTGGGCCAGGTCGTGCACCACGCCGACCACCGGCAGATCAAACCAACGGTCGCCGGGCAGTTCGATGCTCAATGTGTCGCCGATCTGCACGCCCAGCAGTGACAGAGCCGATCTCTCGATCAACACCGCCCGGTCGGGCGGCGGCCAGCTACCGCTGATGGGGCGAATTTTGTCTACGCGCATGTGATCATAGTCTTCTACGGCAAACAGGCGCAGCGAAATTTGCCCCTGCCCCACCGCAGCGCGCACGTCGAGAGTGCGGCGAGCATCCACCAGGGCAACCTGGGGCATACCGGCTACTGCGCGCACAAAGGCCTGATCGAACGGCTGAATGGTGCGCACAATTCCGTTTGATGGAGCAATCTCGGCAAAACTGCGCGCCATCTCGGTAGACAGGATCGTCCGTGCGCTGATGATTGCCCCGACCGCAAACAGCCCTACGGCAATGGACAGCACGATCAGGATCGTGCGCGTCTTGTTGTTCCACAAATCGTTCCACACTTTGTATAGCCTTGTATCGTACATTTTCACCTGACCTCGCCATCGTGCAACGTGACCGTTCGTCCTGCCCAAACGCCAGCCAGTTTGAGATCGTGCGTTGCCATCAAGATGGTCTTGCCTTGAGCGGCCAGCGATGCAAAAATTTTCAACACCGCCGCAGCGGTCTGCGAATCCAGGCTGCCGGTCGGCTCGTCGGCCACGATCAGCGGCGGATCATTGGCCAGGGCGCGGGCAATGGCCACTCGCTGCTGCTGTCCACCCGACACAGCCGAGGGACGCTTGTGGGCATGGCCGGCAATTTCGACCAGATCCAGCAGGTGCATGGCTCGTTCGCGGCGTTGGCGCGGCGACAAATAGTCAGCCAGGTCCATTGGTAGCAGCACATTTTGCAGCACCGTCAGAGAAGGCAGCAGCTCAAAAGTCTGAAACACCACCCCCACTGTTCGCCGTCGCCAGCGCGCCGCTCGATCCGTGCTCAGTTGATGAACCGGCGCGCCGCTCACCCAGACCTGGCCTCTGGTTATGCGGTCGAGGCCAGCAATCATGTTGATCAGGGTGGTCTTGCCTGCGCCCGATTTGCCGGCGACGATCAGAAATTCGCCGGCCGACACGTTCAGGTCAATGCCCTTGAGTGCAATCACGTCACCGGCAGGTCCGGCATAGGTTTTGGTGAGCTGGCAGAGTTGAATCATGGCAATCCTCCATCCTGTTCGCGACCTGGTCGTTGCGAATCGGCCTGAATATCGCGCACGATCTGACCATCGGCAATGCCAACCACGCGGTGAGCGCGCTGAGCCAGTTCATCGTCGTGCGTGACCATCAAGACAGTTTTGCCCTGGGCAACCAGGTTGCCAAAGAGAGCCAAAATCTGGGCCGCGCTTTGCGAATCCAGGTTGCCGGTTGGCTCATCGGCCACGAGCAGTGGCGGGTCGTTGGCCAGGGCGCGGGCAATAGCCACCCGCTGCGCCTGTCCGCCTGATAGCATGGCCGGCAGGTGATGGGCATAGCGGCTCATATCCACCTGCTCTAGCAACGACATCGCTCGCTCGGCCCGCTCGCGCCGCCCATATTTGCCGCTGTAATCCATCGGCAAGATCACATTTTCGACCGCCGTGAGCGTGGGCAAAAGCTGAAAGAACTGAAAAATGACACCGACTGCGCGCCCGCGCCAGAGGGCAATTTGCTCCTCGGTCAATCGGTGAACTGCCGCGCCGGCGATCCACACCTCGCCGGCGGTAGGGCGGTCTATGCCGGTGATCATGTTGATCAAGGTAGATTTGCCGCTGCCCGATTTGCCCACGATGGATACAAACTCACCGCTCGACACGGCCAGATCCAGGCCGCGCAGGGCCACAAAGGGGTGATCGGTGTCGGGGTCATAGGTTTTTTGCACTTGCCGCAGGTACACCAATGTGTGGTCCGGTTGTTGAGCCATATCGAGCCTCCTCGTCAAAATCAACCAGATGAGCCAGGCACGCCTACGTGCCTGGTATCGCGCGTGTGGGCATCGCGCACGTGGGCGTGCGTGGCTCTTCAAAGTCCGACGCTAAAGCGTCGGACTGAGAGGGCTTTCAGCGCGGGGTTTTAACCCCGCCCGGCTGGCGGCGCGCTCAATCAATATTTGATCTATGCCATCACTATATCATATCAGGGGATAGAATGTCATCCACCGGAGGGTGGAGAGAGGGGGGTGGAAAAATGTTATCGGTGGGTAAGGAGGCCCAACTCGCTGGCGCGAGCGATGGCCTGGGTGCGGCGGGTCACGTCGAGTTTGCGATAGAGGTTGTTGATGTGGGTTTTGACCGTGCTGAGGGAAACGAACAAACGGCCGGCAATGTCCTGGTTGGACAGGCCATCGGCGATCAGACGCAATACTTGCATTTCGCGCTCGCTCACTGGCTCAAGTGGCTCGATGGGTGGTGTGCCGGCCCTGTCGCGCTCTTGACACTGCGTCGCTGTCAGCAAACGATCCAGATAAACCTGGGTGGCACGGTCTTGTTGGTCTCGAACAGCCAGCAACAACTGACACATCGGCTCACCCAGGTCTACAAAAGCGCGCACATGTCCCTCTGGCTGGGCCAGAGAGAGCGCCCGACTCAGGGCTGCCTGCGCTTTGTCGGACTGTTTGAGCAGCCAATGTGCTACAGACTGTACGGCCAGCAGTTCGATCAGCATGCCCCATGCCCCAGACTGCTCGGCCAGGGTCAGCGCCGGAGTGATCAGGTCGAGCACGCGGGCATATTCGTCCCGGGCCAGGTATAACCGGGCCAGGGTGATTCGTTCCAGGCCTTGCACAAATAGCGAGACGATACCGCCCTCTTGCCTGCTACCGTAATCTTGCTGCCAGGCCGCGGCCCACTGTCCGGCCGCGTCCAGGCGGTTTTGAGCTATCCAGAGCTGCGCCTGATAGGCATCTACCTGACGGACGGTCAACACGGCGATCCGCCCTTCCTGGATGTACTGTTGGGCGGCATCCAGGGCGTCTTGGGCCTGATCCAGGCGGCCCCAGGCCATATGCGCGCGAGCCGTAGCTATATAGCCATCTACCAGCACCTCTACATTGCCCCATTGCTGCCCTGCCGCAATGCAGTGATGAAGGCAGACGATGGCTTGAGGAATGTTGTTCCACTCGCGCAGCACCAGCCCTAACCCCTGATAGATCAGGCTGGCCCCGGTGGCATACCGCTCGCCGGTCGCCGAACCGCCCAACTCGAGCCCTTGCTCCAAAAGCGTGTGTGCCTGATGCAACCGCCCCTGGATGATGTTCGACATGCCGGCCATGAAAATCGCAACCTGGGCCAGAAATACATTGCCAATTGCATGGCAGAGTTCGAGTGTCTGGGTCATCAGGCGATCCGAGAACGCCAGATCCTGGTCTATGTAATAGACAAAGCCCAGCAGCCAGTTGATGATGCTGTGCAAAAAAGGATCGGCTGTGGTCTCTTGTTGGGCAATCTGCAAGACAACATTCATACACTCGGACGGATCGCCTTGAAAGAGAGTCAACAAGACGCGGATGGCCGTGATGTGCTGGGACAGATTCATAGCCGTTGGAATGCCGGCCGGCGTGATGTCCGATTGCGCCAAATGCCGCTCGGCGGTTTGGATGAGCGACTCGATATGCTCCCAATCGCCAGTGATCAACATAGCCCAACCGGCCAGCACACAGAGATATGGTCGGTTAGCTATCACCACGGTCGGCAGCGCATGGGCCCAGCCCAACAGCATCGCAGCCTGTCCCTGCATCAAATACGGTTGGGCAATCTGCTCGATCAACCGGGCTGCTCGCTCCCAGTCGGCGATCTGCAAAGCGTGGCCAATGGCCTCGCACGCCATACCCTGCTGCTCATACCAGTCGGCGGCGCGGCGATGCAAATCGGCCACGCGCTCTGGCAGATGTTCCTGGACATAGTGGCGCAAAAAATCGGCAAACAAGTGATGGTAGCGATACCAGTGGTCCGACTCGTCCAGCGGCACCAGGAACAGGTTGTCGCGGGCCATCTGGCGCAATATTCTCTGGCCATCGCGTCTGCCGGTGACGGCATCGCACAGCGGCCCGCTCAATCGCTCCAGGATGGCCGTGCAGCACATCAGATCGCGCTGCTCGGCCGGCTGACGATCCAACACTTCGGCGGCCAGGTAATCTACCACCTGGTGATGGCTGCCGTCAAAAGCATCTACCACCCGGGCCAGAGTATCCTGAGGAGCGGCTCGGATGGACAGGGCGGCCAGTTGCAATCCCGAAATCCAGCCTTCGGTGCGGCTTTCCAGCAGGCGCACGTCTTGGGCCGAGAGACAGAGTCCCATCGTCTGGTTGAGAAATGCGGCAGCCTCGTCGGGCGTCAGGTTGAGGTCTGCGGCGCGCAGTTCTTCCACCTGATGACGAGCGCGCAACCGCGCCAAGGGCCAGGGCGGGTCGGTGCGGTTGGTCACAACCAGGTGCATGCGGTCGGGCATGTGATCGAGCAAAAAGACCATCGCGTCGTGGATGGCCTTTTCGGTGATCACGTGATAATCATCCAACACCAAAACCACGTTGAACGGCGCCGCCGCCAGGCAGTTGATCAGTCGGGTCATGACCGATTTGAGCAAAGGAAATCGCCCTGGCCGCAGCGCGTCTTGCACATCCCGGCCCATGTCGGGCTGAGCCGTTTCCAGCGCGGCGATCAGATAGCGGAAAAATTGCCCGGCATCGTTGTCATCCTCATCCAACGACAGCCAGGCTCCGCGCCAGACCTGGTCGCTTGTCAGTGACCGTAGCCATCCGGCAGCCAGGGTGGTCTTGCCCGACCCGGCCGGGGCTGAGATCAGCGTCAGCCGCCGCGTCAAAACGGCCCGGCCATCATGGTCGGCCGACCATAATCCGGCATAGAGCCGCTCCAGCAAGCGCGGGCGGACGATCAGGCCGGGGCGCGGCGGCGGACTGTGCAATTTGGTGCTGAGCAAAGGAATGATCATTGGGCGTTGACCCGTTCCAACAAGGCCTGCATATAGCCAATGCTAAAAGCCGACCCAACGCGCGGGTTGGTGTCCATTTGAGGAATATGGTCGGGGATCATCACCCCGTCAAAATTTACCTCGCGCAGCGTTTGAACGACTTGATACATATCAAAATAACCATTGTCGAGAAATGTCTCTACAAAGTGCGGCAGCGGGCGATCCACATTGCGCAGGTGCACCTTGAACAGTTTGCCCTGCCGGCCAAAATACCGGATTGTCTCCAGCACATCCACCCCCATCCCTTCGCCACCTTCCAGCCAACAGCCCACACACAGGCACATGCCCACATTGGGACTGTCGGCGATTTCGAGGGCGCGTTGGTAGCCCTGAAAACTGCTGAAAATGCAGCGCGGCACACCGCCCAATTCGGCTACCGGCGGGTCGTCGGGGTGAATGCCGATGCGCACTCCCGCTTGTTCGGCCACCGGCGCCACCTGCCGGATAAAGTATTCGTAATTGGCCCAAATCTCGTCCTCGCTATAGCGCCGACCGTGCGTTAGCGGCATTTGATATTCGACGCCGGCCCAATGCCCTTTTTGCGCCTTGACCAGATCAAAGGCGCGGGCGCGGGCATTGCCGCGTGTTGTTTCGGGCTCGGTGCTCCAGATGCCATTGGCCATGTGCGCATAGGTGGTATAGGGAATGTCGGCCTGCCCCAAATTGCACAAATGCTGCTTGTATTCCTCGATTTTCTCGTCGCGGTTGGGCAGCCCCAACACGATGGCATCCTGGTTGTGTACATCACGGTTGCCCAGGCCGTACACCTCGATGCCGTGCCGGGCGTATAGAGCCTTGCGTCCGGCGTAATAATCCGCGCTGGCGTGCGCCGCATCGGTCCATACCACCACGTGCCGCACCCCCAACCTTTGGATAAAGGCTATATCGTCGTCGGTCGGTTCGGGCGGGGCCTGAAAAGCGATCTTGAGGCCCGGCTCGACCGGGATCATAGAACGAGACATTGCGATTCCTCCTTGACAAATCGAACATTTGTTCGTATAATAAGATCATCCATCCCATGAAAGAAGGTTTTGATGAGCATTTCAGTGCAAATCCAACCCGATGTCCATGAAAAGATCGAACTGCTCGGCCGTGCCGCACAATATGATGTGTGCGGCGAGGCCTGCGGCGAGGATGCTGCCCGCAAAAAGGATGATCTAGGCCACTGGATTTACCCCGCCGTCATGCCCGACGGCCGACGGGTGCGGCTGCTCAAGGTGCTGCAAACCAACATCTGCGAGAAAAATTGTGCCTATTGTGTCAACCGCGCCGGCAGCAACATTCGCCGCACCGCCTTTTCGCCAGACGAACTGGCGCGGATGTTCGATCAGATGGCACAGCGCAGGCTGGTCGAGGGCATTTTCCTCAGTTCGGGCGTATGCGGCAGTGCCGTGCGCACGATGGACCGCATGCTGTCTACCATTGAATTGATCCGCAACCGCTATCAGTTCAAGGGCTATGTTCACCTCAAAATGCTGCCCGGCATCACTCACGCCCAGGTCGAACGGGCCGGACAGGTCGCCAACCGCGTCTCGATCAACCTGGAAGCGCCCAACATGCAGCGGCTATCCCTGATCGCCCCGGCCAAAACCCGTGAAGAGGTGTTGACACCCATGCGCTGGGCCGCCGAGTTGATGGCACAGGGCGGCGGGCGGTGGGCGCCGGCTGGGCAGACCACCCAATTTGTGGTGGGCGCGGCCGGCGAGTCCGACCAGGAGATACTGACCACCGTATCCAGCCTGTACGACAAGGTACATCTGCATCGCGCCTATTTCAGCGCGTTTCAGCCGGTGCGCGGCACGCCGCTGGAAAGTCGCCCTTTTACGCCGGCCTGGCGCGAGCATCGCCTGTATCAGTGCGATTTTTTATTTCGGCTGTATGGGTTTAGCCTGGATGAGTTGGTCTTTGACCCCAACGGGCAATTGTCTCGCCAGAGCGACCCCAAGACAATGTGGGCGCAGGCGCACCCCGAATGGTTCCCTGTCGAGATCAACCTGGCCTCGCGAGATGATTTGCTGCGCGTGCCGGGCATCGGCCCCCGCTCCACCGACCGCATCTTGAAGGTGCGGCGGCAGGCCAGGCTGCGCAGTCTGCGAGATTTGCATCGGGTGGGGGTGACGGTGCGTCGTGCCGCGCCGTTTGTGCTGCTGGATGGACACCGTCCTCCCTTTCAACCCGGTCTGATTTGAATGGAATGAGTAGGGGCGAGGTTTACCTTCGCCCCTACAATCAATGCAAAAAACAACGCAGGCCGGTGTGCATGACCATCATGTCATATTGATCGGCGGCCTGGATCACCTCGGCGTCGCGCAGCGACCCGCCAGGGTGGGCCACATATTGCACATGGCTGCGGCTGGCGCGATCCAGGCTGTCGCGGAACGGGAAAAAGGCGTCTGAAGTGAGGCAAATTCCCTCAAACTGCCCGATCCAGGCAGCCCGCTCCGGGCGGGTCAACGGCTGCGGCGGCGTACTGAATCCCTCCAGCATGGCCGCCATTTCCACCTCTGACAGTTGATCCCACAGCAGATATTGATCCACCAGATTGGTTTTTTCCGGCCGCCCCAGACCCGCTTTGAAATCCAGCTCTAGCACGCGCGGGTGCAGTTGCAGCATCCACTTGTCGGCCTTGTCGCAGGCCAGGCGGGTGCAGTGAACCCGCGATTGTTGCCCCGCGCCCATGCCGATCACCTGTCCCCGATAGGCCAGGCCGACCGAGTTGGATTGGGTGTACTTGAGGGCGACGGTGCCAACAATCATCGTCTGTACCACATCGTCAGACACCGTCTTGTTGGCCGTGACCACGTTTTTGAACAGGTCGGCGGTGATAGGCTGCGTGTTACGTCGCTGCTCCAACACAAAACCAAACGCATCGCGTCGCTCCAGATCGGGCGGTTCATAGTCGGGGTCTATTTGCAAGATGCGATACGCGCCCTGCTGCTTGGCCTTGAGTATCTCCAGGGCGTGCGGCTCGTAAGCGGGAGCGATGATCAGGTCGGACACTTCGCGCTTGAGCAGGCGGGCCAGCGGCACATCTACCGTGTCGCTGACGGCCACCGCATCGCCGAACGAGCACAGGCGGTCACCGCCACGGGCGCGGGCATAGGCCGCCGCCACAGCCGACAGGGATTCGTCGGGCAGCATGTGGGCGCGGCGAAAAGACTCGTCTATCGGCCCGGCTACCGCTGCCCCGGCCGGGCTGACGTGTTTGAATGAGGCTGCCGCCGGCAGGCCGGTTGCCTGCCGCAGTTCGCGCACCAACTGCCATGCGCCAAACGCATCCAGCAGGTTGATATAGCCCGGCGTCCCGTTCAGTATGCGCAGCGGCGACGGCTCGCGTTCGATGATCAGCCTCGCCGGTTTTTGGTGGGGATTACAACCATATTTCAATTCAAGTTGCATCGTCCATCATCCTCAATTATCCTTATTTCCCTTCCAGCCGCCATCGCTCCAACACCGTGCGCACCCTGGCCACCTGCACGGCCACTTCAGTGTACTCGTTCTTGCCGCTGTGATGCTCCACTCCCCAATAGCCGGTATAGCCGGCCTCGCTCAGCATAGTCATGCTTTCCGACAGCCGCCCCTCGGTAATGTCCCAAGAGACGTGCGTGTGCATCGCCCAGGGCGCCATGGCCTGGTCTTCGGCCAGCGAGCCTTTGAAATGCAGCAGCACGCCAAAGGCCGGATGATCCACTGCCTGACAAAGCCTGACCATATTTTCCGGCTTGACCTCGGCGCCCCAGTGATTTTCCGGGCCGACCTTGTAGCCGTGGTCGTGAGCGCGTTGGGCATATTCGCGGTAGCGTTTGACGATCAGGTCAAACTGCTCATCGCTCCAGGTTTCGCCGCGCCCGCCGGCGTCAATGCGGATGGTTTGGGCGCCCAACACCTCGGCGGCGTGGAGGTAGGCCAGGGCGTTTTGATAGTGCTTTTCGCGCACCTCGGGGTCGTCCTCCCAAATGTGCGCCCCGTCTACGCACAGGTTGGCCAGGGTCAGCTCGCGCTCTTGCAGCGCATCCTTGATTTTGAGCAGGTACTCGTCATCGGTGCTGAGAAACATGCCGTTCCAAATGTCGGCCGATTGGAGATGATAGCGATATTTGCAGCTCTCCAGATAGCCAAACAGATCCATTTGCCCTGCCCGCAGCAGGCCGTGAAATGCATACGAAGCCACAGAGATTTTCACAGGTTGTCCTTTCTAAAGAACTTGGGAATTGGTAATCGCCCGCGCCGCCACCAGCCCCGACGCCGAGGCCTGAATCAGGCCACGCGTCACGCCAGCGCCATCGCCGCAGGCATACAGATTTTTGATTTCGGTTTCCATATCGGATGAGAGCAGCAAGCGGTTGGAATAAAACTTGACTTCTACCCCATATAACAACGTGTGTGGCGAAGCCACACCAGGGGCCACTTCGTTCAAAGCATGCAGCATCTCCAGGATGTTGACCACATAGCGATACGGCAGCACCAGGTTCAGATCGCCCGGCGTGGCCCCGGCCAGCGTGGGAATGACCACCGAGCGGTTCAGCCGTTCGGCCGTCGAACGGCGGCCCGATTCCAGATCGCCCAATCGCTGCACGATGATTCCCCCGCTGAGCAGGTTGGCCAGGCGGGCGATGCTCTTGCCATAGGTGATCGGGTCGTCAAACGGCTCGGTGAAATTTTTGCTGACCAGGATGGCAAAATTGGTGTTGGCCGTCTGCCGGTCGGCGAACGAGTGACCGTTGACGGTCATGACATCACCGGCAAACTCGGTGCTGACCTCGCCATAGGGACACATGCAAAAGGTGCGCACCTGATCATCGAAAGCATGGGTATAGTGGATGAATTTGGACTCGTAGACCAGGCGGGTGATCGGTTCCAGTACCACTGCCGGCAGTTCAACCCGCACGCCCAAATCTACCGGGTTGCGCGCCTGCGACAGCCCCAGATCGTGGGCCAGCTTTTTCAGCCAGGCCGCGCCCTCACGCCCCGGAGCCATGATCACCGATCCAGCCTCGATCTGCTCGCCGGCATCGGTTTCTACGCCGATCACCCGACCGTCTTGCACCAACACCTGTGCTATTGCTGTGCGCGTGCGGATGGTCACGCCACGCGAGAGCAGTTCGTCGCGCATACGGCGCATAATGTCTACACAGCGGTCGGTGCCCATGTGTCGGATCGGCACCGAGATAAAGCGTAGAGCGGCGCGGGCGGCGCGTTTTTCCAACTGCTCGATCTCGTCATTGCGCCGGCCATAGACCCGATCCGGCGCGCCAAATTGACAGTAAATCCGGTCTACCTCGTCAATCAAGGCCTGCGCTTGCTTTTCACCCAAAATCTCACCCAGGTGCCCGCCCACTGCTGGCGAAAGGGTCAATTTGCCATCGGAAAAAGCCCCTGCCCCACCCCAGCCGGTGAGAATGGCGCAAGGACGGCAGTGACGGCAAACGCCATCCGGCAGGCGCGCTGGGCAGTTTCTTTTGTTAATGTCGGGGCCTTTGTCCAAAATGGCTATGCGCAAATTTCGGTCACGGCTCAACTCCAAAGCAGCCAGAATGCCTGCCGGCCCCGCGCCGATGAGGATCGCATCATAGGTTTGGGTGTTCATTGCCAATGTCCATTCACGATCAATCGCGCCCATCCACCCGCCGACAATCTGAGCGCATCGCCTGAGCCGAGATCTGCCGAGGCGGCATACTGTGGAGCATCCGCCACGCCGGCCAGCCGTTGCGCTGTCGAGCGGCAGGTCTGACGCAAATCGGCGATCTGCGCGGCAGTCAGCCCTTCCAGGCGCACTGCGGCCGCGCCTACCTGGCCCACCAACAGGCTGGCTGCCTGCGGATGGGCATCGCAGTCGGCGGCACGGGTGAAATTTTCCACCACCATGTCTCTGACCCGGGTACGCAAGTCTACCAGCGGCTTACGGCTGGATGCAGAGGCCTTGTGAACATATACATCTCGGATATACACGCCGGCCATATCGCCAACCCCGTCGGCCACGGCCGGGTCGGCCGGGTCGAACAGCGGCACCCGACATTCGCGGCAGGCATCCAGGTTGAGCGCGGCTACGTGACAGCCGCCGCGCAGGTTGCGCACCTCGACATCGCGAACCGGCGAGTTGACGCTGAGCAGGCGCACAAAGGTGTGACAATCTGTAGCGGTCAGGTTTTCCACACGAATGCGGCGAATGGGGCCGCACAGCTTGCCCAAATTTTGTGCCCGCTGATTGGCATCGTCGGCGGTCAGCGTCACCAGGTCGTCGTTGGGCGTGTATGGCCCCACGCCGACAATGTCGCGCACCAGGCCATCCTCGCAAAACCCGCCGATGTGAACGCCATCCTGATTGGGGCGCAGGTGTGGAGCCTCCAGGCGAATGTCTTGCACCATAAAACCCGTCACCCGACACAGGCGAACAAAGTACGATTCGGGGTCGCGCAGGGTCAGCGAGCGCAGGGTCAGGCCGCGCACATGGAACAGGTTGAGCAGCACGCCAGTATAGCTGTGCGGGGCATCGGAGCCGCGCGGGTTGTGGACATTGTTGCCATCCCAGATGCCGCCCTCGATGTGAATGTCCTCGTCGCCGCGCTCGTGCTGGGCGTTGGTGAGCAAAAACGTGTCCTGGTCTGTGCCGGCCCCATCGGCCAAAAAGAGGCGCGCCCGCGCATGCACACACAGGCGGGTGTGCGATGGCACGCGCAGCGTGCGCCCGATGCGATAAACGCCATAGGGAATCACCACCAGCCCCCGCCCGGTGTCCAGGGCGGCCTGAATGCCCGGCGCGTCATCGCCATCGCCGTTGCCCTGCGCCCCATAGTCTCGAACGTTGACGCCATAAACCGGCAGGTCGTTCAGGTCTATTTGCTCCATTCCTAGAATCCCCACCGGCGCATTTGGGCGACGTATTGCGGAAAGACAATTTCGGGTTCGGGCAGGGTGGGAATCCACCGCTTTTCCCATTCCAAAATGGCATAACCCTGATAGCCCCCCTGCACCAGCAGGCCGAGCATGGCCTGAAGCGGCACATTGCCCTCGCCCAGCAAGACGTATTGATGTTTGCCATCGGGCAGCGGAATCGAGTCTTTGACATGGATGCTGACCACATAGGGGGCCAGGTTGCGGTAGGTCAGTTCGGCCGGCTCGCCGGTAGTGCGAAAGGGGTGATGCAGGTCCCACAGCACGCGCACGTGAGGGTGATTGACCTCATCCATCAGCCGCCGAAACACAGTCGAGTTGGTCCAGTCGTCATGGGTCTCCAAAGCCAGAGTCACGCCCATCTGAGCGGCCTCGTCGCCGGCGCGCCGCAAATTTTCCACCACAATAGGCATGATCGTGTCAATAGTGTATCCTTCTGGCACGCGCCCGGCATAAACGCGCAAAATGTGCGCATCCAATTTGACGGCCAACTCCATATTGCGCCGTAATTCATCCATCTGTTTGCTCAGTTCGCCGGCATCCGGCACGGCAAAGCGCGTGGACAGGGCAATGCCCGATGTGATCATGCTGTGATCGGCCAGCAATTGGCGGGTGGCGGCAAGGTCGCTGGTAAATTCGGGCGTTTGGGTGATGTCAATCTGCGCGCCCAGCCCGCGCCAGTCAATGGCCTGATAGCCCATGGCCGCGGCATTTTCAACAATCTGTTGCAGCGTCCAGGCCGGGCAGCCCAGGGTGGTAAAAGACAGTTTCATTTCAAGCTCCTTTTTGTTTGCAACAAGCACGTCTTGCTCGTATTGCGTATTCCGTGTGGTTTCCGCGATGGCGGAATACGCCCGGTAATTACTCAGCCTATGCCTTTTCAATCTTGCCGATAATGACATCCTCTGGAGACTGGATTTTCCCATGCGGCGCGGGCGACAATGAGGGCGTTTTGCACGGCATTACGCAGGCCGATCAGGTCATCGCTGAGGTGGGTGTGGCGATAGAAAAAGTCAATTTCTCGCTGCAAATGGCGCAAGTCGTCAATGGCGCGGCGCAGACGATAGGTGGCGCGGATCAGCCCGACATAGTACCACATGGTGCGGCGGATGGTCTCCATGTCCTGCTGAAGCAAGGCCGGGTCGGTGTCGTACATAGACATAGAGGCATCCCAGGTGGGAATGTGCGCCGGCTCGACAGTCAACCCATCGGCCAGGCTGCGCACGGCATCCTCGGCGGCACGCGCCCCCCACACTACCCCCTCTAGCAGCGAGGCGCTGCCCAGCCGGTTGGCTCCGTGTACGCCGGTGCAACTGACCTCGCCCGCGGCATACAGGTTGTGAATGGTGCTGCGTCCCCACTCATCTACCCACACGCCGCCGCAAAAATAATGCACCGCCGGCACCACAGGAATCAGTTCGCGGGTGATGTCCAGGCCATATTCCAGGCAGGTTTGATAGATGGTGGGAAATCGCTCTCTGATTCGGTCGGCGGACATGGCCGAGCGCAGATCGAGATAGACGTTGCTGATGGCGCGGTTGATCATTTCCAGGTGAATCGAGCGGGCCACCACATCGCGAGGGGCCAGGTCTTTCCACACCGGATCGTATCGCTCCATAAAAGGCTCTCCCGATTCGTTGAGCAGTTTAGCACCCTCGCCGCGCACGGCCTCACTGATCAAAAAGCGAGGTGCGCCGCGTTTGAAAAAGGCTGTCGGGTGAAACTGGACATACTCGGCGTTGACGATGCGCGCTCCGGCGCGATAGGCCATAGCCAGACCGTCGCCGCGCGATCCCTTGGGGTTGGTGGTGTGCAGGAAAATTTGTCCCAGCCCGCCGGTGGCCAGGACGGTCTTGTGCGCCAGCACAGTCTTGACCTGCCCGGTGGCCTGGTCAAAGATGTATGCGCCGACGCAGCTCAGCGGGTCGTACACATCGCGGGGATCGCGCGAATGGTGCGAGGGGGTGATCAGGTCTACGGCGGTATGCTCTGTCAACAAGGTCACATTGGGGCAGGCACGCAGAGCGGCAATGAGCTTTTTCTCGATTTCCAACCCGGTCGCGTCGCCAACGTGCAAGATGCGGTCGGCCGAATGGGCTGCCTCGCGGGTAAAAGCCAGGCTGCCATCGGGAGTGCGGTCAAACTCGACACCGGCCTGTTCGATCAGGTATTTTTGCACCAGCGGCGGCCCCGCTTCGGCCAGCAGGCGGATGGCCCGCGACGAGTTGGCCTGGGCGCCGGCGCGATCCAGGTCTTGCATCAGCAGGTCGGCCGAATCGTGCGGGCCGCGCCCGATGATGCCACCTTGAGCATAGCGCGAGTTGGTTTCGATGGGATCGGCGGCCGGTGTGACTACCAGGATGCGGAGGTGCGGGTGTGCCGCCGCCTCTAGCGCGGCCACGCTGCCCGCCACGCCGCAGCCCAGGATCAAGAGGTCAACCAGGTGATGGAATTCGGACATAGGCTTTCCTTTCAGGGCGATGCCGTCTCCAGATGACCAAACCATACGCTGTCGGCGACGGCCTGCCCTGATTCGTCAACGACCAGCAAGCGTATTTCTGTTTCGTAGTTATAAAAGCCCACCTCAAAACGGACGCGGCCCGGCGTCGGCGTCCAGGGTGGCAGGGTCAGATAAAACGTGTCGGCCAAAATGTCGCCGGGCCGCCATAGGGTGGTGGGGTACCGCCCCATGCCGGGATAGGTGTCTTGTTGCACCAAAATCTGGCCGTCGGGGGCGGTCAAATGGACAAAAACAGTGTAATCAATGCCAAAGTGGGTCAGCGATTCGTAATACACCGTCACGGCAATTTGCTCGCCGGGCCGCGTCTGCGCCCGGTCAAGGGAATAGCCGAGGATGCGAATCTGGCCTTGCAGGTTGGCATCCAGCAGTTCGGCCAGCGGACCAACCTGAGCCGGCTTGAGAACGGGCGGCCGGGCATAGTTGGGGATGATATAGACAAAGGGACATGTCGCAGCCAAAACGAGCAACGCCGCGCTCCACATCAGGCTCAGCCCGGTCCGCCAGGACGATGGCACAAACTGGCTCAGCGCCAGCGTCATCAGCAGGGCGATGGCCGGCAGAGCCGGGTAGAGCAGTCGCCCCAGATTGACGCCGGTCATCAGGTACATCCAGTACAACACGCTGACCAGGTTGCCGCCGGCCCAGGCAATCAGCAGCAGCACGGCAAATCCGGTTGGCGGGGTCAGTCGGTGACGGGTGAACTGTTTGACGGCCAAAACCAGCAGCCCTAGCACGGTCAGGCGGTCTATGGCGAACAAGATCAGGTTGACCCACCGCTCGATGGGGATGCTGTTCAGGCCAAAGACAGCCCAATACGACTCTTCCAGGCCTTGCAGTTCCAGCCGCCAGTCGGCCCAGGTGCGCTGCTCCAGGCGGCGGCCCCATTTTTCCACATGGACGCTCGAACCGGTCCAGTCGCCATTCAACAGAATGGCGTTGCGGGCAAACCACCATCCGCTGATCAGAGCTGCGCCGATCAGCACCACCGCTCCCCAGCCGATCAGCCGTCGCAGCAGGTGTGACCACCCGGATTCGGCGCGATGGGATTCTTGCCAGGCCGCCCAGGTCAAGGCCAGCGCCGCCACCGGCAGCATGACCAACGCGCTGATCTTGGACAGCAGCGCCGCGCCGAGAGCCAGGCTCAGGGTCAACAGGTGTATCAGACGGACGCGCCCGGCTGTCATTAGCCGCGCCGCCGCCAGGCCGGTCAGGGCGCAGGTGGCGGCTACCATCACGTCATTGTTGATGGTGGCGGCGGTGTACAAAAAGCGTGGGTTAAAGGCGCAAAACGCCGCCGCACTGCCGGCCATCCACATGTCCTGTGGAAACAAGGCACGGGTGATAAACCAGGCGCACATTACCACCAGCCCGCCCAGAGCGATGGAAAACAGGCGCAAGAGACGCAAGGCCAGGGCCGCGCCGGATCGCGGGGCGATCTCGTTGACCGTGTGCAGATAACGGTTGCGGTTGTTGCCGGCAACGCCATCCCACACCGGGCGATAATGCGGATTCAGGCGGGTCAGGGTGTCAATGTCGTCGGTTTGAATGGGCGCCACCAGCAGCGCGCCGACCAGGTAATACAGCGGCGGCTGGGTGGCCTCTTGACGCGCCGGGTTGTGCGGATCGAGAGCCGGAAAGCCCTGCCCGTCGGCCAGGTGGCGGATGTAGGCAAAATGATACACCTCATCGGTGGTCTCGAAAAAGGGCGTGGACAGGCTGTACAACAGAGCCAGTCCCACGTAAAGAACCAAAATCAGGCATAACCAGGCATTTTTGCGTACAAATAGCATCAACGAGTTTCCTGTCAATTCTGCACCACATGGATTCGCACGGATTACACGGATAGAATCCTGCAAGACACCCGGACCGCCGCTCTCGACACCCCCATCCGCGTATCCGCCATGCGGCGCATGTCTACAATGCCAGCATCCGTTCCAGGGCCAGGTTGGCCCAGCGGGCTATGTCCTCATCCACGCGGATTACGTGAACGGGCTGCCCTTGGACGCAGGAAAGCAAGGCGTCGCGCAGGCTTTGCGGCGAGGTGCGATACATAGTGCTGCACAAGGAGCGCGCCAGTGGAATCACTGTCTTGTCGGGGTGCTGACGGGCCAGCCGCCCCACCATGTTGATCTCGGTGCCGACCACGATGGTGCTGCCGGGGGTGGCCTGCTCCACATAGCGGATAATCTGCGAGGTTGAGCCATAGGCGTCGGCGGCCTGCACCACCTCGACCGGACATTCGGGGTGAACGATCACCCGGGCGGCGGGGTGTTGGGCGCGCGCCCGCTGCACGTGTTCGACGGTGAAAAATGTGTGGACATGGCAATAGCCCTTCCACACCACCACTGTGGCCCGGCGAGCCCGCTCCAGGCTGCCCGGCAGATCGGCCGGATTCCACACAGCGATTTGTTCGCCAGGGATGCCCAATGCCAGAGCCGAATTGCTGCCCAGCCACTCGTCGGGGAAAAAGAGCAGATGGCCTTTTTGACCCAAGGCCCAGCGAAACAGCCGCTCGGCGTTCGATGAGGTGCAGACCGCCCCGCCGTGCTGTCCGCAAAAGGCCTTGAGTTCGGCGTCCGAGTTTTGATAGGTGATCGGCACAAGATCATCGCCCCACAGCCCGGTCAACTGCGCCCAGGCATCCTGGGCCTGCTCCACTGCCGCCATGCGCGCCATCGGGCAGGACGCATCGCCGGCCGGCAGCAAGACCATTTGCGTCGGGTTGCAGAGCATGGCAGCAGTTTCGGCCATAAAATCTACGCCACAAAAGACAATGTAACGCGCCTGCCGCTGCTGAGCAGCCAGGCGTGACAGTTCCAACGAGTCGCCGGTAAAATCGGCAAATTGAACCACCTCGTCGCGTTGATAGTGATGCACCAGAATGACCACATCGCGGCCAAGCTGCCGGCGAGCCTGTTCGATCTCGGCAAATACAGAATCCATCTTGCTCCTTGTATAAAAATGTTCATTGAAGAGGGAACACCCCGCACATAGGCACACGGGGCTACTCGACGGGCGGCGATTTTTCCGAGATGCTCAGGGGCTGATGAGGGCCCGATAGCCAATGCGCAAAGCGGCGGCCAGTTCGGCGTTGCGATATTCTTCGCCGAAATTCTGCGGCACGCTGCGTGAATCGTTCACGCTGCCGTCCAGCAGGTCGGCCAGCACGGTCAGATAAGCATGCTGCGTCTCGCCGGCATACCAGCACACCGTTGAAACCAGCAGGGCGGCCCGTTCGTTAAATCCGGCATCTGCCAGAGCCCGGCGGATGCGGGTGTTGGTGCGGATGCTCAGGGGATCGTTCGAGCGGGCGCGCGGCCAGGCATAGCCTTCCAGGTGACAGATGGCATCCTTGACGTTTTGGTGCAGCGAACTGAGTGTGTTCTCGTATGATAATGTAAAACAATCGCCAGAAATCGGTGCCACGCCCATGACTCCGTGATCGGCGATGCGGTTGCTGAACGAGCCGCGCGATTCGAGGCCGGCCATACCTAGCAACAGTTCTACCGGATAGCGGCCATGAAATTCAATAATGGCCGCCTCGATAATGTCCATGCGATCCTGCCGCGCCCGCTTTTCGTCCTCATCTACCGGAATGGGCATGGGCAGCCAGGGCAGAGTCGGCGTGACGGTGGGACGCAGCACCGTCAGCGATGGGCGCGGGGTGTGGGTGGGCGTATGGGTGGGCGTATGGGTGGGCAGGCGGGGCGGGCGCGGCGTAAGGGTTGGCGTGACCGTCCAGGTGGGCGGATAGGGCCGCGTGGCCGTCGGCAGAGGAGCCGGCTGCTGCACTATCACCGTGACCGTCACCGATGGCGGCAGGAACACATAGACATACCACAGCCAGCCCAGCACACCCAGAATCGCCAGGTTCAGGCCACCCAGCCCGATCAACCAAATCGCCTGCCGCCGCACAATCCCCTCTCACCTGTCAAGCCACTGTACCTGTGGTCGCAAGTCGAGTTGATCGATCAAGGCGTTCAACTCGGCGTCGGTCAGCGGCCGCCCCAGCCCGGCCCAGGCTGTCAATGCCGCTTCCATCATATTAGTGCCAAAAGATCGCCCCTCGTAGCGCGGTGTGGTGGTGATAAACAGCCGCACCCCCCGCTGCCGCAGCAACTCGACATTGTCTTCGGTGGTGGTGTTGGTGATCACGGTCTTGCCGCGCAGGTCTTCTGGCAGGTACTTGCGCATGAACAAAAAATCACCGGCCAGCAGGTCAGAGCGTTGCCAGTAGGCCTGAAATTGGGGACGGCTCTCGCTGCCGCCGCTACCGTAAAAGAGCATACTGAGGGGAAAGTGGCTGACGAGGGGGAATAAGATAGTGGCTATGCGATAATAATTGTGCAAGCCATCGATCGGCAGGGAAATCCCCAGGGCGATCATCAAATCGCCCAGCACCACCCGATCCGACACCCCGGCGACGGCCTCGGCCAGACCGATGCGGTCAGCGGCGACCGGCACAAAGGCCTGCCGGAAATGCAGTGGTTCGGCTAGCAACGGGGCAGCCAGCTCGAACACGCGCCGCTCCAATGTGTGCTTGAGGCCGCGTCCGTCTACCACCGGCGTGCGGCGCACGTTTTTGATCAGAGTGTGGGCGGCGTGCAGAGGGTACTCGCGGCCGCGCAGCCGCAGGTAAATGTCTACGCCGCCCACGCCAAACGTGTCCACCTGTCCGTCTAACTCGGTGAACAAACGCTGTGCCTTGAGCGCGTCGCCGTTGGTGCCGATGCGTTCGATGCAAATGTCCTGATCGCCCAGCCGGACTGTCACCCGTTTGTCACGGCTGGAACTGCCCAAACTGATGCTGACGGCTCGCTTCATCGCTCTCTGCTCCATATCAGGTGGGTTGAGCCGGCTGAAACCACCCCGTCCAACCATTGAGGTCATTATACAACACGGCGGCAGGTGAGGCAAATGACAAGAGAGGGGATAAGGAATAAGGCGAGGACGCCTACGTCCTCGCCTGCTCTTGCTTTTGGGGCAAACGTCTGCGCTTCGGGAGAAGGTCCGCACGCCCACGTGCGGTCGGCGGACAGACGTTGAAATGCACTTGACAAAAAAGCCAGACAGGAGTAAATTATTTAGATACCGAAATATTCGGTATTGAAATGATTGGGCCTTGGAGGTCGCTGAAAAAGTCTAATTTTACCACAAAGGACACCGAGAACACCAGGGTTTACGATGCTTTTGAGTTTTGTAACCGTTCAGGGGGGTAGTACTACTACCCGTTGTGTTTCTTGTGCATAAGCTACAACTTGTAGTATTTGTGTGCTTAAAGGGCCACAGTTTTTTGCCGCACCGAAGCTGTGTTTTTCACACTGATACACTACAAGTTGTGGTTGCAAAGTTTGGAAATCGGCTATTTTGTACCTGAACGGTTACTGCTTGGTGCCTTGGTGGTGAGCGGGTTTTCAGCATGCTTCTGGAAATGTCTAGGCGGAGGACTGTATGTATACCGAAACCATCCACAGATTTCTGACCCTGTATCGTCACCTCAGGCAGCACTCGCAGCACATGCAAGAGGAAGGTCTGAGCGGGCGCAAGATTGCTATGTTGCGCTATTTGCACGAGGCCGGGCCGCAGACCATCGGTCAACTGGCCGGTTATTTGTACATCAGCGACAGCAGCGTGTCCGAGCTGGTGGATCGGCTGCAAGAGCAGGCCTTTGTCATCCGCGCCCGCTCGCCCGCCGATAACCGCGTGGTCATTGTCACCCTGAGCGAGAGCGGGCGCGAGGTCGCCCAAAAGCCGCCATCGGGCGGCATTCCGCTGCTGCGCGAGCGGTTGCAACGCCTGCCGCCGGAACGATTGGCCGTGATCCACCAGGCCTTGGGTGAATTATTGAGCCTTTTGGAGATACCCGATGAGCATTAGTCAACCTGTTCCCATTCCCCTCAACCGGCCGGGCAGCGGCAAAATTTTGCTGCGCTGCGCCGGCTATTTGCGCCCCTATTGGGTGTATGTGCTGGGTGCCTATATCCTCTTGTTGCTGGAGAACGGCGTCACCCTGAGCATGCCGGTGATCATGCGCTGGATGGTAGACGAGGGCATCGGCAGCCAGGACATCCAGGCGATCCAGTGGGGCGCCCTGACTCTGGTGGCTCTGACTCTGCTGCGCGGGGTATTTACGTTTCTGACCGGCCGTTGGACCGAGGTAGCCTCGCAAAGCGTGGCTTTTGACCTGCGCAATGCCTTGCACAGCAAGCTGCAATCTCTGTCGTTCAGCTATCACGATCAGGCCGAGACCGGGCAATTGCTCACCCGCTCAATCAGCGACGTGGATCGCATCCGTTTTCTCACCGGCCGCTCTTTTTTGCGCCTGACCGAGGTGATCACCCTGATCATCGGCATTGCCGTGTCCATGCTAATCATGAACACGCGGCTGGCCCTGGCCACCCTGACCATCGTGCCGTTTCTGGCCTACAGCGCCCTGAATTTCAGCCGTCGCTTTCGCCCGCTGTCGCAGGCCATCCAGCAGCAAGAGGCCAAACTGACCACCCGCCTGGAGCAAAACCTGCGCGGGGCGCGCATCGTCAAGGCCTTTGCCCAGGAGCAGGCCGAGGTGCGTCGCTTTGACGAGGAAAATGCCCGCCTGCTCGACCTGCACATGAATGCTTCGCGGCTGCGGGCTACCCAACTGCCTCTGCTCAACCTGATCGCCAGCGTCGGCACCATCCTGATCTTGCTGTACGGCGGCATCCTGGTGGCGCAAAGCCAGCTCACCCTGGGTGAGTTGGTGGCTTTTACCACCTATGTCAGCCAATTGCTCATTCCGGTGCGGCGGTTGGGCATGATCGTAGCGGCCATCGCCCAGGCCATCGCTTCGGGCGAACGAGTGTTTGAGATTCTGGATGCCCGGTCAGAGGTGCAAGACCTGCCCGATGCGGTGCCGCTGCAAAATGTGCAGGGGCATGTGCGCCTGGCTCATGTCTCGTTTTCCTACTTTGGCCGCCATCACGTCTTGAGTGACATTGACTTTGAGGCGCGGCCCGGCGAGGTGATGGCTCTGCTCGGCGCCACCGGTTCGGGCAAAAGCTCGATCATCAACCTGATTCCTCGCTTTTACGACCCTACCGAGGGGCAAATCTGGATTGACGGGCAGCACATTCGCCATGTAACCCTGAATTCGCTGCGCGAGCAGATCGGCATCGTGCTGCAAGACACCACCCTTTTTGCCAGCACCATCTATGAGAACATTGCCTTTGGCCGGCCGGACGCCGACCGCGAGGCGGTGATCGCCGCAGCCCAGGCCGCCGCAGCGCACGATTTTATCATGCAGATGCCCGACCAGTACGATACCCTGGTCGGCGAGCGCGGCGTCACTCTGTCGGGCGGGCAAAAGCAACGCATCGCCATCGCCCGGGCCATCCTCAAAAATCCGCGCATCTTGATTTTGGACGACGCCACTTCGTCGGTAGACACCGAGACCGAGGCCGAAATCCAGGCTGCCCTGAGCCGGCTGATGCAGGGGCGCACTTCGTTTGTCATCGCCCAGCGGCTCAGCACCATCCGCCAGGCCGATCAGGTGTTGGTGTTGGAGCGGGGACGCATCGTGGCGCGGGGTTATCGGCGCGATGGGCACAGCGCCCACGACGAGTTGCTGCAAAGCAGCGAGTTGTACGCCGAGATTTATCAGAAACAACTGCGGCCACAAGAGAAAACAAACACAGGAAGGGATGATTTATGATCAATATCGGGGGTAGTGCCGCGACAATGGGCGGCCCTGGGCAGGCACTAGACGCCTTTGGCTCGCACGAGCAGGAAGGCAAGATCAGCGGGCGGGTGCTGGCGCGACTGTTGCGTTTTGTGTGGCCGCACTGGCCGCACATGCTGCTGGCCGGCGCCTTGATGCTGATCTCGTCGGGCGCGGGGCTGCTTTCGCCCTATCTCACCAAAGTGGCGATTGACCGGGACATTGCCAACCGCGACATTCGCGGACTGGTGATCACTTGCGTGTGGCTGTCCCTGTCACTGACGGCGGTCTATCTCTCGTCGGCGGCGCAGACTTATGTGCTGTCGTGGGTGGGGCAAAAGGTGTTGACCACGCTGCGCGGGCAGTTGTTTCAGCACTTGCAGGTCTTGTCGGTGCCCTATCACGACCGGCACATTGTCGGCGTGACCATTTCGCGGGTGATCAATGACGTGGGGACGATCAACGAACTGCTATCGCAAGGGCTGATCAACATGATCGGCGACGGCATTATGTTGGTCGGCACGGTGGTGGTGATGCTGATGATGGAGCCGCGCCTGGCGCTGATGACTTTTAGCGTCATTCCGCTGATGGTGCTGGCCACCGTCTTGTTCAGTCAGCGGGCGAGGGTGGCCTATCGGGAGACGCGGGAAAAGATCGCTGCGGTGGTGGGCGACCTGGCCGAGAACATTAACGGCATGCGGGTGATCCAGGCGTTTGCCCAGGAGGCGCACACGCAGGATCGGTTTCAAGAGATCAACCGCGCCAACCGCGATGTGACCATCCAGGCCATGTCGCTGTCGTTCATCTTTTTGCCGGCAGTGGATGTGTTGAGCGTGCTGTCGACATGCATCGTGCTGTGGGGCGGCGGGCTGATGGTGGCACGCGGTCATCTCACCATCGGGGTGGTGGTGGCTTTTCTCACCTATGTCAGCCGCTTTTTCAACCCCATCCGCGACCTCAGCCAGATTTACACCACACTCCAGTCGGCTACGGCCGGCGGCGAAAAGGTGTTGGGGCTGCTGGACACGACACCGGCGGTGCAGGACCGCCCGGATGCCGTCGAGATGCCGCCCATTCAGGGGCGGGTTGAGTTGCGCGATGTTTCGTTCCGCTATACCGAGGAAAAAGAGATTTTGCATCACATCAATATGGTCATCGAGCCGGGCGAAACGATTGCCCTGGTCGGGCCGACCGGGGCTGGCAAGACCTCGATTGGCAACCTGGTGGCGCGGTTTTATGAGGTGAGCGAAGGGGTGGTGCTGATTGACGGTCAAGATGTGCGGCGCGTTTCCGCCGCCAGCCTGCACCGTCAGATGGGGTTGGTGCCCCAAGACCCGTTCCTGTTCCCCGGCACCATCCTGGACAATATCTCGTTTGGCTGCCCGGAAGCACACCGCGAGGAGGTGATCGAGGCGGCGCGGCAGGCCAATGCCGACATGTTTATCCGCAATCTGCCGGATGGCTATGACACGCGCATCCTGGAGGGCGGCGTCAACCTGTCGGTGGGGCAGCGGCAACTGGTCTGCATCGCCCGCGCCCTGCTGGTCAACCCGCGCATCTTGATCATGGACGAGGCCACCTCCAGTGTAGACACGATGACCGAGGCACTGATCCAGGATGCCTTGAGCCGGCTGCTGCACGGCCGCACGGCCATCGTCATTGCGCATCGTCTTTCTACGGTGCGCAACGCCGACCGCATTTATGTCATTGATGATGGGCAAATCGCCGAGCAAGGCACGCACCAGGCCTTGTTGGAGCGAGTGGGAATTTATCGCGAGTTGTACGAAAAGCAGTTTGTGGCGTGGGAGACAGGCCGACGCTAAAGCATCGGGCCGACGCTTTAGCGTCGGCCTGAAAGAGAAAATGGCCGCTCTTTCAGCCTAAATCCCGACAGAAACGCCATCGCCGACCGGGCCCGGCTGACCGCGCTGAGACTGCTAGATATAAAGACCGACGGCGGGGCGGTGCTGCACCGCCTGCTGACCGCCTTTGTGCGCCGCTGTGCCGCCGGAACGGAGGCCGGCGACGCGGCTCAGGCGGCGGTGGAAGAGACCTTGCTGCGTGAGGCCCACCGCTTGAACAACGCCGGCTACCCCGCCCCGCTGCTGAGCTGGCAGCCCCACCTGCGCGCCGTGACCGACGCCGCGTTCAAGCGTTCACTCGCAGGAGCCGGCGACGATGAGCAAACGGCGGGGCTGTGCAACGCCCTGAGCTACCATCTCGACATGATCGGCGATTACGCTGGGGCGCGGCCTCTCTACAAGCGCGCCCTGGCCATCCGCGAGCGTGCCCTCGGCCCCGACCACCCCGACACTGCCCAAAGCCTCAATAACCTGGGGATGCTGCTCCAGGCGATGGGCGACATCCCGGCGGCGCGGCCTTACCTGGAGCGCGCCCTCGGCCCCGGCCACCCCGATACGCAACGTTCGCGGCAAAGCCTGGCTGCCATTGAGTGACATCCGGCCAGCATTGTCACGCTGCAAGCGTGACCTACAGGGGTAACTATCTACCCTTTTTCCAGAAAATGTGCTAAACTATAGTTATGTGCAGGCAAGAACAAATTGGAGACTGGCCCATCATCACCTCGATCATAGCAAGAAACCAGGTCTTGGAGCAGGCCTGCCTGCCCGACCTGGTTTCTTGCGTTCAAAACCGACCGTTCTTTTACTTGAACATAGCTTCCATGCCATGCGCGGCGATCAGGTCGTCGCACAGGCTGCGAATCTGGTCCAGCGTCAGTTCGGCGGCTGTGTGTGGGTCCAGCATGGCCGCGTGATAGATGGCCTCACGCCGCCCGGTCAGCGCTGCCTCGATGGTGAGCAATTGCACATTGATGTTGGTGCGATTCAACGCCGCCAACTGCTCCGGCAGGTCGCCGACATAGCAACCCTGCACGCCATTGCGGTCTACCAGGCAGGCCAGTTCCACCACCGCCTGCGCCGGCAGGTTGGTGATCAGCCCATAATTCAGCACATTCCCGCCGATCCGCAGCGGCATATCGGTCTCCATCGCCTCCATAATGTACGAGCCATACTCGTGTGTGCGAATGTGGATCAGGGTGGGATTCGCCGTCAATTCTTTGCTGCGATCCTGCCACTCGGCAATCTGGCGGATGCAGCGACGCGGGTATTCATCCAGCGGAATGTTAAACTCGTCAATCAGACCGGGGTACTGGCTCTTGATCCAATAGGGCAGATATTCGGCGGTATGCTCTGAGGACTCGGTGATATAATAGCCAAAATGACGCATCATCTCGAAACGCACCATGTCCCAATGTTTGGGCGCCTCACCGCGCCGTGCCTGCTCGTTCAGCAGAGCCGCCCGCCGCTTGATTTCGGGGTACAGGTCGCGCCCGCCATCGGTGATTTCAAGCAGCCAGGCCTGATGGTTGATCCCGGCAATCTTCCATTGCAACTGCTGCACATCATCCAGCATACCCAGGTGATTCAGCAAATGCGTGGCGCACACCTGCACCGAATGGCACAGCCCCACCGTCTTGATGCTCGACCCGCGCAGCATGGCTCCGGTGATCATGGCCATCGGGTTGACATAATTCAAAAACCAGGCGTTGGGACACACCTGCTCCATATCGCGGGCAAAGTCCAGGCACACCGGGATGGTGCGCAAGGCGCGGAAAATGCCGCCGATGCCCAGTGTGTCGCCGATGGTCTGGCGCAGACCGTACTTTTTGGGCACCTCAAAATCAATGACCGTAGCCGGCTCGTATCCGCCCACCTGGATGGCGTTGACCACATAGCTGGCCCCGCGCAGGGCTTCCTGGCGATTTTCCACGCCCAGGTGTGCCGTAATTGTGGCACGGCCCTCGTTGATGTTGCGGTTCAGCACATCCAACATCATTTTCGATTCGCCCAACCGCTGCCCGTCAATGTCATACAAGGCAATGTGCGCATCGCGCAGCGGCTCGCTGAGCATACAATCGCCCAGCACATTTTTGGCAAAGATCGTGCTGCCCGCACCCATAAAAGCAATTTTTAACATGATTCTGATCCTTTCTGTCAAATTGTATCTTGTTCACTGAAAAAAGGGAGAGTCTATGATCCGAACGGTTATCACCGGACTGGGTGCCGTTACACCCATTGGAAACACCATCGCCGACATGTGGGAATCGCTCATCGCCGGCCGCTGCGGGGTCGGGTCGATCACCCACTTTGACGCCTCGGCCTATACCACGCGCATCGCCGCCGAGGTCAGGCAATTTTCGCCCGAACCTTATCTGAATGTCAAAGAAGCCCGTCGCCTCGACCCGATCATCCATTTTGCCGTGTCCGCGGCCGGCCAGGCCATAGATGACGCCGGGCTGGGCCAAGACACCGGACTGGATCACCGCCGCGCGGGCGTGCTGATCGGCGCGGGGATGGGCGGCATGCGCACCATGATTGACGAGTACAACAAACTGCTGGCCAAAGGGCCATCCAGCATCAGCCCTTTTTTCATCCCCTCGATCATCACCAACATGAGCGGCGGCATGGTGGCCCTCAAGTATCATTTCACCGGCCCCAATTTTTCGATCAGCTCGGCCTGCGCTTCGGGCAACCATGCCATCGGCGAAGCAGCAGCGATCATCCGGCGCGGCGCGGCCGATGTGATGATCTGCGGCGCCACCGAGGCCAGCATCGTCGAACTGGGCATCGGCGGCTTTGCGGCCATGCGCGCCATGTCCACCCGCAACGACGACCCGCAACACGCCTGCCGCCCCTTTGACCGCACCCGCGACGGCTTTGTGATGGGCGAAGGCGCCGCTGTACTGGTGCTGGAAAGCCTGGAGCATGCCCGCCGGCGCGGGGCACGCATCTATGCCGAACTGACCGGCTATGGCAGCACCGCCGACGCCTATCACCTGGTGGCGCCCGATCCTGACGGTCTGGGCGCCGCCGAGGCCATGCGCCTGGCCCTGCAAGATGCCAACATGCCGCCAGAGCAAATAGATTATATCAACACACATGGCACCGGCACGCCGTTGAACGATACAATTGAAACCAAAGCCATTAAGACGGTGTTTGGCGAGCATGCCTATCGGCTGGCGATCAGCTCAACCAAAGCGGCTACCGGACATTTGCTCGGCGCGGCCAGTGCCATCGAGGCGGTGATCACGGTGCTGGCTCTGCATCACGGCATGCTGCCGCCCACCCTCAACCTCACCGAACCCGACCCGGAATGTGACCTGGACTGCATCCCCCTGGTGGCCCGTCCGGTCGAGATTCGCGCGGCCATGTCGAACGGATTTGGCTTTGGCGGACACAACACCGCCATCGCCTTGCAGCGGCTAGAGTGATGCGCCGCCCACATGCTGCAGTGCCGATCAAGTTGAATCAGACCTTGTGGCTATACGCACCATCTGCCGCAGACGCCCCAATGCCCGCTGCACCGCCGCCTGCGGATGCGTCACCGTGGCCGCATAGACTTGGTCGGCGTTCAGACCGGCCGCCGCCGCCACCAAACGGGCAGACTCTTGATCGATCATGTCTTTGGGTTCGTGCGTGTCGGTGTCCACCACCATCGCCGCGCCGGCCTGGGTGACCACGCGGGCCACGTGTCCGTTCGACAGGCAATGCCCGCCCCGCGAGGTGATCTCGATATAGACGCCGTGCGCGGCGGCGGCAGTGGCATCTTCTGGAGTGAGCATGCCAGGATGGGCCAACACATCCACGTCGGCACAGCGCACCGCTGCCGCGTTGGTGCCGGGCGCCACCGGCTCGACCAACGTCTCGCCATGCACCACCACCAGAGCCGCCCCCAACTCTTTGGCCCGCCGGGCCAGCCGGGCAATGCTCTGCGGCGCCACATGGGTCAACTCGACGCCGGGCAAAAAGACCAGATCAAAATCGTCCGGCTGCTCGCGGGCAAAGCGCAGCAGGCTGTGAATCACCTCGGCCAGGTTTGACGAGTCGGCGTGGTCGGTGATGGCTATGGCGCCGTATCCTTTGGCCACTGCCCGACGCAACTGCTCGCTGGGCAGCAGCACGCCATCGCTAAACAATGAATGTGTATGCAAATCTATACGTCTGTTTGCGTCCATAATGTCATAATCCTTTCATATCAATGTTTTTGTATATGGCCCGCTCATTCAAGCCGCGCACAGTGTGCGCCGCACACCGTGCGCCATTGACAGGTAGCTGATAGTTTTTTGTTAGGTAAAATCAAATAAACAGTGTTACAATGATACAGGATTCGGTTATATTCTCACACACGGAGGGACTTTGAAATCGGCGACGCTCCAGGGTGAAATGTTGGGCAAATATCAAATCATCGAGCCGTTGGGACGCGGCGGCATGGCGCGGGTCTATCGAGCCTACCATGCCCAACTCGACCGCTATGTGGCCGTCAAGGTACTGCGTGCCGACCTGGCCGACGATGCCACATTTCTGGCACGCTTTCAACGCGAGGCCCGGTCGGTGGCATCGCTGCGTCACCCCAACATCGTTCAGGTGTACGACTTTGACGTTCAAGACGACCTGTATTATATGGTCATGGAGCTGCTGCAAGGTGACTCGCTCAAAGCACGGCTGAACGACTATCGGGTGCGCGGCGAACACATGCCCATCAGCGACAGCCTGCACATTTTGTTGGATGTGCTGGCCGGGCTGGCCTATGCTCACGCACAGGGTATGATTCACCGCGACATCAAGCCAGCCAACATTATGCTCACCCAAGACGGCCAGGCCGTGTTGGCCGATTTCGGCATCGCCCAAATTATCGGCGGCACACAATACACCGTTTCGGGCGCGCTGATGGGCACCCTGAATTACATGGCCCCAGAACAGGGACTCAAGGGCAGTTGTGACGCCCGCAGCGATATTTATTCGCTAGGCATCGTTCTGTATGAAATGCTGACCCACACCGTCCCTTTTGACGCCGACACACCGCTGGCGATCTTGATGAAACACCTCAACGATCCGCCACCCAACCCGCGCCAGATCGAGCCGACCATCCCGGCCCCCATCGAACAGGTGTTGCTCAAGGCGTTAGCCAAACAGCCGGAGGATCGCTATCAAAGCGCCGAGGAAATGGCCCAGGCGGTGCGTGCCGCCCTGGAGGCCTGCCAGATGACCCTGCCCGGACGCATCTCGCTGCCGCTGTCATTCACCACCATCGCAGCACCCTCCGAGCCGGTCGCCGTCTTTTCCGGCACGGCCCGCCGCCGCATCCAGGATGATGACCTGGACCAGGGCGACACCGATGTCTCGCTGGGCACTCGACTAGGCGAATCTACCAATCCCCTGCCGCCCAATCGCCGCCCCCACTGGGAAAGATCGGCGCGGCCGGCGGCCGAGGCCGTCCAGGCGGCTCCCTTGCTGGTCAAACGGCTGGCCCTTTCCGCACCGCTGGCTTTACGGCAATCCGGCGAACGGGCTGTCCAACGGCTGGATATGCTGCGCCAAAAGGCCGAGTCGGCCCCGCGCCCTCCTCTGTGGATGGTGATTCTGGGATCGATCTGGGTGATGCTGGCCTGCAACATGCTTTCCTTTACCACCGGCGGCCTGTTGGGGCGTAATGTGATCTTGGGCCCACGCGGCTGGCCCATCCAACTGTTAATGGCCGGCCTGATTTTGAGTGGCATCGCGGCCAGCCGTCAGTCCATTCGTATGCTCATCCCTGCCGGCATCGTGGTCGGCAACGGCCTGCTGCTCTCATACTATGCCGTTACCGGCAACTGGTATCACTGGACCTTTTTGTGGCCGCTAGAGCCGATGCTGGTCATCGGCGTGATCATGTTCACCCTCTACTGGGCCGCCCGCCCCGTTGCAGCACGGCAGATCAGCTATTTTTCGTCGCTCGGCCTGATCGCCCTTTGCCTGGGCGCCAGCAGCCTGATCTTTTTGCTGGCTCTGGTACTGCCCGCGTAAAACCCAAGATCACAAAAGTAAAAGAACTTGGTGCTCTTTGTGTCCTTTGTGGTGAAAATAACCCAACTGAACGGTTACACACAAAATATCTCTTGACTCTCCACAGAGGCGCGGGGAACGGAGAATGATGAGAACCAACAAATTTTAAGGTTCTTGATATTGTCTGTGAACCCGGCCTCTCGGCGGTAAAAACACTTTTTTTTTCAGTAAACCCATCTCTTGCAAAAAAGGAGGATCACCTTGTCAAAACACCAAAAATCGGCTCGTTTGAGCGCAGCCATGTGGGGCTTGATCTTGATCGTCATCGGCGGGTGGCTGTTTGCCAACTCGCTGGGGCTGCCGGCGCCGGGCATCGAAACGTTTTGGCCCATCTTTCCCACCCTGGTCGGCGCGTGGCTGCTGATCACCTGGCTGCTAAGCCAAAACCGACAGGCCAATCACGGCATAGCCATCCCGGCCATGATCAATTTACTCACCGGCCTCTTTTTCTTTGGCTTTACTATGGGCTTTTTCGAGTGGGGCGATATGGCTTACTTGTGGCCGATCTTTCCGCTGATTGTCGGGGTGGCGTTTCTGGTCGCCTGGACATTCAGCCTGTTCCAGGCCTGGGGGCTGCTCATCCCCGGCGGCATCACCAGCGCCGTCGGCCTGATCGCCCTGAGCCTGACCACTCATTATGCCGACCGACCCTGGCTCAAGCTGATCTTTAGCGGCTGGCCGATCATCCTGATCTTGATCGGCATATCCATCCTGGCGCGCGGCCTGCTGACGCCCTACCGGGCCGGGCCGCCGGCGCAAACGATGCCTCCTTCGGTCAGTGCGCCCGACGAACTGGAGGATTTTGACCCGGACGCAGACAAGACGGTCAAAACCTTCAAACACCAACAAGAATCATAAGCATCGCGCCCAATTTATCTGCTATCAGATTTATCTGCCATCAGATTTATCTGCCAAGCCCTTGCTCCAACAACGTTTGCGCCGCAGATGGATCAGCCTGACCGATCACTGCGCCCAGCCATACGCCCCGAGCATCGGCCGCCAACAGATCGGTCACATCGCCGCCGCGCAGCGCAGCCAGAGACGCCGCTGCCTGCGCGGCGGCGGGGTACTGGATCAACAGCAAATAGACCGGCCCGCCCTGAACGTTGTACTGCGCCAGCACGCCCTCGGTCTGTGCGCTCAGGCCGAGCAGGTTTTCTCCACCCAGCCACACCCACGATTGGATCGAAATTTCCTGGCGAAACAGGATAGCCGTGCGCTCGACCAATCCGTCCTGCGGCAACTGCTCCATGATCGCCGGCCGCTGTCCCCCTGACGGCAAACCCCGCGCCAGCGTTTGCCCCAATTCAATCAGTTCGGCATCAGCCCGCGCCGTGCTGCTCCAGATTTGCACAAAATAGCGGTCCTGCCAGAAAACCAGGCGCAGCCCCGCATCCATATCCCCCTCATTGCCCACCGCCGCCGGCTGCCCGGCGATGTTGGTGGTAAACAGGCCAAAAGCATCGGTCGGCGAGGCCAGCTGCCAGAGATGCACTCGCACCTCGCCGCCAGGTGTGCAGGCGTAACGCCGCACCCCCACCCGCTCAAAACCATAGGCGAAAAAGGCATCGGCCTGCCCATCCACCAGATCAAACAACGTATTTGCATCGTACCAGGCCACCTCACCCTGCGGCCGACAGCCGGCCCAATCATCGGGAAAAAGGCCGGCCGATGATGCGGGCGACGACGCGGGCGGCAACCGTGTCGCCGTCGGAGATGCGGCGCAGGCCGCCATGCCCCACAGCATCCCCCACAACATCCCCAGCCGAACGGCGCCGAATAGCCAGCGAAAATTGAACGTCCAACACCAATAATTTTTAGACATTGATTTCCTGCACCTTGACATCTTGAAGATTCAGTGTGCCAAGCCCCATTTCGGCGGCCGCCTTGACAAACGGCACATCGGCGCCGGTCAGGCCAAACAACGTAGCTGCCCAGGCATCGGCGGCCACCCCATCATGGCTGGCAATGACAGTTTGGGTTTGCCTGACATCGTTCAGACTGCCGCCCGTGGGCCCGCGAGCCACCAAAATGCGCACCGCATCAACCACCGTCAACGTAGGGCGAATCAGGCTAACCAGGTCGGCAACGCGCTGAGCCAGGTTGCGGTGAATCTGATTGGGATCGGCCACCACACCGAGCAAATTTTTGCCGCCCAAACTGAGGCGGGCCAGCGAATGATGCTTGGCAATCGGCAGATTGATCAACACATCGGCTTGCAGCACATCCTGATAAACCTTCCACTCGGTAATATCCTGGCCCTGCGGGATAGCCGTGCGCACAAACTTGACCGGACTCATCACCTCCATACTGCCCCCGGCCGCCCGCACCACCTCGCCGATGCCGCTCACCGCAAAAGCCGATTCGGGCGTACCGCCAAAGGGCATATCCATCACCCGCACCCGCCTGGCGCCGGCCCCCAGACACAACTCCACCATCGTCGCCACCACCACCGGATTGGTGGTCGCTGCATACTCAAAAGTATGATAATCTACGCAAATGTTGGGTTTGAGGATCACCTCGTCACCCGACCGGACAAACCGCTCAATCCCGCCGATGGCGGCCACGGCCCGGCGAGTAATCTCGGCGGCATCCTCGCCGCGCGCCACAGCCAGATAAGCCTGATCGCCGGACGGCGCAGGCGGCTCACGCCGCGCCGGTGCCGTTGACTGCGCGGCGCAGGCCGCCAGCCCTCCCGCCGCGACGGCAGCGGCCAACCCTTTCAAAAACCATCTTCGATTAACCTGGTGAATCATAAGACTGCCTCACAGTGAAATCTTGAGAAACTCGATCTGGTCAGACCGATGTGTGCCTAAACCCATCTTGGAGCCGTTTTCCAACCAGGGCATGGCCATATTGACTGCCGACGCCGGATTCCCGCCATCGGCAGTCAAGGCCTGCCGGAATATATCCAGCCCGATGGCATCGTGCGCCACCGGATCAAAGCTCATCAAAATCGAATCACCCTTCCAGTCGGTGCTCCAATACGGATACGAGTTTTTATAACGCAGACATGCGGCCAGCGCATCGCCGATGATCAACCGGGTGCGCTGGCGAATCGGCGGCAACAGGTTGAGGGCAATCATTCCCTCATTGATCCACCGTCCAGAATGAAAATCCTGCGGATTGGGGATCGTGCCATAATGATTCTTGAGGGCAAAAGACATGCCGGCCAGCATGTGCGATTTCAACACCGGTATGTTGATCAAGGCATCGCAGGCAAGCAACACATCACTCATCGGCGTAGACGTACCCAAAACCTGCCAGCCGCGCGTATGGCTGCCATCGCTGCCATAACAACGCACACCTGGGCCATCCTTGTTCACCGCAAAACCGGCTTCGGTTAATTCGCTGGTGTAAAAATCAAACACCACGATTTGCCCGGCCGGCACGCCCGCAGCTTGCAGCGAGTCAGTTACGGCCTGCACCAGCGGCACATGCGTCCAGATACGGCTGTTACGAAAGGCATTGACCTTGATGGCGATTCGCTCAGACGGCTCGAACAGAGATTGCCACGCTTCCACTGCATCGTTCAGACCGGTCAACGCCGTGATCGAAGCATCGAGCATCTGGCGCAGTGCGGCGGCTTCCAGGCTATCCCCGCTCCATACGCCGGCGTGTTGCGCCTGCACCACCCGGCTTGCAACCGTCGGGTAAAATTGCACAATCTCGGGGCGACGCACATCAGTGGTAGGCGTCGGTGCCACCGTAGCCGTAGGTACCGGCGTACGCGTGGGCGGCATCGGCGTCGGCGAGGGTGGCGCGGGCGTATCCGACGCCGATATTTCCACCGCCGGTAGAGTGCTGGTAGAAACCGGCGTCGCCGCGTTGCAGGCCGCCAACAGCCCGGCAGAGGCCGCCAGATGGACAAATTGGCGACGCGAGAAAACAGTCCGACTCATAAATTAAACCCCCATTCTATCAACCCATCGAGTTTGCGACACCAGAGCAATTTATTATAGCAATTTCAAGGTGGTTAGCAAATTGATTTGTGTTTGAAAAATCCGGTTGGCTAGAGTATAATGAGGGATGGAGGCGCACCATGAGTAGCTCATCTCTCAGCGAGATGGTTCCATTTTTCACCGACCCAACCGGCCGCGAACATTTGTTGAGCGGCGAAAGCATCGTCATCGGCCGGGCCCTGGAATGTGACATTGTGATCACCAGCAAGCGCGTTTCTCGCGAACATGCGCGGGTGCGGCGCGAAGGCTGGCGCACCGTTTTGGAAGACCTGGGCAGCACCAATGGCGTCTTTTTGAACGATGAACTCGTCCTCGCGCCGGCAGACCTGCGCGACGGCGACCGGGTTCAGATCGGCGATGTGGTGCTGATCTTTCACGACCCCGACATTACCTTTCGCGACACCCTTTTGCCCGACCTGGAAGTAGACCTGGCGGCCGGGGTAGTGCGCGTCAACCGCCACAAGATCACCCTCTCGGCCAAAGAGTTTGCCCTGCTGGCTTTTCTCTATGAACGACGCGGCCATGTTTGCTCCAAAGACGAGATCAGCCAGGCCGTGTGGCCGGAATATCAAGACGGCGTATACGATTATCAGGTAGAAAACCTGGTGCGGCGACTGCGCACCAAACTCGAACCCACCTCGGCCGACCCGCAACTGCTCTTGACCCTGCGCGGGCTGGGATACAGGCTGGTGACGCGGGATGGATAAACCTGTGTACGATGATGCGCCGGCCGAGGCCTTGCTGCATGGCCTGATCGCACATGATAGCCCATCCACCTGCGAACGACCGGCCGTCGAGTACCTGACGCAGCAAATGCGCCATTGGGGCTTGAAATCGTATATTGACGATGCAGGAAATGCGATCGGCGAAATGGGCGATGGTGAACGCACCCTGGTGCTGCTCGGCCACATTGACACCGTACCGGGCCACGTTCCAGTGCGGCGTGAGGGCGATTTGCTCTATGGGCGTGGCGCAGTGGATGCCAAAGGTCCCCTGGCCGCATTTGTGGTCGCAGCCGGCCGGGCCCGCCCACTCCACCAACGTGTGGTGGTGGTCGGTGCGGTGGAAGAAGAAGCAGCCACATCCAAAGGAGCGCGCTTTTTGCTGGGCCGCCTCTGCCCTCACGCCGTCATCATTGGCGAACCCAGCGGTTGGGATCGCATCACCGTCGGCTACAAGGGCCGCCTGCTGCTCGATTATACCCTCTCCCGGCCGATGGGACACACCGCCGGGCCCCAGTCGGGCGTCTGCGAAGAGGCAGTGGCCTTTTGGCAGCGCGTGGCCGATTTTGCCGCCGCCCAAAACGGCGCCGACCGGCCGCTGTTTGAGCAGATCACCCCCTCTCTGCGGCGCATCCACTCGACCGACGACGGCTTGAGCGAAACAGTCTGCATGACCATCGGCTGGAGACTGCCGCCTGCCATTCCCCCCGCCAGCCTCGAACAGCCCCTCGCCGACATGGCCGGGGCGGCTATGCTGCGCCTGTACGGCCACGAGGCAGCCTTTCGCGCCGACAAAAACACCCCGTTGGTGCGGGCCTGCCTTCAGGCCATCCGCGCCGAGGGCGGCTCGCCCAAATTCCAGGTCAAAAGCGGCACCTCGGACATGAACATAGTGGGGCCGGTTTGGGGCTGCCCCATCCTGGCCTACGGCCCCGGCGACTCGACCCTGGATCACACGCCCCAGGAACATATTGATCTGCGAGAATATCACCGGGCCATCCGGGTGCTGACCCGCGCCCTGATCGAGATGGACGCCGCCGCCTCGCCCCCACACTCCCAACAGAGGACATGAGCTTGACATACATCAAGATTTGCGGCATCACCAACCTGGCCGACGCCTATGCCGCCACCGAGGCCGGTGCCGATATGCTGGGCTTTATTTTTTACCCGCCCAGCCCCCGCTCCATTTCACCCGCCCAGGCCGGCGAAATCGCCTGGCTGATCGCTCAAGAGTTTGGCACCAGCCGCCCGCGCTTTGTGGGTGTGTTTGTAGATATGCCAGTATTCAAGGTGCAGCGCGCCGCTGAACTGGCCCATCTCGACCTGATTCAACTGCACGGCAACGAACCGCCGGACAACCTGCTCGATCTGGCCGGGCGCGCCTTCAAAGCTCTACGCCCACGCACCCTGGCCGAGACACTGGCCGGCTGGGAGACCTACCGCCCGACGTTTGTAGCCGACCCGGATACGCCCAACCTGCTGATAGATGCCTATGATCCGGCCCGGCCGGGCGGCAGCGGTCGGCCCGCCGACTGGGAGCTGGCCCAAACGCTCACCCAGCGATGTCGCTTGCTGCTGGCCGGCGGGCTGACACCGGACAATGCGGCTTGGGCTGTGCAACAGGTGCAGCCCTGGGGCATAGATGTGTCCAGCGGAGTTGAGATGAGCAAGGGGAAAAAGGATCACGGTCGGGTCAGGGCCTTTATTCAGGCCGTACGAGAGGCATCCAGAACTCTGGAAAGAGAAAACACCGTCATCCTGACAGCTGCCGGCAAGATGACGGCGTTATGAACATAGCCGATCTGAAAATAGCCCCGCTAAAGAGTGCCGCACGCCTTGGTGCCAAACTCATCGCCTGATATTTTCATGTTTGAGTCCACTGAAAAAACCACCAAGAACAAAGTACACGAAGAAAGTCAAGACTTGAATTAATTATTTCAATGTTGTATTTGAACAATTTCAAGCTCAACCTGAATTTTCTTTGTGATTTTTGTGTTCTTTGTGGTTAAATCCACCTTTTTTCAGTGGACTCTACAAAATTCCAAGAGGAAAAATATGATCCCTGACCATCTTTGCAACGGCCCCTATTATGGTCGCTATGGCGGCGCCTTTATCCCCGAAACGCTGACGCCGACCGTGCTCGAACTGGAAACCGCCTACGAATCGGCGCGCCACGACCCGGCATTTCAGGCCGAACTCGAGGCCCTGCTGCGCGAATTTGCCGGCCGCCCTACCCCACTCACCTGTGCCGCCCGCCTGACCGCAGCATTGGGCGGGGCGCAAATTTACCTCAAGCGCGAGGACCTGGCCCACACCGGCGCGCACAAGATCAACAACGCCCTGGGGCAGGCCCTGTTGGCCCGACGTATGGGCAAGCGGCGGGTGGTCGCCGAGACAGGCGCCGGGCAGCACGGCGTAGCCACAGCCACCGTTTGCGCCCTGCTGGGGCTGGATTGTGTGGTATACATGGGCGCCATAGACATTGAGCGGCAAAAGCTCAACGTGCTGCGTATGAACCTGCTCGGCGCCGAGGTGCGCGCCGTAGAGGGAGGCAGCCGCACCCTCAAAGACGCCATCAACGAGGCCATCCGCGACTGGGTGACACACCCTCGCGATACTTATTACCTGCTCGGCTCGGCTCTGGGGCCGCACCCCTACCCGCGCATCGTGCGCGATTTCCAGCGCATCATCGGCGACGAGGCACGTGCCCAGATTTTGGCCGCCACCGGACGCCTGCCCGATGCCCTGATCGCCTGCGTGGGCGGCGGATCGAACGCCATCGGCCTGTTTTACCCCTTTGTGCCGGATGAGGGCGTCGCCCTGATCGGCGTAGAGGCCGGCGGACAGAGCATCGAGAGTGGCCGGCACGCCGCCCGCTTTGCCGACCCGGCACTAGGCCGCCTGGGCGTGCTGCACGGCGCCCAAACTTTTGTGCTGCAAAACGCCGATGGGCAGATCGCCGAGACCCACAGCATCTCGGCCGGATTGGATTACGCCGCCGTCGGCCCAGAGCATGCCTGGCTGCGCGACCTGGGCCGTGCCGAATATGTCTATGCCACCGATGCTCAGGCCCTGGACGCCCTGCAAACCCTCAGCCGGCTGGAAGGCATCATCCCGGCCCTGGAGAGCGCGCATGCCGTCGCCGAAACCATCCGCCGCGCCCCTGCCATGTCGCCAGAGCAGCTCCTCATCGTCAACATCAGCGGGCGCGGCGACAAGGACATGCACACGGTAGCCGGAGCGTTGGGAGTGAATGTATAAATGAGCAGAATAAAGACAACCTTTGAAAACTTGATCAAGCGCACCGCCCTGATGCCCTACCTGACTATGGGCTTTCCTCAGTTGGACAGTGCGCTCGAATTAGTGCCGGCGTTGGTGCGCGGCGGCGCCGATCTGATCGAACTGGGTGTGCCGTTCAGCGACCCGCTGGCCGACGGCGCCACTATCCAGGCGGCCGGGCAAAAGGCATTGGAAAACGGCATAACCCTGCCCCTGTGCCTGGAGCAGGCCAGGAGGTTGCGCGAACAGGGAATCGAAACGCCGTTGGTGCTGATGGGCTATTACAACCCCTTTTTGCAAATGGGCGCCGATGAACTGGCCTGCCGCGCTGCCGCATCGGGCATTGACGGCCTGATTGTGCCGGACCTGCCGCCGGAAGAATCGGACCGCCTGCGAGAAGCACTGCGCGCCCACAGCATAGACCTGATCTTTTTGCTGGCGCCCACATCAGACGACACCCGCATCGCCCAGGTTACGGCGCGCACAACAGGCTTTCAATACCTGGTTTCGTTGACCGGCGTGACCGGGGCCCGCGATCAACTGCCCGCCGATCTGGGCGCGTGGATAGAGCGGGTGCGCGCCCGCACCGCTCTGCCCCTGGCTGTGGGCTTTGGCATCAGCACGCCGGCACAGGCTGTGCAGGTGGCGCAGGCAGCCGACGGGGTGATTGTCGGCAGCGCATTGATCCAGGCCATCGCCCAGGCCGCCCACCCCGCCGACGCTGCGTATCAGTTCGTCGCCGCGCTACGGGCGGCTCTGGATGCAGAGGCGCGCCGACCTCAATCCGTGTAATCAATCGCCCATTTGCCCTGACCAGGCGGCGATCCGGCGTCTTGCCACAGTGCTATCAAGGCCTCGGGCGCATGGTGTGCGCGCAAATGTTGCATCAGCATCTCGTGCATCTCTTGCGCCTCCTGGGGATGATCGGCGACCAGGTCATGCCCGGCCATCGGGTCGGCAGACAGGTCGTACAGTTCGGGCCGGCCGCGCGCACCGACCGGCGCATAGCCCCAACGCCCGGCCGTGACAAACGGTGTGGTGGCCTGGCGAGGCAGCGTTTCGCCCTGCGGCATGATGTGGCAGCCGCTGACCGCATACTGGCGATGCGCACCTTGCCCGGTCAAAACGGCCTGAGCAAAAGAACGCCCCTCCAGCGGCTTTTTGGCCTGCACCTCTACCCCGGCCAGCTCGCACAATGTCGGCAAAATATCCACTGGCTGGGCAAACAGGTCCAGCGAACGACCGCCAGGCACATCCTCGCCGGCGATCAAGAACGGCACATGGCCGATTTCAGGATAGATCGGCCAATAGCGGGCGTCTCCTTCGTTAATGTTGGATTTGCCAGCGCGCCCATGCTCGCCGATGGACATACCGTGATCACTGGTGATCACCAGGATGGTATTGTCCCACAACTGCAAATCATCCATTTTCTGCAACACCCGCCCCACCCACCGATCAATCAACCCGGCTTCGGCGGCATAATGCGCCCACAGGTTGTGCAGCTCGGCCTTGCTGTAGGCCGACGATGGCCCATAATTGGGGTGAAACATGGGCGGGCCGGCATAGTCCGGATCATAGTGGCGCACCAGATATTCCGGCGCATCCCAGGGCTCGTGCGGGTCGAAAAAATCAACCCACAGGAAGAACGGCGAAAAATGGCTGTTCTCTTCCAGCCAGCGAATCACCGTGCGCCCCGTCTGCGCCGGAAAGGTCTCTTCCTCGTACTGCGGATAGCGGTTGATCCAACGGTGCATATCGGCCAGGTGACGGCCGCGAAAGGTCGGATGCAGGCGCGTCTTGTCGTCGGCCAGGGCCCGCTCAATCGGGTCGTTGAGGTGCAGCAAAAAACGGTCGCCTTCTTGCCCGCGATGCTGAAACGCCGCATCAAACCCGTGCTGAAAGCGGCTGTTGAACAGATGCGGGCAGTCGCAAATGAGCTGGGTGGCATAACCCTGCGCCCGCAGCAGCGCGGCGATGTGATTGGGTCCGCTGGCATCAATCGGCTGCCAGCCATAGTGCGGCCAGCCCAACACGCCGGCGGCCACGTCGGTGCGATGCGGAATGGTCGGAAAGCTCCCCGTGTAAAAACGGGTGATCTCGGTGGCCCGCCCGGCGGCAAAACGATCCAGTTCGGGCGTGCGCACAGCCTGATGAGCCCAAGAGGTCTGCACCCCGCGCTCGAACAGGTTGTCAAAGCGAAACGTGTCGGTGATCAAAAGAACAATGTTTTTCATCTTTCTCCTTCAAATATCTGCACGAGTAAATTTTTGTGCCTCTGTTGCCCGATATGTGTCATCTGGCTGCCGCAAAACCACTTGACGGCACGGCAGGGCGGTGCTAAGATCGGCTTGAGGAGGAAAATATGGTCGAAACCATTCTGGTGGTAGATGACGAGCCGCCGATTGTCGAAATGCTGGTCTACAATCTCCAACGCGCCCATTACCGCACCCTCACCGCCGGCGACGGCACGACAGCCCTGGCGTTGGCCCGCCGCGAGCGGCCCGACCTGATCGTGCTGGATGTGATGTTGCCCGGCCTGGACGGTCTGGAGGTGTGCCGCGAGTTGCGCAAAACCCAAGACGTGCCGATCATCATGCTCACCGCCCGCGACGGTGAAATAGACCGCGTGGTGGGGCTGGAACTGGGCGCCGACGATTACATGGTCAAGCCGTTTAGCGTGCGCGAGTTGCTGGCGCGCATCAAGACGGTGCTGCGCCGCACCGCCGGCAAAACCGCTCCCCCCACACCTCTCGAAAGCAGCCCGACGATCCAGGTGGGGCCGCTGCGGATAGACGCCGCCCGCTACGAGGCGCGCTGGGGCGATCAACTGCTGGATTTGACCACCCAGGAATTTCAATTGCTATTGACCCTGACGCAGCACCCCGGACAGGTGTTGGGCCGCGAGCAGTTGCTCAACCAGGTGTGGGGCTATGATTACTATGGCGACCTGCGGGTGGTGGACGCGGCGGTCAAGCGACTGCGCGCCAAACTGCGACAGGCCGCCCCGCAGGCCGACGTGCTGGAGACGGTGCGCGGCGTTGGATACAAGTTGATCGAGCCGGGGACATGAAACGATCTCGATTTTCTCTGCGCGCCAAACTCACCCTCAGCTATCTGGCCGTGATCGGCGTGGCCATGGGGCTGAGCGGCCTGCTGCTGCTTTCGCTGATTGACCGTTACTTTATGCAAGCGATGGAGCAAAGCCTGCTGGCTCAGGCCGAAATCACCGCCCAATCGCTCATCCCCGGCGCCCAGGCTATCGCCGGCAATCCCCAAACCGATCCGGCTTCCAACACCCTGATTCAGCAGCAGCGCAATTACCGCCTGGAGACCGAGAATGTGGCCCCGCCGGCGGCCAACATTTCTCCCAGCAGCCTGGACATTGGCTATTTGGGCCAGGCCTCGCTGCAACTGAGCGCGCAACTCGAAACGCGCATCCGCGTGCTGGATGTCAACGGCGTCGTTTTGGTGGACTCGGCCGGACAGGTGCAGGGGGTCAATTTGCGCTCCGACAGCCTGGTGGCGGAAGCACTGCGCGGCCAATATGCGCATACGGTAGACCGGGCCGGCTATATCGCCCAGATGCACGCCGCCGTGCCGGTGACAGTAGAAGGGCAACTGGTCGGCGTGGTCTATCTCAGCCAAACCCTGCGCGATGTCTCAACCGTGCTGCGCGACATGCGCCTGCGCTGGTGGCTTTCGGTGGGCGTGGGGCTGGCCCTCTCTGGTGCAGTGGGGCTGCTCTTGTCTGGGGCCATCGCCCGTCCCTTGCGCCACCTCACCGCCGCTGCTGCTCAGGTGGCCGAGGGACGGCTGGATCAGCAGGTGCCGGTGCGTTCCAGCGACGAACTGGGCCGCTTGAGCCAGACGTTCAACGAGATGACCGCCCGCCTGCGCGCCGGCCGGCAGATGCAGACCGATTTTGTGGCCAACGTGTCGCACGAACTGCGCACCCCGCTGACCTCGCTCAAGGGACTGATCGAGACCCTGCAAGACGGGGCCATAGACGACATGGCAGCGCGCGACCGGTTTTTGGGCGTGGCCGCCGACGAAACCGACCGCCTGATCCGCCTGGTCAACGACCTGCTGCTGCTCTCGCGGGTAGACTCGGATGCCCTGGTACTGCGCCGGAGCGCCGTACACCTGCCGGCCCTGATCAGCGCGGTGATCGCCCAACTGTCCCCGCAGGCCGAGGTGCAAGGGATCAACATTCAGGTTGCGGCCGACGCCGACATGCCGTCCATCCAGGCCGACTCTGACCGGCTGACCCAGGTATTGCTCAATTTGCTCGACAATGCCATCAAATACTCACCGTCCGGCGGGGTGGTGACGGTGACGGTGAAAACAGAGGGGCAGTGGGTGCAGATCGAAATTCAGGATCGCGGCATGGGCATTACCGCCCAAGACTTGCCGCGCATCGGCGAGCGATTTTACCGCGCCGACCGGGCGCGCTCGCGAGCGCAGGGCGGCAGCGGGTTGGGCGTGGCCATCGCCCGCGCCCTGATCGAGCGGCACGGCGGCACGCTGCACCTGGACAGCCAACCCGGCCAGGGAACAACGGTGACGCTACGGCTGGCGCGCGAAAACACGTAGGCACAAAGCGGGCAGGCACAAGGCCTGCCCCTACCAGGCGACCATTTTCCAGACCACCCCAAAAACACGCCGACAAAAACCATCGGCGCGGAGAGACCCAAAGGCCTGCGCCAGGGACGAACCCAGGGCGCAGGCCGATTCTGTATTGGCCCGACACCTGTCTGAGCAGGCACGGGCAGGACCAGATCGCGCCGTCTTGTTCGCCTCGGTTCGGCAGACGCCAACGGCCCGCCGAACATTTCCGGCCCGCTACTACCCCAAGTCGTGGAACGCCGCCAACACCCGAAAACCCCTGTTCCTGTTCTCATTATTGGGATTGTTCCTGTTGCGATAGGCGCAACGCAGATTCCTGCCATTGTTATGGAACGCGCCGCCGCGCAACACCCAGCGCACCTTTCGATCTGGCCCTACACAAAGGGTGACTCTGTCACCCCGATGTGCCTCCACTTTGTTTGATCCAGCCACCCAGCAGCCGCCCAATCTCGGCGACCAGCCTGGCAGCGTGTTGATACTGTGCGCCCGATAGCCAGCCCCACTGTGCAACCAAACGTAAATAATGCCGCGCCTTGTCCAACGAGACATCGGCTTCTTGCAATCGCTCCAGTCGGGCCTTGCCACGACGAGCATTGGCTTCAGTGAGCCGCTCATACAAATCCAACACGGCATCTTGCAGCCGCCGGGTGACCACAAACCGCTGACTGCGCGGAAAATGTTCAGTGTGCGGCAGCAGCCAGCCGATGAAATCATAGGTGCGGGCGATCGCCAGCATCTCTTCCCCCATCGTTCCTCCTCGCCGGGATGACCAGCCCGGCAAACATGGCGCGGCGCAGCCCCCAGGTATCGCCATGCCGCGCGTGGTTGATCCAGCCGCGCACCGACGCATCTACCTGATCGCGCGAGACCTGGCCGCGCGCACAGCCGGCCAGCAGCCACTTGAGCCGCCGCCGGTAGGCCAACCCTGTGCGGCTTTTGAGCCGACGATGCGTAGACCAGATCCGAAAACCCAACCAGGGAATTCCCGTCTCTGTTGGGTAAGGATGCGCACACTCTTCATGGATGGTCAGCCGCAGACGAGCCATCCGCTCAAGGATTGCCCGTCGCCAATCCCACAGTCGCGATTTGTCATCGCTAAACAAGAGCATATCATCCACATAACGCACATAGTCACCGCGCGGCTTGCTACAACGCAACTCTCGCTTGACAAAATGATCGAACGGATTGAGATAACAATTGGCCCAAAACTGGCTGGTCAGGTTGCCGATGGGCAAGCCCCTGGGCCTCAACACAGCCCACAGGTCGTCGCCGGGAAAATAGACCATCTGATATTCTTCTCTCAATACGCCGGCGCCGCCGGCCAAAATTTGGTCGATCAACCACAGCACATCGGCATCGGCAATCTTGCGCGCCAGCGTATCGCGCAAAATGGTGTGATCAATGCTGGGGAAAAACTGCCGCACGTCGCATTGCAAAACATACCTATAACGGCGCGCCAACTCTTGACAACGATCCAGAGCGCGGTGTGTCCCTTTGCCTCGACGATTGGCATAGCTATCCGAGATAAAAGAACGTTCAAAAATGGGCTCAATGACATTGCACAAGGCATGATGCACTACCCGATCGCGGAACGGCGCCGCCGAAATCAGCCGCCGCTTGGGTTCGTGAATGTAAAACGACACATACGCGCCGGGGCGATAGGTTTTTTCTTGCAGATCGGTTTGCAGCCAGACCAGATTGTCTTCCAAACGATGTTCAAACCGCACGGCCGGCTCTCGCCGCCGTTTGCCTTGGGCCGCCTGCCGCCAGGCAGTCAACAGATTGTTCCAATTGCAGACGCGATCATAAAGTTCGCCCATAACCGACTCGCACCACTTGCTACTCGATTTCAACTCGGGCGGGGGGCGGGAGACCCCGCCCCCCGCCCCCCCACCCCCAGAGATCAGAGGCAAGATCAGAGATCAGAGAGACCAGAGCCTCCGCCCCTACGGGGCGCCCGTCCCTACGGGACGGCCAAGACGGGGAACGCCGCCAACACCCGAAAACCCCAGCTCCAGTACACACTATTGGGATAGTTCCAGTCGCGAGAGGCGCAACGCAGATTCCAGCCATCGAGATGGAACGCGCCGCCGCGCAACACCCGAGGTATTTCACCTTCTGCATCATTATTATTCTTATAATTTTTATAATTATCTTCCCATTGGGTGGCACACCACTCCCACACATTGCCGGCCATGTCCAGGCAGCCATAGGGGCCGGCCCCCCAGGGAAAACAGCCCACCGCGCTGGTGCTGCCGATCAGGGTCTGATCATAGTTGGCCCGCTCTGAGTCAATCTGGTCGGCCTGCGGCGTCTCTCCCCAGGGATAGCGACGCGCCGGATTGGGGTTGGGTTGCAGCCCGGCGATTGGGTCGTTGGATGGCTGGGTCGTCGGGTCGTTGGGCGGTTGGGTGGTTGGGATGAGCAGGCCGCCGCGGGCGGCTTTTTCCCATTCGGCCTCTTGGGGCAAGCGAATGACAAATGGCAAATCGCCCATCGCCACCTCGTGGCCTTGCCCATCGCCCAAGACGCTATTCGCCATTCGCAATTTTGCGGTCAGCCAGCCACAAAATGCCGCCGCCTCGTACCAGGTCACACCCACTACCGGGTGATTGTCCAGATCGAACGCGCCGCCATATAGAACCGGGCCGCGATGCCCTGTTTGTTGCCGCCAGCCCCACCCGCTCTTGCTCCACCAATCCGGTTTTTCATAACCGTCGTCCTCTATAAAACACCGAAACTGGGCGTTGGTGACAGGATAACGCGAAATCCAATAATCATAGGGAATATCCTGGATATGCACCGGGCCTTCATCCTCATACGCCAGCGGGTCGGGCGGCACGGTCAAGGGTTCGCCGGTGCCGGGGTGGATCAGCCGGGTTTCGGTTCGGGATGCGCCCATCACAAACGGCCCGGCCGGCACAAAACGCCATTGAATATCCGGCAGGGGCAGGTGGGTATCTGGTAGGGGCAGGTCTTGCACCTGCCCCCCCGAGAGGGCAAGGGCAAGCCTTGCCCCTACATCAACGCCAACGCCGGGGCGAGGGTCGCCTAAAACGGCCAGGGCGCGGCCGGCGGCGGCGCGTTCAAGCGGCGTGAGCGCGCCGGCTTGGACCAGATCGGCCAGGCGGCGCACCACGTGATCGTCGCAGGGCGGCCGGCCTTGCAGCGCGCGGCGGTAGAGCATCAACAGATCGCCGGCCATCCACGCGGCACGCCAGTCGGCCGGCGTCGGCGCGGCCGGCGGTTCTGGCGGCACAAGCCGGTCGATGATCTGATCCATCGGCTCGAAATCTCCGTCACGAAAGCACAGGTGTTCGCCCAACAGCATCACCGGTTCGCGCCAGCGGTCGCTGCGATCCAGATGCTCGCGCACGCGCGCGGCCCGGTTGGGCAAACGGCGCAGATAGCGGCCAGCCAGGTATTCCTCAAAGGTCAGGTGCGGAAAGGCGTACACCTTTCTGGGCGGCGCATCTTGAGGGGCGTCGGGCAAAGGCGCGACACCCTGCAGCATCAACAAGCCGTTGGCGCTCTGGCTATAGTCCAAAAAGGTTTCAACCTTGCCTGGATCGCCAAAAGCGGCTCGCAGCAGCCCTGCCAGCAAGTCTTCTGTCACCAACGCCGCCTGCCCATCGGTGACACCGGGACGTTTTTCCACCTCGTGCGCCCGGTAGGCGATCTCTTGCAAGGCGTTGTCCAGGGTAATGCGAGGAATCGCCAGCGCATCCAACAGACTGCGCTTTTGCGCCCGCCCCTGGATGCCGCGCTCTAATTCCCAGCGGATCAAGAGCAAATCGATACACTTTTCGTAAACCAGCGCCCGCGCATCGGGCAGTTCGCCCTCGTGAGTGTGCACCACCGCCATCACAGTGAGAATCAGCGGGTTGGGTGCAATCTCGTCCAAACGGCGACGGTCGCCGGGACGCAGGGCTTGCAACAGATGCTGGCGCTTGTGCGCATAGTTTTCTGCGCCGGCCGGGTCGATCCGCTGCAGTTCATCGTGCCAGGCATTGACGAAATCGCGTATACGATCCGGGTCAAAAGGCGCCAACTCGTACACCGGCCACCCCGCAAGCTCCCAGCGCGCGTCGGTATAGGAAAAGGTGCGGCACGTCACCAGGCAAGTCGTCGCGCCATTGCGGCCATACCGCACAGCAAATGCTTCCACCGATTCGCGCACGACGGGCCGCATATCGAGTGAAGCCACCTCGTCCAATCCATCAAAGCACACCAGGCCGCCGTCACGGCGCAGCTCGTCCAGCAGCGCGTCGCCATAACCCTTGAGGTGCTTGTCAGCATCCAGCGTCGCGCGAATGAATCGTTCCACCCATTCGGCGCTGCCGCGCTCGCTGCCGGCAGGGATACTCTCGGCCAGGCGGCCCAGCGACACGATCAGCGGCAGCAAAGGCCGGCGCGTCCAGCCGGGCAAGTCCTCGGCCAGATTGCGTGAAGGATCGATCAAGGCCTGAGCCATGCGCAGTATCAAATAGCGCACAAAGGTGGATTTTCCCGCACCCGGCAGACCCAGCAGCACGATTTGCCGGTTGGGAGCGCGAGCCAGCGCCTCCAGGGCAGAAAGCGGGCGAGATTGGCGATCTGCCAGTGGGTCTTGGCGCTCGCGCTTTTTCTCTTTTTCTTTTATTTCCACCTGGGTTTTGGTGTCCAACGCCACATAGAGGCTTTCCAGCGTCATCCCGCCGCGGCTGGGATCGGAGGCGCTGGGGTCCACGCCAATCAAGCGCGCCCGGCAGCAATCAGCGACGAGCGATTCCAGGTAACACGCGCGCAGGGCGTCCGGGGAGAGGGTTGGGTGGTTGGCCGGTTGGGTGGTTTCTGCCTCTGGCGCGGACTTTTGGGCTGCATCTTTGCCCTGGCCTGTCTCTTTTTTTACGGTCAGTCGGGCCGATAGAGCCGGCTCGAACAGGCCGACCAAAAAGGCCAGAAAGGCCAGCCCGGTCAGGGTGTACAGCAGGCCGCGCCCGCCCTTGTCCAACCACTGCGGCACAAACATCCCGGCGACAATCGAAAGCACCAGGACCAGCACAGCAAAAAACAAAAACTGGTTCTTGAGTTGGGCGGCCGCCTCTAACACGCGGCCGATCAGCCCGGCAAAGGGGTTTTGTGACTGGGGATCGCTGCTCATGGGCTCCTCCTGGCAGGTGAATGGTCGAATCAGGCAGATGGCTCTCCTGAAAAGAGGTCATTTTCACCACTGAGGCACTGAGAACACTGAAAATGACGAGCATTAATGAAAATTAAAATAATTTTACGACTATTTGTATTTTCTGCGAACCCGGTGTTTCAGTGGTAAGGCACTTTTTTCAGTGGAGTCACAGATTGATTATAACACAGAGGATGACCAAAACACAACATGAGGAGGGCAGGGGTAAACCCTGCCCCTACCGGGATGCATCACCGACCAGATCATCCAGGGTGAACCGGCGCAAACCGGTGCCGGCGGTCGGGTCGAACACAGCGGGGTCGAGATCGCGGCGGTACACCCCCACCACGTCCACCTGGCCGGGCTGCACAGGCAGCAGGTGCGCCTCGCTCTCGAACGTGCGCCAGAGCTGCGGCGTCAGGCGCACGGTGCGCCCGGCCATACAGCCGGCGGCGGCAAAATGCGCCGACATTTCGGCGCTGACCAGTTGGTTCAGAGCGGCAAACACCGTCGTCACCTGCTCCGGCAAGGTATAGCCGCCCCAATGATCAAACTCGATGCCCTGCTGCGCCAGCCGAGGGATCAACATGTCACGTCCGTGGCGATAGCCGTTGGCAAAAACATCATGCGCCACGGCTTCCAGGTAAAGCTGCTGCCGCGCCGCCGGATTTTGGGCATAGAACAAAATTTTGGCCGCCGCCAGAGTCAGGCCGGCCTTGTTGGCCAGAGTGCCCCATCCGCCATAGGCCAGCACATCGCAGACCGGCAGCGCGCTGAGGCGATCCCACGAGCCATTAAACATTCGCGCATCAATAATCACCAATTTGCTCTGTTGTTCCTGGTTATAGCTCAAAAAAGGAGACAGGGTCTGCTCATCCAGCGCGCGCTGCCGCGTCACGTCAGGAAAAATGCCATCCTCACCCTCGACGTTGGTCAGTACCAGCACCTCAAAATCAAACGGTGAGCCATCCGGCACCCAAATCAGCCCGGCCTCGGCCAGCTTGGAGCGGAGAACCTCGGCGGTGGTTTTGCCGCCGTCCCAGTGATGCCGGCAATCGTCCGTTTCCAGCGTCACCCGCACCCGCAGCGGCGGCAGCAAGGCGGCCATAGCCAGTGGGGCCATCTCGTCGGCGCCCCAACTGATCGGCGCGACCAGAGCCGCCAGACCTTGCTGCGTCAACATCTCGTCGAGCTGACCTTGCAGCCGCCGACGCACCGTGTCGCTGTACGGCGAGATCGAGTCGCCCATAGTATAGCGCACAGCGATCACCTCTCGGCCCAAAGCCTGGGCCATTTGAATCGCCCACTGGCCCATTTCCAATTCCTGGCGGTGTCGGCGGGTGAACCATGGCTCGTCCACAGTGGCCTGGCCAATGCCCACAAAATTGCCCCAAATGACCACCTTGGGCCTGGAGCGCAGGTAGGGCAGATAGGCTTCGGGGTTTTGCATCAGGCGGTCGGTGATGATCACGGCGGTCGAGCGGCGCAGGTCGGCCGGCAGCAGCATATAGAGCTGCCGCACCATCTGGTCGGTCTGGCGGCGCGGGCCGAGAACAAAGGGCGGATAAACGGCCTCAGAGCGACCATCGGGCTGATCGCGCAGCGGCCAGATGCCGCGCCCTTCTTCATCCTGAGGAGTGGGCTGGCCGGCGCGCCCGCCGCGCTTGATCTGCGCCAGGACCTGCGCCAGGTCGGGCGTGGGCGAGGGCGGCGGAGTCGAGGTAGGCGGCGCGGTCGGCGAGGCAGGAGGTACGGTAGGCGAGGCAGGATTGCACGAGACGAGGATTATCAACGAGATCAAGAGGAAATATAGGGTGCGCAACGTTTACCTCCCTGTAAACACAGGCACTAAACAACAATGCCCTTGCAACAGCGTGCAAGGGCAGGTCAATCCAGGCGATACGCCCCTGGCGGGAGTTGAACCCACGACACATGGTTTAGGAAACCACTGCTCTATCCTCTGAGCTACAGGGGCCGGAAATCGTGGCGATTATAACACAATCCGGTCGGGCTGACAACTTGTAGCCTGCGGCGCACGTCCAAGAGCGCCCATAGGGCAGGGACAAGCCCTGCCCCGTTCCAGGCCGCAAACACACGGTCAACTGCCGCGCAGCAACTCGCCAAAGGCTTTGCCAAAGGCCAATCCCTGGCTCAATTCTTGTTCGCTGGGTGCGCCCACAAACTCGAACGAACCACCGAGCTGCCATTTGAGCGGTTCGATGATTTTCTCAAACTCTTTTTGCGCTCCGCCGCTCCAACCATAGCTGCCAAAGCGGGCCGCCGTTTTGCCGCGAATGCGCTTTTGCACGGCCATGTCTAGCACATGCGCCACCAGCGGAAACAGCCCACCCTCATAAGTCGGCGCACCCACCATCACCCCGCGCTGCGTCCACAGAGAAGGCAAAATATAGCTGGCATGAGTGTGTGCGGCGTCGAAAATGCTCACCGGCACGCCGGCCTCCGAAATGCCCTGGGCCACAGCATCCATCATTTTTTCGGTATTGCCGTACATGGTGCCATAGATCAAGGTGACACCCACCTCGCCGGGCGCACCGGCATACTCGGCCCACTGCCGGTACTCGTTGACGATGGTTTCGGGGTGACAACGCCAGATCAGCCCATGCGAAGGAGCGATCACCGAGATGGGCAGACCGGTCAGCTTGTTGATGGCTTTAAGCACCGACGTGCTAAACAGAGCGACGATATTCACATAATAACGCAACGCCTCGCGCTTGTAAAACTCGTGGTCGGTGCACTCGTCATCGAACAAGATGCCGCGCAAGGCCCCATAGCTGCCAAAGGCATCACAAGAAAACAGCACTTGAGCGTCCACGTCGTAGGTCATCATCGTTTCGGGCCAGTGGACAAAGGGGGTATGAAAAAACTTGAGAGTGCGCGTGCCCAGGTCCAGCGTATCACCATCGCCGACCACCTGGACGTTTTCGGTGATATTGTAGAACGACTGAAGCATATCTTTGGTCTTGGGCGTGCCAATGATCGTCGACTGCGGGGCGATGCGTCGCAGCATGCTCAGCACGCCCGAATGATCCGGCTCCATGTGGTTGATCACAATGTAATCGAGCTGATCGGCCGGAATCACGCTGTCAATCTGGTTGAAAAACTCGTCGCTCTTGAACGACTTGCTCAGGTCAATCAGCGCGCTTTTTTCACCTCGGACAATATAGGCATTGTACGAAACGCCTTCCTGAGTGATCGGCCACAGTCCTTCAAACAGATCGGTGGTGCGGTCATTGACGCCGATCCAGTAAATGCCGGGTTTGATTTCAACGGGTCGCATAAATCCTCCTGGATGATCAATCTATGATTTGGTGTGTTCAAAGCAGAGCGGTGTCGCTCCACATCCGCCCCAACGCGGCCAGGTTGTCTTGTGAGGTGACCGGCCGCAGGCACAGCGTATAACGATAACGGCCGGGATAGATCAGAAATTCGGGATGCACCGTCGACATCCAGCCATCATCACCGCCCACACCCATGTGCCGCCCGTCGAGGTGCAAAATGACAGCCTGGCGCGGCGTGAGCCTGTGCAAGTGCCCGGCAGCGGCCAAATCCTGGATGGTGTAATGGAGCGCGTCAAAGTGAAACAGATCGGCGCCGCAAACCATCAAACCATCACCCTGCGCATCGGTCAGAGCCAGCCAGCGCACATCTTGCTTGCCGCCACACTCGGACGGGTAAACGTATGGCGTAAACTGTTCGGCCACCGTGCTGCGATAAAGCCCCACCGCCGCGCCGCGCTGACGGTCGGCATAATTCTCGTGCGGGCCGCGGCCATACCAGGTGAGTTGCCCGAACGCGCCCGGCAAAACCAGTTCCAGCCCCACTCGCGGCACATAGGGCATGCGCTCGTCAATAGATGCAGTGTGGCAGAGAACCACCTCACCCCGCCCATCTATGCGATAAACGATCTCGCTGTCTATGCCGCAATCTGAACCCTCACCGCACAAATGCGTCGCCACGCGCACCTGCACCATTGTATCATGGATGAACGCCGCTTCAAAAATGCGCATCTCTCGCGCCAGCCGGTCCAGGCCAGCCGCCCGCCACTGATGCACCATAGCCGGCGGGTTGCCCATCAGCAGATCAATATCGGTGGGCGCACGGTAAAAATTCTCCAGTGGGCCGCTTTGCAACAACGACCGCCCGTTCGCCGAATATTCGACCATCTGGCCGCTCGCCCGGTCCATCACCAGGCGAAAATGCGGGCCGCCGACGGTCAACCGCCCGTCGGTGTCGGTCATCTCCAGGCCTGGGCAGGCCACGACCACTCGCACCGGTCTGGACGGCACAGGAAAAGGCACCTTGAACTGCCGCCAGGCCACCTCATGCCCTCGCCCGGCCCAGGGTGCGTCTCGGTTCAAGATCAGGCGGATGGTCAGATGGTATTCCCCGCCCGGCACCAGCGAGTCGGGCTGGGTGAACGGCACGGTCAGCGGCGACTGGAGACCGGCGGCCAGGTGGCACGGAGGCAGCAGGCCCGACTGGATGATCTGTCCATCCAACGTCAACTCCCAGCCAATGTCCAGGTGGCTCAGGTCGAGGGTGTGATACTTGTTCCAAAGCACAAACTGCCCTTCCAAAACCTCTTGCTCCAGAACGTCCACCGGAGCCTGCACCTGCTTGACCTCCCACGCGCCGGGGTGCGGAACGAGGTCGGGGCCGACGATGCCGTTGCAGCACATTTGCGGGTCTTCGTTGTCCTGGTCATAGTTAAAATCGCCGCCCCAATCGCCGCCATAGCTCCAATAAAAGCGAGTCTGGTCTTGCTCGCACGGCTTGAGCAGAGATTTGTCGTGCCAGTCCCAGATACAGCCGCCTTGAAAGCGCGGATAGCGATCCACCATCTCCCAAAATTTGAAAAAATTGCCCGTGCTATTGCCTTTGGCATAGGCATACTCGCACATCATCAACGGGCGTTTTTCGGCGTGATCGGCCAGCACCTGACGCATCCACTCCAGGTCGGGATACATGACGCTGAACACGTCGCTGACCGCCGGCCCCGGCCGTCCGCTTTCCGAATGGATCGGCCGGGTAGGATCGTCATAGCGCAGCCAGGCCGCCATGGCCGCCTGATGCGGCCCCACACCCGATTCGTTGCCCAGCGACCACATGATCACGCAGGGATGGTTCTTGTCGCGCTGAGCCATGCGCATACCCCGATCCAAAAACGCATTGGCCCACAGCGGGTCGTGGCTCAACTCGCCATAGAGGCCATGTGTCTCGATGTTGGCCTCGTCAATGACATACAGGCCATATTCATCGCACAGATCATACCAGGCGGGGTGATTGGGATAGTGACTGGTGCGCACCGTATTGAAATTGAGTTGTTTCATCAGCACAATGTCGCGGCGCATATCCTCACGGGTGAGGGCGCGGCCGCGGCTGGGATGATGCTCGTGGCGGTTGACCCCGCGCAAGACCAACCGCCGCCCGTTGAGCAGCAGCAAACCATCTCGAATCTCGATCTGCCGAAAACCCACCCGCCCGCTCACCCGATCCACCGCTGCGCCGGCGGCGTTTTTCAGCGTCAATGACAGAGTATAGAGATGCGGTGTCTCGGCCGTCCACAGCAGCGGCCCTTGCACTGGCGCCGACAGCATGGCGCAGCCGGTCCTGACCGTGTTTTGATGCGGTGTCCAGTCGCTGACCGGCGCTGAAAGCGGTTGATCGAACACCGGCTTGTTTTCTGCGTCATAAAGCATCGCTTCGACGCAAAAAGAGGCCATTTCGGGCCCGCGCGGAATGAATGCCTCGATAGACAGGATCGCATCTCGATATGATTCGTCCAGCCGGGTGCGCACCGTCCAGTCGCAGATATAGACCGGCGGTTTGGCGTATACGATCACATCGCGCTGGATGCCGCTGAGGTGCCAATAATCTTGATCTTCGAGATAAAAGCCATCCGAGTAACGCATCACCTGCGCGGCCACCGTATTCTGACCGGGGCGCACATAGGCCGTGATCTCAAATTCGGCCGGCAGGCGGCTGTCCTGGCTGTAACCCACCTCCTGGCCGTTGATCCACAGATAAAAGGCCGAGTCTACGCTCTCGAACAGGATAAACACGCGCCGGTCGGCCCAGTCATCGGGCAGCACAAAAGAGGTGCGATAGCAGCCGGTGGGGTTCTCGCACGGCACCAGGGGCGGATTGGGTTCAAAAGGATAATGAACATTTGTATAAATGGGAATGTCTTTAAATGTTTGCGCTTGCCAATGTTCAGGCTTCCAGGCCGCCGGAAGCTGCCAGTTGCCCGGCACGGCTAGATCGGGCCAGGCCGACACGTCAAAGTTGGGATAATAAAAGCCCTCTGGCACCTGCTCTGGGCCTGGAGCCAGGTGAAACTTCCACCATCCGTTCAGCGACATCGACATCGCATCACCGTCTATCAATGGTGCGTGGCCGGGCTGTTTGCGCCGGCCGATCACCTGCGGATTTTCCCAATCAACGAGTTCTCGTTTCATATTTTTATCTCCGTATGCCCAAAATTTCCTCGATCCGCTCAATGATCACCTTTTCCTGGCCGGGCCGCAGCGTTTGTGGATTGACATAGATGCCGCCGGCCTCTGAGGGGGCCAGAGCAATGGCCGGCTGGCCCTGGAGCAATTGACGCAGCACCTCGTCACGGCTGATGCTCAGGCCGGCTTCATCCAGCAAAATCTCGGCGCGCGGCATGGGTTGGCCGGCCTCGCTAGGAAAGCTGCGCCGCGCTGCCAGGTGCGGTCGTCCATCAAACACCTCAATCACCAGGCGCACCTGATTTTCATACGTATCCATCAATTTCTGATGATCCAGGTCCAGGTACCAGCGCACCGCCGCCATCAAGCCGACCATCTCTTCTTTGCCCACTTTCATCGGCCGGCCGATAAAGGGACGCGGGCAGGCGTTGAATGCGCAGGCGGCAATCAGGTCACGGCGGCCTAAAATCAGGCCGCTGCTTTGCGGGCCGCACAGCCCCTTGCCGCCGCTGAACAAGGCCAGGTCGGCGCCCATGTGCGTAAATCGCCACAGGTTTTCCACCGGCGGAATTTGCGCCGCCGCGTCCACGATCAACGGCAGCCCATGCCGATGGGCGATCTCGATGCCCTGCGCCAACGGCACCTGCCCATCCATAAAATGGGCATTGTAAAAGTAAAAAACAGCCGCCGTGCGTTCGTTGATCGCCTGCTCCAGTTCGTCGGGCGACGCGCCTTGTTCATCGCCAATTTCGATCAGCCGGCCGCCGGCCTGCCGGATGGCAAAGTCATAGCCCACCCGCCCGCGCCGATGCACCAACACCTCATTTTTCAGACCGTCGGTGTAGGGCAACCGGTCGCGCCGGTCGGGATCAAGGCCGGTGATGCAGGCGGCAGTGCTGAGAGCCAACCCGGCCGCCGCCCCGCTGCTGACATAGGCGGCCTCGTTGTGCGTCCATTCGGCAATTTGCCGCCCTACCTTGTCTTGCAGTTCGTCTATATCCACAAAATGCTGCGCCGCTTCGGCCATCGCCGCCAACACCTCTGGCGGCATCAACGAGCCGCCCAGTCGGGTCAGGGTGGCATAGCCGTTGATGATTTTTTTGACACCCAATCTATCGTAAATATCCATTTTGTCCTTTACCATTTCGAGTTTTGAAGCTGCGGGACATTCCAATAAGCCGCCGGCGCGTGCTCCCAGTCGGGCATGCTCAGGCCGCCGGGATCATAGACGATTTGCCCGCCGCGCACGGTCATGACACATTCCAGTTTCTCGCTGCCGACCAGCCGCGCCTTGCCACAGTCGGCAAAGCCAAACCGCCCTTGCCGCCGCGCCAGCACGGCCACATCGGCCTCGCTGCCCACGCCCAAATGCCCCAGTTCGGGGTGTCCCACCTGCCGGGCCGGGATGTATGTCGAGCGGGCAATCACCTCGCCCAGCGGCATGCCCATATTGAGATACTTGGACATGGTGTGCAGCATGCTTACCACCGGCCCATTGATATTGCCCATGTGAAAATCGGTGCTGATCGAGTCGGAGGCAAACCCATCGCGCAGGGCCGGCGCAGCGTTGCGAAACCAAAAACTGGCCGCCCCATGCCCCAGATCGAACAAAACGCCGCGCTGGCGTGCCTGCCACATCCAGTCGTTGACCCGCCCTTGCTCGTTGAGAATGGGGAATTGCTGGGCAAAGACATGGGTGTGCATGTCGCCGGGGCGGAGGAATTTCAAAAGCAGGTCAGGGTAGGAGCGTTCAGGCGGACGCGGCCAAAAGTCCACCATCACTGGTTTGCCGCACCGCTCGGCCGCCTCGATGGCCCGCTCCACCGAAGCCCAGGGTGGATGCTCGTCGTCCCAGGGCTTGCTGGTCCAATAGTGCGCCGTCTTGATGCCGACGATCACATCGGGAAAGGCCGCCACTATCGCCGCGGCAACGCGCGGGTCGAGGTCGGCCAGGTTTTGCTCCGACTCGCCGTTGACCATGCCGCCGGCAGCAATGTTGAGAAAGGCCAGGATGCGCACTTGCGAACGATCTATGCAGTGCGTCTTGAAATCGGCCCAATGCTGCCAGCCGGCCGTGCCGGCATCCACTGTCGTGGTCACACCGACAGCCAGCAGGTGAGCATCGGCATTCATGCCCTCGACATAGCTGCTGCCTTGGGGTCGAAAGGTATAGACGTGCGTGTGAATATCCACGATTCCCGGCGTCACCTCATAGCCCGACACATCCACCGTCTGCGCCGCGTCGGCCGGCGAAATGTCGGCGGCCACGCGAGCGATCTGCTTACCGGCAATGCCCACATCCATCACACCGTCTATGCCGTGCGCCGGATCGAGCACGTGCCCGCCCTTGAGCAGCAAAGACAAGATTGTCATCGCCGTCTCCTCTAGGTATTCTGCAACGCTTTTTGATACAAAGCGGTCGAATAAAATTCATAGGACGCGGCCTTGTCGGGGACATCCAGCAGATGCACGGTAAAGCGGGCCGGCACGCCGTTATCAGGCATATAGTCGCGGAAAAAACTGCGATAGGCCTCGGCATAGGCCGCCCGCAGACGGTCCTGCTCGGCGGCATAGCCCAGTGGGTCTACCAGCGGGTTGGGCGACTTGGGCTGACAGCCGAACGCATGCACTTCGATGAAATCAATTTGTCGCAGCGAATCGCAGATGCCGGCATCGCGCAGCCACTTTTCCCAGCACTGAAACACCAGCGGAATCTCACGGTGCGGGTCCATCGTCACCAACTCTGCCAACCCCAGCACCCCTTGCGCCGAATAGCCGCCGGTCAGCCCGGCAAAATAGATTTTCAGGTCGCCGTCGGGCTGCTCTTCTGTCACCAGCGCCGAAAGCACCGGATGCTCGCCCTGATAATAATAGGTCAATTTGCCGCGTTTTTTGACGTTAAAAGACATTTGAAACTCTCCTTTGAATTAAAACGGACAGGGTTCTTGGTCCACAATGTCCGAAATGACCCGAAAAGGCGGGCGGACGCGCCAGGCCTCCAGGTCGGAGCAGAGCGTCGGCGCGCCGTCTTGAACAGTATAAACGCGCAGCCGGTTCAGGTCATTCAGGCGCACACCGTCGGCCACGCCCAACCCGGCCTCGACGGCCACGCGCAGGTAAACAAGCTGCTGCGGATCAAAGCCCATCAAATAGCTGGCCACGCTGTCTACGGCCACCATGTTGATGCCGGCAATCATCAGGCCCAGCAACCGGTTGCATCCACGCTGAAAACCAGTGCCTTCGCGTCCCACCACGCCTTCGACCAGGTTGAGGCGCGGGTGTAAAATTTGCGCCGTGTCGGCCAGACGGCGGGCCAACCCTTCCTGCCACCGTTCGTGTGTGGGGCGGTCCAGCCATTCGTGGCGCGGGCGCGGGTTCTGCCACACCTGCGGCCCTAGTTCACGCCAGGCCTGCCCGCAGAAATGACGATCCAGCACATACACCAGACCCATCAGGTTTTTCAGGCAGAGGGTGGTGATACCGAGATTGTGTGTCTTGAGCTTGGGGACATTGATCAACGTCGTGTTGGGGTCGGCGGCCAGACGGCTGACGCGCAGCGCGGGCAGAGCCAACGGGCGTGGCGGCTGCAGTGACACGCTCGTCTCGGCGGTAGGGCTGCTTAGCGAAACGCCCGTTTTTTCGGCCAACACATCATAGCCGGTGCCGTGCCAATGGCGCGGCTCGTCGTCGTCGCTGTTGCGCGGATCTTCGATGATGTGCATGCGACCGACCGCCCCACCGTGCCGACACAGATGGTCAATCAATTCTTGCACGCAGGCCGGATGAGTGGTCACGCCGCTGTCCGGGTCGGCAAACCGCTCGGCGATAGTGGCATTGGGCTTGATCACCACCGGCTCGCCTTCCACCTCGATCTGCATAGCCGTCAAAATCTGGCAGGCGGCACAGGCAAAATGGTCGTGTCGGGGCGGCTCGCTCACCGGCGTCCGCGAAATCAACACAACATCGGGATGATCCAGCAAGGGGTTGATTTTCAAAGAGGTACTCCTTCTGGCCGTCCGGCAGCCGGCTGGCCTTTTTCGCCCAATCTGTGATAAAATAACCGCATAGATCGGTCCAATTGAATGAGGTCAAATCAATGGAAACAAGGCGCGATTTCACGGTTTCTTTTTTCCGGGCCAACCTCTATGGCATGCTCACGCCGTTGCCGGCAGTGGCCGCGCTGACGTGGCTGTATACCCGGGCCTGGGGCGCAGGCTGGATCGAGCGCGCATCCAGACAGATGTGGGGCTGGTTTGATGCGCTATCACAGATTGGCCGCGCCTGGGCCGGAAGGCAGGCGGCTTTTTACTGGGCGCCGCTGGGAGCAGGCATCCTGGCCATCGCCGCAATTTTGCTGGGGGCGGTGCTGCACGAAGTCATCCACGCCGTTTCGTGGGCCTGGCTGGGCCGGCAGCCGTTGAGTGCGGTACGTTTTGGCCTGAACTGGAAAACCCTGACCCCCTATGCGCACTGCCGCCGCCCAGTGCACATCACCGCTTATCGGTGGGGGACGGCCCTGCCCGGCCTGTTGGTGGGCCTGCTGCCTTGCCTGATAGCCCTCTGCAGCGGCCAGGACGTGCTGTTGATCTGGGGGCTGATTTTTGTGTTTGGCGCCGGCGGCGACTGGCTGATCCTCTGGATGATCCGCCAGGTAGAGCGCACTGCGATGGTGGAGGATCACCCCAGCCGGGTGGGCTGTATTGTCATCACATCAACATGTAAACATTGAGCAGCCAGCGCAGATTTCGACAGGCTCAATCTGCTGAACGGTTACGGCTGACTGGAGCGCGCCACCCATGGCAAAAACAGCCATTCTTTGGTCGTGGCATTGATTATGTTGCTGTAGGCCGACCGACCGCCCTGGTTATGGGCATAGACGCGGTAAAAATAGGTTTCCCCACAAGACAGGCCGCCGTTGGTAAAAGCGACGGTATCGCTGCCCAAGAGAGCAATCTCTTGCCACCCATCCACACCGTTGAGCGAACGCTCCACTACAAATCCATCCTCGTTATCGCTGCGGTCATTCCAGGCCAAATTCACCTGACTCGACTGCCAGGACAAAGCCGTCAGGCCATCGGGCGGAGATGGCGGACAAATCAAGGTCGTCGCCTGGTCTATGTTGCTATAGGCCGACTCGCCGCCGTCATTCCAGGCGCGCACGCGATAAAAATAAACTGCTTCGCAGGGCAGATTTGTGTCGGTAAAGGCAGCGACATTGCTGCCCACTGTGCCGATCAACGCCCACTCCCCGGTGCCGCTGAGCGAACGCTCCACCTTGAACCCGACTTCGTTGTCACTGCGGTCACTCCAGGTCAGCAAAATCTGGCCGGGCTGCCAGGCCCACGCGGTCAGACCAATGGGCGCCGCCGGCGGGCAAATCGGTGTGGCGGCCGTGGCGAGATTGCTGTATTCGGAAAGGCCCTGCGCATTGTACGCCCGCAGACGATAAAAATAAGAGGTGCCGCAGGTCAGGCCGACGTGGTTGTAGGTGGTCACATCTGCGCCAACGGTAGCGATCTGTGTCCAGCCATCTATGCCGTTGAATGAACGTTCGATATACGAACCACTCTCGCTGGCATTGGGGTCCTGCCACAATAGCTGGATGCGGTCGGCAGCAGTCCGCGTCGCGGTCAGATTTTGCGGCGGCAGCAAAATGCTGATGGAATCGCTCCAGGCGGCCGTGTTGCCGGCCGTATTGGTGGCCCGCACTTCGATGATGTGCAAGCCACCGTACAACGCGGCCGTTGTAATGGTAAAAGATTCCTGATATTCGTCAAACGCGCCGTCGCCGGGTACGGCCGACTGCCAGAGGCCGCCGTCTACGCGGTATTCCACCAGGCTGATGATCTGGATCGAGGCCAACGGGCGGGTGGTGGAAGGAAAGGGAATGTCGGTGGCCGTGCCGCTGTAAACGAGCGGCTGCCCTGCACTGCCGCCACTGCTGCGCGAGGCAACAAGTTGCACGGTGGTATCCAGCACGTCATACAGGCCGTCGCCGTCGCTGTCGATCCAGCCCAGCATACCACGCACCGGCGTAGAGGCCAGGTGATTGGGATAAGCGACCATCTGACTGCCCGAACTGCGCATGATCGAGTCTTCGGTGGGCGGATCGCCATTTTCGCAGTTGGTATTGGCCACGTTCAAATAGCCGCTACGTTCGGTATCGGTGCAACTACTGCTGGCATATTCGTCCAAGGCGGCAAAGATATGCCCCATCTCGTGCGCCGTGACCATTTCCATACGATCAATGCCCCAGCCGTCGTTGTCATAGGTCATCACCGAAAAGGGGCCGTACAGATACGCATAAGCAAAATAGCCGCCGGAAAACTGGCCATCGCCGTCTACCAGGCTGTTGGCCACAAAAATGCTATAGGCCCAGTCGCGGCCCAGCACAATGCGACGATCATTGTTATAGCGACGCACCGCGCTCCAATAATAGTCGGTATACCCCAAATTTGTCATCACCTGGCCGATCCATAATCCTTCATTCGACTGCGGCCTGGAGATCGGTTCATAGCCGGTAGCCACGATGGTCGGCTCGTTGAACGGCGTATAAAAGGTCAGGTTAAAGCTCAATTGCGCCGATGGCCGCCCGCCTTGCGTGGCCGTCTCGGCCCACCAGTTCACTCCGGCGGTCACCTCGGCCGCCACCTGATTGACCTGGGCGACGGTCCAGTTTTCGGTATTGGGGTCTATATTGCCATTGCTCTCGACCAGAAACACGTCCACCTGCACGCGGCCGGCCAAAAAGTCGCTGGTGTAATAGCTGCCCGGCGGAGCCAGCGGCGCAGAGGGCAACCCGGCCCCGGCCGGCGGCAGCAAGGCATCGCCGATCAGGTCGCTGCCAGGCGGTACGGGAGTAGACGCGGGGGTGTTCAGCCAGTGATTCCAAACGGCCACGGCCAACGCCGCCGACCCGGCCGATTGGTCGGCAGTCAACCGCAGCCGGGCCGGGTCTACTGCGCCGGTAAGCACGTGTGTGATGCCATCCTGCCCCACCCAGGCCGACGATGCATCTGTCATCTCGCCTGGCAGCCGCACAAACAGGGCATTGGGCGACAACGAAACCGGCACCTGCCCACCTTGCGATTCGACCCAGGCGATGGTGCGATCCATCTCGGCTATGGTCCGGGCATCCAACAGAATCAGAGCATTGACGCCGGCAGACTGCCCGGCACCAACCGGTTGAGCCTGGCCGAGCATACTCCACAGCCCGGCCAGGATGAAAAACCATCCCCATCGTTTGTGTGATTTCATCATTCCGCCTCAATTTCGCCGTGTTGGGCCAGCATCTCGCGGGCAGTCTGGCGAGTCAGTTCGCTATCCTGCCCCAGCATTTGCGCCAATTCGATCACTCGCGCTTCGCCCTCTAGCATTTCGATGCGGGTGATGGTGCGCTCGTCGGCCAACAACTTGCGCACATGGATGTGCCGGTCGCCATAGCAGGCCAACTGTGGCAAATGGGTAACGCAAAAAACCTGGTGTGCGCCGCCGTCGGAGCGAGACAGGCGGCACAATTTGCGGCCCACCACGCTGCCCACCCGCCCGCCGATGCCCTGATCGATCTCGTCAAAGATCAACGTAGGCGTCTCATCGGCGCGGGCCAGCGCGGTTTTGAGGGCCAACATCAGGCGCGACGTTTCGCCGCCCGAAGCCACCTGCGCCAGCGGTTTGAGCGGTTCGCCGGGGTTGGGAGCGATCACAAAAGCGACCCGATCCAGTCCATGCGACTCGAAATGGTACGCTCCGGGCCGCTCACCCAGCTCGGCCGACGGCTGACGCACGATGGCGCCGCTGGCTTCGGGCTGCCAGGCCACCTCGACGGCAAAACGAGCCTGCTCCATCTTGAGTTCGTCCAACTCGGCCTCGACGATGGCGGCCAGGTGTTGGCCAGCCTGGCGACGATGCAGCGACAGCGCAGCTCCCATTTCGCCGATGTGCGTCAGCAAGGTTTCTTCTTGGGCTTGAAGGGCGGCAATGCGCTCGCCGCTGTGTTCGATGGTGTTCAGGTCGGCGGCAGCACGTTGGGCAAAAGCCAGAATGTCGTCCAGGCTGTCGCCATACTTGCGTTGCAACCGCCGCAGCAGGGCCAGCCGTTCTTCGACCGCTGCCAGTCGCCGGGGGTTGAACTCGACCTCGTCCTGATAATCGCGCAGCGCCGAGACCAGGTCACCCAATTGATAGTCCAACTCTTGGGCCTGCTGGCGCAAGGGTTCAACCTGCGGGTCAATGCGCGCCAGGCCGTTCAAAGCACGCACGGCCTGGCCTAACAGGTCGGCTGCGGTGCTTGTATTTTCTTCTCCATCGGCCAAAACCAGCAAGGCCTCATGGCTCAGCGCGCTCAATTTTTCGGCGTTCGACAGGCGGTTCAGTTCTTGCTCCAGCTCTTTGTCTTCGCCGGGACGCAGTTGGGCGGTGCGAATCTCTTCCACCTGATAGCGCAGCATATCGGCCTTTTGTTCCAACTCGCGCTCGCTGCGCTTCAAGTCGCTCAATTCGCGGCGCACCGTCCGCAGCGTCCGCACCTGCCCGGCCAGAGCCGCCCGCTCGGCCTCCAGGCCGCCGTAACGGTCGAGAAAGTCCAGGTGCGAACGTTCTTGCAGCAGCGACAAATGCTCGCTCTGCCCATGAATGTCCACCAGTTGACGGCCAAACTGTTCCAAAATGCCCAGCCGCACCGCTCGCCCGTTGATGCGGCAGATATTGTGGCCGCTCTGACGAATTTCGCGGGTCAGGATCAGCACGGTCGGGTCCTGGTTTTGCAGCGATTCCTGCTCCAACAAGAGGGCCAGAACCTGCTGCTCGCGCTCCGACAGGAAAAAGATACCCTCCACAGTGGCCTTGTCGGCACCGGCGCGAATGACATGGCTGTCGGCGCGGCCGCCCAGCAGCAAACTGACCGCGTCAATGATAATGGATTTACCGGCACCGGTCTCGCCGGTGAACACGTTAAAGCCTGGCGTAAATTCCAGGCGCAAATTTTCGATAATGGCAAAATTGGCAATGTTGAGTTCGGCTAACATAGTCTCTTTTTATATAGATTTGCTCCAGCGCAGCGGACAGCCCCTTGTTCACTCATCGTCATAGGAATTCGCCAGGCGGTTTTTCATCTTTTCGCCGCCACCCAAACAGACTATTTGGATTTGCTCCAGCGCAGCACACCAGCGGCCGCGCTGGTAGACATGGCCGCATAGATGGCCAGAGTCACCAGGGCATGCGGAACCAGCGCCCAGGCGATCAGGGCGCCTACCAGCACACAGATGCCCACCACCAGCCATGTCCAACGGCCGCGCCGACGCCCAATGGCGCGAAAGGTCAGCCCGCCGATGACCCCGCCGGCCAGCGGACTGATGATCAGGGCAAACCACCAGCCGGCCAGTGCCGCCACCAGCGCCGCCGGCGTGCCCAGCACCAGCGAGATCAAGATAGCGACAACGTAATCGTACCATTGCGAGTTGTAAAAGACGGCCTGCTGGGTCAAAATGCAGGTGCGACAGCGAAACCCCACCGGTGTGCGGCTGGCGCAGCGAGAGCAGATCGGCGCGCCGCAACTGTTGCAACGCAGTGTGGTTTCGCGCTTGGGGTGATTGAGGCAGTACAGGGTTTTGCCTTCAGCGACATCGCGATCCCACTGCAAGCGCATGGCATCGGTCACATCGACGCGGCGGAACAAGGGCGGTTCAACGGCAGGCTGCGGCTCTTCTGGCTGAACTGCCTGCTCTGCGGCTACCTGTTGAGCGGCCGTCTGCTCGGCCTGGATCATTTGCTCCAGTTCGGTCTGCGCTTCAACCTGCGCCGGGTCGAGCCGCACGATGGCTTCCAGGCAGCGTTTACGGTCGGTCGGTGCATCGGTCACTTGGAGCAAACTTTGCCAGATGTCTATCCGGTCGGGGGCCAGACGCGCCGCGCGCCGCCAATAACCGCGCGCCACCAGGCGGTTTCCAGACTGCGCGGCGGCCTGTGCCTGAGCCATCAAGTCATCGAATTCAGCCATGTGGTCGGTCCACCTTTCTCGGCTTGAGCCGTTCCAACAGCGTCTCGTAGACCTGCCGACGGTCATACAGGCGCACAAAGCGGGCCACATGCGGGCTGGAGGTGAGGATGATTTGGTCGCCGACCTGAAGCGACATTTGCGGCGCGCCGTCCACGATCACCACGCCGCTGCCGGCCGATTCAACATGCAAAGTGACGGCGGCGCCTTCGGCCAGCACCACCGTGCGCTCCAGGCAAAGGTGTGGGCAGATGGGAACCAGCAACATGTTGCGCAATTCGGGTGGCAAAATGGGTCCGCCTGCCGAGAGGGCATAGGCCGTCGAGCCGGTGGCCGTGGCCACGATCAGGCCGTCGGCCACATAGGTGGTGAAATAGCCGCCGTCTACAAAGGTGGCCAACTGCACCATGTGCGAAATGCCGCTGCGCCCGATGACGATCTCGTTGAGGGCTTCCCACGGCCCCTGCACCATCCCGCCACGGTGCAATTCACCTCGCAGCATGGCTCGCTCTTCGATCCAATGCTCGCCGGCAAAAATGCGCTCCAGGCTGACCTGCCAGTCATCCAGGCGCACTTCGGCCAAAAAGCCCAACCGCCCCATGTGGATGCCCAAAATCGGCGTAGCCACGTCGGAAACCAGGTGCGCCGCCCGGAGCATGGTGCCATCGCCGCCCAATGTCAACAACATATCCAGATCGGGCGGAAAGAGCGGTTGCTGCTCTTCGCGGTCGGCATGGCTGCATATCGCCAGGATGCCACGCTGACGCAAGGTCTCCTGAATCAGGATGGCCAGGTCCCACGTCTGCGGATAGTAGGGATTGCTCAGGATGCCGATCTTGTTCATGCCAGCAGCCGTTCGCTCAACCAGGCGATCAGGCCGGAGAACGGCACGGCCGCTTGCTCGCTGCCGTCCATCGGACGCACCGTCACCTGATCGTTCTGCATCTCGTCCTGGCCCAGAATGAGGACATAGCGCGCGCCCTGCCGATTGGCCTCGCGCAACTGCGATTTGAGCGAGCGGTCGCCCAGAGCCAGCACTGCCGCCACTCCCTGCGCCCGCAAATCGGCCAACAGGCGCACGGCGCGGGTTTTGGCCTGACCGCCCATCGTGGTACTGTCCAGCGTCGCAATCAAGACCTGCGGCTGTGGCAGCGCCGGCACGGTGACACCGCGCGCCTTCATAGTCAAAATGATCCGCTCGATGCCCGACCCAAAGCCGATGCCCGGCGTCACCGGGCCACCCAGCAATTCGATCAGCCCATCATAGCGGCCGCCGCCGCACACTGCCGCCTGGGCGCCGATGCCGCTGGCCCACACTTCAAAGACGGTTTTGGTGTAATAATCCAGCCCACGCACCAGGCGATGATTGATCATAAAAGGACGCTGCAAAGCGTGCAGATAATTTTGCAGAGCTTGAAAATGCGCCGCGCACTCGTCGCACAGATAATCGGCAAAATGCGGCGCTGCGGCAATGATCGGCTGGCAGCGCTCGGCCTTGCAATCCAACACCCGCAACGGATTGCGCACCAGCCGCCGCCGGCAATCATCACAGACCTGCTCCTCGTATTGGCGATAAAAATCAACCAGCAGGGCCACATAGGTCGGCCGGCAGCGCGGGCAGCCGGTCGAGTTGATCTGAAAAGCCAGATCACCAAAACCCAGATCGGCATACAGGTGACGGGCCAGCTCCATGATCTCGGCGTCCAGCGCCGGATCTTGCTCGCCCAACGCCTCGACGTTGAACTGGGTATGCTGGCGATAGCGACCAGCCTGCGGGCGTTCATAGCGAAAAATGGGGCCAATCGAGTACAGCCGGACCGGCTTGGACAGGGTGTGCATGCCATGCTCGATAAAGGCACGCATAATGCCGGCAGTAAATTCGGGGCGCAGGGCCAGATTTTCGCCGCCCTTGTCTTCAAAGTTGTAAATTTCCTTGTCCACAATGTCGGTGCCCTGGCCCACGCCGCGCACAAACAGGTCGGTGGCCTCGAAAATAGGCGTGCCAATCTGCTCAAAGCCATACAGCCGGGCGATGGCATGGGCGCGCTCGGTGACATAACGCCAATACGGTTGGTCGGCCGGCAGCACATCGAGGGTGCCGCGCGGGGCAGTAAAAGCAGGCATATTCTTGCTCCAAACTAGATTAGAAAGATTGCCCAACCGGGCAATCGTTTGAACCTGTTATTGTTCCACATCCGCCTAACGTACCTCGATCTGAGCCACGATCAGGGCGTCGTTATCTGCCGAAACCCGCCCCGGATCGGCCACCGGCATGCGCTGCGCGCCCTCGTACAGGCCTATGCGCACCCAATAGGTGCCAGGGGACAGGTTGACCGGCAAAGTCAGGGTGTACAGATCGTTGAGGGTCTCGCCGGGCTGCCAGGTATTGGTCAGACGGCTGCCATTGAGCGGCAGCGTATCCAGTTGGGTGACAATTTCGCCGTTTTGCCGGGTGACATGGATAAACGTGGTATAGGTCTGCGACATGCGCTCCAACACCTGCCACACCACCGCCAGTTGAATCGCGTCGCCGGGACGAAACGCGCTATTGTTCAACTGACAGGAGACCAGGATCAGCTTGTAGCCCAGGTTGGCGCGAATCTCGCCGCGCGGCCCGCTGCTGACGGTGAGCGTGACCGTGCTGCCTGCGGCGATCTCGGTATCGGCGGGCGGCTGCTGGGCCACCACCAGATTTTCCGGTTCGATGCTCCACGTGCGGGTGATGAACACCTGCAAGCCCAAATCGCGCAGGTCCAACTCTTTGACCGCCACCGGAAACCCCACCACATTGGGCATGCGCACCAGAACCGGCCCCCGGCTGACCATCACGCGGATTTCGGATTGCGGAGCGACTCGCTGCTCTGGAGCGATGTTTTGTGAAATGATATGTCCCTGCGGCACCTCGACACTGTTCTGCTCTTCGGCCACCACCAGGTTGAGTTCGTGCTGCTGCGCCAACTGACGCGCCTCTTCCAATGACTTGCCCACCAAAAGAGGCACCGTCATCCACCGCTCCGGCGTGGCCGTCGGCGGCGGGTTGATCGGATTGTCCGGCGAGGCCGCCGGCGTCCAGGTGGGCGTGGGTGTGGCCCACATGCCGGCAGGGGTGACGGTCGGCGTAGGCACCGTCATCGCCCGCGAGATCACCGTCCCCCACAGCGGCACCAGGCCGGTCACGGCAAACAGGGCGATCAGGACGAGGGCGATCAGGAGCCAATCGGGGCCGCGCACCATCGGCGCGGCAGGCGGTGCGACCACCACCGGGGCTGGCTGAGACGGCGATACCTGGAGCATCTCTTTATCGGCCGGCCTGGGCAAGGGCTGCGTCACCGCTTCGCCATGCTGCCGATATGAAGACAGCAAACGGGCAAACTGTCCAGCCGAGGTATAGCGGCGCGCCGGGTCTTTGGCTAGGGCGCGATCCAGAGCTTGCTGAATATAGCGCGGCACGCGCGGATTGAGCTGCTGGAGGGGCAGTGGCGCGTCCAGAATTTGATGACGGGCGATCTCGGCAGTATTGGCCCCTTCAAATGGACGCGCCCCAGCCAACATTTCGTACAAAATGATACCCAGCGCATACACATCGCTGGCCGGAGTGAGCGGCTTGTTTGACAGCAATTCGGGCGACGCATAGTGCGGCGTCCCCCACACCTGGCTGCCCGGCGCGGCAGTGATCAGGCGAGCAATGCCAAAATCGGTGATCTTGACTTGTCCGTCGGGCAAAAGGATGATGTTTTGCGGCTTCAAATCGCAATGAATAGTGCCCTGAGCATGGATAAAATCAACGGCGGCGCAGACCTGGATCACCATATCCAGCGCACGGCCGGGGTTGAGCGGAGCTTCGGCGGCAATCACCTGCTCCAACGTCTGCCCCTGCACATATTCCATAACGATATACGGAATGCCGTCCACCTGATCCACGTCGTAAATCGTGACCACGTTGGGATGAGCCGCGCGCGCCGCCGTCTGCGCCTCACGCTCTAGCGTTTCGGCGGCCACATGCGAGACGGCCCGCAGCACCTTGACCGCCACCGTGCGTTTCAGCTTGCGGTCAAGGGCCTTGTACACATCGGCAGTGCCGCCCGACCCTTCTAACGAGACCAGTTGATAGCGGTTGTTCAAAACTCCGCCGGGTTGAATGTCATTGATGTCCATATCACGCACCTGTCATCAAACCACCCAAAAAGAATCGCCCGCCCAGGGCCATCAGCGTCGTCTTGATCGTCTTGCCGGCCCAGCACACCAACAAAAAACGCAGCGGATGCACCTTGAGCGCGCCGGCGGCAACGCCGGCCAGGTCAAACAAAGGATTGGGGATGATGGACAGAACAAAAATGACCCACAACCCGTATTTGTGCATCCAGGCCACAATCTGATCGTAGCGCTGACGGTTCTCGACCATCGCTCGCCCGCTGTACCCGGCCAGATAGCCAGTCAATTCACCCAACGCCTCGCCCACTCCGGCGATCAGCCCCACCCAAAACGGATTCAACACCGGCCCGCTGGCAATGACTATGGCCAGGCTGGGCGCCGGCAGAATGATGGTGGCGTTGCCCAGCAGGCTGACCACAAACACGGTGGGATAGCCATAACGGGCAAACTGGCGGGCATCAATGCGTTGGCTGATGATCCAGATCGAGATCGAGATCAATGCCGCCAGCAGCAGCCCAATCAGCGATTTCCAGGGCAGCGACGGGCGGCGGCGGGGCAGATGCTCCTCCGACAAGGGCGTATTAGCGTCCATCTGCGCTCTCTTGAATCACGATCTCTTGAATCACATCGCCTCTTTGAATGGCCTGCACCACCTCGAAACCCTGCACCACCTGACCAAACACCGTATACGCGCCATCGAGATTCGGCGTAGCAGCCAGGGTGATATAAAACTGGCTGCCGCTCGACTCGCGTTGCGGATTCACCTGGTCGGCCAGGCGGGCCATCGCCAAAGCACCTTGCGTATGCGACAGGCCGATCTCTGCCGGCAAGGTATAGCCCGGCCCGCCACTGCCCTGCCCCAACGGATCGCCGCCTTGAATGACAAAACCCGGCTCGACGCGGTGAAAGGTCAGACCATTATAAAAACCGGCGCGGGCCAGGTAAACCAGGTTGTTGACCGTCTGCGGGGCGCGGCCGGGGTACAATTCGCACACAATGTCGCCGCGCGCGGTCTTGATGGTAGCCGTATAGCGTTTGGTCAGATCGATCACCATCGGCGGCGGCGATTGAAACATCTGATTGCGCTCGGCCGGGTTGGCCGGCATTGGCACAGCCGGCAGAGTGGGCATGGCGGCCGGCACAGACGTAGGGGCTGCCGCCTGCGCCGATGTGGCCGTGGCCGGCAGCGGTGTCCGCGTGGGGCGCGGCGTCAGGGTGGGGCCGGGCCCGGTCCAGACGCAGCCGGCAGTCAACAGCAACACAACGATCAGGGCAAACCAGACATAGTGTTTCATCAGTTTCATCCTCAATTTCTCCATTATAGCACGGTTCAGGCGTGAACCCAAACAATCTCGACGTTACCTGTAAATCCACGTGCCGTGGTTTTCGCCGTTCAAGGCACGAGTGAGAGTGCCCGGCTCGCGCCCGTTGACGATCAGCACTTCGCGCGCCACGGTTTCAATCTCTTTATAGCACAAAATCTCGTTGTGTGCGCAGCGTCAGTCCGACAGCAGCATGCAGTAGACACAGCGCAGGTTGCAGCATCTCGGTCACTGAGATGCGCAAGTAATCGAGCGGACGCTCGAGTCCTGACGGGTCATTTAGCGTTTCTCCGCAAGGTAGGCAAAAAAACCAGCCCGGCGCAGCGCACGCAGGGTCAACCCGCCTAGCAGTCCACCCAGCGCGCCCCAAAACAGGTAATTGACCAGCGACCAGGCCAACCCCAGCGCGACAAAACCCAATGGCACACCGCTGATGAGGCCAAAAACCCACTTGACCAGAAACTTGGCCAGGTGACCCAACGTGCCAGCCAACGCGGCCACCACCAGGTTCTCCGGATCGCGCAGCAGCCACAGCGTCAGATCGGTGCCCACACCCAGCAGCGAATACGACAAAAGCGTGTTCAGTGCGCCAAAATCGCCCATCCCCAGAAATGCAGCCAAAATGCCCGAGGTCAGCCCGACCAATGAGGCCGCGCCCCGCTTGGGTACTACCCCTGCTGCGGCGACGACCAACGCCATCCAGAACAGGCCGGAATGTCCCGGAAGTTGGACCGGCAGCCGCAGCGCGATTTTGGACATCACCACCAGCGCCGAGAAAAGAGTCAATAAAACAAGCTCAAATAGGGTCAAGTATTGTTTTTTCATCTCACTCAATCTCGATCTTGTCCACGTCCTGCACCCATTCATCGCGAGTATCTAACCGTTCGATCCGGGCAGAAACCAGCTTGAGCGTGCTCCGCCCGGAGAGGTCAAACATAACCATGTTGGCCCGCTCATCAACCTCGGCCCAGGTCAGCGTGACCGCCTTGCCCCGGCTGCTGCTGCTCACCGAAATCGCGCTATCCGGTCGCAGTATGTCGGCGTCCAGGTACAACAAGAGCACATCGCGCAGCAGCCAGCCATCTTGCGTCTTGCCCTCCTCGGCATCGACAAAGCTCACCTGGGCCAGCCGCGCCAGGTCATCCGGCTTGAAAGCGCCGATCAGCCGGCCGTGATGGTAAATCGGCACGCTGCCCGCTTCCACAACAGCCGCCCGGCGTTGCAGCAAGTCGACCACCAGCACCCCTCCGGCGATGACTAGCAAGACGATCAGGGCGATCAAAATGCGTTTGCGTTGCGACATCTCATCCTCCTGACATAACCGCCGCTCACGGCCAGACGATCAAGGCCACAATCGCGCCAAAGGCTGCCAGCAACAGCGCCCAGTCCGTCCAGCGCATCGACAACTGCCGGTACGGGCGGCGGTGCGGCGCATCAAACCCGCGCGCGCAGGCCGCCTCGGTCATCGACCAGGCCCGGCGCGTCGCCAGCACGACAGCCGGCACAGTCAGCGCAACCAGGCTGCCCACGCCTCGCAACAGGCCGCCCAGACCGCGTCCCACCGACCAGGCTCCACGAGCGCGCTGCGCTTCCTGGATCGCCCGCCACTCGTCATCGAACAGACCAAAACTTTGAAAAGCCAGCCCCAAACTGAATGCATAGCGATAGGGCACACGCATTCTTTCCAGGGCCAGGCGAAACTCGTCTGGCGTGGTGGTAGACACGACAAAAGCCAGGAGACCCGCCATCAAGACAATGCGCACAATCACGGCGACGGCCAGATCCGGCCCCACCAGCAGCCAATCGACGACGAAGACAATCGCCAGCAGCCATTTGAGCCGCCACACCTGCCGCGCCGCCGTTCCGATCAGGCGCGCCCAGAGCAGCAAACTGGCGTAAAGACCCATCGCGATCAGCAGCCGCTCCAGCGGCAGCATCACCGCCAGCGACGTACACGCACTCAACAGCAGTTTGGCCCGTGGATCGACGCCCCGCAGCGGCGAGTGAGCAACCAGCGCCGGGCGATGAACGCGGTCGTGCGCGCGCTTCATCGCGCCACCCAGTCCGGCACGCGCAGACCAATGCGATCCCAGGCTGTCCGGTCGGCCAGCACAGCCAACGGCGGGCCGTCGGTGACAAAACCGCCCTCGCTCATCAGCAGCAGCCGGTCTGCCTGCACAGCCAGCGACAGATCGTGCGTGGTCATCAACACCAGACGCCCGGTCTCGGCCAGTGAACGGGCCAGCGTGATCAGCTGCGCCTTGTGCGCCACGTCCTGTCCCAACGACGGCTCGTCGAGCAAAATGCCGTGCCGAGGCATGCGCATCAGTGCCACCGCCAGCGCCACGCGCTTTTTTTCGCCTTCGCTGAGCAGCAGCGGCGGTGTATCCTCGTAGAGACGCAGCCCCAGCGCGTCGAGCAACCAGCGATAGCACGCATCGTCAACCTCTCCGAGTTTGTAAAGGATTTCTTCGCGCACCGTCGGATTGAACAATTGCAGGTCGGGGTTCTGGAAAACCAATGCCAGCTCGGCGCGCCCGCCCGCTACCTCGACTGCGCCGCCGTGCTTTTGCAAGCCAACCAGCGCGCGCAGCAGTGTCGTTTTGCCCACACCGTTGCGCCCGACAATGGCGACGATTTGCCCGCCGGCGATCTCCAGGTTCAGATCGCTCAAAATCGCCCGCCCGCCCAGACGAACCCCCAGGCCGGAAACGCGCAGCGTAAAAGGAGCAGTGCCCAATCCCGGAAATGCATCCAGCGGCACGGCAGGCACGACATGGCTTTTGCTGCCCAGTTCGACGTGACGCAGCCCCACGACCGAGCAAAGCGCTTCCACGCGGTGCTCGCAGACGACAACCGCCGTGCCCCCTCGCGCCAGCGCGTCCAGGTAGGCGACCAACTGCTCCGCCGCCGTGCCGTCGAGCATCGACAGCGGCTCGTCGAGCACCAGCACCGGCGGACGGCGGGCCATCGTCGCCGCCAGGGCCAGCTTTTGCTGCTCGCCGCCGGAGAGAGTCAATGGCGAGCGGTGGCGCAAAGAGATCAGGTCAAACTGCGCCAGCGACGCTTCCAATCGCGCGCGGATATCCGCACCCGGCAGGCCCAGGTTTTCCAGGCCGAAAACAATCTCGTTCTCAACCGTCGAGGCCAACATCTGCGCGGCCGGGTTTTGAAAGACCAGCCCGGCACGTTCGGCCAGCTGCCACAGCGGCACATCGACCGTGCGCAAGCCGTCCACGCGCACCTCGCCGCCCATCTCGCCGCGATACAGGTGCGGGATCAATCCGGTCAGGCAGCGCGCCAGCGTGCTCTTGCCACACCCCGACGGCCCGGAGACGAGCACCATCTCGCCGGGCAAGACAGACATTGAGACCGCGCCCAGGCCGCGACCGTGTTGAATATAGCGATAAGAAACATCATCTGCGTATAAAATCGAACTCATAGGAAAATCAATAACCGCAGACCACCGACCATCGGCTGTCGGTGGTCCGTAGTCGGCAGTCTTTAATCCAGCTTGAGCGGCTGCCAGTATTCGCCGACCCACTCAACGACAGCGACCGGCCGACCACTGCGCCGCGCGGGGCGAAGCTTATCGGTCTGTACCATTCCTTCATACACCGCCTGCCCATCGATGGTTTGTACGGCGGCGATGCCCGCTGCCAACAGCGCCGCCACCGGCTGCAAGCCGCTCAACTCGCGCGAGCGCCCGACCAGCACATAGCGCCCGTCGCTGCCGCCGGCGGCCAGCCCCACTGCCGAGAGCGCGCCGATCACCCCGCCCTCGTCGCCACCCAGACCGATCAAGCGAATGCCGTGCATTTGGGCCAACGTGCGCGCCTCGGTTTGCGTCACCAGCTCACTTTGGGCGCGACGGCCAAAAGCCGTGATGGCCTCGGGCACGTCGGCGGCGACGCAGAGGCCGGGGTCGCTGCCGGGTTGAAAATCGGCCAGCATCAATGCCTTGACCCGCGCCAGCAGCGCATCCGGGTTTGGCGCGCCGCCGTCGGACAGCAAAATCGCCGAACTGCTGTTGTTCTTGGTAAAGGGAATTTGTGCGTTGTACCAGAGCTGGTGGCGGGTCACGCCGAGCAGCTCATAATCCCGGCTCAAAACGCCGGCGACCTCGCGCGCCAGGTGGCCCGTCCCGCGCGTTTCCAGGGTGTCAGTATCATCCAACCCGATCCAGATCATGGTTGACAAACCTTTCAAAAACTATTATATTCATTTTGGGCATATGCCCAAAATAATCCTTTTTTTCGTTCAAAGGAGGCCGATATGTCTAAAATCTTTGTCCGCCATCGCCGCCATGTGGGCCAGGGCGCAGGGCGGCCCCGTTTTGCCGTCGTCGCCAGCACAGGCATCGATCTCAAGGTGTACATTCCCCGCCTGCGCCGCGTCGAACTGGAAAAAATTGCCGCCGAAACCGGAGCGGAAATCGTCTACCTGCCCGCCGGGGCCGGGCACGAACACGAGCAGGGCGAAGGCGGTTCGGGCCGCCGCCGTCGCCGCCAGGTGCAGCAGGACGATTGACGGGCAATGCCTCGTCCACGCAAGCAGCGCATCTTGACGCACACACTGCGCGAAGCGGTGTACAAACCAGCCGGCGTGCCGCTCGATTCTTTGCAGATCGTGACCCTTTGCGGCGAACAGGTTGAAGCGCTTGGGCTGGCTGACCTGGAAGGGCGAACACAGCTTGAGGCGGCCAGCCGCATGGGGATTTCTCGTTCCACGTTTCAACGCATTGTCACCGAGGCACGCCGGCAGGTGGCGCGGGCGCTCATCGAAGGACATGCGCTGCGCATCGAGAGCAGTTCCATCGAGGTGACGCCGCCCTCCCCGCGCGGCCCGCGCCGTCCGGCATAGCGACTGCACGGTGTCTTCTCAGGCGCGATAGATGCGCGTGCCCGGATTTTCGCCTTCCAGCGCACGGGTCAGGCTGCCGGGCTCACGCCCGTTGACGATCAGCACTTCGCGCATGCTGCGCGCGCGGGCCAAGGCGTGCAGCATGGCCCGCTCCACACCCAGATCGTCCAGGTCCATCTGCAACAGGTCATTCACCTCGATCTCGGGGATGAACGCTGCTTGGGGATCTTTTTTGGGGTCGGCGGTGAACAGGCCGCGCTCATCCTTGACCAGGATGCAGCGCCGGGCGCCGAGCACTTCGGCGGTGAGAAAGGCGCCGCTATCGGTGCGGTGGGGCGGAATGCGCCCGCGTTCATCGGGTTCTTCCCAGAAACCGTAGGGCGGCATGGCGTGCATCACCGGAATCGAGCCCAGGGCCAGGTAGGCGGGCAGCTTGACCATATCGTCGTGCCCGATCTTGATTCCGCCGTGCGGAGCCAGCAGCAGCGAGATTATGAGCGCGTTCTGCTCGCTGATGCTGGCCCCCAGCTTGGCCAGCACGCCGGTGGGCATGCCCAGGTCGAGGGCAATGGCGTAAGCGTGGCGGCTGCGCGTGCCGCCGCCAGTCATGACCAGCAGGGGATACCTGACCCGTGCATTTACAATTTCCTCGATCAGTGGCCGCACGACCGGCGCGCCGCGATCGATAATGCTCTGCCCACCCAACTTGATCACGGCCAGATCGGGCAGAGTGCGAAAGGGGGTCTCTGTTTCGGTACTTTGGAGCAGCTTTTTATCCATCAACGATTCAGCCATCAGCGCCGTGTCGATGTGCAGGCGGCCGCTCTCATCACGTTTGAGGCTCATGGGTCACTCCTGAACTGATTTGCAAAGGGTTGGCATGCATTTTCGGCCATTCATCTGGCGGGTCTTGGGTGGCGAGAACAGGTGATAAAATGCGCTGGCAATCGACGATTGCCAGCGCAAGTATACTGGGATCAAAGGATATGGTCAAGCCAGCCTATTTGACCTGGATTTCGATCACACCCTTGACCTGCACGTTGCCGGGAAAGCCGGGCAAGACCGTGCTGAACCCGCCTTTTTCCCGGAAAGAGACAATGCAGTCGGCGCAGGCCAGCACATCGGCCAGCGCCACTTCACCGGTATAGCCGTCATCAGCGACAAAGACGACGGTCTGCGCGTCGGCCTTGGGTTTGGCCAGATCGAGCAGTGCCTTGATCGACACGCCGGTGTAGGTGCTCACTTCGCCGGCCTTGTTGGTCGACTGGGCTTCCATGGTCTCCATAGCTTTGACCTCGTCTTCAGTCCAGCCCATCTCTTGCTCGACCAGCCCGGTGATCTTGAGCGCCACGTTGCCGCCGGCGGGCGGCTCGGCCACAGGGTGCGCCTCGCGCCAGGCGGGCGAGTCGGGCGTAAAGAGCGGCGCACCAAACTTGTCTACCCCAAACTGGGCGATTTTTTCCTGGGTCGGCAGCGAAATCAGCCAGTCGATGAACTGGGTGGCCAGATCGGCCTTGATATGCGCGCCCTTGTTGGGGTTGACGGCGATCACGCCGTAGGGGTTGAACAGAATTGAATCGCCCTCGACCAGGACTTTGAGCGATGTCCCTTCCAGCGTGCGCGCCAGATAGGTGGCACGGTCGCTGAGGGTATAGGCCTGCATCTCGTCGGCCATGGTCAACACCGCGCCCATACCCTGACCGGCCGAGATGTACCAGTCGCCGGACGGCTCGATCCCGGCGGCTTTCCAGACTGCTTTTTCCTTGCTGTGCGTGCCCGATTCGTCTCCGCGCGAGACAAACGGCGACCTGGCTTCGGTCATCTTTTTGAAGGCTTGGGCAGCGGTCAGGCCTTTGATCCCCGCCGGGTCGGCCTCCGGGCCAACGATGATGAAATCGTTGTACATCACGTCTTCTCGACGCGTGCCGTGCCCTTCGGCCATAAACTTGTCTTCGCTGGCCCGCGAGTGAACCAGCAGCACGTCGGCGTTGCCATCTTGTCCCTGGGCGATAGCCTGCCCGCTGCCCACAGCCACCACGTCCACCTCGACTTTGTACTGGGCCTCGAAATCGGGCAGCAAATAGTCGAGCAAGCCCGAGTCTTGCGTGCTGGTGGTGGTAGCCAGGATGAGGCGCTGTTCTTGGGCAGCAGGCGCCGCTGTTGCTGTCGGCGCTGCTGTTGCGGCCGGCGCCATCGTCGCTGTCGGCGCCGGCGTCGTGCATCCGGCGACGAGGCCAACCAGCATGAATACAACCATCAGTCGATAGAACCATTGTTTCATTTTCTTCTCCTTTTGTAACTGCTCAGCCTGAGCGACGAGAAACCAGGTTTTTGATATATAACGATACGCTTTGATCAAAAGCCAGATTGTCAAATGACACAAAGCTACTTAGATATCCATAAAAACCTGGTTTCTGACACCCCCTGAGCAGTTACCTCCTTTTTATGAAAAAATCGGTTTGCCGCACCGGGCGGCTACCGTCAATACACCATGTCGCCGTGTACAAAGGCAGTTGTGCGCGCATCCTGCGGCTGATCGAAAAAGCGATCCCGTTCATCCACCTCGATCAGTTGCCCGTCGAGGAGCAGCCCCACGCGGTGCGCCAGCCGCCGTGCTTGAAAGACATTGTGCGTCACCAGCACCAGGGTTATCCCGTGGTTGTGATTGAGCGTGCGCATGATCTCTTCGATCAGCCCCACGTTATACGGGTCGAGGTTGGCTGTCGGCTCGTCGAGCAGCAGCACATCGGGGCGCAGCACCATGGCTCGCGCCAGCGACACGCGCTGCATCTCGCCGCCAGAAAGGGTGCGCGCCTTTTGGCGAGACAGATGGGCCATGCCCACCTGTTCCAGTGCTTCGTCCACCAGTGTTTTGCCATCGACTCGCCCGCGCAGCGACAGCCCATAGCGCACATTGGCCTCGACGCTGCGGTTGAGCAAAATGGGGCGCTGGAACACGGTGGTCACCCGGCGGCGCAGCGCCAGCGGCACCGCGCGGCCGGCGTCCAGATTGACGCCCAGGAAACAGATGCGCCCCGTTGTTGGCGCTTCGACAAAGTTGAGCAGGCGCAGCAGTGTGCTTTTGCCCGCGCCGCTTGGCCCAACCAGGGCCAGCACTTCGCCGCGATAAATGTCGAGGTGGGTCACGTCGAGAATGCGCCGGGTCTGGTAGGTCTTGGAGAGATTTTCTATTGAATATATCTTGTCGTCATTCATCAAAGGTTTTACCCTGCAAGTAGAGCATGGCCAGATTGGTCAGAAACGAGAGAGCCAGCAAGATGAGGCCGATGGCCATCGCCATATCAAAGGCGCCCTTGCGCGTTTCCAGCACGATGGCCGTGGTCAGCATGCGTGTGCGCCCCTCGATGTTGCCGCCTACCAGCATCACCGCGCCCACTTCGGAAATGATGCTGCCAAAGCCGGCAATGATCGAGACGATCACCCCCACTCGCGCCTCGATCAGCACCGTCCACGCCGCCTGCCATGGTGTGGCGCCCAGGGCGATCACCTGCTGGCGCAGTTGCGGGTCGACACCCATCACCGCGGCCATGGTAAACCCGGCCACCAGTGGAAACGAGATGACGGTTTGGGCAATGATCATGGCTCCTGGCGTGAACAGCGGCGGGATCAGCGGCGAGTTGAGCTGTCCCAGCGGGCCGCTGCGCGACAGCAACAGATAGACAAACAGCCCCACCACCACTGGCGGAAAGCCCATGCCGGTGTACAAAAAAGCCACCACCAGCTTGCGTCCCATAAAGCGGGTCAGCCCCAGCAGCGCGCCCAGCGGGATGCCGATGGCGGTGCTGAACAGCAGGGCCACGCCCGATACATAGAGTGACAGATGGACAATCTCGAACAATATCGGGTCGCGCTGGATAATCAGTTCGATGGCCTTGATCAGGCCGCGCAGCATCTCGTCGATGATACCCCTCCCTCAATCTGCCTCTGCCGGCCCACGCAGCGCCAGCCGCAGCAGACCAAAGACAATCAGCGCAGCCAGGATGATCAACACGGCCACCGGCTGCGCCGCATTCAGACCAAAACCCTGAAAACGCTCCCAGACCAGCACCGGCGCGATCTTGGGGTGATAGGCCAGAATCACCACCGCGCCGAACTCACTCATCCCGCGCGCCCACATGCTCAACGCACCGGCCAGGATGCCGCGTCCGGCCAGCGGCAGCGACACCAGCCAGAACGCCTGCCAGGGCGTCGCCCCATCGATCAAGGCCACCCGCTCCAATTCGGGGTCGATCAGCACAAATGCCGCGCGGCTCATCTGTACCAGAAAGGGCAGGCTGACGAACAGCATGCCCACCACAATCCCGCCCAGATTGTCGGTAAACAAGACGCCCAGCGGGGACAGCCAGCGTCCTACCAGGCCGCGCCGTCCCCACACCAGCAGCAGGGCGATCCCGGCCGCAGTATGCGGCAGCACCACCGGCAGGTCGATCAAGGCCTCGATCAGCCTTTTGCCCACGAAACGCCGCCGCGCCAGCAGGTAGGCCAGCGGCACGCCGGTGAGCAGCGCCAGCAGCGTGGCGACCGCCGCCGCCAGCACGGTTCGCCCGACCGAGCGCAGCACCTCGGCGTCGACCAGGGCCAGCCAAAACTGGCGTGGGCTGAGCGTGATCAAGATGCCAACCAGCGGCACGAGCACAAACAGCACCAACAGCCCACCGAGGGCGCTCAGAACCAGGTCGAACGCGCGACGGCTCACGGCCTCGCCCTGGACACGCAAAGCGACTGCACCCCGGCCGGAATGTGCGCATAACCGTCGCCGAGCGGCATGTCGAACAAGGGATGATGGTTAGCCTCCATCAGCGCGCGGCCTTCTGGTCCCAGCAAAAAGGCAACGAACAGAGCCGCTTCTTCTGGGTGCGGGGCATTGGCGGGGACGGTGATCCCATAGCCGATCTGCTCGCCGCGAAACTGGGGCTTGATCGTCGCAAAACGGCGAAAATCCAGGTTCACCTGCACCTGATTGTATATTTCTTCCATCCCCTCCATGCCCAGGTTGAGCGCATCGGGCAAGGGCAGCATGTCCAGCCCGTGCTGGCGGATCACCGATTCGTACTCGAACGCATAATCAATGTCGCCGGACTGGAGCAGGGCGATCAGCTGGATGCTCGCTCCGCGCATGATCAACCCGGTCTCTGGGCGGGTCTCGACGATTTCGGGCACGGTGACGACGGCCAGGTCATCGTCCCAAAAGAGCGTCACTGGGGTGGCAAATCGCCCGGCAAACATATCGGCGAACAGGGCCGGGCGGCCATATTCTTGCTGCGCCAGGGCAAAGAGCATCATGGCGCGGTAGCCCAGGGCGTCGAAACGTGGATCGGACAACCCCACCCGCACACTGCGGTCGGACAAAACCTCGAACCAGTTGCCGGTGGTGATCTCGTCGGCGCGCCGGCTCTGCGGCGTATAGGCCACGGCCAGGCGGTTGGAAGCAAAACGCACGTACCAGTCGGCATAGGGACGGCCGGTGTCGGGATCGTTTGTCGCATACATCAGCATCGGGATCAGTGCGGCATCGGCAGTGGCAACCACATCAATCGCTTCGTGCAGCTCGGTGGCGTGGCGGATGACCTGGATGCTGCCATGGTACTCGGCGCGCACGTCAATGTGCGGATAGCGCGCTTCAAAAGCGGCCTCCAACGCGTCAAAGGGAATGATCAGGCTGCCGGCGGCAAACACCACCAGCGGCACGCGCTGCGCCGGTCGAACACCCGCACTGGTCGGCGTTGGCTCCAGCACGGGCGCCGCCGACCGCGCACAGCCGATCAACAAAGCAATCAAGAATAAACAAAAAAAGATTCTAGATTTCATAAAATACCAAGACTGAGTCCACTGAAAAAACTCAACAAGGTGCCCGTCACCTGAATTCGACTGAATATGGTTCTGCTTTAGAAGTGTCGAATTTTCGTAAAAATTCACCAAAGTGACGGGCATCTGAGCTGCAACGACTTTTTTCAGGAAAGCCATTAATTATTTCAATGTTGTATTTGAACAATTTCAAGCTCAACCTGAATTTTCTTTGTGACCTTTGTGTTCTTTGTGGTTAAATCCACCTTTTTTCAGGAGAGTCAAGACTACGTATTGCATATTGCGTTTCGATTTACGCAATACGCAATACGAATTAGAATCACTTGACCTCGATCTGCACCACGTCCTTGGCCCACACACTGCTGGGCAGACCGGGCATAGCCAGCTTGAATTTGCCGGCGGTATTGGTAAATGCCAGCAAGCAGTCGGCGCAGTTGCGCACTTCGGTCACAAAGACCTCTGTTACAAAGCCATCGGCGGCCGTGATGACCAGCTTGGTTGCACCTGCTTGCACACCGGCCAGATCGAGCAAGGCATTGAGGCGCACGCCTTCGTATTCTTCCTGCCCTTTCTTGGGATGCTCAGCGGTGATTTTGACCACCTCCAATTTGCGAAGTGCCTCTTCGGTCAGGCCGAGCGGTAGATCGACCAGACCGATGATGACCAGATCGCCCTCGACCGTTACCGGTGCGGGCGTCGAGGTTGGTTCCGGCGTCGCCGTCGGTAATGCGGCAACCCCGTCGAGGTGGACAACGATCTGGGCGATCATGCCGGCCATTTCTTTCTTTTCCAGGTCTGCGCCGACCAGCCGCAGCGGGAAATACTGCTCCGGCAGCGGGTTGTCGTTGACCTTGTAAGCGACAATGATCCCATCGTTGCGCTTGATCCGCGCGCTGTCAAACGAGACGGTGTACCCGTCTGCGGCGATCACATCGACGGTATAGCCGGCGTCGGCCAGCGCCTCGTTAAAAGCAGGACCGTTGTGCGAGATTTTGTCATCGACGCGGCCGACCAGCAGCCACAGCGGGATGCCCACCCAGCGCTGTGCGCGATCATCGGTCCAGGTCGCGCCGTGGCAATTAGGCGACGCGCCCGACTCAAAGGTGGCGCGATCCATCTCTTCGACGATATCCCCTTCCAGGTGCAGCGTCCACTCTTGCCCCAGTGCTTTAACCTCCAGCTTGTTCACCCACTTGACCGACCAGTGACCGTCGGTCACCTGGTTGTTCTTGGCGCTGACGACGACCAGTCGCAGTGTGCCATCCTGCTTGGGGTCAAGCGGCTCGCCGTTGCGCGCGTAGGCCAAAATCGCGGTCAACGGATCGGGCGATTTAATCTCGTCGCCGGTGCCGGGGTCATAGGCAATAAATTTGCCATTCATCACCTGATCGTAGGAAAAGGTGATCCCATAACCATCCTCGGCCACCACATTCACGCCCATGCTCTCATCGAACGCACCCAACGCGGCGACCAAATCCTTGAGTGAGACGCCGGTATACAGCTCGGGGATGGTGATCTTGCCGGTGCTGGACTTGATCCCGCCCTGGCCTTCAGTGACGGGCAAGGCCATCAGATCAGCTAGCGTAAATGACTTGGAACCTTCCCCCCCGACGATTTCCAGCGCGGGCGCTGTGGGTGTCGCCGTTGGCGGAACAGTCGTTGCCGTTGGCGGAACAGTCGTTGCCGTTGGCAGCACGGATGTAGCCGTAGGCGCTTGCTGGACACAGGCCGCCAGCGCGACGACGAGCACCAGGGACCAAAGGCCATTCAAAAGACAATGTTTGTTCATAGCTTTTCTCCTCCGCAAATATAAAGAATCGTTCGACTGCCGACAGCCGACCACCGGGTGATTGAACCCTCTTGGATGGTCAGCCTTCGTGGGTCAGCGGTTGCAACAAAAAACGGCGGCTCTTCGAAAATCCGCTTCTCGAGGAGCCGCCGCAACACACAAAATCAAGCACGATCGTGCATCGTGCCTGTAGCGCAGCGCATTCTCCTTTCCAGGGGCCTGCCGAAACCCACGCGGGAGGCGGCGCCGTTTCCAGCGCCACCCTATCGCCCAACTGCCATTGGCTTGCCACGCCTTTAGGCCGGTTGGGTCGGAGATTGTTCTAATTCAAATGTTCGTCTATTTTAACCCAATTTTTCCAGATGCGCAAATGACCTGCACCGTGTGATCCACCGGCGTCCACAAGGGCAGCAGCACCCGCACATGGTGAGGCGCCAACTCGGCATCGCGCATCTGCCAGATGCGGTGCGCATTGCTGCCCGGCCCGATGCGAATCTCGTCGTGATCATAGCGCATCGTCCCAAATCCTTCTTTAAGGAAAATGACCTGCCCGGCCTGCGGCTGAAAACAGGTATCGTCCGTCTCCCAGACCCCGCCGGGCGCAAAATCCAGAGCCATCTGCGCCGTCACCTCCGGCCAGCCATCGAGGGTGTGGTAGCGCAGCGACAGCCCTTCCTCTGTCGGCTGCACGCCGAGTTCGCTGAGGCACGGCGGCAGCGGGCGATAATCTCGCTCGATGCCCACCTGCGCCCAACGTTCCGGCGGCGCGGCAAAACCCACCGGCAGGTCATAGCCAGGGCGGCGGGGGTGACTGCGTCCCTCTGAGCGCAAAATCACGCCATCCCCATCGGCCGTCAGCGCATCCCCCACAAACCGCCCCACGCCAAAGTAGCTCTGGCTGATCTTGAGGGCGTGCAGCACGGCTTTTCCATAGCGCACCGTTGCAAGCCGGGTTGTATCTCGAAACACTGTCACGCTCAGGTTGCCGCGCCGCAACCGCCAGATGCCATTGTGCGGCCAGAGCCAGGCCCCGTCAGCCAGGCGGGTCGTCGTCGGTTCGGGCGGCTCACCGTGCTTGAGCAAGACATAGCAGAGCCAGTCGAGGTCGTCCAGCCCCGGCGCCGCCGCCTTGTCCCACAAAAAGCAGGCTGCGTCGAAAAACACGGCATCGCCGCTCAAATGCCCGGCATAGAGAAAAGGCGCCGCCAGGCCCAGCGGCACCGGCTCGGTGCCATAATCCTGCCGCCGCGATAAGCCGGTTTCTGCCGTGCCATCAGAGTGCAGCAAAGTCAGATCAAAACGAAGGTTAGCGCAAACAGCATCCAGTGAACTCTCGATCCCCAGCAATTCGTATAACAGCAACAAAGAACGATCACACACCGCATCATACACGCCCACGCTGCGCTCGATGAACGCCCCTTCATCATCCACATCAAACCCCTCGGCCAGGTACGCATCCACCGTCGGGCGAACATCCAGATCGGGAAACAGGGCCGCTGCCTGGGCCAGTGCTGCAGCAATCACCCAGCGATGGTTGGGCGTGTGAAATCCGCCGCTCACCATGCCCGGCACGGCGCGGCGGATAAACGCCTCGACGCGGCGCAGCACATCGGCCCACCGCTCATCGCCGGCAGCCAACGGACGGCCCAACTCGATCAGTGGAGCCAACCGCTGCACGGCAAATGCTGTGTCGGGCGACGAATCATAATTGCACGACAGCAGATCGAGCAGCCCGCTGTCGTGTTGCGCCCGCAGCACATACTCGATGCCCGCCACAGCCTGCTCCAACAACCGGGCATCGGACGGCAGGCCCAGTGCCGCCTGAGCCAGGTAAAGGTGGCCGCAGCCGGCCACCAGTGAGGCCGTGCCGGTGGGATCGGCCACACCCCAGGCTGGCGGAACCAGAGCGCCCCAGTCGGCACGATGCGGGTCGGCCCGATACGGGTCGGCGACCTGATGCGCGGTCGTTCGCTGCACCTGCTCGGTCAGGACCACCGCCACGTGATTCAAATCGAGTTTGCTCACCTTGCCTCCTCGCAGGCCGACAGCATGCCGGCATACCAGGCCGTCCAGCGATCTCGCGCCGGACGATCCTCGGACAGGGCCGCCGCCGACTCGTCTACCAGCGGCAGGGCATAGACCACCGTCCCTTGCCCGGCCCGATGTTGCAGCACCATCGGTAGCCCGTCCTGGTCGGCGGCCAAGACCCGGGCGCCGCGCGGCACAATTTCAACGCGCATGCGGCGCGGCCAGGTGTCCAACGTCCAGACATCGCCCCAAGCCGACACCGTAGAGGGACGCGGGGCGCGATAATCCACCGGCCACGCGCCCAACAGTTGCCCCATCTCGTAGCCCCAGTTGACCGGATCGGGGCCGTGCCAGATCAGCCACCCGCCGGCCTGCACCCAATTGGCTGCAGCCTGCACCTCTAGCGCATCGAGCATAGCTCCAGGGATGATGCATGTTTGCAGGTCGGCCGGCCAGGGACCATCGCCGCGCACGATGCGTGTGCTATAACCCAGCCGGCGCAAGGCATAGTTGGCCATCACCAGCCAGCGCGAGAGCCGACGCGGCACATTGCCCGGATTGGCCGGCTCGTCGCGGTCATAATAATGTCGCGGCCAGTAAATGCCCACCGCCGAACAATCTGGCTGCGGGGCCGGTCGCTCGGCCAGCGAACGGGCAAATTCGATAAAAAATTCCAGGCCCGGCTTGACCCGATCCTGGGCATCCACCAGCCCCAGCGTGCTTTCAAAGCGACATTTGAGATAAGGATGAACATCGGCGACCACATCGCGCAGACACCACCACAAAAAGCCGTTGGCCCCGGCCTGCCAACAAGCCGGCAGAATGGCCCGCAAATAGGCATCTTGCTGCTCGCACCCAAAAGTGATAATGGTGCCAAACTCTTGGGCCATCACCGCGCCAAAAGCGCGGGCAATTTGCACATAAAAAGGCAACAAAGATTGACACAGCGGGTCGGTCATGCCGTCAAAACCGACCGAATGCCAGGCCGGCACCGGGTAGCCGTGCATTGAGTACAAATCGCAGCCAGGCTGCCCGCCAAACCGCCAACCCACATCGCTGACGATCTGGTTTTGCTCGTTGCCCGAAATAATCAGGGCATGCGGATACACACTGCGAATGGCCCCATTGATCGTGCGACACCAGGCCATCACCGCCTGCGGTGGCGCGACGGCGCTGTCGGGCAGGCAGCACAATTCGTTGCCCTGATCAATGCCCAACACCCCGGCATGAAACGGAGCGATGATAATCGCCGCCTGGCGCGCAAAAGCAGCCGCCCGTTCCACCATCTGAGGGTCGGCGAACAGGTTGCGCTGGCCTTTCCAGCACGGCCAGAAAACCCCGCCGCTCATCCAGCCGACAAAGAGCGAGGGGTGCGCCCACAGACCGCGCTGGCGGCACCACCCCAAAAACTGCTCCAGCCGCCGCCACATAACCGGCTCGTACTGCCCGGCCCGCGGCTCGAAATCTTGCCAGCGCAGGAAAAAACGCACTGCGTTCAGCCCCACCCTTTGAACCACATCCAGATCGTGCTGCATTTCGGCCTCTGGCCAGCGCACCCACATTTCAACGCCGCACGAGGCCGGCCAGTAATTAACCCCCACCGGCACAAAACGCCGGTCATTCAAAGCAAAATAGCCATCCGAACCGAGAATCAACCCGCCCAAGTTGGCCTCCTCACAAACGACGCAAAAAATCCAACCCTTGCCGCACCAACGCCGCCCCATCCGGGCAGATGTTGTGAAACATGCCCCGCCGAAAAGCAAAATCGCCCAAAGACGAGTTATAGGCCTCCATCAACACATAGCCGTCAAAATCCACCTCGCCCAACGCCCCCCACGTCGCCGCCCATGGCACCAGGCCACCGCCCGGCACGCCGCGGTCGTTCTCGCAGGCGTGCAGCCCCCACAACCGCGCCCCCGCCATGCGCACGGCTGTAGCGTAATCGCGCTCTTCGGTGATCAAGTGAAAAGTATCCAGCAGAACGTACAAATTGGGATGGTCGGCCAAGGCAATCAGGCGTATGGCCTGCGCAGCCGTGTTGACCAAGTGAGTGCGAAAATGACTCATCGGCTCCAGAGCCACCCGGATGCCGCGCCCGGCGGCATATTCGCCCAGCCGATGCAGCCCTTCGGCCGTGCGCGGATACTCGTCGGGCGGTGGCAAACGGCGCATCACCGTGCCGGGATGTCCATACAAGGCTCCGGTGTAGGCCGTCGCCCCTAATTCGGCGGCCAGATCAATTTGATGGCAGTGCCAGGCCAAGCCGCGCCGCCGATCGGCCGGGTCATCGGCCGACAGATCGTATTCGACCGGCCAATGCCCGCCCGGGCTGACAATCAACTCTAGCCCCACCGCCTCGGCCCGCCGTCGGGTGAACTGCGCCGTAAAGTGCACATCATCGCCGATAGCAATCTCGAAACAATCCAGCCCTAGCGAGCGCGCCTCATCCAACACAGCGAGCGTCTCATCGCTCCACCGCTCGACAAAAATATAACAATGCGCTCCGTATTTCATCTTGGCTTTCTATGTCGGCTACCACTCGGGCTCGTCGGCCCAGGGATACACCTCGACGGGCCGGGCCGCCGCGCGCACAGCCGGGTCATCGGAATAGTGGCCACGCCGCTCGGGCGGAATCAATTCGGCAATGCAGCGCATGATCTGATGCCCAATCTCATCCAACTGCCGCCGCCTCTCTCGCCCGCGCTCGGCCAGCCCTCGAAACGGGCCAAATGGCTTGCCGATGCGCACCGTCACCCGGGCGCGGCGACCGCGCTGCAACTGCGGCAACACCTCGGTCAGCCCATCCAGGCCGATGGGCAAAATGGGCGATTGGGTGCGCGCCGCCAGAAATGCTGCGCCGGGCCGCGCCGGACGCAGCACAGCGGCCCAATTGCCGGCTTCTGGAAACACGCCCAACACCCCGCCGCGATGCAGCATCGCTTCGGCGGCCAGGAGGCCGGCGCGGGCGCCGGTGCCGCGAAACACAGCATAGCGGCCCCACAGACGCGGCAGCCAGCGCAGGGCCGCCGGCGCGCCGGGGTTGTGCGCCCCGCCCAAAAATTCAATGTTCCAGGGCACCGTGCGGATCACCACCACCGGGTCCATAAAAGTGAAATGATTGGCCACCACCAGCAGCGGCCCCCCAGAAGGCAAATTTTCGCGCCCCTGAACCTGTATTTCAGTCAGAGCCGCCAGCCCCAGATCGATCAATGGGCGAAACAGGCGACGCCACAGTCGCCGAGCCGGTCGTTCCGCCACAGATGGGTCCAGATTGTCATGCTCCATCGCCGCTTGCATGGCTCTGCTCCTTACCCCCCACCCCGGGTTTTTTATTCTCGCGCACAAAAAACAACAAAATCAGGCCAACCACCAAAAAGGCCACCATAGCGATCATGGCCGTGCGCAACCCCAACTTTTCGGCCATTTGGACGGCATGCCCGCGCCCCTCATACCACAAGGCCAGCTCGGCCGCCAGCCAGCCATAGACTGCCGGACCAATAAAAGACGACGTGCGACCGGCCATCGAGAAAAAGCCATAAAACTCGGCACTCTGGCCGGGCGGGCTGATCAGCCCCACCTCGGAGCGGCTGACCGACTGCACGCCGGTAAGGGCAAAACCGGCCACCCCGGCAATGACAAAATACCACATCAACGAGTCGTTCAAGGCCATCCACGCCACCGCGCCGATCATGATCAGCAGCGAAACGATCAAAGCCCGTTTACCGCTCCAGCGGTCGGCCAGCAGGCCAAACACATACGCCCCCAGCACGCTAGTCACCTGCACCAGAATCATCAGCAAGATCAACTGCTGCTGATTCATGCCCAACAGCACCGCCCCCAAAATCGCCGCAAAATCCAGCGCCATCAAGATGCCGTCATTGTAAATCAAAAAAGCCAGCAAAAACTTGACAAATTCGACGTAATGCTTGATCTGCTTGAGCGTGCGCCACAGCCGCTTGAACCCGATGGACAAAAAAGACTCACCGGGCGGCAGAGATTGGGCCGGAGCGCGTTCGCGCAGCCAGAAAAACAGCGGCACCGCCGACAGGCCAAAAAAGACGGCTGTAATCACAAACGACAGGCGCACCGTAGCCGGGCCGGGCGCAAACATGATCAGCGGCAAGACGATCAACAGGCACACGATCCCGCCCATCGAGCCGATGGCCCAGCCGTTGCCTGAAATGCGCCCGATCTCGTCCGGCGAAGCAATTTCGGGCAACAAGGCATCGTAAAAGACCTGGGCATTGCGATAGCCGATCTCGGCCAGGATGAAAAAGAGCATCCCGCTCCACACATCGCCCTTTTCCACCCAAAACAGCAGGGCCGTAAACACGCAGGCCATCACCGTAAAAACCAGCAAAAATTGCTTTTTCGTGCCGCCAAAATCGGCGATGGTGCCCAGAATGGGTGAAAGCACCGCTACCACCAACATGGCAATCCCTACTGCAATGCCCCACAGCCGCGAGCCTTCGGCACCACCCACCACAGTCTGCTTGAAATAGGCCGAATAGACGGCCAGCAGAACGACGGCAGCATAGGCCGAATTGCCAAAGTCGTACAGGTACCAGGCCCACCGCTCACGCGGCGTGGAGCGAGACCGAACATCAGGCATCACATCATCTCCTTATCAAAATACGACTCTCCTGAAAAACACTTTCACCAGAGGCGCGGAGAACACAGAGAATAAAGATAATCAAGGAAATTTTAAGACTATTTATATTCTCTACGAATCCGGCATCTCGGCGGTGAAACACTTGTTTCAGTGGACTCTATTTTATACCTGGTCAGAATGAGCCACTTTGTTCACCGCATAGATACTTCAAGCCCCTGATCGTCCACGATCATATTGACGCTGACGCGAAAATGCGCTGGATCGCGCACAAAGGTCAGATAATCGGCCAGAGTGTGGGCGTCGTTGACCGAATTGTGCGCCAGCACCAGACTGCCCGGTGACAGCACATGCCAGGCCGCGCGCAGCAGATCGAGATAAATGGACTTGCCTCGCCCGGCCGGCCCATCAGCGTCGAGATAGAGCAGATCCAGTGGCTCGGACAAGGCCCGCAGCCAGGGCAGGCCATCCTCGCCCAGAATTTCCACTGGAAAGGGCCGCTGCCCATCGTCCAGACGAGCGACATTGCGCCGCGCCCGTTCCGCCTCGCGGACATTGATCTCCAGGCCAACCAGCCATCGCGCCGCATAGCATGCGCCCGGCCCCACCGCCGCGCCGGCATTGGAAATAAAGGTATTGCCACAAAAAATGCCCACCGCCACCATCACCTGCGGTTGGGCAATGGCATTGATCGCATACATCAACCGTTGCATGCGCGGGCTGATCGCCGTCCAGGGAATTTCAAACTGCTGACGCACAGCCGCGCGATGAGCCAGCAACTTGGCCTCATCGTAATCGGTGTGCGGCAACACCCCAACCTGCGCCAGCATCTGCACCGCCCGATCCACCACGGCCTTTTCACGCTCCAGCGGCTCGATCTGCCGATGCGGATCATACCAGTTCATCACATACTGCCGCCAATCATCCGCTTCAAATGTCCATGACATGGGCTTTCTCCTGTGTTTCCAACGAGCCGGGTAAGCATATCATACAAAAATGGCCTTGTCAAAGCCAATCCGCCTGGATTGTCAAGCCACACCCCTTGTGATAAAATACAACCATCATACGATAGGAGGCCTTGATGAAACAAATTTTGGTGATCGGCGAACTGAACATTGACATGATTATCAGTGGACTGCCATCGTTGCCCGTTTTGGGGCAAGAACTACTGGGCCAGGATATGCGCATCACCCTGGGCGGCTCTTCAGCCATCTGCGCGTGCTGGATGGGCGGGCTGGGCGCGCCGGTCAGCTTTTGCGGCAAGGTCGGCACCGACTCGTTCGGCGATTTTTTGAGCAGCGAGATGCAGCATTGGGGCGTCAACACCGATTCGATCATGCGCGACGAGCAAACTGGCACCGGCCTCACCATTTCGCTGACCTACCCCAACGACCGGGCAATGATCACCTATCTGGGCACCATCGCCGCGCTCCAGCTTGACAATATCCGGCTGGAATCGCTCTCAAACTATGCGCACCTGCACGTCTCTTCGGCCTTTTTACAACACGGCATCCGCCCGCACCTGCCGACGCTGTTTCGTACCGCTCAAGCGGCCGGCCTGACCACGTCGCTGGACACCGGATGGGACCCCGATAATGTGTGGGGTGAGGATATCTTGGGTATTTTGCCCTGGGTGAATTTCTTTTTGCCCAACGAGACCGAAGCGCTGCATCTGACACGGCAAACCGACATTGCAGCAGCGGCAGCTATGCTGGGCCGCACGGCGCAAACCGTGGCGATCAAGCTGGGCAGAGAGGGCGCCTACATGCAGGCCGGCGAGCAGATCTGGCGCGTGCCGGGTTTTCCGGTCACTCCGATAGACAGCACCGGCGCCGGCGACGCTTTTGATGCCGGGTTCATCTATGCGCATGTGATCGAGGGTCGTCCTGCGCCAGAGGCCTTGCAGTTTGCCAATGCCTGCGGTGCCATCGCCGTCACCTCACTGGGCGGCGCGGCAGCCGTCCCCACAGCCGATCAGGTAGACACATTTATGGCTTTAACACCAACCGAACGGGGCAGGTTTCGCCTGGACGCAATGTGAGCCTGGATGTTTACGGAGCGGATACCTTCCACTCGACCGCATCGCCGACCGGTCGATCTGCCGCGTCCAGCAGGCAAATAGAGACAAACTGATCGGGCGGCGTATAGACATACATCCCCACCCGCAGCCGATAGGGACCCGGCGGCGCAGCAGCGGCCAAAGGCAGGTCAAACCGACTGATCAATACATCGCCGTGCCGCCACAATCCCACCCGTTGCCCCGGCCCATCTTGTTGACCCCACCGCTGCCCATCGGCACCGAGCAGATTGACCGAAAAACTGTACCCTTGCGGCGGCGGATCGGATGGCACGGCATCTATCTGCCAATACAGCCACCAGATAGTTGACTGACCGGGTCCAGGTTGCTCCGGGCCATCATAGCCGCGCAACAAAACCCCATTTTCCAACCTGATGCGGTTACGCTCTTGTATCGGCGTCGGGTTGGTTCCAGCAGGCAGACGATAAAAGCGATAAACCCCACTGCTCTCTCGCAGGGCAATTTGCTCATCCACCAACTCGTCGGCATAGCGCGACAGCATTTCTTGCACTCCGTTCGCCCCCGGCGACAGCACAATCAAGGTATCTTGGGCGACAGATGGGAATAACAGCGTCTTGTTCTGGTCGGCCAGGCGCACGTCCCAACGGCGGCTGAGCAAAAAAGTCCATACGGCCGGGCACTCGGCCCAGCGCGGCTCGTCACCATCGCACAGCACCACCACCTGCCTGTTTTGCCATGCCCCGGTATATCGCTCGATCACGCCCATAGCCTGACGATAAATGCGCACTGGTGTGCCGAGACCGCCGGGCGTGTCGTGGCGATCCACAAAAGCGTGAATGGACAGCGACAGATAGCTCTGCCAGATTGCCAGTGCCGCCAGACACAGCCATCCCAACGCTCGCCCGCCTGACCAGACCCATTGCCATTTGACCGATTGTTTATTTGTTGCAATTAACCTGTTCGCTATGCGATCTATACACACGGCGCCGACCAAAAAGTTGGCCGGGTACAGCGGGATCAGATAATGCGGAAACACCTCGCTTTTGGAGCGCAGGTAAAACAGCAGCGGCGCCAACAGCCACAAGAGCAAGATGCCGTCGGCAGCCTGCCCGACCCGACGACAGCGGCCCAACGACACGTACAGCCAGCGAGCCAGCACGCCGATCAGCCCCAGCACCACCCAACCTTCTTCCAGGCGGTCGGGCCAATAGTTGAGCTGGATGATACTGGAGAGAAAGGTTTGAAATTTTTCAGAGCCAGCCAGGGCATGGATCTCGCGCCCGCCAACATTGATCAAGGCAAAATGGAGGGTTTGCCATTGGATGTGCGCCGGCTGCTGCGCCAACTGCCACATCGCCCTGATGCTGCGCCAGCCGGTCGCGGCGTCGGCGCACAGGTACGGCGCATACAGCAGCAGCGCCAGACCGCCTCCCGCCGCCAGCGGCCACAGCAAGTCGCGCCCCATACGCCGGAGCGACGCACGTCCAGGTGATTGAATCAGGCGAATGATCACCAACAGGGCCAGGATCGGCACAAAAGCAACGGTGGCAAAGTGAATCTGGGTCAGGGCGGCCAGGGTCAAAACCGCCCCGCTCAACCGCCAGGGCCGACCTTGTACCCACCACGACAAGAGCAAAAAGAAAAAGAGCAGCACAAATGGCAGCAAAATATCTTGCGCCCACACCTTGCGACTGTAAAAAATGGCCCACGGACTGGTTGCCAGCCACAGGGCCGCCAGCAGCCCCACCCGCTCGCTCCAGTACCGCCGCCCCAACGCCCAGCACCCCCACACCCCGGCCACATTGAGCAGAGCCACAAATCCGCTCAGCACCAGCGGGTCGCGGCTGAACAAGACCGGCAGAGCCATCACATAAACAGTCAGCGGCGGATTGTCTATGCCCACCGACGAGCCCATCCCGCGCAAGGGCAGTGTGCCGGTATCCACCCACTGCGCAGCCAGATTGCTCACCGTCGCCTCGTCATACTTGAACTCGGTCGCCGAGAGATTCCACAGGCGCAGCCAGGTCGCCAGAACCAAGATCAGAGTGATGGGAGCAAAGGACAGGATTTTTTTCATCTGAATTTTGAAGAAAAAAGGGATATGGCTCATTCGAGGGATTCGTAAAAACACAGCAGAGTGCTGCCATAGTGACGCTGGTCGGTGAGTTGATATTGCCGCAGCGTCAGCGGTGCGTATTCTTTGGGGAAAATCTGCACCACAATCAGGCCGCCGTCGGCCAGCAGTGACCGCTGATCCAGCGACAGCAAGGCCTTGCTCCACAGCCCCTCATACTGCGGCGGAGCCACATAAATAATGTCAAACTGCTCCTGACATGTCTCGATAAACTTGAACGCATCTTGATGCAGAACGGTCGCCTGTGCCGCCAAACCAGTCAACCTGAGATTCTCGCGGACGACCTGCACGGCGCGCACGGCCTTGTCAATCAACACGGCATGCGCCGCCCCTCGGCTGAGCGCCTCGATGCCCACCGCTCCGGTGCCAGCGAACAGGTCTAAAAAGCGACAGCCCGGCACCTCGGCGGCCAAAATGTTGAATACCGCCTCTTTGACCCGGTCGGTGATCGGGCGGGTGCCCTCGCCCGGCACCATCTTGAGCGTTTTGCCTTTGGCCTGGCCGGCAATAACTCGCATCCTGGTTTTATCCCTTTCTAGCCCACCGCTCACCCCGCAGCGCGAGGAACAACAAGGCGACAGAAACCACCGCACCCAGGCCCAGCACATACCAAAACGCCGGGTTAACTGCCGGCGGGTCAGGCAAAGGAACAGGTGTGGGCGCAGCCGTCGGCGTTGCCGTTGCAGTTGAGGCTGCGGTCGGCGTAGCAACCGACACCGCAGTCGAGGTCGCCGTCGGCATAGCTGTCGGCATTTCGGTCAGTATGGCGATCAGCGTCGGGGTTGCTGTCGGCATAGCCGTCGGTGTTTCGGTCGGTATAATTGTCGGTGTCGGGGTCGCCGTCGGCATAGCCGTCGGTGTTTCGGTCGGTATGGCTGTCGGCGTCGAGGTCGCTGTCGGCGGCAGCGATTGCCCCAACGCCAGTCCGGTCATCGGTTCAATTTTCAGCACATTGCCGGCGCGGTCGTACACCCAGGCCGTCAACTTGACGTCACTTTTCACCCCGATGGCTCCGGTATCCCAAACAAGGCTCAACTTGTCTTGCGGAGTCTGATCAAAGCCCAAATGATGCCAGCGATTGTCATACCAGGCATAAAAAATGGCGCGATCCAGGCCGCTGGCCGCATCGCTCACATTCAACAGCAGTTCCACCTGCCCGCGCAGCACTGCCCCCGCCTTGGGCGATACAAATCCGCCGACAGGTGACTGACGATCCAGCGAGACATTACCGGTATTGGCGATCCAGGCCGAGTTACCGGCCCGATCAAACACCTCCAATGCCAGATCAACCGGGCCGTCGGGAATGCCGGCAGCATCCCATTGCAGCGACCAGCCATCGCGCGCATCGCGGTCCTCACCGATCTTGAGCCAGCCGTTCGGGCGAGCCACATAAAAGTCTATGTGACTCATCCCACTGCCGCCGTCCGAGGCCCAGGCCAACAGTGGCACATCGGGACGAATCACCCCACCGCTGACCGGGCGCGAATAGCCGCCGGTGGGCGGCGTGCGGTCCAGGATCAGGTTGATAGCCTGCGCCAGCGCGCTGTTGGCCCGCCCTTGCAGGTCGTACACGCGCGTCCGTACGCGCATACGCCCCTGATCGGCAATGCCGGCCAGATTCCAGGCGATGCCCCAGCCATTGCTGCCGTTCTCATCGGCGGCGATGGGGTGCCAACCGCCGTCATACCAGGCATCGAAATCCACCCGCCCTACCTCAGCATCGGTCGGAATGGGCGTAAAGACCAGGTTGAGCGAATTGCCCAGCAACCCATTCGACTGCAAGTTTAACATTCCGTCGCTGACCACGCGGCGATCAATGGTGACGTCATTCACCATCTCGGTCAGCATGGCGTTGCCCGCACCATCCGTCAGGCGGGCGGCTATGTCAATGGACGCGCCATCCGGCACACCGTCGGGCTGCCACACCAACAGCCAGGTGCTGCCGCTGAGCCAGGCCGCATCGCCGATCTCGCGCCAGTCCTGACTGCCGTCGCTAGGGCGGATAAAAAACGTCACCTGTCGGGTGGTAGATTCGGGGTCATACGAGGCGGCATAGAGCCACAGGCGATTGCCGGCCACGCTGTGCGGCTCCAGGCCGATGAGAAATCCCTCAGGAGGACGGCGATCCACCTGAATGTCGGTGACGATGGGACTGCCCTTGCCCACCCGCCCATCGCCACCCACCGCCCAGGCATGCAGCCACACCTCGCCCTCGGCGACGGCGCGCGTATCCCATGCCATGCTCCACCCGTCCGCCCCGTCCTGGTCGCTGTCCAGGTGATGCCACTCGCCGGCATAAAAGGCCCAAAACTGGACACTCGAAACCGCCGGGCTGTCCGAATCGGGCGTAAACACCAGGTCCAATACGCCGTTGGTGCGCGTGCCACGCGCCGGCTGGGTGATCTTGCCCACTGGCAAGGGCGGCTGATCGGGCAGCCACAACCAGTTAGCCGCCTGGCCCGAATAATCCATCAATGGATCGGCCCGGTCGGCGGGTTTCCAGCCATAGGGGTCGGTATAATAATCACCCTGACGCACGGCAAAATGGAGATGGGCGCCCAGCGAACAACCCGAATTGCCGCTGATGCCCACAGGGTCGCCGGCCTCGATCTTTTGCCCCTCACGCACCACAATGCCCTCCAGATGCAAATAGGAGGTAAAATAGCTGTTGCCGTGATCAATGCTGACATATTGCAGCGGCGTGGCACAGCCCGACCGCACACTGCCGGCAAAAACCACCCGCCCTGGCGCCGCCGCCAAAATGGTGGTGCCAGCCCCGGTGCCGTAATCATAGCCGTTATGCCCATCGTAATAGACATACCATTGGGTGTCGGGCAGGTAATAGCCGCCTTTGAACGTGGCCGTGCGGTCTATGATCCCGTCAATGGCGCTAGCCTGCTCACCGTTAAAAATGACAATGCTGTCATTCCAGGCATAGTTGGGGTATTGATGATCAAAATACGAGGTAACGCGATACTTTTTAGCAAAAGGGGGACGCAAAAAGGGATCGGGCGCGTTGGCCAGAATGGTGGAATTTTGCGCGCCCCAAGCCGCCGACGCCGGCGCAACCGGCAGCAGGCCAATCAGGCAAACCATCCACAGCAACCGCGTTAATTTGGGCCGAAAGCGACAATCAGCCATAATTCCCCATCTGCCGCCACAGGTGCAAAATTTTCTCATATCGCCCCAGTTTCATGCCGGTATAAATGCAGTTAGAGGTGCTGAAAATATAGCCATAGCCCGGCATGCCCCAGGTCAGGGCATAGCGGGCCGATTCGAGATACTGCTCGTCGGTGCCGGTGTCAATCAGCCCACAATTGACATTGCCGCACAGACATACCCGGTGGCCATACATGGCCTTGATCTGCCGAATGTCTACGCCAGCCTGCGGATCCAGCGAGTGCAGGGCATGCGGGTTGCACTCGATCAACTGATCCAGGATGGGCATAATGTTGCCATCGGTGTGTTTGATGGTATAAAAGCCCATTTCACGATACGCTGCGATCAACTGCTTGAGGTACGGGGTGACAAAAACAGCAAACTGCTCCGGGCGCAAAAAAGGGCCGGTATTGAAACAATAATCCGAGCAAAGGGCAAACCCATCCAGGCCCTGCCCCTGTAACTTGCGGGCACGGGCAATGGCCCGATCCACGTTGCGCTGCGCCTCGTCGCACAATTCCTGCGGCTGCTCATACATACGCACGGCAAACTCCATCATAGTCTCGCCCGAAGGCAGCCCAAAGGTGGCATCGCCGTGCATCATTAAAAAATAGGTATCGCCTGTTCGTCGGCGAATTTTGTCAATGAGGCGTTGATACTCTTCGGTGTCGCCGACCGGATGGTGCATAAAGATGGCGCTGTGTTCATAGCGTTCGGCGGTGGCGATAAAAATGTCAGCAATATCCTGACGATGCAACTCGCGCTCAGTCTCGGTCATCTGGGCCCACTGGCTATAGGAGCGATGCGAGGGATGCACCTTGCCAAAGGCCTCCATCGTCAGGAAAAAAACCAGCTCAAAATGAGGCACCCGCCCATGAATGGGGCGGCGTTCCAGAGCAGCGATAAAAGTCTCTCGTGGCATCATCGAACATCCTTTCCCAAAACAGGGTCCACTGAAAAAACCACCAGCTATGATTTGAGGTGTCGGGCATCCTGGACCCGCTCGATCATTTTGACCTGTCGGCGAATCCAGGCCAGGGCCACCGGCTCATAGCGGCGCACCATCAGCACCGAACAAGGCGCCTGCTCGGCCAACCAATCATTCACCGAGCCAAACAGCCGGGTGCGGATGGCCCACTCTTCCGACGCGCCGATGACGATCAGGTCATACGGTCGCCGCGCCGCCTCGGTCAAAATGCCTTCCGACACCGATTCGGCCTGCGCCACGCGGGTGATGATCGGCGAAGGCACACTGCCCAACTCGTCTTCGATCACCTCGCGCAAACGCAGCATCTCGTCTTCGATCTCTTCGCCCAGGGCTGTTTTGGCGAAAATGTGCAGCGCCGTGATCTCGGCCTTTTGATCGAGGGCGATCTCAAAAGCCAGGCGCAGAGCCAGCCGTGAGTGCGGCCCCCCGCCCACTGGCACCAGAATGCGTCGAATCTGACCCAGCCCCCGGTCGAGCAAGGCGACGCAGTTGGTATGGGCGGCCATCAACACCTCGTTCACCGGGTTGTGTGCCAAAGCCTCGCCACTAAGCGGACCGGGCCAACCCATCAGCACCAGCCGGACATTGTTGCGATATTCAATCTCGTCCAGGATGCCGCGCGAGATGTTGGGGGCGGTGCGCATTTTGGTATATAGCGGCACATTGCGCTCCTGCGCCGTCTGGCCGATCTGGTTGAGCAACACACGCTGACGTTCGCCCAATCGGTCGGCCAGCCGCTTGGCTGCCATCGGCGAGAGGTCGGCGGACACCGGGGTCACCGTCAGCACGCAAATGCTGGTTTCCTCGCTGACCTGTGCCATGATCGTGGCAATCTGGGCCAGCTTGCGTGCCGTATCGGGGTTGGCCACCGGCACCAGGATACGATTGCGTGCCGGCATGATCGTGCGCAGGTTCGAGACCACCATGCGTCCTACCGGCTTGTACAGATAATAAAACAGCGACCCGCCGATCAGCACACCGGCGCCAAACAGCAAGGCCTGCCACTGGCTAAACGCGATGATCAAGACGCATGAAGCGGCAGCCAGATAAGCGGTGAGGGGAAAAAACGGCGCCTTGAAGGGACGTTTGAGGTGCGGGTACATCTTGCGCAGGCGGATCATTGAAATGCTGCCCCAAAACAGCACAAACAAATAACCGGTGCTGGAAATATAGCTCAAAAAATCCACCAGGCCGATGGCCGCCACCATGCAACTCACCCCGCCAATGACCAGAATAGACACATAGGGTGTGCGCAACCGCCCCATTTTGGACATAAAACGCGGCCAGGCACCATCGCGGCCCAGGGTAAAGGCCTCACGGGTAGCGCTGAGCATGGCCGAATTGATCGAAGTCAGGGTGGCAATCATGCCGGTCACGGCCATCAACGGCACGCCGACACCGGGCATAAAATGCCGCACCACATCGGTGAGGGCCGTCTCCGAGCCGGCCAACTCGAACCAGGGCAGCGTCCCCATCGCCACCATGCTGACAGTGGTATACACCACCAGGCAGATGGTCAGGCTGATCAAGATGCCCCAGGGAATGGTGCGATCCGGGTTGGTCACTTCTTCGGCGTCATCGGCGATCACCTCAAAACCGACATAGGCATTATAGGTCAGGGCGATGGTCGCCATCATCACCGCCAGATTGGGCCAAAAACCATCCTTGATGAAAAATTGGCCGTTCGGCGCCAAAGTCTGCCAGCTAAAGCCGTTCGGATGAACAAAGCCCACCACGATAAACACGGCAAACACGGCCAGCAAAATGCCACCCAAGACGACTTGAGCATTGCCCACCTGAGCCACGCCGAACAAATTGAGAACGGTAAACAGGGCAATGGCAGCGATGGCTGTCGGCACGATGGGCAGTGCCGGAATGAACAATTGCAGCGAGTAGGCAAAGCCCACTGCCGACAGCGCAGCGTAAAATGTGCTGGATAAACAATCCATGCTGCCAACCAGAAAAGAGGGCAGGCCATTGCCATAGGCCTCGCGCACATAGCTCATAGCTCCGCCGGCCACCGGAAAAGTGGTGGCCAACTCGCAGTAATTCAAGGCCACGCTATAGCTCAGCAGCCCACCGATGAGGATCGCCAGCGCCGCTGCCGGCCCGGCCATGCCGGCAGCATGGCCGGTGAGGACAAAAATTTCGGCGGCAATGGTACCGCCAGCCCCCAGCATGATGATCTGGGCCAGATTAAGCTGCCTTTTCAGCTTGCGCTTGCTCATAGAACCGCCAGGCCATCCTTTCTAAAAAACAAGACAAAGGGTGAGGCCAATCCTCACCCTCTTTCATTCTACCCACATTTGGGAAATGAGGCAAAAAAGCACAGCCGCCCGCTCAACGCGATGCGAAAATGCGGCTCCAACAGGGCAGAGGCAAGCCCTGTCCCTACCGGGCGGCGATTTTGAACATGATGGTACTATGGCGTGTGGGGTTGCATCGGAATTTGCACGCCGTGCTGCCGGGCAAATTGAGTGGCCTCCTCATACCCGGCGTCAGCGTGGCGGATGACGCCTATGCCCGGATCAGTGGTGAGGACGCGCTGCAAGCGGCGCGCTGCGGCCGGCGTGCCGTCGGCCACAATCACCTGCCCGGCATGGATACTGTAACCGATGCCCACCCCCCCGCCGTGATGGATGCTCACCCAGGTGGCTCCGCCGACGGCATTGATCAGGGCGTTGAGCAACGGCCAATCAGCAATGGCATCCGAGCCATCGCGCATACCCTCGGTCTCGCGGTTGGGTGAAGCCACCGAGCCGCTGTCCAGGTGATCGCGGCCGATGACGATGGGCGCCGACACCTCACCCCGCGCCACCATGTCATTGAAACGCAGCCCGGCGCGCGCCCGCTCGCCATAGCCCAGCCAGCAGATACGCGCCGGCAATCCCTGAAACTCGATCTGTTCCTGAGCCATATGAATCCAACGCTGCAAATGCTCATCCTCTGGAAACAATTCCAAAATTGCCCGGTCGGTGGCGTACAAGTCGGCCGGGTCGCCCGACAGAGCCACCCAGCGAAACGGCCCCTTGCCCTCACAAAAAAGCGGTCGGATATAGGCCGGCACAAAGCCGGGATAGTTGAACGCATCACGCAGGCCGTGATCAAAGGCGCGTTGGCGCAAATTGTTGCCATAATCAAACACCACGCTGCCGCGCCGTTGAAAATCGAGCATGGCCTGCACATGGGCAGTCATCGAATCCAAAACGCGGCGTTGATAATCGGCCGGATCGGAACGACGCAACTCTGCCGCTTTTTGCAGGGACAGGCCGGCCGGAATATAGCCATAGAGCGGGTCGTGCGCCGAAGTCTGGTCGGTCACCACATCGGGGCGCACGCCGCGCATCACCAGTTCGGGCAGTGCCTCGGCGGCGTTGGCAATCAGGCCGATGGAACGCGCCTCTTGCCGCCGCAACGATTCTTCCACCCAGGTCATGGCCTCTTCCAGGTTGTCGGTGAGAACATCAATCTGGCGCAACGATAGCCGCCGTTCGGCGCGGGCGCGGTCCACCTCCACAATCAGCCCCACGCCCTCGTTCATGGTCACGGCCAACGGCTGCGCCCCGCCCATCTCGCCCAAACCGGCGGTCAGCACCCATTTGCCCTTGAGGCTGCCCCAGCCGTGCTGCCGTGCCAGCGCGCCCAGCGTCTCGTAGGTGCCCTGCAAGATACCCTGCGTGCCGATGTAAATCCAACTGCCGGCGGTCATTTGCCCATACATGATCAAACCCTGCTGCTCCCAGCGATCAAAGTTTTCCTGGGTGGCCCAGGCCGGCACAATGTTCGAGTTGGCCAGCAGCACGCGGGGCGCGTCTTCATGGGTGGTAAACACGCCCACCGGCTTGCCCGACTGGATCAGCAGGGTCTCGTCTGGCTCTAACCGCCGTAACGCATCAAGAATCGCGTCAAAACAAGCCCAGTTGCGGGCGGCCTTGCCACGCCCGCCATAGACGATCAGGTTGGCCGGGTCGCCGGCCACCTGCGGATCGAGATTGTTTTGTAGCATGCGAAATGCCGCCTCAATCAACCAGTTTTTACACGTGATCTGTGCGCCGCGTGGAGCGCGAATTGTGCGGGTCATCACAGCCTCCTGTTGAATAGCACCAAGCCCAACCAATCGGAAATGATCAGAGTGAAACCGACCTCAACAATTTGGAATACAGCACCAACCCATCGCCAGGGGCGTAAAAATGCTCGATCAAGGCCTCCCGCCGATAACCGGCAGTCTCGTAAAACCGCCGCGCCGGCGCATAGGTCGGCAGGCTAGAGGTCTCGATCAACAGCATATAGCCGCCCCGTTCCAGCACCCGCGACTCGACTTGCGCCAGCAAAGCGCGGCCGACGCCCTGTCCCTGTGCATCGGGATGCACGGCGATCCAATACAGGTCATAGACGCCTTGCGTAAGTGTATGAAAGCCAAAACAGGCATAGCCCAATGTGCGTCCATTGGCGCGATAAACTAAAAAGGAATAACCGCCAGCATGACCGCGCGTGCGATAAACATCCCACAGCTCGCCCACGCAGGCCACCTCATCAGGAGAGAAAACGCCCACCTGCCGGCTGATTTCGTCTATTGCCGCACCGTCAGACTCGATGGCAAGCTCGATCATTGCACCTCCTTTGATGCCCAAACCATCATTCCACCGCTAGCAGGCCGCCGGAGAGACCTGAGCGGTGACGAGTCCCCAACTCCAATTTTAGGGCGCTGAGTGAGGTGTCCCCGAACAAGTTCGGGATTCCGACGTCCAGGTGGGACAACGAGTAGTCTCCCAGGTGGTCAACGGTGGTCAACTTAATCAATAAACCACCCAGCGATAGCGGCAGGCCCGCCTTTTGCCCTGTGCATACATGTCGTGATCGGGCGGAATGTCCACAATCTCGACCAGCGTACAGCCCAAAATTTCACATGTGCGCCGGGAAGCCCAATTGTCCGGATCGTTGGTGATCCAGATCACATCCATGCCGTGTGCCTGAAAAATCTCGCCAATCAGCCGGCAGCCCCGCGCTGCATAGCGATGGCCGCGAAACGGCTCATCTACGCCATAGCCGATATGCCCGGCATATTTGACCAGCGAATCGGTATAGCCGATGCGGGCGCGCAACTGCCCCACCGGTTGATCGCTGTCTCGCAGCCGGATGGACAGGTGATAGGCCGGCACCCATCCTTTGACCAGATCGGCCGGCACGCATTGATCAACCACCACATCTATCTCGTCGCCCACAAAACGATGCCCCACCTCAAATTTCCAATCCATACGTCTCCTCTTTGTTCAGTGTGGGTTTCGACAGGCTCAACCCACTCGCTCAACCCGCCAGCGCCGCCTGAATCGCCGCAGCCACTCGATCCAGCTCGGCATATTCGATGGTCAAGGGAGGCAGCAGGCGAATCACCGTTGCGCCGGCCGGCAGAGCCAGCACGCCCAACTCGAGCAGTGCCTTGAGGTACGGTTGTGCCTTGACGCGCAGTTCAATGCCGACCATCAACCCCAGACCACGCACCTCGCGGACGACAGGCCGGTCCAACGCGGCCAGCCTTTGCAGCAGATACGCCCCCTTGTCGGCGGCCTGACGAGCCAGGTCCTCTTGCTCCAACACGTCGAGCGTGGCCAGCGCTGCGGCGCAAGCCAGCGGATTGCCACCAAAGGTGCTGCCATGCACGCCGGGGCGGATGTTTTGCACCCGTTCACCCAACATCACCGCTCCCATCGGCACGCCGCCGGCCATCCCCTTGGCCAGACACAGCATATCGGGGCCAATGCCGTGATGTTGAAAGGCAAACATCTGCCCGGTGCGCCCAAAACCGGTCTGCACTTCATCCACGACCAACAGCGCACCTCGTTCATGGCAGAGCCGCTCTAGCGCGCGAAAATAATCGCCGCGGCCGGGGCGCACGCCGCCCTCGCCCTGCACTATTTCAACCAGAACAGCAGCCGTATTTTCATTGACCACAGCAGCCATTTTGTCTATATCGTCAAAAGGCACATGCTCCAGGCCGGGCAGCAGCGGCAAAAACGGCTCGCGATAAGCCTTTTCCCACGTGGCTGAGAGTGCGCCCATCGTACGCCCATGAAACCCGCGCATCGTCGCCACCACACCAGTGCGGCCAGTGCTAAGGCGGGCCAGCTTGATCGCCCCCTCTACGGCCTCGGCGCCCGAGTTGCACAAAAAAGCCCGCCGCAGCCCGGTCAAATCGGCCAGCCGCGCCATCAACTGCGCTCGCCGGTCGTTGTAAAAAATGCCGGGGCATGTCACCAACACCTCGGCCTGCCGGGCAATGGCCGCTGTCACCGCCGGGTGGCAGTGGCCCAACAAAACCACCCCGTGCCCGCCCACGCAGTCAATATATTCTCGCCCGGCCTCGTCCCACACTCGCACCCCCTGCCCACGCACCAACACTACGTCGCGCTTGGGATATGTGCCGGCATCGTGCTGCTGCTCTAAATCCATCCAACTCTTCGCTTCCCCCTTGGGTCTCTCCAATCACCCGGCCACCTGATCCAACCGCTTGCCCATACCGATGATACGATCGTTCTTGTATCCCAATTTTTCGTAAAACTCGATCACGCCCTGATTGGTTTCGCGCACCTGAAGGTTGATCTTGAGACAGCCCAATGCCCGCAAAACCGTTTCGGCATGTTCCATCATTTTGCGCCCGATCCCTTGTTTTTGCAAGTCTGGCTCAACGGCCAGATAATTGATCCAGCCGCGATGCCCGTCATAGCCCACCATCACCGATGCACTCACCTGCCCACCCCACTCGCCAATGAAAAAAAGCTCTGGCTGAAAGGCCAGCTTGGCCTCAATGTCTCGATAGGGATCGTTCCACGGCACCACCAGGTTGCAGCGTCGCCAAAGCGACACCACAGCCTCCTGATCGGTCAGATCAAAGCGACGAATCACCAACTGCCAACCCTGGCTCAATGCTGCATCTGTCATTCTCGATTCTCCCCGCCGGATTTTGCGCGATCAGAACACAAAAGAGCGAACGATCTCTCGTTCGCTCAAGTATAAGCTATTTGCTTGCAGACAGCAAGTCAAGGCGACCATGGTTGCTGCGCGTGGCCCAGACGAATTATGCCGCCATAGTCATTCCGGCAAGAAAGCCGCGCACGATGTCCATATAACGGCCCAACTGCTCGTATCGCACACAGTGACCGGCCCCAGCAATGGTGATGACACGCAGTTGCGGCACGAATGACTGAAATACCGCCACGTTCTCAGCATTGATCATCCCCCCGCGATCGGGGTCGGCGGCGATCAGCAGGGCCGGGCAGGTGATGCGCGGCAGCACCACCGGCCAGTCCACAGCAACGGTCGGGTCAAAATTGACGGCCTTGGGGCTGAGGCGAAGGTGGGCGTCGGCCCACAGCCCTAGCACATCTTCCGACCAGGCGGGCGTGGCCGCGCGCTGTTCGGCGATCAACTGCTCACGCGATTTGCCCTGAAGCCCGGTGATCCACTCCATCATCCGTGTATGCCGGTTCGGGTCGTGCGGCATGCGCATGGCCGCAAATCCCAGCGGTGCAGCGTCTTCTAGCAAAATCGCGCCGGGTACATCGGGATAGAGGCCAGCCAGAGCCAGCGTGGTCCCGCCCCCCATCGAATGGCCGAACACCGCCGGTCGGTGCAGGCCCAACGCGGCGATCACACCGCGCAAATCGCCGGCCATATCCACCATATTGTAGCCCTGTTCCGGCGCATCGGATTGCCCGTGGCCGCGGGCGTCCACCATGATCACATCATAGTCCGATTGCAGCACCTCGGCCACCGGCGTCCAGCACAGGCCATCATCAGAAAACCCGTGCGCCAGCACAACCGGCGGCTTGGCCCCGCCCGTGCGCGTATAGTGTAAACGCACACCATTCACCTGTACATCACCAGATTGCCATGCAGTCATCAACAGACCCCTTTCTCTATGGTCATATATTAAACCATCGCCCGCAGCGCGTTGCCCAGGCGTTGAATCTCTTGCACCGTATTGTAATGCACCGCACCGATGCGCACCATCCCGCCGTGGCCTTCCAGCCCCAACCGCTCGGTGACGGACAGGGCGTAATAGTTGCCATCCCACACAAAGATGCCCCGTTCGCCCAGGGTGGCGGCGATCTCAACCGGCGTTTTGCCCGGCCAGGTGAACGACACCGTCGGCACGCGCTCGTGCAGGCGTTGGCGGTCGGTGAGGCCGTGGATGCGCAGGCCGGGGACGGTCTCCAATTCGTCCAGGATGGCGCGGCTCAACACGTGATCATACTCGCGCAGCACGGTCAGCCCCGTTTTGAGGTGCAGCCGTCGCCCCGACAGGCCCGCAAAGCGATCCGCGTATTGGTTGCCGTACTGTTCGCCGATATGCGCCAGATAATTGACCGCAGCCAGCGTTCCGGCCATGCCTTCGTGGTTCTGCGTGCCGGTCTCGAATTTGCCGGGCGGCAAGGCCGGCGCGGGACGCACTTTGTAAGCGCGCAGGCGGTCGAGCAGGGCGTATTTGCCGTACAGGATGCCCTGGTGGGGGCCGAAAAACTTGTACGCGCTGCACGCCAGCAAATCGCAGTCCAACGCCTGCACATCAATCGGGCCGTGCGGGGCGTACTGCACCGCGTCAACAAAAGCCAGCGCGCCGACCTCGTGCGCCCAGCGGACAATGGTTTGCACATCATGCACGGTGCCGGTGGCATTGGAGGCATAGCCGACAGCAACGATTTTGGTCTTTTCGTTGATCAGCCCGCGCAGGGCGGCCATGTCCAGCGTATAATCCTCGACATCGAAATCGGCCCAGCGCATCGTCGCGCTGGTATCCTCGGCGATCAACAGCCAGGGCGCGATGTTGGCATCGTGATCCATCCGGGTGACCACGATCTCGTCGCCAGGACGCAGGTCGCGGGCCAGGGCGCGGCTGATGCTCAAAGTGAGCGTGGTCATGTTCGGGCCGAAAACGATCTCGTCGGGCGAGGTGGCGTTGAGCAGATCGGCCATCGCCACGTGTGCCGTGTGCAAGATTTCGTCGGAGCGTTGGCTGGTGGCAAACGCGCCACCGTGGTTGGCGTTGTGGTGGGTCAGGTAATCGACCATTGCGTCAATCACGCACTGCGGCACCTGCGTGCCGCCGGGGTTGTCCAAAAAAACCACCGGTTGTCCATCAGGCGTCGTCTGCGTCAGGGCCGGGAATTGCGGGCGAACCGCTTGCGGATCGAATGAATCAGACATTTTGTAGCTCCTTGAGATAGGGTTCGAGTTCGATTATTTTACCACTGAGGCGTGAATCTTGGGCGGCAAAGGCCATCAGGTGGCTTTGTACGGAAGTGACGATTGGCGAAATGACGATTGGACGTCTTAATGCCCTTACGGGCGTTAGGGGTTTTCTGACGAGGAGAGTCAGTTTTGGTTGATTCCGGCGGGCGGTGGGAGTCTTAATGCCCTTACGGGCGTTAGGGGTTTTCTGACCGGCAGCGGCGGGGGTGCTTGACGCGCAGGTGGCGATGGTCTTAATGCCCTTACGGGCGTTAGGGGTTTTCTGACGCGCACAGCCAGCCGATACAGGTAGTTCGCGGAGGGATGTCTTAATGCCCTTACGGGCGTTAGGGGTTTTCTGACTCCGTCGTGCCCGCCAGATGCGCCAGCCCGCTGGTTCGTCTTAATGCCCTTACGGGCGTTAGGGGTTTTCTGACAGATTGTGAATATGCGGGCGATTCGTTAATGCCCCGCCGTCTTAATGCCCTTACGGGCGTTAGGGGTTTTCTGACTGAAGATGCAGTCGTCATTGAGGTTCTCTAAGATGACGACGTCTTAATGCCCTTACGGGCGTTAGGGGTTTTCTGACATGATGTAAAAATTGCAAGGGAGGCAATGCGTGAATATGTCTTAATGCCCTTACGAGAGTGTTGCAAAATTGCCGTCTCCCGGTGCGTTCGGCTGACCGGATTTGCAAGTGGCCTCAAATGGTGCAATAATCAAGTTACCACACCCAACTACTGCAACCAAAGGAGGCCACGATGTCTATTATACCACAATTCGTTCTCGATCTGGTAATCCTCTATCTGGATCCCTTGCTCAACTGGTTCAGCGAGCGCGTCTACGCCGACCTGCTCAAACGGGCGTCCAAACACCTGCTGGTTCAGCTGCACACGCACCTCGATCTCAAGCCCTTGGAACATGCATGCGCTTCCTTCCACCGGAATTCCGGTCGCGGCCGCCCTGTCATCCACAGCGTACCGCGCCTCGTGCGCGCCTTGCTGGTCAAATATCTGTACAATTACAGCCTGCGCGAGACCGAGGCGGAAATCTGCTTCAACCTGATCGTCCGCTGGTTTGTGGGATACTCCGTCTTTGCCGCCGGTCCCGACCACGCCACACTGGAACGGTTCGAGCAATGGGTGTGTGCGCATCAACACCGCGCCTATTTCGACCAAATCCTGGACCAGATCGACCGGGCCTTTCCCGAACAGCGCCAGCACGTCCAGATCGGCGACACCTTTGCCATGCAGGCCAATGCCGACCGCGAGCCTCTCATCCCGCTGATCCGGCACACCTGCCGGCGGCTGCTGCGGACGCTGGAGCAGGCCGATGCTGACCGCGCCGCCCAGGTCGGCGAGCAGGTTGACCACAGCGCCCTGTTTGGCCCGCAAGACGAGGTGGACGAGTACTATTTGTCGAAAGAAAAGCGCGCCGAACGGCTGCGCACCACTGTTTGCGCTGCCCTCGACTGCGCTCAGCACGTCCGTGAGGCTTTGGCGCAATCCACTCCGCTGGCGGCCGAGGCCCGCGCGCCGGTCTTGCAATGGCTGGCTTGGCTGGACAAAGTGATCACCGACAATGTCCAGATCGTGCGTGACGAGCAAGGGCAGATCACCCAGGTCAGCGAACTGCCAGACAAGGACAAGGGGTCCTATCGTTTGGGCAGCGCCACCGACCCTGATGCCACCTATCGCATTCACGGCAAGAAAAAAGCCTTGGGCTACAATGTCAGCGTGGCCGTGAACGACGAATTTGTGCGCGAAATCCAGGCCGACACCGGCGCGCAGCCCGACAACGTGGCCATTCCTGACCTGATCGAGGCTCAACAAGAACACCACGACCTGACGCCCGCCAAACTCATCTATGACGCCGCCGCCGGCAGCGGCAAAACCCGCGCCCTGGTGAACCAAGCCAGTGATGGACAGACCCAACTCTCTGCGCCTCTGCTGCCCTACAACAAGCGCAGTGTCGTTTTCACCCCGGATCAGTTCGTGCTCTCCCCAGATGGGCAAACCCTGACCTGTCCCAACGGCCTTGAATCCAACATGTCCTATTCGTATCCCGAACTGGATGGCCGTTATTTCCGCTTTTATGCCCGCCGCTGCCGCGGCTGTCCCCGCTGGGTCGACTGTCGCGGCGACAAGCAAAAACTCGATAGCAAAGCCAATCGCAATGTGTTTATCAACGACCATCGCGCGGAGGTGGATGCCGCCCAACTCTACAACCAGACAGACGCCTACAAAGCTGACCGCAAATTGCGCCCCTTGGTTGAGCAGACCATCGCCCACCTGGTGCGCTACAACGGCGCCCGCCAGGCGCGTCGAAGGGGCAAAAAGGCGGCCGATTTTCAAGTGAAAATGTGTGCTATGGCCTGCAATCTCAAGCGATGGATGAAGCGGCTCTTGAACTGCCCATCCGGCACATCCTCACCTCAGAAAGCAGCCATGCTCGAAGCGGCCTCAGCCGCCTAGACCAAGGGATGATTTTGTCTGGTGAGCAGGAAAAAGCGGAGAGAAAAGGAGTGATTTTGAACAAATTGAACTAGAGAATATCGTCAGTATCTAAACAACCCTCAACTGAGCGAGCCGGAAGGCCTTGGACTCGCTCAAACTCTCCAATTGCTTCCTCTTGCCTTCCTCAAACGGCCTCCTGCCCCTTTAGCGCAGGCACAAAAACGGCCGACGACCTCCCTCACCTCGATTTTTGCAACACTCTCCTTACGGGCGTTAGGGGTTTTCTGACAAGTTGACCAAGTACCTCAGCGCGTCAATGCTATGATCATGTCTTAATGCCCTTACGGGCGTTAGGGGTTTTCTGACCTCGGTGTGACTGGTCAGGCTACGTTCATCATATCAGCAGTCTTAATGCCCTTACGGGCGTTAGAGGTTTTCTGACTCCAGCTTGGCGTCACGGTATTGTGTGCGCCAAGATGCGTAAGTCTTAATGCCCTTACGGGCGTTAGGGGTTTTCTGACGCACTTGATAATGGCGAGCAGCGGCGCATCTTGAAGATGAGTCTTAATGCCCTTACGGGCGTTAGGGGTTTTCTGACTTCGAACCAGATCGCCGGCTGCCAGGTCAACGTCAATCGAGTCTTAATGCCCTTACGGGCGTTAGGGGTTTTCTGACGGAGTATCAACAAGGGGATGTGAAAATTTTGTGTGATTTCGTCTTAATGCCCTTACGGGCGTTAGGGGTTTTCTGACGCAGAGGGTGACGCTCAGTGTCGCGTGTTTACATTCCGTCTTAATGCCCTTACGGGCGTTAGGGGTTTTCTGACGTTCAGATTTAGCTAGTTTTTTCAAAACCCCCGCTCTTTCGAGTCTTAATGCCCTTACGGGCGTTAGGGGTTTTCTGACCGTTTTGCGCTGGTCATTGCAGGCGGGGTGTGCCTGGCGTCTTAATGCCCTTACGGGCGTTAGGGGTTTTCTGACCCCTAGGATCGATTCTCCTGATGCGCCGCACAACAGAGCGGTCTTAATGCCCTTACGGGCGTTAGGGGTTTTCTGACAAAATGGGAATGCCGCGAGGTCTGGCAAAGGCGACTTGGTAGTCTTAATGCCCTTACGGGCGTTAGGGGTTTTCTGACTGCTACCAGTTGGCAGATACGTTACCGGTGCAGCAGGAAGTCTTAATGCCCTTACGGGCGTTAGGGGTTTTCTGACGGTGTGCTGCGAGAAATTTATGAGGCGATAAAAGCAGCGTCTTAATGCCCTTACGGGCGTTAGGGGTTTTCTGACCTGTGCGATTACCCGGCGGCGGGTAAAAATTTACCGTCCATCCCGCTTTGCCGAGCAACACACCGCATCTCTAACCTGCCTGTCATGATAGACCTAAAACGGCCTTTTGTCAAATCGAACCGTTTTGCGAGCACCCCCCTCTCAACAGCCCCAAAACAAGGCCATCGGCGGGGGGGCTCTCGCAAAACCGGCGCAAAAAATCGCCGCCAAAACACTACAGGTTGTAGAATGACCGCATTGACAAATCAACCTGCAGTGGGTCGCTGTGGTCTGACCACTGTACCAGTTGCCGCCATCCCACTCAGATGATGAACGGAGCCAGCGCTTCTTGTTCGACCGGTTTGCCCTGCCCCAGCACCTCGATCTGTTTGAAACAGGCCGCGCACAAGGTGTAAAAGCGGACGCTGTCCTCGGCCTCATCAATCAGTTTGGCCAGACGAGCGCGCATTTTGGCAATCTGCCGGGCTTCCAGGTTGACCTCGAACACACTGTACTGTACCCGCACACCGTAATCCTCCAGGGTCTTGGCAATCCTGGTGCGGCGCTTGTTGTCGGGAATGTCATAACTCACTACGATAAACATAGGCAAATGGCGAATGTTAGCGAACGGTAAAGGGCCGATAGATTTCGCCGCTTTGCAGGGCACGAGCCATCTCGCGCACCTGAAGCTCAAAGCAGCGGCGATAGGTGCTTTTTTCTTGCGTCAACGGGTGCGTAAATTCCTGGCTCAGGCGCGCCTCCCATTCCAGCAAAAACCGTTTGCGCCCGGCGTCATCCAACAAAACAGGACGCTGCTCATCCTCTTGTTCCTTAAAATTGTCCATCGTAATCAACCGCTCGTTGCACACGCGCAGCACAATCGAGTCTACCACGATGCAACGAAACTCTTCGACCAGGTCGAGGGCCAGCGACGGCCGCCCATACTCGGTCACGTGCATCAGCCCCAGGTAGGGGTCCAGCCCCACCAGGTTGACCGCCGATTCCAGCGCGTGGGTCAACAGCGTATAGCCAAAGGAAAGCAGCACATTCAGCCCATCGGTGGGCGGTCGGCGCACGCGCTTTTCAAAGGGCCAGGGATCCTTGAACAGCTTTTTGAACACCTCAAAATACACGGCCGCTCCCTGACCTTCTACGCCCATCACCGAGTTCATCGTCTCGGTGCGCCCGGCACGGCCCATCAGCCGCTGCAGGCTCTCGGCGGCGCTGCTCAGGTCCGAATTCTGCTGCTCGCGGTTGTATCGCATCACCAGCGTGCGGCAGTTGCTCAGCTTGGCCTCTACGATGGCCTGCGCCGTACGCAGCTTGTACGCCGCATCTTGCAGCCGCAAATACTGCCACAGCCGCAGATCGCCGAATTTGGTCGGCGGCCCCACCAACCGCCCGCAGTAGCGACCATCCTGGTTCAAAAACACCACATCCAGCCCCTCGCTCAACAACGCCTTGATCGCCGGGGTGGTCAGGCCAATGTTGCCAAACAGCACCACCTCGCTCACCTTGACCAGCGGCGCCACAGCCAGCTCGGTGTCATCCTTGCTCACCACCAGCCGCCGGCCGGTGATGCTGATTTTGGCCCCTTGCTCGATCACATACAACGGTGGCATCGGAAACCTCCCAAAAAGAGTAGACAGGGAAATAAGGAGGAAAGAATAAGGAAACCCCCAAAGAAATGGACATTCAATTGTTAAAGAGCCAAGCCAACTATCCAACCACCCACCTGCACATGCCCATGCCTTGCGTGGTCTGATAGCCGGCGCCGCTGTAAAAGCTAAAGGCAGCCAACACGCTGAGGGTGCTGCACCAATAGCGGTCGCGGTTGAGCGCGGCATAGTCGCAGCGCCCCACCGCCCCGCGTTGGATGGCCCCCTCTTTGCCGGGCAGGGCGCGGGTGCGCAGGCGATAGTTGCTGATCGCCACGCACTCGGCGGCAAAGCGGCGCACTTCGGGGCTGAGGGCCACCGGTGCCCAGGCGTTCCAACGGTCGAGCAGCGAGCCGAACAGCAGATCGGGCAGAGGGATGGGGATGGTCTTGCCGCCGCTGCGAAAGGCCGCGGGCGAAGCAAAGGAGAACGTCCAGCGGGTGGGCGCCGGCACCTGGCTGAGCAGGTAGGGGGCGGCCAGGTCGGCATAGGTGGTGCAACCGGCCCAGGGGTGGGCCTCGTCGGCAATCAGTGCGTCCTCGATGCGAAAGGGGATGTCGCCCAAGACAATCTCACCGGGCAGGTGGGGCAGCGCGCGCTCTAGCCACAGCGCCGTCAGCTCGCTGGAGAGGGTGGTATAGCGCAGAAACCAGCGTTCGCCGGGGGTGCAAGAGACGAACTGCATGCTGTGCGTCTGTCTGCTGCTCCTTGTTTCCTTGTGACCTTGCATCCACAGATTGCTGCACGTAAACGGCTTGACCTGCTCGGTCTGGTGCAGCCGGTCGGCCAGGGCCGCGTCGGCCTCGGCGACCAGGCGCATGAGGAAGGCATGGGCGGCACGGGACTGATTGGCCGGAATGTCACCGGGACGGGTGGGGGTGAGGGTGAGGATGGTGGCGGAGAGATCAAAAGTGCTCATAGATTACCTCTTTTTTCGTGCCTGCTCTCGAACCTCTTGCAAGTTGATGATCTCGGTCACCTCGTAGCGCGGCGGCAGCGCGCCGGCCACCGGTTTGAGGCGCACGATCGGTGGAAAGTAGCCCATGCGGCCGTGGAGTTCGACCAGCAGGGCAACGGCGCCGCTATTGGGATGCCCGTCCTGCGGGGTTTTTCTGGTATCCCCTATTTGGGGCGGCGGCATCCCAATGCGGCATTGGGATGCCTGTCCTGCGGGATACCCCATCTTGCGGGATGTCCGTTCACTTGATTGCTGCAGCGCACCACGTTGAACAACGATGGCTTGCCCCTCGCCCAAAGTCGAACAGGATCACCTTGACGGCGCCCAGGTCGGCAGGGGTGGGGTGGGGGTGGGGTTTACCTGGCCTCCCATTGCGGGAACTGCGGAGCTTCCAGGCGCACTTTTAGGGCTTGCAATCCGGCCTGGATGAATCCGGCAGAGACCTGATACATTTCTTGCCAGCGGTTGTGCGCAATGGGAGTTTCCCCGTGCGCCAGAATGGACTCATTGCGGTGGCTCAAAGCCGTCAGCAGCCGTTTACTGTATTCCTGGTAAACGTTCCCTAGCGGGTCCGCCAATTCCGCCAGCAACTCGTAATTTTGCCGCAACCCCAATTTCACCTTACCTTTTTCGCCCGGTTCACGCAGCATTTCGTATTTCGCCTGTAACGCATCCGGCAGCAGCGTTGGATTCAAGTCGCCGCTCTGCAGGGGCAGCTCGCGTTGCGCCAAACGGATTTGCGCCAACATTTCCAGGTCGCGATACAACCGTGCCACTGCGTCATCATATCGGCCCCGCGCGGCTCGTCGTTCGGCGTTGCGCAACAAATCCAAGACCGGTGCGTATCCTGGCTTTGCGCTGCTGACCAGTTTCAAGAAACGCCACAACTCGACAAAACGGTCGTGGTAGGGTTCCAAGAGCGCGCGTGCTTGTGAATGGTCAAACCGATCCCAGGCGTCAAAGGCGCGACACCACGTCACCCATTCGCCGATTTCGCGTTGTAACTCAGGGGGTAAGGGGGCGGCGCGTAAGGTGCTTTGTAGAATTTCGGCAGCGGAAGCATACGCATACTTGTTGAACAACCGTTGCGCCTCGGCCATCTGCTGACGGGCGCGCACTTCCCCCACATTCACCAGCGCCGCCATTTCTGTGCCATTGCGCACTTTGACCAGGTCGGCGCGTGTCCCTTTGACTAACGACAACTCGTACCCCGTTTCCAGCGCCGCCAAAACCAAGGCCGCGGTCATCGTTTTCGTGCCGCCAGTATAATCGGCCAGGAATCGCCAAGTGCTAAGGGTTTCCCTCAAGCGCATAAGCGCGGTGCGCACCTGGGCATAGCAGCCGGCTAAATCATCCGGTTCAGGCAGTTCAAGGATTTCATATTGCCCTTCGGTCAAACCTGTTTGCGTCAGGATGTTGGCGCCTTTGGGATCGCCTAGCGGGACCTCTTTGCCGCACTCTGGACACTTCATCTTGCGCGGATCGCCGCATGGATTGCCGGGGCCGTCTACTGTTTTGCGGCTGCCTTTATCGCCGCCACTCACGATAAAGCAGACAAAATCCGGTTGATAGTCACGGACTGCCGTAATGACCGGCGCGCACGAGCCGCCGACGGTTAAGGCTAGGATTGTTGACATAGTTCCTCCGTAGGATTATGTACTGGAATCACCGGAATGGTGAACAGCTCAAATTGCGCTTTGTCATAGCCATCCAGGAATAATCGGCGCGCGCGGGTGGCATCGGGCGGCAATGACAAGGCATCACGCTACAAGCGTAACAAGTACCCGGAAGCAAAATCGCTTTCACCCTCCCTCCTCTCTCCTTGCGATTCGTTCGCCAACGTGTTATAATCAAACAAGGTCGTACCCGGTCATTCATCTGTCCAACTCGAACGGAGGTTAGATGACTGCACAATCAGCTTCTCTGGATGTCGCATTGCATATCAGCGAGCAACTCTCTCTGGCCGACCAACTGCGGCTGATCGGCCTGTTGTCTGAGCGAGTACGCCAACAGGTCGAACTACCAGGCATACCGGTTGATATACTGAAGTTAGCTGGCCTGGGCGCCGAGTTGTGGCAACAAATTGATTTTGTGGGCTGACCACTCCGTCAAGTCTCGCTTTTCCTCGCTCTCATCTCCACCAACACCCAGCCCAGCGGATAGAGTGGAGTTTCATTTGTTCGGCCATCCGGCGTGGTTTGCACCTGTACCAACACGCGGCGGCTTTTCGGAAAAGGATCGCCGAGTTTTCGTGTGCCGCGCGCCAGTCCATACCCTCCCTGTTTCGGGGAACGCAAGATGCTCTCCATAAAATTCCGGTCGGCTTGCAGGGGGTCGGCAAATGTTTTGCTCTCCCAACCGCCGCCCCAACCGATCTGCAGAAAGGATGCATTGGGCGGCAAGTTTGTCTTGACCAAATTACGGCAGTACTGTGCCGTCTTTTCCGCGCCGGAGATTTGACCAAACCATGCCGCCTGATGTTCCAGACGTCGGGTGGCATACTCGCGCAATATGGCCGGAAGGTTGAGCAGCAGATCGCTGCCTCTCAAGTCCAGATGATGTCTTTTCGCCCAGACAGAAAAAAGGGCCAGGTCTATTTTGATTTCTGTCTCCAAGACCGTGTCAGGACGGATGACTTCAAGCTCGATAGGCGAGCCAAGCATCCCACCCCGGTTGAGCACGCGGGCATTGACCAGCATCAGCCGGTCGGCGGTCGCCGGTGCGCTGTCGGCGACCTGGAGGGCGCGGAAGGTGTCTTTGTTGGGCGACTTGCCACTGTGCTCACCGAACAACTCTTGCTCATACCACTGCGCGGCAAACTCGCGCCGGCGGTTCAGGTTACGCACATCCGGCTTTAGCCCCAACACCTGCCAGCGTTTCCAGCCCAGCGCCGTGCGCAGCACGCCCTTGAAACTTGTGCCGGGCAGATAGGGCCGGTCGTAAATATCCTTGAACTGCTCTCGCACCTGCGCACCAGGCGCTTTTGAGCGCGGTGTGCCTTTGATCACGTAACGGAAGAGTTTGCTGCCAAATTGAAAATCGGCATCTTGCAATAATTGGGCGGGTGGAGTTTCGGCCAACCGGTCGGCCAGGGCCGGATCGTCAACATCCTGCATCAGCAAAAATTCATCTTCGTTGATGCGCCAGGTATGGCCTTTACGGATGGCATAATCATATTCGTTGAGCAGATCATGCCCGCTGCCGATGTGCAACGGGGTCAGAACAGAAACCTTGACCTGGTACAAGGCATAGTTAGCCATCTCACGCCTCCTTCAAACCCACAACCAGAGCCAGTCCATACCGCCAGACAGGGTGCGGCAACTTACCGGCCGGATCATCATAGTCGGGGCAGACATTGGTTACATCTCCCCAAGGAGCATTTCCTGTAGGGCGGATAACGCTACCTTCCTCCATCAGCCACAGCCGCTTGCGCCGCTGCGCCGCGCCGTCCCACGAGCGCAGCCAGCCGGCGATGGAATCCAGAGTATAAGCCGTTCCCTCGTCGTTCAGGACGGCGGGCAGTTCCTCGGCGCGGGGATGGTAGCGGCTCAAGAGCAACGCACGGTCGCCGGGAGATGCATCGGGCAAGGCCAGAACACCGCCCTGTTCATAACAAAATGTGCCATAGCCTGTCGTGCGCTCCCCACCCAGGCCATCGTCGCCCAGGAGAGCCAGCATCTTGTGGAAGACCTGCTCACAAGTCGCATCACCCACTGATGTTGTTGGCGTGCGCCATTCAACGCCGACCCACAGGCCGCGACCCGGCGCAAAGCTCACCCGCCCGGCGTGAAAGATGTTGGAAGCAGAACTGATGCGGTCTACCGTGACACGCGGCACGCGCGCGTCGGTATAAACTTTGTGCTCACGCAAGGCGCGGAGTAGAATTGGTTTGCCGACCCGCTCATCGGGCTGGAAACGCGATGGCAACATTAAGCACTCTTGCACCGTCAGCCAGAACATCCCGCCTTGAAGCGCGACGCCGGTTGTCGGGTCGGTGTGCCTGTCCTCAGGAAACAACCACTTGTCCATCTGTTCGCCGTCCAGCATCCGCCGCCAGAGCGATTCTGAGACGTAACGGATTTTCTGGATATCCTTGCGGCGCGCTTTGAGTGTCTGGGGGTCAAAAAATCGCTGTAACGGTACAGGCATCGGAAAAAAGCGCACCTCACCAGCAAACGGAAAGGCTGAAGTGAGCAAGAACGGCGGAGCGCCGGTTGCACCATCGCGCGGAAACGGTGCGACAAATGCGGTCGGATCGCCATAGCTGCGCCGATAGGCATCCACCAGGGCCGCAAAGAGCGTGTCGGAGGGGATGGTGACGCGGCTTTCCTCCAGGTTGACGCCTCGCTCGCCCACGTGCAGCCCACCGGGGAAGGTGAGCCGGTATACAGTCAATGCGGGCATAACGGCCTCCTTTCGGCCCGGCTATATGTTGAGGGCCTTTCTAATCTGTGTGATGACCTCGGCGCGACGGGTAAGCAGTTCGCCCAGTGTGGCGAACGTGACCAAAGGTTGGGCATCAGAACGGGCGCTTTCCAGGTAATTTTCCTTTGGACGCACAAAAATCTTGATGTCCTTAAAGCGTACTTTGCCGGAGCCGCGCGAGCCGAGTCCGCCCAGATAGTCGTCCTCCACCAATTGCATCCCTTCCAGCACCGTCTGCAACTGTTTTATGTCGTTAGCTGCGGTACATCCGTCGCCGTCATAGATGCTGTAAACGAGTTCTGCACCGCTGAAAACACTGCCGGCGGGCACGCGCTCCATCTGACGCGGGTTGGCGGCCGAGGTTACGCGGTCAATCGAGACCTCGGTCTTGACCTCGGTGTAGGGCAGATCGGTACGACCCGACTTTTCCAGTTCCTCAGCACTCTTGGCGCTGAGATGGACATCGCGCACCACCAGGCGGGTGGGGGTAGCAAAGTCGCGCTCGCCGGGCACGCCAAAAACCTGGCACACATCACAGCCCAGATAGTCTTGCTCGGCTTTCTCCTTGTCCTTTTCGTCCGCCCCACAAGAATGGATGTACCCCTGCCCGATACGTTGGTTCTGCACCAGCCCATGATACTTTTCCAGCAGGCTGCGCATCTTGCCCTTGAGCGATGAGCCAGGGATGTAAGGATAGTTGGTCAGCGTGTCACGGATGACGGTCTTGTCCACGCCGCCGATCTCGATCCCTGCATCCGAGCCGCCGATGTGCAGGCCGGTCACGGCTTCGATGTCGAAAGTAAGAAACACACGTCCCTTGAGTTGAATCTGCTTTGCCATAGTAAACCTCCTCAGTTGCCGCCGTAGGCTTTGTGATAGGCCAGGATGGCCTCAAAGAATTCGACGAAATGTTGCAAGTTCTCGTCTTGTTTGTTTCCGCTGGCTTGTGTCACCAGGTCAAGCGCCGGACGTAACACCGAAACCAACTCTTCCACTGCCTTGCCGCGTTCCTTGCGGGCGCGGTAGGCCATCTTAGGCTTGAGCAGAATCAGGCGACGGCGGGCGTGGTCACGGCGGTTCTGGATGCTCCACTCGGCCTGAATCTGTCGCACTTCACCGAACAAGGAGCGGATCTGACTGGTTGTCAAGCCGGCGTCTTTAAAGTACTTGCCGAGGCTATCGGCCCATTTGACCAGCGTTTCCGCTCCATTGGGGTCGGTCACGATGGCCCGCAGTTCTGCGTCTGATGGACGAGCCATCACCGGAGACTCGCGTCTGTCTCTATACTGACTCATAGTTCACCTCCTGAAATAATGGTTGAATATCTTGGGCTGTTAAAGGTTCCAAGAGATCGCGTACTCGATAGCAAAAGTCGGCGGTTGCCCAAGTGAGCAAACGACGTGCCTTGCTCATGTCATTCGTCTCCAGGCAATCCCCCAACCAAGCCGCAGCAAAATAGGCTTTGGTCAACTCTGTATTGAAACATATCAGGGTATTTGTACGCTTGAGGATACCCAGACTGAGTATGTGGTGCAAACCAGCACTTCCTAACTCTCTCTGTGCGCCGGTTGTGCGAATGGCTAGTTGTCCGCCGTCCATTTTTATTGCCACCAGACCTATCTTTTCCCACCAAGAAGCAGCCTTGTCAGGCCGGAATCCAGCACATCTACCATATTCGCGTTGCCATAAATAGGCATACATTTCATAGAGCACTTCGCCGATTCTCAGAGAACGAGGAGCTTCTTCCTCTGTAATTTCTGTTTTCTCGTCTTTGGTATCAGTAATCGAATCATTCAAGACCAATTCCCTTTCATCTGCCTTGGGAACCTCGATGGAAGTTTCCGTTACCGCATTGTCACTGCTCGGCTGATATATCACTTCTGACTGTGGCTCAGGGACCAAAATTGGCTCAAGCGATGTTGTTTGTTTACCGGACAATCTCTTGCAAGCAGCTTCAAGAAAGGCCGGCGTTTTGCATAATTCCCACAATTCAGGATCGGAGCGGAGAATTGCGACAAACTCATCAAATTCCTCACTCTCGGCCCAGTTTTGTAGATAGAGCGTAACTTGTTCATCACTGAACGCGGCAATGGTAATCTGTTCGCCAATTCCTCTCAAAGTACCAACACCGGCATCTGGACGTGTGGTCAGTATGACCTTGACACTGGAATAGGTTTCCAAAAAGTCCCGTAAACACTCCAAAAAGATTTCCTGTCCCTGTTGTGTGCGGATCTCGTCTAGCCCATCCAGGCAGATCACCCAGTGCAGTTCGGGCTTGTGAAGCAATTCTTGGACTTGCGACGGTCGGTTTCTACCTTGCCAAAAAACACCTCCTGATTTCTTGTTTACTGCGTCCAGTAAGCGGGTGCCCAGACAGTAGTTGGCTCTCACCGGCTCGTTGCGCAGTCGGTGATAGACAGGAATCCCTCCGGTAGTGGGTGGTGTGAATTCTTCCCCTTCGATTTTAACTTCCACTGCTTGTAATTGTGCTTCGGCTTGTTCGGCAACCCACCGCTGTATATATGCACTCTTGCCACTGCCGGCCGCGCCCTCGATAATCAGCAATGTTTCATTGCCATTCAAGAACTCATCCACGATTTTTTGCAGCAACTGTCCATCGATCACGTACAGGTCCTGATAGCCCTTGATATCCTGTGCCGTAACCAGATTTTCAGCCGGATTACGGTCGCTCAGGATACTCTCAAAATATCGTTTCCAGATACGGGGCAAGACATACGGAACTGCTGAATAAGCGTAACGATACCGATCATCATCAGGTGAAATGTCTTGACGACAGATGCTTCGCTTGCTTTCTCCAAAGCGGATCCACGACTTGCTCTTGTCAAATTCGTGTTGGATATTCTTGGCAGTACAAAAAACACTCGGTGGTGTCAGCGGATCAATTCGCAGATAGGCGACTTGCTGTCCATTGACCTGGTTGTGAACAAGTTCCCACTGTACTTGGGGCTGGATATATTCTGCAATAGCCCGTTCGATTGACTGTTTTAGACTCTCCCAGGCATCGTGAGTACCAGTCATTCCATAATGGGCCAACGAATCTCCAAGCCCACAGATTGGGTATCTCTCATCCACGTCGTTTTCCAACCCATACAGCAAATAAGCAGGTCGCCCAAACATCCGCGCGGTGTTCGCCAGCGCGATCACATCGCGGACAAACTCGGCCTTCTTATCGTCCCGACGCAGATTAGGGATTTGAGATTTGCGGTCGCGTAGTGGTTCTTCTTCGTATTCAGTTGTTTCCGTAAACAATTCGGTACGAAACCTGGTGGTCATTTTTTTGCCCTCTACTTTTACTCGCGCGTCAACAACTCGGTCCACCGCGCGGCCAGGCCGATCCACTCAATAGCGCGGAATCGTTCGCCTTTCAGCCCATCGGCCAGTCGGTTGATGCTCTCCCAGGGTTCACCTGTTTTGTTGCGTGTCATTCGTTTGAAAAAGTAGTGTCCGCGCCACATCCATGGTCCCCAGTATACCTGCTCCTCGCCGGTTCGGTTCAGGTCCTGGCCCAGGGCACGCCGCTTCGCCGCAGCGTCCTCATACAACTCCTGCAGCCGGATCAGACGCTGGACGACAGCCTGGGGCGCGCCTTCACCCCCTTTCTTTTGCGGGGTTACCATACATACCAACCGCCGAGACAGTGCAGAAACGCTATACATGTAGCCTGTTCCAGCATCATCCAGCCCAAATTGTTGCCAGGAGACCACCTGCCCCAGAAAAGCAAGCGCATCTTTTCCGGCTCGTCCCTTGGCTTTACCCTCGGCCTCTCCCGCCTCCGCTGCTGCCTGGTAGAGCGGATACTTGCCACCCACCAACACGATCCCTGCACTGGTGTGGATGCCGGGGTGGTGCGCGGCAAAAGGCGTCAGGTCGGCGCGGATGCGGCGCGCCAGTTCTACCACCCGATCCCACGCCCCGACGAAGAACAGGTCATCGCCGCCGGAGTAGATCGAATAGAGTGTGTCGCCGCGCTCGGCATGTGTTTCGGCGTTCATCTTCTCGGCAATGTGCTCTACCCACCCTTCAAAGTAGAGGCTGATGGCAAAACTGAGCGCGGCGACGCGTGAGAGGGTGGCGAAACGCCGTACAATCCGGCCATTTTGGTCACGCTCAACAAAGCCGTCGCTGAAAAGCCAACCACCGTTATCAAGGTCCATGCGCAGCACGCCAAGCCGCTTAATGCCCTGAGATTGCGCCTCTAACATTGAGAAAGGTTTGACTGCAAAGCCTGGGCATTTTGGCAAGTCCTCTGCCAGGCGGCGACGGGTTTCACGAGATTGCTTAGCCAGCCAGTCGGCATCCACCTGCGCATAGGCCGGTGTCACGTTGACCAGAAAGCGGCGGCCAACCGCAGTTCGGGCATCAGGCCGTAAGTCCTTGAGCGCATCATCCTTGAGCGCCAGGATGACCCGGTGGGAGGAATCTGGGAGCCGAGGCAGCCCCTCCGACACATCACACCGGTAGCCTAGCGCGGCCAATACCTGGTTCCACCTGCCCGGCATTTCCTTGAGCGGATCAGCCGGAATATTCGGTTCCTGTTCAGTCAGCCAGAAGTAACGGACGCGGCGCAATTTGTCGCCCAGCTCTTCATACGACTCACATTGCGGACATTTTCGAGTTCCGCTCTCATCTTCCTGGCGATTCTTTAGCTCTTTTGTCTCAGGATGTTCTTGACCACAGACCTGACATTCCTTGTCCTGGTTACCGCCGTGGCCCTGCGGCTCGAATAGCGTTCGTATTTCTTCGCCTAATTCGGCAAAACGACGTTGTTTGACTTCACGCAGGGTGCGGGTGAGTTCCTCCCACCGTTCCGAGATGCGCCCATCATAAAAGTCGGCAGCGGCCAAAGGCACATGCGCCAGTGCCAGATACAGATCGCCCTGGTGGTGCGCCAGCAGCACACGGCTAATCTCTTGCTGAATTCTGACCAACTCCTGGCTGTCGTCGGCGCGAGCCAGGAGATAGAATGCTCCACCGCCCTGGTAGATCAGATTGGTGATGGACAGGCCCAGGCGTCGCAGTACATAGCGGGCCACAACTTCGGTGAGCAGTTGCAGATAAAACGAGCGTCCGCGCAGGCCGGGTGTCGCGCCTTGCGAAGAGATCGTGTAGATAAAGCTCTGCACGCCAGAGATGTCTCCACCCACCAGCAACACGGGTTGTGTTTGCCGCAAAATGGCCGGTGGAGACACAGTAGCCGGATCGCGTTTTTGTTGCTCGGCCTGTTTGCGCGCTTTGTACCACTCATCCAACGCCGTCAGCAGACCATCCAGCGCAGGTTCAGACATTCCGATCAGGCATGCCGCCAATGCAGCCGTCATCCGGCTATGGTCGTAGAGGCTCACGTCGGGCAGTGAACGATAATACGCTGAAGGGATACACCACGTATAACGCTGCATCGTCAACAAAAGGCTCTCCAGATAAACGCTCAGATTATCGCTTTCTCTGTGCGCATCCCGAAGAATCTCTGCCTGCGTTTGAAAGTCTTGCCACAACGTTTTATACCCTTCTGCCACGGCCTGTTCTTGATATTCGGCTTGAGGAAAAAGCGTCTCCTGTTCCAAAGCCAACGGTCTGAGCGGCCAATATAGCGGTTTGGAAGCCTGTTGGGGTTTACCATTCAGACTTGACGTTTCCAGGCGACAAAAGATAGACAAGAGTTGCTTGGGTTGCTCTTGCTTTTCATCCGCCCGTTCTCCGGCAGAGAGCCGGTCAGCTAACGCGACCACCTTTGTCTCATAGCCCTGCAGAGATTGGTCGTGGTGACTCATCACCGGATACAGGTGAACACGCCACTGTTGGGGAATGATCAAAGATACGATTTCGCCCCCCACCTCTGTATGGGAACGATAGCGGTCTTTTTCATTTGCCCTCTGCCCAAACTTGCCCACATCATGCACCAGCCCCGCCAGAGCCGCCTTGAAAATTTCATCCCGCATACATCTCTCCCTTCTATCTTGCCTCACACTCTACTCTGTCATTATACCAAAATATTCCAGTTTGCGCATTAGAGATCACTCCAATTTTTCTTGGATTGAGTGACAATATATTCCCGCTTAAAAAAAACGTGCCAGGCCGAAAATATCCGGCCTGGCACGCCAAATGGTCTATATCGCTCAACCAACCTCACGGCATCGCGGCACCCTGCGCCGCGCTTTGCGCCTCTTCCAGCATCGCCTGGACGTTTCGCCCATCCAGTGCCCGGTTCACCGCCTGCCCAAACAGTGCCATAGCCGCGGCGTCTTGGGGCGGCCACAAATGCTCCAAAGCATAGCGAATCGCCTCGCCCGTCTGAGCATCCCACAAGGCCCAATCGCTCTGCTGTTCGGCCACCGGGCGACGCGGCGAAAAAGACAGCCTGTCACTCCGCTTGTTCCACTGATAGCTGAGAAAGCGCACCCACTGCCAGGTTTCCTCTGGATTCAACGTGCCGCTGCTGATCACATAGCCGGTGGCCCACCAGGGATGCCCGGCCGCTCGCCCGGCCGGAAGCGTGGCCACACCCAGGCGCATCTGCGCGCTCCGCAGTGGCCAGTTGACCAGGCTATCGCTCCACATGGCCGCCCGCTTCTGATCGATCAACTGCCAGCGCGTAGACATTGGCACAAAATTGTGCGGCATCACCCGCTCATCCAGCGACAGGCCGACATACCAACGCGTCGCCTCGACCACCGACGGCGAATCAAAGGCCGGACGCGGCGGCCAAACCGACTCGTCCCACAGCGAACCGGCGCGGCTGGCGATCAAAGCCGGGCCGACACCGACCATATCCACAAAGCCATACCGCTCTACCGAATTGCCCTGACGAATGGTCAGAGCCTGGGCCGCCGCCGAAAACTCGTCCTGCGTCCAGCCGGGGCGCGGATAGGGCAACCCGGCCACATCAAAAGCATCGCGGTCAAACAAGAGCATGGCCATGTTGATCTGCGCCGGCACATAGTGTACGCCAGGGTTCAGCACGCCAGGGTAAAAATCATCCGGCGCAAAATCAGGGTCGCCGACCACCCACCCGGACAGGTCATACGTCCACTCAAGAGGGATCATATCGGGCATGGTCGGCCACAGCGCCGCGTCGGCCTGCGACAGGATGCGATAGGCAGTCTGCTCCGGCAACCCACCCCAGGCAACCAGTTCTTCCAGCGAAACCACCGTCACGCGGATGTGCGGATTTTGGTGGCGAAAGGCCTCGGCCCACATGACCAACATCGCCTGTTCCGACCCGGCGCAGGCAAAGGTCAAATCCACAATACCCGGCGACGACGCAACGCCGGACGAGACCGCCCGCTCGGCATCTAAAATGTAATAGGGGATCAGGTGCTTCCAATCGCCGTTTTGCCGCACAAAAAACTCGGTCAGCGGCAGGGCATTGGAGCGAGCATCTGACAAAGGGCGTTGCAGCGTCACCTGCGCCAGGTTGTCGCCGACCTGCACCGCCTCCACCTGCAAAGGAGCCAATCGCGCCAGAGTCGCCGAACTGGTGATGCGTCGGTACAGATCGATCACCTGAGCCTGGTCCCACGACCCACCCGGATCGCTCGAAACGCCCTGAAGCAGCAAAAAAGTCTCGCGCCGTCCGGCCAGCAACGCCTCGCGCTCAACATCCAGCAAGAGTTGAAAAAAAGCCGCGTCAGGTCGGTCGGTACGCACACCAAACCACCGCTCCAAAAACCAGCCCAATGAGGGTGCCGCTGCCGCCGATTCAAACACCTGCGGCAAGACAGCATCGCCGCGCCGCTCCAAAATGCGCCCCAACAACGGCGCCTGCGCCGGCACCGGCCGCTCTCGCCAGGCCAGATACTCTTGAGCAATCGCCGTCTGCCAGGCCGTCGGCGATTGACCGGCCGGCACGCGCAGGGCCAGTTGCACCGCCGCAGCCACGGCCAATTGCCTCATCGGCTCTACATAGGCCGGGCTCACCATAGCAGAAACGCTGTCAGTCGCGTCGGCCGGAACGCCCAGCAACCAGGGCGAATCCACCAGGATGCGCTCATTTTGCCAGCGCGGAACCAGGTCAGGCGCAGAGCGAACCACAAACTCAACCTGCACCCGTCCATCGGTCGGGCAGCCCACCGTGTCGCAAGCCCGATTCACCGCCTCGGAAATGGGGCGCAGATAGAATTGCAGATGCGGCAGGTCGCGCCGATAGCAGCGCACCGACAGCTTTTCAAACTGCGTTTCGACCACATCGCCCCACAGGCCGGCTTGAGGAGATGTGCGCTTCCAGCCCAGCGGAGTCTGGCGATAAAAACGCGCCCGGCGCGCCGCCGGCTGCCCCTCGATCACCTCCACCCAGGCAATTTGCCCGCGCAGGTCCACCTGCTGCACCCGTGCTGGCAGCACCGACCAACATCCATCCGGCGAGCGGAACAGATCGGACACTGGAGGGCAGTGGGCGCGGGTGCGTTGATCTTGCCGCCAGTACCACTCAATGTCGCTCTCGTCCTGCTGGGCCAAAAAGCGGCTCCAGTTTCCCTCGGCAAAAGCCTGCGCTTCCAGGTCTACCACCGCCTGAATTTGAAATTTCAGCCGCTCCAGTGCCTGCTCATAGCGATAACGGACCAACCAATAAACCGTCACGCCCAAAACCACCAGCAGCCCCAACAACAGCCACCTGACACCGGGTGGCAAGGATGTCAGCAAGCGATTCAGCCAGCCGCCCGGCGACGGCCTCTCGATACGCGCAATGATCTCCTGGTCTGCGCCCTCGCCGCCCACCTGCCATTCAAATTGAGAATTTTTGCTGCGAGGCATTGCCATACTCCTGCATCATTCCGATCCAACCTGCATCACCAACATAGTCATATCATCAAACTGGTCGGCGCTGCTGCGAAAAGCCGTCAGATCGGCAAAAATCGTCGCGCAAAACGCATCGGGCGACTCGGCGGCATGCGCCTGTAGCAGCAAGCTGAGTCGCTGCCGGTCGAAAATCTGGCCGTCGGGGGCGCAGGCGTCGGTCAGGCCATCGGTATACAGCACCAACCGGTCGCCGGGTTGCAGGTCGATCTGCTCTTCGGTCAGGCCCAGCATCCCGGTTTCCCAAAAGCCCAAAAACGTGCCGCGCCCCCCCAACGGCTGCGCCTGACCGCTACGCAGCAAAATGGGGCGATCATGGCCGGCCCGTACATAGCGCATGCGTCGGCGACGAACATCTACCACGCCATAAAACACGGTGACAAACATGCGCGACTGCCCCAACTGCAACAAGAGTTGATTGACGCTGCTCAACACATGACACGGCGAAGGCAACCCCTCCTCACCCTGAGCTCGCCGTGCCTCGTGCTGCGCCTCGGCCAGAATCAGGCTGCGGGTGAGGGCCATGTACAACGCTGCTGGCATGCCCTTGTCGGATACGTCAGCGATGACCAGGGCAAAGCAAGACGGACCCAGCGAGATCACATCATAAAAATCGCCGCCCACCTGCCGGGCCGGCTCGTTTTGGGCAGCAAAAACATAGCCATCCACCTGCGGAAAAACGCGCGGCAAGACACTTTGCTGCACCTGCCGGGCCAGTTCCAACTCGCGCTCCATACGCTCTTTGCGGGCCAACTCACTTTGAGCCGCTTCCAGTTGAGCGATCTTGTCGCGCAACTGCGCCACCAACCCGGCCCGCTGAATGGCCAGAGCCGCCTGATTGGCAAAAGTTTGCAGCAGCGACACATCGCCCGGCGCAAAACTGCTCTTGTGCAGCGCGTGGACGATCATCGCCCCCACTCGCTGCCCCTGGGCGATCAGTGGTACCCGCAGCCCGGCCTTGAGCGCAACCCGCCCCATCTCACCGGCAATACCCGGCGGCAGTCGCCCCAATGTCACCGGCTGCGGCGGCTGATCCACACTGGCCGCCCCAAACACCTGTCGAGCATCCAACTGCTGTCCCACCAGCGACCTGTCCCACCCGCTGACGGCCAAAATCTCAGCCCGATCATCCCACCGCGCCAGGTAGAGAACGGCCCGCTCGGCCCCGCACAGGGTGCAGGCATGCCGGCAGACCCGCTCCGACAGGTCTTGCAGGTCGTTCGAGGCGATCAGAGCATGGCCAATGTCGTGCAGCGAAAACAAGGCCTCGGTCTGTCGCTGCAACACCCGATTGGCCGCCTCCAATTCGGCCACTTTGCGTTGCATGGCAGCATTGGTTTGCGCCAGAGTGGCCTGGCCGGCCGCAAACATGCGATACACGCGACGCAGCAGATCGGTATCCAGACGCAAGGCATAGCCGGGCGGCAACATGCCCAACCGCGCCAACTCGCACACATAGTCCGACATCGGCAACAGACTGGGGCGATCCAGGCCGGCAACGGCCCCGCCTTGCGAGCGAAACACATCAAAAGCGGCCACATCGCCCAGCCAGCCCGTGTTGCCGCAGCGGTCGCAACCCGCCGGCCCATACAGAATATCCGATGAAACCACCAAATGAGAAAATCGGCGATACAATTCATCAAAATACTGTCGCTCGTCGGCCGGGAGCGGACGGCGGCACTGCGGACAAAGAGCCGGCATACGCTGCATGGTCACGATCCAGCGCAGCCCATCCAACTGTTCTGGCCGGATGCCCCAATCAAGCAGCTCACGGGCCACGTCGGCGCCGCGAAACAGCGTGTCCACCTGGGTCAACACACACATGCCCTGCCGTGCTGCCTCCAATGCCGCCGGCAAGACATCTCGCTCCAATTGATGGATGACCAGCAGCCGATGCTGCTGCCGCGTCGCCGCCGCCACTCGGCCGACCGCCGTAAAAGGAGGTTGGGTCAGCAGCCAATGCACCCGCTGTCCCAATTGACGCGGCAAGCGCACCGCCTGGCGATTGGCGGCCACGACCCAGGCCTCCAATGCGGGGTCTTGCTCCAGCAAGCCTTGCAGCAAGATGCGCAACACGGCCATGTGTCCGCTGGGCCGCAGTTCCTCGCCGGTCGGCGATGCGGCAGCCAGGGTCGTATCCAGACCGGCCACCAGGATCATGCCGCCCTCTTGCGCCCCCTCGGCGACAATCCGCTCCAATGCGGCAACCAGGCCCGGCAGGTGAAAAAAATCGGTCAACTTCATCTCACAAACCCGTCATCTTGTCCGAAGGCCGCCCCAACAGAGAAAACACGCGCACGCTCAGCCACTCCAGGCCATAACGACAATTCCACCGACCCCACAGGGCCACAACGCCCACCCAGAGCAAGGCATTGAGCGCGCCAAAAGCCAGGCAGACGTTGATAGTCTCGTTCCAGCCCGGCCACAAAGCATCACCCAGACGCACCAGCGTTTGCGAAAGCACCGTCTCTAGCATAAAGATGGTCAGCGAAACGCGCCCGATACGGGCCAGCAGAGAGGCCAGCCGACGCAGCGCGCCGCCCCACCGCTCTGAAAAATCAATCAAGGCCAGCGTCCCGACGATCAAGAGCAAAAACAGCCCCAATTGAAACAAGATGATACAGTACCAGAACAGGTCTACCTCGCGCTCCAGCATGGTATCGGGCAGCAAAAACAGCCCCACCACGCCGGCAACCAGCCAAAACACGCCGATCAAGGCAAAGCGACCCAACACCCGGCGCGGCTTCTCGCTTACGGCCAGCGACAGCCCCAGCCACGCCCCAAACAGCCCAAAAGCCAGGTAGGGCAAAATGGGATTGTTTTTGTTGAACACAAAACCCAAAATCAGGGCAACCAGCCAGTTTCTGCCCTCGATAACGCGCGCGGTGAGCGGATACATGGGGATGCGCAGCAGAGAGGCCAGGATGACCAGCGTACCCAATCCGCCCCAAATCAGGTCGGCACGACGAGGGTTTTTCTCACTCAAAGCGAGCAACGGTCTCCACAGTGGAGCGATCAACAAGAGATTCCAGGCAATCATCGAAAGAGTGGTCGAGTAGAAAATCCGCTCCGTCGTCAGCGGCAGCAAACGGCCGGCGACGATCAGGCCGGGCAAGAGGGCATATTGATGCTGCCCGTGTTCAAAATCAATCAATTTGGGCGCCAAAACCAAAAAGTAAACATAATGCAGCACCAACATCCATCCGCCGGCCAGCACCCACTGCCACCCCACTTGCCGCAAAGCGATTCGGCCATCAGATAGCCGTGTGGTGGTGGTGCAGGCATAGGCCACGCCCGATACCAGGGCAAACAGCCCGGCCCACATCAGCATAAAGCCGATCACGGTAATGATCAACGGCGGATGCTCAAAATCCACTTGAACGATGTTGGCATAGTTGAACGTTGCAGAATGTAGAAAAACCACCAGCAAAATGCCGATGCCTCGAATCACATCGAGACCGACCAGTCGCTTCATAGCAACTCCTTGATTTCAGAACGAATGCGAATTCGCTTGGCCGAATGGGCATAAGGCGATGGGCGGTCGGTGATCACCATCACCTGCGGCAGATGGCAGTGCAAAGCCGCAAAAACACGCTGCAAAGCCTGTCGCACCTGCGCGGCCACGCGGTCGCCTTGAGTAGAGTCGGTCAACTGGATGTAGGCCGATAGCGCATCCAGGTCGGTCTGGATCACCTGATATTCCTCCACCTCGTCGCCGACCGAGATCACCGCACGGGCAATGTAATCGGGGAAAATCACCTGCCGCTCGTTGGTGTCGGTGCGCCGCCCCCAAAAGAGGTCGTCCGAGCGGCCCTGGATGTGTTCGATCACCCGGAAATGCGAGCCGCAGGGGCATCGCTCTGGGCTGACCGTCACCAGGTCATTGAGGGCATAGCGGATGATTGGTTGCGATGTTTTGTGCAAATCGGTGACGAGCATGCGCTGGCAGGGCCGGCCCGGCGGGGTCGGTGTGCCGTCGGCGTCCAGCAATTCAACCGCCACCAGGTCTTCGTTGATGTGCAGACGGCCCTGCGCGCAGGGCATGGCAATGGCTCCCTCAGTGGCTTTATAGATTTCGATCACCGGGCAGCCAAAAACCTGCTCCAACTCATCTCGCACCTGAGGATACAAAATCTCGGCATAGGATACCAGCCGGAGGGGATGGATGTTCAGCCGCCCCTGCTTTTGCTGCCCGGCCAGGAGGCGCAGCATAGACGGCGGTGCCGACACAATAGTTGGATCGAGGGCAGCCAGTTGAGCGCAAATAGAATCCAGCGTATCGAGCTGGCTGATGTAGGCCAGGCGGTTGCCCAGCAGCTTGAGGTCAAAGGCCGGCGTGCTGACACGCAAAATAAAGGCCCAACGCGCCGCATTTCGGCCCAGCGGCAGGCCGCCCGGAAAGGGAAAGCGGGCAAAAAAAGCCGCCCGCAGGTAGCTTTCTTCGCGAGGGCTGGTGATCTCGACGCCCTTGTTGCCGCTGGTGCCCGACGACATGCCGATGTTCAACCCTTTGAGCCGCAGCGAAAAATCGCGCCTGCGCTCGACATGCAGGCAAAAATCCAGCACCTCCTGGCGGCTCAGGCCGACGGTGTTCCAGTCGCCCAAATTGGACATCATGGTTTTCTTGTCCACCGTCGGCAGCGACCAGACATCGTCCAGATTATATCCGTGATACAGGTGGCGAAAGAACGGAGCGTAACGCACCGCATAGTGCACCACATTCTGCGCCCGCCGCAACTGATAGCGGGCAATCTGGTCAGGGGTCATGCGGGCAAAACGCCGGCGACAGGCCAGGTAAAACAGCGGCGGGAAAAAAGTCTCCCGGTCGTCGTTGCCGCGTCGGATTTCGCGCACGGTTTCACCCCAGACAGACATAGAACCCGACTCCCATCCATTTAACCTGTAGGGCAGGCCTCGTGCCTGCTCGCAAAGGCCGGTAGGGGCAAGGTTTGCCCTTGCCCCTACCGGCACTCGGAACCCATCAATCAGGCGTTCGGATCGGTCAATTTGCGTCTGGCATCAGCGTCGAACTGGTAATAGTCGCAGGTCAATTCTTCGCCGGCCTGAATGTCTCGCGCCGCCACATCCACCGAATTGCCGTCTGCATCAATCACCTCGACCACATTCGGCGTGTCTGAGTGATTCATGTACTGAGAATTGTCCGCGCTCAGCACCGCTGTCTGCCCGTTCAACTCGATATACGAAAAGTGGAGAATGTGATTGGCAATCGCCGGCGGCAGTCGTTCCAACTCGCTCAACGGAAACACCACGTCAAAGACCGGGTCCAGTTTCCAGATCAGCGCACCCTGAGGAATCGGCTCGACAGTAAAAACGCCCAACCCGTGCAGCGAGCTGGGAGCCAGCCTGGTTTTCACAAAAAACATTTCGGCCTCCTAAGACACCAACGCAATGCAGTCAATTTCGATGGCGATCTGACTGAGCGAGGATTGGACGGTCGTGCGCGCCGGATACGGCTCGACCAGGTATTTTTTGTATATCTGGTTGTATTCGGCAAAATGGCTCATGTCGGCCAGGTAGGCGTTGACCTTGACCACCTGCGCCCACGACGATCCGGCTGCCTCGAGCAAAGCAGCAATGTTCTGAAAGGTCAACTCGGCCTGCTCGGCAAAACTGCCCAGCCGAAACTCGCCGCTAAGCGGGTCTACTGGCCCCTGCCCGGAAATGAACACCATCGGCCCCTGAGCCACAATGGCTGGTGTGTAAGGTCCCTTGGGTGGTGCGCCCTGTGCAGAAAAAACGGGTTGACGCATGGATACCTCCTTGTAGATAAAAAAGTGATGAAAAATCAAATTTGCGGCCAAACTGCGTCCAGATCGAGCGGGTACATGGGTCGCCGGACGCGGCGAAACTCCATGTCGGCCACCCGGCAGTTGGTGGCGCCAGGGGTCAGAGCCAAAATCGAGCGCGGGCTGATCGCCTGGAATTGCTCGGTGAGATAGCCGCGCTTGAGTACCACGATGCGATAATCCAGCGCGGCCAGGCCCAGCCGCTCCAGTTGCACCGGGTCTTCAAAACTGTGGCGGGTCGAGGTCAGCACAATGTCAATGCCGCGCACGTTCAACACCGCAATGGGACCCGACCGCGTGCGCCAGGCCGCCCGCAGACGCCCGCCCTGGTACACCGCTCCATCAAACAGCGACCGCACCACCCCACGCACCGGCAGCGGCTTGCTGTGGCGGGTGTCCAGCTTGCCGCCAATAGCCAGGTCAACCTCGGCGCCCACGCCTGCGGCCATGCACACCTCTACAGCCTGGCGATCCCAGATCGCGGCCACCACCACACCCTCGGCCTGCTGCGCCAGCAACTCGGCCAGCAACACGGTGACATCGGTGCTGCCGCCGGCGCCGGGGTTATCGCCCGAATCAGAGAGAAACACGGTAGACTCGGACGCGGCCAATGCCTGCCGCACCGCCTCGGCCGGCAGATAGGCCTCTGCGCTGACCGCAAACTCGGCCCGACGCGCCCAAAACTCGGCCGCCAGGCGGTCGGCCTGCGCCTGTGCCAGTGAGGCATTGCCATCTGTCACCACGATGGCAATCACGCCAATGTCCGGCACGTCGGCCCAACAGTGACCGTTGGCCAGCGACGCCGATAGCACGCCGGGCAACTGCTCCACCTCGGCCACCCGCTCCATCATGGCCTTCATCGGATCCAGCAAAGTCTGTGCCATTTCGCCGGGCAGCAAAAAAGGGATTTTGGCGAAACCGATGCAGGGCCGTGTGCCGTTCTTGAGCATCCCCAGCAACATTTCGGCGGCCTTTTGCCCCGTCTCAAACGCATCAATGTGCGGGGCGGTGTGATAGGCCACCAGCGCATTGACGTATTGGGTCATTTCGCGGGTGATGTTGGCGTGCATATCTAAAGCAATAGACACCGGCATGTGAGGGCCGATCTGCGCCCGCAGGTCGCGCAGCAGGTCGGTTTCGGCATAATCATAACCTTCGGCCCGCATGGCTCCGTGCAGATACAGACACACCCCGTCCAGGCCGTGCGCGGCGTCCAGAATGGCTCGTTTGAACGTTTCATAGGCCACCCGCTCGACCACACCGCCGGGCATGGCTCCGGCAGCAATAGATGGAATCAACTCGACATCGGCGTGGGCGCGCAAAACCTGGATCATTCCGCCCAGCGAACCGCGCTGCGGCCCCTGGAACAGCTCGTCGCCGCGACGGATGAAAAAGTCGTCCATCGTGGTCAAAAACGGGGTAAACGTGTTCGACTCGTGTCCCATCGCTCCGACCAGGATTTTCATGCCGCCTCCTCAAAAGATTGCCAAGTCGCGGCCTGCTCGATGTAGGCCAGCGATTGGTGACGAAAATACGTATTATACAACGTAGCATAATGTCCACCCTGCGCCATCAACTCGCCGTGCGTGCCTTGCTGGATGATCTGGCCGTGATCCAGCACCACGATCCGGTCAGCGTTTTTGATGGTTGAAAGGCGGTGCGCAATGATAATGCAGGTTCGGTTTTGCAAGGCCATGTCCAGGCCTTCTTGAATCTGAGCCTCGGTCAGCGGGTCCACGCTGGCAGTGGCCTCATCCAACACCAAAATAGCCGGGTCATGGATCAGCACGCGGGACAGGGCCGCCAACTGCCGCTGTCCCATCGAGAGACTGCCACCGCGTTCACCCACATCGGTCGCCAGGCCGTCCGGCAGATCATCCAGCCAATCGCCGCCGCCGATGCGCCGTGCAGCCTCCAAGACCTGCTCCGGCGTGGCATCGGGGCGACCATAGCGGATGTTGTCCAGCAGGCTGCCGGAAAACAAAAAGGGCGACTGAGGCACCAGGCCGATCTGCCGGCGATACTCGGCCAGGTCGAACGAGCGAATGTCACGCCCGTCAATCAAAACCTGCCCTTCCTGATACTCGTAAAAACGGGCGATCAGCCGCGCCAACGATGACTTGCCGGCGCCGGTATGCCCCACAAAAGCCACCTTTTCACGCGGACGGATGGTCAGCGAAAAATTATCCAGCACCGGCTCGTCAGGGCGATAGGCAAACGACACGCGGCGAAACTCGATCCCCCCTTGTAACCGGTCCACCGGCTGATGGTCGGTCTGGGCCACACGCGGCTCGGCATCAATCAAGGCAAAGACGCGCTCGGCCGCGGCCAGGCCATCTTGAAACTGACTCCAAAACGAGGCAATGCTGCTCAGCGGCCCCCAAAACAAAGTCAAAGCCTGGATGAACAGATACCACTCGCCGGGTGAAATTTCACCATGAATGGCGCTAACCCCGCCGATATAGACGATCAAGGCTGTGCCCAGCGCAGACACAGCATCCAGAGCCGGAAAAATGTTTTCCATCACAATGCCGCGCTTTAGCCCGATGCGATAGGTTTGCCTGTTAATGCGTAAAAATTCATCATACAGCGTTTGCTCCTGGCGAAAACTCTTGGCCACGGCAATGCCGCTAACCGACTCTTGCACATTGGCGTTGACCTCGGCGCGAGCCTGTTTGGCTTGCAGCGTCACCTCACGGGCAATTTTGCGCAATCCCAACGACACCGCAATCACCACCGGCGCCGTCGCCAGCAGCACGCAGGCCAGTTGCCAGCGCACCCAAAACAAGATCGCCAGCAAGATCACGATCAGCAGCCCTTCGCTCAACAGGCTCATCACCAGCGAAACGACGTTGGAAAAGTCTTGGGTGTCTGAAGTAACCCGGCTGACAATCTTGCCCGACGAGTTTTCGTCATAAAAAGACATGTCGTGCTGTGCCACCTTGCGAAAAACATCCTGACGCAGTGTCAACACCACATTGCCGATGGCCCGCGCCGACTCGCGCTGTTGCCCCCAGTTGAACAGCCAGGCCAGGCCGCCCAACGCCAAAATGCCCGCCGACAGCCACACAATGGGCGCAAACTGCGCCGCAAACTGCGCCGCAAACTGCGCCGCAGTTTGCGCAGCCAGAATGTCAATGCCGCGCGTGATCAGCAGTGGTCGCACCGTGTTGAACGCCGAGGTGAGAAAAATCATGCCGGCCACGCCGAGCATGCGCTTCCATTCCGGGCGAAAATAACCAACGATCCGCCGGATCAACTCGCTATCCGAATAGCTGCGGTCATATTTTTCTGTATCCAGACCATCCAGGATAAAACCCATACCTGCTCCTGCTCAAATATCAGGCCACAATCTCCGACATGTATTTGGCGCCGCACCGATAGCACACCGCCAGCGGCTGCTGATGGCGATAGGCGCGAAAACGGGCCGCCCGCTCGCCGTTCCATACCTCGGCTATGGTCGCCGTTTTAACGTTACCTATCGTATAATCGGGAAAATCTACGCAAAAATTGGCATCTCCGTTGGGCTGAATGTCTATCAACCTGTCCACATTGGAGCAATGCAGCGGGCCAACCGGCGTCAGCGGGTCAGCAAACCAGGTCTGATACTCTTGCTCCGTCCAGGGCATATAGGGATAGTTGTAGATGCCATCCAGCGCGGCCAGATATTTTCGATATTGCGCCTGAAAAACATCCCAATCTACCCCCGAACCTTCGTGATGAAAACCGCGCCAGGAAAAGGCCGCGCAGCCAAAATGCTGTTGCAATTCCTGCTCATACATCTGCCCCACTGCCGCCGGAAAATAATAATACGGAACAATAGAAATCGTCCGAACGGACAAACTGCGGGCCACATCGGGCATGTCGCCCAACCCGCCAACCGAATCCGGCGAGATGGTAAAGTTGAGCGAGCGGCCGATTTTCTGCCCGCTGCTTGTCTCCAGTTCATCCAGCCACGCCAGCCCCGCCCTGACCCTGGCACAAGTGCCTGGCACACCACGTACCCGGTCGTGAACCTCTGCCGGCCCATCCATCGAGATGGTCAGGTGAATTTTGCCAATGTCCAGCACATCGGCAGCATAATCATCGAGCAGCGTCCCATTGGTGTCTATCGAGACAAAAATGCCCTTGCTGTTGATATATCGAAGCAGTTCAATGATACCGGGGAACAAGAATGGCTCTCCGCCGCGCAGCAGAACAGAGGAAATATGGTGTGCGGCCAACTCGTCTACCAGCCTCTTCCAATCCGGCAGATCCATTTCTGTCTTGAGGCCATCATGCCGATGGTGCATATATCCTTCCTGGCTCCACTGACCGCACATCCGGCAGCGCAGGTTACAGCGATTGGTCAAAGTGAATGAAATGCTGGATGGAAAATCCATAGCCATCTCCTCTCTACAGGTCATAGCGGGCAAAAATGCGTTGATAGGCAGTGCAGCGTTGAATTAACTCTTGATGTGTGCCCTGGTCAATCAACTCGCCGCGCCGCAACACCAAAATGCGGTCGGCCCAGCGAATCTGTGACAGACGGTGGGTGATAATGAACGTTGTGCGTCCCTGTTTCACCTTGTACATCGCCGCTTGAATCTGGTCTTCGGTGGCGCTGTCAATGGCACTGGTCGAGTCGTCGAGGATGAGAATGCGCGGGTCGGTGAGAAAGGCGCGGGCAATGGCGATGCGCTGTCTCTGCCCGCCCGACAGGGTCACGCCGCGCTCGCCCACACGGGTCTGATACCTCTGCTCCAGGCTCATGATAAAATCGTGCGCCTGAGCCTCGCGGGCGCACCGCTCGATCTCGGTGCGATCCACCTGCTGCCCCACACCAAAGGCAATGTTTTCGGCAATGGGGCGGGCAAATAAAAACACATCCTGCTCGATAGTCGAAATTTGCGAGCGCAGCGAGGCCAGGTTCCAGTTGCGCACATCAACGCCATCAATCAGCACCTGCCCGCTGCTCACGTCATAGATGCGGTTGATCAGCCGCGTCAATGAGCTTTTGCCCGAGCCCGTCTGCCCGACAATGGCCACCGTCTCACCCGGCCGGACGTGAAACGAAATGTCGCGCAGCAGCGGCTTGCCTTCATAACCAAAGCAGACATGCTCAAACACCACTTCGCCGCGCATCGGCCGAGCGGTGCCGCCCGGGTTCTCGTCCAGCTCGCTCTCGCTTTGAATGACCTCCAAAACGCGCCGCGCCCCGGCCGCGCCCATCTCGACCAGCGTAAAGGTGAAAATCGAGATAAAGGTAGGAAACTGGAACATGCCCCACAGCCCCATCAAGGCAACCACCTGCCCCAGAGTCACCGTTTGCGCCGTGTACAGCAACATGGCATGCATAAAAGCCAGAGCCAGCATGACATAATAGGCCAACAGCGGCAAATATCGCGCCTGAATCTCGCCCTGCTGCACAAACAAATCGCGATAACGACGCGCCTCTTGACTGAACCGGGCCTGCTCCTGCTCTTCCTGGGCATTGGCCTTGACCACCTCGATGCCCGAAACGGCTTCGGTCAGGCCGGCGTTCATCTGCCCAAACTGCTCTTCTTGCGCCTGCGCCACCGGGTTGAGTTGACGGGTATAATGCCAGATGGTCACGATCAGGCTGACCAGAAACAGCGATGGCACCAACAACAGGTACGGATGGATGGAAAAAATTGCCAGCATGGGCATGACGATCATCATCAGCGAGGCAAAGATCAGGCGCAGGCCGGGGCTGAACATAACATTGAGCATGCGCACATCCTGGGTGGCCCGCGCCATCAGATCGCCCACCCGCTGACGGCTGTGAAAGGTCAGGCTTTTGCCCAACAAACTGACATACAACTCGTCGCGGGCGTCGCGCTCCAACCGCTGCGCCAAAATCTCGTTCAGCACATTGCGCAACACATTGACCACCACCTGGCCCATGCGAAACCCCAACACGCCCAGCGACAGCCAGAGCAGCGTGCGCAGGTTGCACTCCGGACTGAGCGCGTGGTCAAAGGCACGGCCCACGTACAGCGGCGACTGGCTGCCCAGTGCGCTGGACAACACCCCCAACAAAATCACCCAGATCGGCAACAGCGGGTAACGCATGGCATGCGAAATGATCCAGCGCACTGGCCCGGCGCGGTGATAACGATGCTCATTCTCGACCCGAAACTCGCGTTTATCCATAAAAACCACTTTTCAGTTGACAGAGCGCGCTGGTTTCGACAGGTTCAACCAACGCCGATTTCAACCAGCTCAATCGCCATCGCCGCCGATGGCCTGACAGAGTCGTAAGCATAACACAAAGGATCGCTCTTGTCAACAAACCGATTGACAATCCGGCTGTTGTGTGTTATGTTACACCCAATTTCTACCCACACACAATTTAAGGAGATAAACCTATGTCCATTCCTGGAACGTCCATTCCCAGACCCGAATATCCCCGCCCGCAGTTTGTGCGCGACGAGTGGATCAACCTGAACGGTACCTGGAGCTATGCCTTTGATCCGGGCAAATCGGGGCGGCAGCGCGGCTGGGCCGCCGGCAACGGATTTGACGGCGCCATCACGGTGCCTTTTTGCCCCGAAAGTTCGCTTTCCGGCGTCAATCACACCGACTTTATCGAAATGATGTGGTATCAGCGCCCGCTCGACATTCCCATCACCTGGGCCGGGCAGCGCGTGTTGCTCCATTTTGGAGCCCTGGATTACGAATGTGAGGCATTCATTGACGGACAGTCGGTGGGACGACACTGGGGCGGCACCGTCTCGTTCACATTCGACATCACCGCATGGATCACGCCAGGCCAGCGACACAACCTGGTGATCTATGTGCGCGACGAAACGCGGTCGGGCGTGCAGCCGGGCGGCAAGCAATGCCCCGACTATGCCTCACGCGGCTGCCATTACACCCGCACCACCGGCATCTGGCAGACGGTGTGGCTGGAGCCAGTGCCGCTCTATGGCCTCCAGTCGGCACAGATTGTCCCCGACCTGGACGGCGAGCGATGCATCATCACTCCCACTTTATGGGCCACGCGGCGCGGTTTACGGTTCAGAGCGACATTGTACGATGCTGGAAAGCAAATCAGCCAGAGCGAAATGCCTGCCAACAGCGGCCTGCCCTGTGTGCTGCCCGTGCCGTCGCCACGCCCCTGGTCGCCGGGCGATCCCTTTTTGTACGATCTCCGGCTGGAGGTGCTGAATGAGCAAGGGGACATCCTCGACTCGGTGGTCAGCTATGTGGGCATGCGCAAAATCCACATCGAGGGCAACAAGCTCTTTTTGAACAACCAGCCGCTCTACCTGCGCCTGGTGCTAGACCAGGGCTTTTACCCCGACGGCATCTGGACAGCTCCATCTGACGATGCCCTGCGGCGCGACATTGAGCTATCTATGCAAGCCGGGTTCAACGGGGCAAGACTGCACCAAAAGGTGTTTGAAGAGCGATTTCACTACTGGGCCGACCGGCTGGGGTATCTCACCTGGGGCGAGTCGTCGAGTTGGGGCATAGATGTCAAGGATGTGATCAGCGCGCGCAATTTTCTCAGCGAGTGGAGCGAGATTGTCGTCCGCGACCGCAATCACCCCTCCATCATCGCCTGGACGCCGTTCAACGAGACCTGGGATGCCGGCGACGGCCGGCAGCACAACCGCCTGCACGCCGACGCCTATGCCCTGACCCGCCGCCTCGACCCCGACCGGCCAGTCAACGACGCCAGCGGCTATGTCCATGTCCAAACCGACCTGTGGACGGTTCACACGTACGATCAGGACCCGGCCGCGCTGCGCGACCGGCTCACCCCCCAGCCCGGCGAAGGGATATTCCGCAACTTTCCCGACCGGGAGGTTGCCTATCACGGACAGCCTTATCTGGTGGATGAATACGGTGGCATCAAGTGGATCGCCAGAGAGCAATTCGCGGCCAACTCGTGGGGTTATGGGCAAGGCCCCGCCACGCTGGACGAGTTTTACGCCCGGCTGGAGGGCCTCACCGACGTGATTCTGGGGTTCGATCACATCTGCGGCTACTGCTATACGCAGCTCACCGACGTGGAGCAGGAGCAAAACGGCGTCTATAACTATGACCGCAGCGAAAAATTCGACATGCGCCGCATTTCCGCCATATTCGGCAAAACAAAACCGTAGGGGCAGACCTTGCGCCTGCCCGCACAGGGGCGAGGGTAAACCTCGCCCCTACAGGTGATTTATGGTCGCCACAATGTGGCGGCGATATATCCTTCGCCTTCGGGGCGGTCGTTGAAATAATACACCGCCACCACCGTGCCATCGGGTCGCTGCACCGCCCGCGCATAGCCCAGATCGTGGCTGCCGCCGTCGGCACGCAAAATGTGCGTCTCCCAGGTCAGGCCGCCATCGCCGCTCAGAGCAGCGCGCAGGCCCGGCCGCGCGCCGCCGGGGTGTGAGCGATAGCCGTAAATCAGGCACAGCCGTCCATCGGCCAGCTGCAGACAGGCCGGCGGGTTGCCGCCGTATCCCGTATCCGCTGCCGGGCGACTCTGATAATGCCAGGTCAGGCCATGGTCATCCGAACCGTACAGGTCAATCCAGTCGCCGCCGCCCACCGCCGCCCCGCCGCGACAGCGCATCGCCGTCAAAATGCGACCATCAGGCAGACGCAAGCTCGACGGCATGATCATAAAACCGTCTTCACCCTGCGCCGCGGCCACCGCCACCCACCCCACCCACTGCCAGGAGCGGCTGGCGTCGGCCGTGCGCACGCAAAAAACGCCCTTGCCCTCGCCGCCGCTTTCTCTGGACGCCGTCAGAAACAGCATACACTCATCAGGGCCAGACACCAGGTAATCGGTGCGCGCCTCGACGCCGGCCTGCCCAAACATCGGCAGGCTGAACGGCCCCTGCCACGAGCGACAGCGGTCGGTGGAAAAGTAAAACCAGGCCACCGTGCCAGCACCCAGGCCGGTGCGGGCGCACATCAGGGCAAAATCGGGGTGGGTAAAAGGAATTTCGCCGGGGCAGAGCGCGGGCGCGTTCTCCATCCCCGTTTCCAGAGCGTATCGGGCACCCAATTCGGGGCGCATGTGTTCATCAGCCGACAGACCGCGCCCTCCGGGCGAACGGCAGGGCATTTCCTCGATCTGCCAGGTCAGGCCGCCGTCCAGGCTGCGCCCCTGCATAGTCACAAACGGACGACTCTTGTCGCGAGCATGAAACGGACCCGACGGCTGATGGTAGCCCAGCGTAAAGCCCACCACCATCTCGTTGCCCCAAGACCACATCCCATAGTTGGCCGGCCAGCCAGCATAGCGACCGGCCTCGCGATAAACGGTGACGTGTTGCATCGCTATGATACTCCCAACCCGGCAAAAAACTCGATATTTTCTACCAGCATCTCGCGGATGGGCAAATTGAACGGGCAGCGCGTCTCACAGTCACCGCACTTGAGGCAGGTTTTGGCCTGCTCCACCGCCTGCGCCACCCACCCGCCGAGAAAATTTTCGCGAGGAAATCGCCGCCAAAAACTGCGCAGGTTCAACACCGTCGAGATGCGAATCTCTTGCGGGCATGGCTGGCAGTAATCGCAGCGACGACAGAATCGCGCCCCCAGTTCGGCAGCCACCCGGTCCATCTCGACCCGCTCGTCCGGCGAGAGCGATCCACCTTGCTCCACAAGAGCCACAATCTCTTCGATCTCGCGCACCTGCTCGATGCCCGGATCGGCCACCACATCGGGAAATTGCAGCAAGTACTTGAAAGCCAGCGCTACATTGTCGAGCATGCCGCCAGCCAGCGGCTTCATGGCGATAAAACCCAGGTCATACTGCCGCACCAGGGGCAGCAATTTTTGCTCCGGCTCGCGGGTGACCACATTAAATGGAAACTGGATCACCTCAAAATGGCCGCCGGCCGCCATCTCGAGCATCACATCCATCGAATGGCTGGACACACCCAGATGGCGCACCCGGCCATCGGCCATCGCCTCATGCGCCGCCTCGATCACCCCGCCGGGACCCATAGCCTGCCGATAGGCCTCTATGGTGTTGATGCCGTGAAACTGCCACAAGTCTACATAATCGCTGCCCAGGCTGGTCAGACTTTGCGCCAGGTGTTGCTGGGCTGTGGCCTTGTCGCGAGCGCCGGTTTTGGTGGCAATGACCAACTGCTCGCGCGGCCAGCCGGCAATGGCCTTGCCAATACGCCGTTCGCTGGTGGTATAGGCATTGGCCGTGTCAATGAAATTAATGTCCAACTCCAGGCAGCGACGCACCACCCGCACCGCCTCGTCTTCGGTCAACCGCTGAATAGGAATGCCGCCAAACCCCACCCGCGAGACCATCAAACCGGTTTTGCCCAAACGCACTCGTTCCATCTGCGATCCTCCTTGATTTATTTCCAGGCCGCCTCTAAAAAATTTCTGATCCGCCTATAGTATTCGGCTTCATTGCCGGTGATCGGGTTGACATGCGGCAACCCCGAAACAACCCAAAGCTCTTTGTCGCCCTGGGCCGCCTCGTACATCTCTTGGGCATGGCGCAGGGGAAACATGGTATCGCTGTCGCTGTGAATGACCAGCACCGGGCGCGGAGACATTTGTGCCAGATCGCGGGTCGAATCAACCTGAGCGATCTGAAAACCCAGCCGGGCCTCGCTCAAGGCCACGATCAGCGGCAAAAAAGGCCGACGCGGTAAAATCGAAAAACCGTCAAAATTATCCTGGATGGCCTGCGGCAGGCTGCTATAGCTGCTCTGAATGACGATGGCTTGCAAACGGTCGTCCTCAGCAGCGGCGCGCACCACCGCCGCCCCGCCTAGCGAATGACCGATGGCCGCCACTCGCCGCACTCCCGGCACGGCCAGCAAATAATCTGCCGCCGCCCGCACATCCAACGCCTCGCTATAGCCGTATGTCAGCAGGTGGCCTTGGCTGCGCCCATGCCCGCGCAGGTCAAACATCAGCACGTGATAGCCCAACTCGAACAAGACATCGGCCTGCGGCACGAGATAGGCGCGGTTGGCATTGACGCCATGTGCCAGAATCATCCCCTCCGGCCGCGAACCGGCCACATACCACCCCGACAGTTTGAGACCATCGGCGGTGATCAGGGTGACATCCTGGACATTCATGCTGATGGGCAGTTCAAGATGCCTGTCGCGGATCGGCGTGGTCATCAGCCAGACCTGCGCCCACACCACACCCGCCAGCAAGACCACCGCCGCCAGCAAGATCAGCGCGGCAATTCTGCCCCATCGTCGGCGTCGCGATGCCTTCATCTTGCCGGTTGACCGCCTGCAAACAAGGCCTTGACCTGAGGATTGACCAACAGAATGATCGTCAAAACCCCCAAAACGGTGCCAAAAGGCATAAACATACAGGCAATGCCGGCCATCACCAGGCAAAAAGTATGCCACCTGCGATTGAGCAGCCCATACCCACTCACCATCAAGCCGATGGCAAAAGTCCAACCCAGCAGAATGATAGCCCCGGCGATCAAGGCAAAAAACAGCCCGAAAAAGCTGACCATAAACGGGACATCTTCACCCATAAATCCGGGAATCAGGCCGCCCACAAACATAAAGAGGCCCATCCCCAGATGAAGAATGGGAAAACAGGCAATCATGCCGGCAATGATCCCCACCACAAAATGAAAAATGCCCAACACTTTGAGATACTGCTCGTGCTCATTCATAGACTGCTCCTTTCTCGACCAGATCAGCAAGGCTCAAACCCCGCACTAAAAGAATCAAGGCATCACCATCACCTTGAGGCCGGCGCCAGAGGCCGCCGTTTGAAAGGCCTGATCGATCTCAGCCAGCCCAAACCGGTGAGTGATCAACCGATCAGCCGGAATGATCTGGCGACTCTGCACATCGAGAGCCTGCGCATGAAAAGTGGGGTGATAAGAGAACGCCCCCACCACCACGATCTCGCCGTAATGGATGCGGTTGGCGTCAAACGAGGCCAGCGGATTGGCTTTGGGCAGCCCGCCGAACAAGATCACCCGTCCGGCCTTGCGCACAATCTCCACTGCCTGCGTCTGCGTAGCCGCCACCGGGTTGGCACAGATCACCACATCGGCGCCGCGCCCGCCGGTCATGTCGCGCACCACAGCAGCCAGGTCCTCGTTGAATGGATCCACCACCCGGTCTGGCCCAAACTGCTGCGCCACCTGCCGACGCATCTCGCTCGGCTCGGACACAATCACCGCCGCGCCGCGCGCCCGCGCCACGATGGTGTGCAGGCAGCCGATCGGCCCCGCCCCCATCACCACCACCACATCGCCCAGGCCAGTATTGGCTTTGGCATGAGCGGCCAGCACCGAACTGCACGGCTCGGCCAGAGCGCCCTGCTCAAAAGACAGGCCAGCCGGCATCAGATGGACAATGCCATTTCCCAACACCTCGCCGCTGAGGGCCAGTTTTTGCGCAAACCCGCCGGGAAATTCCGGCGAAATGCCCAGATAGCGCAAATTGTCGCACAAATTGTACAGGCCATGCTCGCAATAATAGCAGACACCGCAGTGAATATCGGGGGCCACGGCCAGATGATCGCCCGGCCTAAAGCGGTCACATTGGGGGCCCACGCTCAGCACCACCCCGCCGATCTCGTGACCTTCGATCACCCCCTCGTGCTGCGCCGCAGCCGGCCGGTTGCCGCCGCTCAACAAACTGCCCGCCCCCACCGCCGGGCCCTCTTTCCACCGCCGCAGGTCCGAGCCGCACACGCCACAGGCCTTGACCTCCAGCACCAGGCCGTCTTGGGGCGTGAGTGGATCGGGTATTTCTCGAATGTCAAACTGCTGAGGTCCAACCAGAAATGCCGCTTGCATACCCTTTCTCCTTTTTGACCAACTCGAATCGCATCTCTACAATCCCAACCGTGATCGCGAGACCAGCACCTTGTCGGCCATCGCCGCCTGGCCATGCAGGCCGGGCGTTTGCACCACAAAATGCATATGGTCGGGCGAACTGTCCAAAAAAGTGTGCGCCTCGCCCGGCGTCAGGACAATCACCTGCCCCGGCCGCAGTTCAACGGTCTTATGCTCCACCCGCATACGCGCCGTGCCGCCGGCGATCAAATAAATTTCGGTGATCTGTTGATGAAAATGTGGCTCGTCAATGCCCCGGCTGGCAAACCCCACCGACACGGTCAGGTCAGAATCCCAGGGGCCGCACAGCCAGCCTTTGGCCTGCGTCAGATCAGCCGTCTCGATGCGCATCTATACTCGCTCCTGATCGGCAGACAGCCGCACCCCCACCGCGCCGCCGGGGTGTGTCTCGCCAAACGACGTGCGGGTATAGCCGCGCAGGCGGAGCAACATCACACACAAAGCATCGCACACGGCCGCGTGAATCAGCGAGCTGCCGGTGGCAATCATACCAAACGGGTCCACCTCGGCCGGCGCCTGGATGTGCAGCAACACATCACTGCATTGTGCCAGCGGCGAGTCGGGCTTTTCGCTCATCGCAATCAGACGGGCGCCGCGCTTTTTGGCCAGCTCGGCCAGAAAATTGACCTCGGCGGTCTGCCCGCCTTTGGAAATCACCAGCAACACATCGCGCCCGGTGACGGCCCCGGCCAGGCCATGCTGGCTGTCGCCGGGATGAATGAACAGTGCCGGCGTACCGCAGCACGAAAGCAAATGCGCCATCCGCGCCGCCACATGCCGCGAAGTGCCTACCCCGCCCACCAACACATGCCCTTCGCAGGCCAGCATCATCTCGGCCGCCCGCACCATAGACTCGTCCAACTGTGCGGCTATGGCCTGTACCGCCGCCCCTTCTTGCTCGATCACCGCTCGCGCCTGCTGCAAAATATCTTGCTCTGCCATATCTTTATCCTGAAATGTGCATTTGTGCATAAATGAGATTTTGTTCACACCGACGGGGTGATTATAACACACTCGGACAGCCAAGTCAATTGAGCAAACCGATTTCGACAGGCTTAATTGGCGCAATCGGGCGTTCTCTGGTAAACTTGGGTTGGCCCGATGCTCTTTCTGGCGGGCGATTTACCGCCGGCCCTGGCCTACCGCTCTCTCAGCGCGAGGCTAAAGCCTCGCCCACCTTTCTGGCGAACGGTTTACCGCCGGCCCTGAGTTGGCTTTTTCGGCGATTTCGTCGTTCACATAGCAACCAAGGAGGTATGTATGATTTCGATTCGAGATGTTCAGGTCATCACCACCCAGCCGGCCGGTTCGCGGCTGGTCATCGTCAAGGTGCTTACTTCAGAGCCGGGGCTGTATGGGCTGGGCTGTGCCACCTTTACCCAGCGATTCCACGCTGTCGTGGCGGCGTTGGAACATCATCTCAAGCCCTTTGTGATCGGGCGCGATGTGTCGCGCATCGAAGAATTGTGGCAAATGATGATGGTACACGGTTATTGGCGCAACGGCCCGGTACTGAACAATGCCATTTCGGGCATCGATCAGGCTTTGTGGGACATCAAGGGTAAAATGGCCGGTATGCCAATCTATCAACTTTTGGGCGGCAAGTGCCGCGAGGCTGCGGCCGTCTATACGCACGCCGACGGGCGCGAGCCGAAACAGGTCGAAGATAATGTGCGCAAGTTTATGGATGAAGGCTATCGCTATATCCGCATCCAGATGGGCGGCTATGGCGGGCGCGACGCCCAGATGGTCAAACCAGAAGGCGCCCTCGACGGAGCCTACTTTGACCCACGCGATTATTGCCGCAACATGCTGCGTATGATCGAACATGTACGGTCGGCCGTCGGCCCTGAAATCGAGCTGCTGCACGATATCCACGAGCGGCTGGCTCCGATTGACGCCGTGCGCTTTGCCCAGGATGTCGAGCCATTTAACCTGTTTTTCCTGGAAGACGCCCTGGCCCCCGAAGACATTGCCTGGTTCAAGCTGATGCGTCAGCGCACCTCCACCCGCCTGGCCATGGGCGAACTGTTCAACAGCCCGCACGAGTGGATGACCCTGATTCAGGAGCGGCTGATTGACTTTGTGCGCATGCACATCAGCCAGATGGGTGGCCTCACCCCGGCACGCAATGTGGCAATTATGGCCAATGCCTTTGGTCTCAAAACGGCCTGGCACGGCCCCGGCGACACTTCGCCGGTAGGACATGCCGCCAACCTGCACCTCGACCTGTGGGCGCCCAACTTTGGCATCCAGGAATGGTGCCGCTTCCCCGAACTGGTCTATGACATGTTCCCCGGCCTGCCCCAGGTGCGTCAAGGTTACATGTACCCCAACGACAAACCTGGCCTGGGCATTGACATTGACGAAAAGTTGGCCGCCCAATACCCCTGCAAAGATGAGGTCGAATGGTGGACGCAAACCCGCCTGCCCGATGGCAGCCCGACGCGCCCCTGAAAAGGAGAACCCATGAGCAAAATAGATGCGCACCTCCATATCATCTGCGAACACCCCGACGGCCTGGCCTTGTTTCGTGAGTTGGGCATGCGCCTGATCAACGTGTGTGTGGTGTCCAAGCCGGAACCGCTGTGGCGAACCGAGGCACGGCGTTTTCGCCGCCTGGCACAGGCTTTTCCTGATGTGTATGCCTGGTGTACCAGCTTTGACCTGCCCGACTGGACGGCAGACTGGGCCGACCGGGTGATCGCCCAACTGAACCAGGATTTCGCCCAGGGCGCCGTAGGCTGCAAAATCTGGAAAAATGTGGGCATGGAGATCAAAAAGCCCGATGGCAGTTTTCTGCTGCCCGACGACCCGCTGTTCGATCCGCTGTACGAGTACCTGGCCTGGGTGGGCAAACCGCTACTGGCGCACATCGCCGAGCCGCTGGCCTGCTGGCAGCCACTCGAGCCGGGCCGTCCGCACTATGGCTATTACAGTCATCACCCCGAATGGCACATGTACCATCACCCCGATCACCCTTCGCACACCGACCTGATCGCCGCTCGCGACAGGGTGCTGCAAAAACACCCGCGCCTGCGTATGATCGGCGCGCACCTGGCCAGCCTGGAGTATGACGTGACCGAGATCGCCCGCCGCCTGGATCTGTACCCCAACCTGGCCGTAGACACCTCGGCCCGCCTGGACGACCTGGCCGTGCAAGACAGCGATGCGGTAAGGCAATTTTTCATTCAATACCAGGAACGCATCCTCTTTGGTACCGACCTGGTCGAGGTCAAGCAAAGCCCCTGGCTGGTCGAATCGGCGCGACAACACAAGCTGTCCGGCATCCGCGGGGCCTATGAAACCTGGTTTGCCTATCTGGAATCGCCAGGGACAGTGCAGGTGGGCGAGCGGCAGACACAGGGGCTGGGGTTGCCCGCCGACGTGTTGGACAGGGTATATCGTCAAAATGCCATCGAGTGGTTTGTGGGGCTATAAAAATTTACAATACATTTACGCCCCTTTAAGCCAGAATGTGATAGAATCATGTCGGGTAAATCATTTTACCCCTCCTTTCTCTTGAGGGCCGGCGTTGGTGGGCGCCGGCCCTTTTGTTTTGCCCAACTGCCACGCATCACAATAAATCGGCTATTTTCAGACCAACTGCGAAAGGGTCAGCAGCAGCATAAAACCCAAGATAAAGCCCCAGGTGGCTTGATGCTCAAAGCCATGGCTGTGACTTTCGGGGATCAGTTCATCCGAGACCACATAGAGCATCGCTCCGCCGGCAAAAGCCAGGCTGAACGGCAAAATGGGTTTGAACAAGGCAATCGCCAGTGCACCCAACAACGCAGCCACCGGCTCGGCCAGCCCCGACCCTACCGTCCACAACAGGCATTGCCGGCGCGACATGCCGCACACGCTGAACGGCCCGGCAATCGCCACACCCTCTGGAATGTTGTGCAGGGCAATGGTCAATGCCAGTAGCAGGCCCAGACGCGGCTGAGCGGCATAACTGGTGCCAACCGCCAGACCCTCCGGCATATTGTGCAGGGTCATAGCCGCAAAAAGCAGCAATCCCTGACGATAGGCCAGCTTGTTGGTGCAGACAAAGTTGAGCGCATTGCCCAGATGATGACTGAGTCCATGGCCACGTGGCTGCCCAGACTCCTCGTCGGCACAACTTGACGCAAAAGGCAATCGCTCGTGTTCGTGCGGCAGATAACGGTCGAGCAAATACAAAACCGTTGCGCCGACGGCAATGCCGATCAAAGTCACCAGAGCGTTGCCCTGCCCCAACGATTCCTGGATCAGCCCCAACGTAGCTACCGCCGTCATCACCCCGGCAGCAAAGCCCAGCAGGGCATCGTAGACGCGCATATTCAACCCGTCCAGCCAGATCACCAGCAAGCCCCCCACTCCGGTAGCCAGGCCGGCGATCAGGCTCAGCAAAACTGCGTTCAAAATGTTCACCACATCCCCCTTTAATTGGCGTTCGATTCATCTGGATTGACAAAAACCAGAGCGGCGATATTGGGGCCGATCACCTGCGTTCCTGCGCCTTGCACATCCAGCGTCAACAGCCCATCAAACGGAGCCACCTGCCGCACCGTCACCGACACATCCAGGCACAGCCCCAACGACTCGACATAGCGCAGCAGGTCTGGCTCTTCGCGGGCAATAAAAGCCACCTGCCCCGACCTGCCGGGCGGCAACGAGGTCAACGAAACCGCCTGCGCATGTTCAACCGACCGACAGTCGGGCGGCGGCACAGGCCGGCCATGCGGGCAGCGGTCAGGGTAATTGAGCAACTCGGCCAGCCGCTCAGTGACCTCGTCCGAGGCGGCATGCTCCAGCTTGCAAGCCTGCTCATGCACCACATCCCAGGACAAATGCAGCAGATCGGTGAGAAACCGCTCCCACAAGCGATGCCGGCGCAGCATCCCTAGAGCCAGGCAAATCCCCTCGTCGGTGAGCAGCACCCCCTGATACGGCGCATAACGAACCAGGTCGCGCTCTTCCATTCGCCGGATCATCTCGTTGACCGAGGCCGCCGAATAACGCATCTGCCCGGCCAACAGCGACAAAGGCACCGCCGCCTCGCGCCCCCCCAGACGATAAATTTCTGCCAGGTACTCTTCAAAACCTGCCGTGACGGACATGTCGTCTCCTTTTCTAATATCCTTAAAATAAACTTGAGGATAACCTTAAATTATATCCCTGCAGATTGGAATGTCAAGTCGCCGGCCGATTTCGACAGGCTCAACCGGCATCGCAGGCGGTTCGATTTGACATTCATCCCAGAGCCGCATATAATCCTGTCTATCTGATTGTTGATTGAATTTGCGAGGATTCGTGATCACCATTCCGGCAGGTCAAACCTTGTTCAATCTGCCTCAAACCAGGGGAGGCATTGGCGCATTGTTGCAGCGTCGCTTTGCGCCTTGACCCTGAATTTTATGTCAAGTTTATTGGGCCGTGGCGCAGGCGCGTTCACGGCCTTTTTCCTACCTTTTCCCCTGCCGTGGGTGCGCCGAGTCCACGGCTTTTTTGATCACAGGAGGAAAAAGGATGTCTGTTATTGTTTATCTGGACCGCGTAGTGCATAGCTATGGCACTCGAATCATTCTGGATCAGGTGAGTTGGGAGATCCAGGCGGGGTGCAAAATAGGGCTGGTTGGGGCGAACGGGATGGGCAAATCTACTCTGTTGCGCCTGATCGCCGGCGAATTGACGCCTGAATCGGGGGCGGTGATTCGGCAACGCGAGGTGCGCATCGGCTACCTGGCGCAGACGCCCCAATTGAACCCTCGGCGCACCGTGTGGGAAGAAACCCTCAGTTCGGCCACCGATATTTTGCAGGCCGAAGCGCGCCTGCGGCAACTGGAAGCGCAAATGGCCGATCCGGTCGTTTATCAGGACGAGAGTCGGCTGGAGCGCGTTCTGGCGGCGCACGCCCGCGCTCAGGCCGACTTTGAGCAGTTGGGCGGGTATCGCCACGAAAGCCGTGCCCGCGAAACGCTGCGCATGTTGGGCTTTGCCGAAGCAGATTTCGATCTGCCCGTCAGCGTTCTGTCGGGCGGGCAGAAAAAGATGGTGGGACTGGCGCGGCTGTTGATCACCGATATGGACCTGCTGCTGTTGGACGAGCCAGACAATCACCTGGACATGCAGGGCAAAGCGCGCCTGGAGGCCCTGATCGCCGGGTGGAGCGGCTCGGTGATTCTGGTTTCGCACGACCGTTATTTGCTGGACGAGACAGTCAACCAAATCGTCGAAATCGAAGATCGGCGTTTGACCACCTATCAAGGCAATTATTCGGCGTTTGCGGTAGAAAAACAGTTGCATCTGTTGCGGCAACAGCAACTCTATGAGGCACAGCAAAAAGAGATTGCCCGCATCCAGGCTGCCATCGAACGATTTGAATACTGGGCCAGCATCGTAGTCAACGAGCGACACGCCCGGCAGGCGCGCAGTCGCCAAAAAATGCTGGAGCGGATGGATAAAATTGACAAACCGGTGCTGGAACGGCGGCGTATGGGACTCGAGTTGAACGGCTGGCGCGGCTCGAACAAGGTGCTGGAAATCACCGACCTGGACAAGGTCTTTGGCGCAGCCGGCGATGAGCACATTGTGCTGGCCGGGCTAAACTTGCTGATCTGGCACGGCGAGCGGGTTGGGCTGTTGGGTCCGAACGGATCGGGCAAGAGCGTACTGCTGCGCTGCATCCTGGGGCTGATCGAGCCGTGCAGCGGCGAGATCAAGGTGGGGCCGAGCGTGCAAATGGGCTACTATGCCCAAGAGCACGAAACTCTGGACCCCAACAAGAGCTTGATCGAAGAAATTCGCCAGATGCGGCCGATGTACGAGGCCGACGCGGTGCGTTTTCTGGGACGGTTTTTGTTTCCCTATCAAATGACCCGCAACCCGGTGCGCAGTCTGTCGGGTGGCGAGCAGAGCCGCCTGCAACTGGCCCGGCTGATGCTGTCGGGAGCCAATTTTCTGCTGCTGGACGAGCCGACCAACAACCTGGACCTGCCTTCGTGTGAAGTGTTGGAGAACGCGCTGGATGAATTCGAGGGAACGGTGCTGGTGGTTTCACATGACCGTTATTTTTTGGATCGAGTCGTAGACCGAATTGTGGATTTGCAGGATGGCCGCCTGATCGAGTATGCGGGCGGTTATACATTTTATCGTCAGGAACGGGAACGCCGCGCGGCCCTGCCGGCGGCGCGGCGTTGATTGTAAGGAGGAAAACGATGCCGGCTCCCCCATGCCCTTATTGCAACGGCGAAACCTATCGCCGCCTGGATGAACGCTGGCTGGTCTGCCAGGCCTGCGATCACGAGTTTGACCTTCGCCAGGACCTGTGCCGCCGCTGCGGCCGGCTGAATCAGGCTGATGCGGTCGAGTGTGCCTATTGCCGGTCGCCGCTGCCCAAAAAGGACCTGGCCAGCCAGGTCATTGACGTGCGCAGCAAGAGCCGTCGTGACTGGCTGGCCGGCCGCAGCGAAACGGACAAGGCGCAAAAACTGGAGGATCAAGAGGCATCGCAAAGGCGGATGGAGGCCTATTGGGCCGAGGAGCACGAACGGCAGAAACGCCTGGCTGCCGACCTGGCCCTGCGGCGCGAGCAAGAACGACGTATGGCCCTGGTGGCCGGCGGTATTGCTTTGCTCGTCGTCATCGCCATCGTGATTGTGGCCATAGTGCTGGCCTCAAAATAATCCATAACCACCCTATGACTGCCCGTCCAGGTACTCACAATAGCGTCGAAACAGGTTTTTGGCCGCCGGCCAGCATGAATGTGGGCTGATAAAGTGCGAAAACTCGAACGTGATCAGCTTGTCCACACCGGCCTGCTCGGCGGCCATCATCTTCCACCATAGCTTGCGCCAGTCTATCGGCGGAAAGTTGAACGGCATATCGCGGTCAAAACTTTCCACATTCGACCAGGCGCGCATGCCGTGTTTTTGAATCAACTCGCTGTTGGCGTGTAAAAAATCGGGCAGCACATCATAGTCTATTTGCCCGTCTTGAAAGGCCACAATGTCTACCACGCCGGCCAGTCGCGCCAAAATATGGTCCCAATCGGCATAGTGCTGCTCCAGAGTGACCGGATCGTCTACAAGTTTGCGGCCATGCACATAAGGCGAGATCAGCGTAGGCAGGTTCGGCGACAATGATTTGCAATGCCGGCCCAATTGATACAGACATTCGACCCGTTTTTTTTCCATCCGCCCGATCTCAAAGGTCAAATACCATCCCTGAAAGGCCTTGTGCGAGCCATATTTTTCCCACACTTCGTCTATAAAGGCCCGCCCTAGGTCTACTTCTTGCTCCAATGTCCACTGCCGCGCCGGGCGGGTGGCCGAGTCGAACGTGCCGAAAAAGAAAGATATTTCGTTCTCGGCGGCCAGGTCCAAAAACATAGCCGCCAGGTCTTGATAGACCGGAAAAATGTCCACCTCGCGCTCCAACACCCTGGACGGACAGGCGGCCTGGCGGCCCCAACCGGCGCGGATCATGATCGCAGTGTCTATGCCCACCGACCTCATAATCCGAAAATCCTCGGCCCACTCGGCCCGTCCCCAGTTATTCGAGGGAATGTCGTGGGTAATTTCATCTAAAAAAGTGCCGGTGATTCTCATGATCGTCCTTTCTTGAAAAACCCTCTTGAACAAACAAGATAAATATGGTATGATAGAAGCATCACAGCTATCATTTGCCTGGCCCGGGCGCATGATCGAGAGGGGGGAATTATGACCAAATCAGGACCTCTTCAAGTTCTTGTGGCATGCACCAAGGTTCCGTGCATCCAGACCATCCGGGCTTTTCTGGCGCGGCTGGGCCATCAGGTCATTGCAGAGACTGATAACGGCGACGAGGCGGCGCGGCTGGCTATCGAGTTGCGCCCCGACCTGGCTATACTGGGTGATGTGGACCCGCTGCACGGTTGGGAAACGGCCTGTCAGATCGGTGAGATGCACCCGTGTCCGGCAATCTGCATTTTGACCGGGCAGGTCTCGCCGGCGTCGTTTTGTCTGCCCAACCAGGCCGCCGGCCCATCGTTGATCCAGGTACATCAGCCCGACAACGCCGCCGAGTTGGAATCCATCATCCGCCTGATCCTGGATTGCTTTGATTCGGCCTCGTCGGCCCGGCTGGAACAAATTCAATCCATGATCGACACCCGCCAGACGCTTCAGCAAGCCACCCGCCGCCTGGCCCAAGATCGCCAGATGTCTACACAGCGGGCGCGCGAGTGGATTTTGCAAGAAGCGCAGGCCAAAAGAGCCAGCCTGGCGCAGGTGGCCCAGGCAATCATCTCTGGACAGCCGATTCCTTATTGCCACAGCGCGCCAGTGTAAACTGCTGCCGCTTGAGCCAAAACTTTTTCCACGAACGCCAGGCATCCCATCGGCCGCGCCAGGCATCCAGTCGGCGGTCCTGGATGGTCGCTCCGCAGGCCAGCGCCAGGTCGTACAACAGCATAGCCGGCCAGCGCCACCACAGCAGCGCAGCTGAATAGTTTTTGGCGATGGTCCACCACTTGTTGCGCCCCAACAGATATCGCTTGAGGCCTGGCACGCGCCGGCCAGTGGCCGAATGAGCATGGATCACCCTGGCCTGCGGCACATAGAGGCAGTTCCAGCCGGCGCGCCGGGCCCGCCAGGCCAGGTCTACATCCTCGTAATAGGCAAAAAAATCCTCATCAAACAAGCCAATCTGATCGAGCATGGCGCGGCGATAGAGCGCGGCGCCGCCGCATGGACCAAACACCTCTTGGGCCACCTCGACCGGGTGAGCCGAAACCGGCTCGCTGTACCAGCGATTCCAGGCCACGCCGGCCCAATTCACCCAAATTCCGGCCGAGTCAAAACGGGCGGGATCGTCGGCCAGCAGCATCCTACAGGCACACATGCCCACCCGATCATCCTGTGCTGCCGCCAACAAGGCCTCCAGCCAGCCGGGCGAGACCACCGTATCGTCGTTGAGCGTGATCACCCACTCGCTATCGGTGGCGCGGATGCCCTGATTGACCGCCGCGGCAAAACCCCGGTTGGTCGAATTGCGGATGATCGAGGCAGCCGGATAGCGCGCCGCCACCCAATCGGCCGAGCCGTCGGTAGAGCCGTTGTCCACCACAATGAGCTGATCGGCGGGGCCAAGCTGAAAAAAAACGGACGGCAAACCATGTTGCAGGTTTGCCAATCCGTTCCATGTCAGGACAATCAACACAGTTCGTTTCATCCAGGCTCTGACTCTGATCCGATCAATTCAAAATTCGCACCGGCAGTTCGCTGTACCACCAGACAGTGCTATAGCCATCCTGGAGCTTGAGGGCGACATAATAGGACTGTCCTACAGTGAGGCCGGTTGTGGGGATGGAATAGGCAAAATTGGCATCGTCCAGGTTGAGAACCGCGCCATAGTTTCTCATCACAATGGGTAAATAGATAAACCTGGGTCCGGTCGGCGGCGGCGGGGGTGGCGGTGGTGCGGTCGGCACATTGGTGCAATAGGTCTCCAAAATCGAGCCGACAGTAGTAACCCAACAAATTTTGGTGGTTACCTCATCGCTGTAACCCTGATTCAAGCCGGTGGCTCCGGCCAGGTTCCACTTGACCAAATAGCTGCCCTGGGCCGTATTTTCTAAAGTCAACCGCACCCAGTCCAGAGACGAGGCCCAGCTACCGGTGCGCTCGTGCACCATCAACTGAAATGAGTTATAAGCCAGATTTTTCCAGTCGGCCATTTCTCCCTCAAGTGTCACCTGAGAAAGATCAAGCTTGAATATCTGCCATTGATTGTGATAAAACGAAATGTCGTCGGTGCGGCCGGTGGGCCAACCGGGCAAATGAGTGGCCTGCCAGCGCGCCCGCGCCACTCCGCCGTCACCTTGATCGGGGGCATAGTCTACCTTGTAGCGAAAGGAAAGATACTTGAAGGTATTCGAGTCTACATGCTGACCACCCATATTGAGGGCCAGAGGCAAATGCGCCGCTGCGCCACAGACATAGGGACCGGCTGTGCTGGTGAGATTCAGCACGCCGCCGGATGCGTTAAAAGCCAGATTTTGAGTATGAGCGGCATCCACATCATCCACGCCGTTCATATCCCAGGGATTGCCCACCACCGTAGTGGCAAAATCGGGGCCGCTGGTATAGCTGGGGGCGACGATCTCGGCCAACGGCGCGGCTTTGAAGGTCCACGAGCCGGCAGAGGTGGCCGTGCTGGAACTGCCAGAACGCGACACGGTGCCACGCACCTGATAGACGCCGGGCCACAAAGAAGCCGGCACATCGTACGACAAGGCCGATGCGCTGATGCTTTCGGCTGTATGGCTGGAGGTAAAAGAGCGCAACGAATCAAAATTGCTGCCCGATCCCAAGGCCAGAGCCATGGTGGCGCCGCTCAGATCGCTGCCCGTCCAGGTTACGGTTTGAGATTGGGTGGGAGTCAAGCGCACCCAGTCCAGCATCAACTGAACGCCGGCCGGCACGTCCCACAGGTCGAACCACAGGCCGGTGATATTGCCGCTCCAGCTTGCGCTGCGCTGAGGCAGGTTGATCGTATAGATGTTCCAACCTGCATAGAGCGCAAAAGGAATGTTGACATCTCCCAAGGCGATCATCTGTTTGGTAAAGCCCAGGTTGGCCACAGTACCACCCTGACCGGCGTACAAACGAAAGGTGATCTGTTGGTAATACAAGGCATCAATCGGCCTGGCATTGCCGTCCTGCCCGGTGTCCAGTGAAGAAGCCCAGCCGGGATTCAGCACATAAACAGAGGCATTATTCCCTACCCCTGACGCCGTAGCCGTCCACATGCCACCAGAGACGGACTCGCCCGTAAATCGCCGTTGTAGATCGGGATTGCAACTGGAATCAATCAAATAGAGGTCGGAGGCGTGATTCATGTCTTTGGGATCGCCCCACGCGCGGGTGAAATACTCGACATCCTCGGCCAACGTTTGAGACGTATCCGGGCCGATCAACGTGAGCGACAAGGCCTGTACCGGCAGCCCTGCGCCGGCAAACAAAAGCAGAACCAGTCCACATACGAAAACACGGCTCAAGCGATAGATCGTTTTCATATTTCCTCCTGATGATGATGATTTTAAGATTATTATATCATGAGACCACCGAAAAAACCAAGCACTGAGAACACTGGAATAGACGAGCATTGGTGAAAATTAACACAGATTTAAGGCTCTTTGTGTTTTACGGAAATTTGAGAGGTTAATATGGCACAGATGAAAATGATCTTGACAGTATTGACGGTCGTGGCCTTGCTCGTCGCCGCAGCGAGATTTTGCGCGTCAGAAGGGCAAACCCAAGTTGAGCTATCTCCACAAGGAAACATCTATTATGTTGCTCCGACCGGCGACGATGGCCATGCCGGCGATCTGCTCCATCCCTGGCGCACAATCCACCAAGCAGCCAACACGCTGGCGGCTGGAGATACGATTTACATCCGTGCCGGCACGTACAGCGAGCGAGTCATCCCGCAGAATTCTGGCAGCGCCGGACAGCCGATCACCTATGCAGCCTACCCCGGCGAGACGGTCACGGTTGACGGAAGCGGCATCACACTGCCCGATGACCTGGCCGGCCTGATCCACATCTCGGAGCAGAGCCATATCATCATTGCTGGCCTGCGCGTGATCCATGCCGGGCCGCACAACGACAATGCCGGTATCCTGATTCTCAATTCCAGCCATATCACCGTGGAAAACAATCTCACCTATGACACAAGCTCATCTGGCATTGGCGTGTGGGGCAGCGATCACGTCATCATAGACGGCAATCAGGTCGAGGAGGCCGGCGGCGGGGGCCAGCAGGAATGTATCACCGTCGCCGGGACCGACACGTTCGAGGTGCGCGGCAATGAGGTATTCAACTGCCACAAAGAAGGCATTGACGCCAAAGACGGCGCGTCCAACGGTCAGATTTATCGCAACCATGTCCATCACACTGAACAAGTGGGCATTTATGTGGATGCCTGGGACAAGCACACGTACAACATTGCTGTGTACCAAAACATCGTCCATGACATCCAGAACAACAACGGCTTTGCCATCGGCTCGGAACAGGGCGGCTTGCTGGAGAACGTGTGGGTCTATAACAACATCGCCTACAACAATCGCTATGTCGGGTTGACTCTGCACGACTGCTGCCCAGGCCCAACCACCCATCCGGTGCGAAATATCCTGGTGGTCAACAATACTTTTTACCACAACGGATGGACAGTCTGGGGCGGCGGCATCGCCGTAGACAACCCCGACATTCAGAACGTCACCATCCGCAACAATATCGTCAGCCAAAACCTCTATTTTCAGATTGCCGTCAACCCCAACATTCCGACGCAGTATCTTGCCATTGACCACAACCTCATTGACGGCTATCGCGGCACAGAGAACGAGGTCTATGGTGATGATGTGGTGCAAGGCAACCCGCTGTTTATGGATGCATCAGGGGCAAACTTCCATCTCCAAACAGGCTCACCGGCCATTGATCGAGGCTCTGCTGTAGACGCGCCGGCCTACGACTATGATGGCCTGACCCGCCCTCAAGATGGCAATCAGGATGGCGCAGCCGAATATGATATTGGTGCCTATGAGGCGGCGACCTGCAATGAACACGCCTACCTGCCATCGGCGCTCAAAGGCTATCAGGGTGCGCCGACAGGCTGGTGGAAACCGCCTATCGGCGCCACCTGGCAGGTGCAGTACAGCGGAGATGTACTCGATCTCTCGTTTGCCGCAGACGTGTACGATGTGGACATGTTTGACACCGATGCTGCGACCATCGCCGCGCTGCACGATCAGGGACGCAAGGTTTTGTGCTATATCAACGTCGGCGCGTGGGAGGATTGGCGGCCCGATGCGGCACAGTTCCCGGTCGTAGTGCTGGGCAACCATTACACCGGCTGGCCGGGTGAGCGATGGCTCGACATCCGCCGGATTGACCTGCTCGGCCCATTGATGGGCGCACGTTTCGATCTCGGCCGGGCCCAAGGCTGCGACGGAATTGACGCGGACAACATGAACGGCTATACTCAGGAGACTGGCTTTCCGCTAACGGCCCAAGATCAACTGGTCTACAATGCCTGGCTTGCCCATGAGGCTCACGCGCGCAGCCTGGCTATCGGTCTGAAAAACAACGAGGCGCAGGTGAACGATCTGCTGCCCTGTTTCGATTGGATCGTGACCGAAAGTTGCTTTGCCGAAGGATGGTGCGCGGCTGTGCAGCCGTTCATTGATGCCAGAAAACCGGTCTTTGCCATCGAATACACCGACACGCTGAGCATCGCCCAATTTCTGGATCAGGTATGTTCGCAAGCCGCAGCCATGCAGACCAGCGCCATCCTCAAGCATCGCCAATTGGACGCCTGGCGGCAGGCCTGCCCTTGAGGCGATCAACCTGCCTTGAGGCGATCAACCTGCCTTGAGGCGATCAACCTGCCTTGAGGCGATCAACC
>CAYVBK010000004.1:166760-171467 GCA_964449465.1 uncultured Anaerolineae bacterium
TGCCCTTGAAAGTAAGCGTTCAGAGGATGTCGCATATTCTTACCACAAAGGACACAAAGAGCACAAAGGAGCGAAAGAACTTGGTGCTCTTTGTGGTAGAAAATGTGGCGAAAAGTATCCCCACTTGACGGTTACGAAAGGAAAAATGATGAGCATCTTACAAACGCACGGCCTGGAAAAACAATACATCATGGGTCAGGTCACTGTGAATGCCTTGCAGGGCATAGATTTTGTGGTCGAATCGGGCGAGTTTGTCGCCGTGATGGGGCCATCTGGCTCTGGCAAATCCACCCTCTTACACCTGCTCGGCGGGCTGGACGCACCCAGCGACGGCGAGGTCGTTCTGGCCGGGCGGCGACTGGCGCGCTTGAGCGACGACGAGATCACGCTGATTCGCCGACGGCAGGTTGGGTTTATCTTTCAGTTCTTTAACCTGCTGCCCACCCTCAGCGCGGCAGAAAACGTGGCCCTGCCGCTGCTGATTGATGGCAAACGCATTGAGGACTATGCCGAACGCATCAATGCGCTGCTGGCGATGGTGGGACTGACCGACCACGCCCGGCACCGCCCCGATCAGCTTTCTGGCGGACAGCAGCAGCGCGTGGCCATCGCCCGCGCCCTGGTCACAGAGCCGGCCATCGTCCTGGCCGACGAGCCAACCGGCAACCTCGACCGCAAATCGGGCCGCGAGGTGCTTGAACTGCTGCGCCGCGCCTGCGATGCGGGGCAGCGAACCATCGTCATGGTCACGCACGACCCCTTTGCGGCCGCTTTTGCCGACCGCATCGTCTTTCTGCGCGATGGAAACATTGTCCGTGAGTGGAAACCGACGGACGGTAAAGACAATGTGCAGGCGATTATTGACATCATAGCGGGACTGGAAGAATGAACGGCAAACAGCAAGCGAAAAACAACAAAACACCATATTGGGGAATTTATATTTTGGCCTACCGTAATCTGCGCGCCCACGCTGTCCGCGCGCTCTTGAGCGCCCTTGCTGTCGCCCTCGGCGTAGCTATGCTGATTGCCTCAAGCGTCTTTCGCTCCGGCATCGAGGCGGCGTGGACGGCCGGAGCCAACAAGTTTGCCTTTATCACCGAGATCAGCAACCTCACCTTTGGCGGCGTAGGGCTGATGATGCTCGGCGCAGCGGGCTTTTTGGTCTACAATGCCTTTGCCATGAGCGTGACTCAACAGCAGCGACAGATCGGCATGCTCCGCTCGCTGGGCATGACTCGCGCCCAGGTTTTGCGACTGGTGCTGGTCGAGGCGGTTCTCACCGGTGGGCTGGGAACGGCGCTGGGGGTAATCGGCGGGCCGCTGGTGGGCAGCGGCATCCTCGGCGCGATGGCTCTTTTTGGCGTGGAGACAGGACAGGGACAGGCGTCACCGGGCAGCATCGCGCTGGCGATGGGAATGGGTCTGGGTGTTTCGCTGCTCTCGGCGCTGGCACCGGCGCGCCGGGCGGCAGGACTGACGCCACTAAAAGCACTGCGAGAGAGCGAATCAGCTAGTCAGCGAATCAGCGAATCAGCCCACCGGCAGTCTCGCAAGCCCATAACGTTTCACATTTCACGTTTTACGATAGGACTGGGATTGCTTTTACCCTTGTGGATTTATCTCGCTGTCGCCCCGCCCGGCGCGTGGACCGGCTATCATCAGCCGTGGGACTATATTCTCTCGGCAGGATTTCTTTTTGTCTGGTGGGTGGGGCTGGTGCTGATCGCGCCGGCGCTATTGGGCGTGGGCGTTCGTGGACTGCGCACCGCGCTGCGACGGCTGTCTGGCGGCATGGGACGGCTGCTGGGCGACAACCTGGGTCGTGCCCCAGAACGGCTGCACCTCACCGCGCTCACCTTTGCTGTGGCTTTGATGATGATGGTCTCTACAAGTGGTTTTGTCTCGTTCGGCAACGACGTGATGGTGGGGCGCATTGCCGCACAGGCGCTGCGCGAGCAGGCGTGGTACATCTATCCATTCAACCGCGTAGAGGGGTTGGGTCAACTGCGCGGTTTTCAGGCCGATGCGCCCGCGCTGGAAACGGCTCTCATCGCCGAAATCGAGCAGTTGGCGGCGGGCCGCGCTACGGTTGAGCCGTTTTACATGGTTTCGGTGCCCGAGATGTCATCGCCGTTTCCTGGCTTTCCTTCTCTGATCGTCCTCGAACCAGAGCAGTTGGCACGCCCCGGACGCTTTTATCTGGTCGAGGGCGACTGGGAGACGGCAACTCGTCTGTTGCGCCAGGATTGCGGCGTATTGGTCTCTCCGGCGATTGCGGCGCGCTATGGTGCCGGGGTGGGAGAACCCATCACGGTGACGGGGCGCGCCGGGCCGGTCACCTGCACCATCGCGGCCACAGGCGCAGGCGGTTTTGCGCCCATGTCATTCATCGGCCCCGGCGGGTTTGATTTGTTTGTCGCGCCGGGTGCGTCGCCCGATTCGCTCCAGGTGCGCCCGCTGCCAGGCGCGCCAGACGCCGACATTGCCACGTTGGACGCCGACCTGCGTGCCCTGGCAACCGGCTATGGTCCGGAGCGCGTCTTTGTCGCCCGCCCAGATGACGAACTCGAGGCCATCACCGGAACCAGCGACCAACTGATGCAGATCATGAACGGGTTGTTGTTTCTGGCTATGAGCGCGGGCGCGTTGGGCAGCATCAATACCACCATGATGAGCATTTTGGAGCGGCAGCACGAACTGGCGTTGCTGCGGGCGTTGGGCGCGACGCGGCGACAGATCGCCGGGCTGATCGTGGGAGAATCGGCCATCACCGGGCTACTCGGCGCGCTGCTGGGGCTGTTGGCCGGCTGGGGTACCATTGCCATCTATGCGCTGACCTACGGCGGCGTCACTTTTGGACTGGTGGACCTGCCGCTCTGGACAGCGGTCGGTCAGGTGACCTGGCCGGCCTTGCGCAGCGGCCTGCCGGGGTTGATTGCCGCGCCTGTTTTCGCCAGTCTGGCTACATTTCTGGTGTTGCCGCGCTCGTCGTGGCGCCATTCGGGCCGGACCATTCCGACATATCCTCATATCAAATCAGGAGAATGATTATGAACACAGACACACCCCTAGAAACAGGAAACGGATCGAATGACGTTGAATGGGTCGTCACCACGCAGACGACAGCCTGGCAGGCGCGCCAGGGACTGGTAGCCGAAACCCGTCCGAGTCCGGCAGATGTCATGGTCCAGACAAACAACCCGCGCCAAACCATCGAGGGATTTGGCGCGTGTTTCAACGAACTCGGCTGGACATCGCTCTCATCCCTCGGCGCCGCAGAGCGAGATAGCATCTTGGGCGAATTGTTCGCACCGGGTGTGGGCGCCGGCCTGACCCTCTGCCGCATGCCGATAGGGGCCAACGATTTTTCGCGCGACTGGTATTCGTATGACGAAACGCCAGGCGATTTTGACCTCCAACACTGGAGCCTGGCCAACGATCTGGAAACGCTGGTCCCATTCATCCAAAGCGCGCTCCAACATCAACCGTCCCTGCGGCTCTGGGCTTCTCCATGGAGCCCGCCAAGCTGGATGAAGACCAATCAACACTATGCGGCAGCCATGCCCATGCCATGGCAGGTGGGAGCAGATAATGGGTTGAGACCGGATCAGGTCGGACAAGAAGGCAGCGACATGTTTATCCAGGATGAGCGATACCTGCACGCATACGCCGCTTATTTTGGCCGCTTTGTAGACGAGTACCGCAAGCACGGCATCCATATCGAGATGGTCATGCCCCAGAACGAGTTCAACTCGGCCCAGGTATTTCCCAGTTGCACATGGACACCCGAAGGGCTGGCGCGGCTGATCGGTTATCTTGGACCCGAAATGGCAAAACGCGGCGTGCAGGTGTTTTTTGGAACGGTGGAGCGACCCGATGTACGGATGGTCGAGGTCAGCCTGAACGATCCGCAAGCCGGCCCATACATTAAAGGGATCGGCTTGCAGTGGGCTGGCAAGGGTGCCATCGCCGACATTCGCCGTCGCTACCCCCATTTACGGCTCTACCAGACCGAACAAGAGTGCGGGGACGGTCAAAACGACTGGCGATATGGCCGCTATACCTGGTCTCTGCTCAAGCACTATATCAGGAATGGAGCCAATGCCTATCTATACTGGAACATTGCGTTGGCAAAGGGTGGAGTCAGCCGGTGGGGATGGGCGCAAAATTCGCTGGTGACGGTGGACACCATAGCACAAACTTTTGTGTACAATTACGAGTACCAGATAATCAAGCATCTGAGCCATTTTGTCAAACCGGGTGCGAGATACCTCGACACGACAAGCTGGAGCGGCTATGAGAACCTGCTCGCGTTCGTCAACCCCGATGGCAGCATTGTTGTTGTGATGCAGAACGATCTGTGTCAGGACATGCCGGTGCGAGTCAGAATCGGCGACCGGATGATCGCCCCCACACTCCCCGCCGACTCGTTCAACAGCCTGGTGATACGACCTCAAAGCAAGTCAGAGTGAGTTGAATGGCATTTTGGGAAAAAACCTCCGAGACCTCTGAAAGTGAGACTTTGGGATTTTGGTTCGTTCATTTTTGATGGACATATAAAAACCTTTTAGATTAAAAACAATGTTTTATGAACTGCGATGCCCATTTCACTGTTACGCCCCCCCAAAAGCCGCCCACATTCTGTCGGCAGAGGCTGAAAACCAGGCCCAAGTCGTTCTTATGTCTGGCTATTGCCCTTGCCTGGTC
>CAYVBK010000005.1:0-3832 GCA_964449465.1 uncultured Anaerolineae bacterium
CGACAAGAGGATCCCTCAGCTTGCTGAGGACGGCCCCCGAACAAGCTCGAGGATGCGACAAGAGGATCCCTCAGCTTGTCGAGGACAGCCCCCGAACAAGTTCGGGAATCCGACAAGAGGCTCCCTCAGCTTGCCGGGAACAGCCCCCGAACAAGTTCGGGGATCCGACAAGAGGATCCCTCAGCTTGCCGGGGACAGCCCCCCGAACAAGTTCGGGAATCCGACAAGAGGATCCCTCAGCTTGCTGAGGACGGCCCCCGAACAAGCTCGAGGATGCGACAAGAGGATCCCTCAGCTTGCTGAGGACGGCCCCCGAACAAGCTCGAGGATGCGACAAGAGGATCCCTCAGCTTGCCGGGGACAGCCCCCGAACAAGTTCGGGGATGCGACAAGAGGCTCCCTCAGCTTGCTGAGGTCAGCCCCCGAACAAGTTCGGGGATCCGACATCCGTGATAGGAGACCGTGAATGAACATTCCCCAAACCCGTGAATGGCTGCACCACCTGGATTTTAGATCTATTCTGATCGAGGCATTGGGCTGGTCACGCCCGGTTCAGGGACGGCCGGTGGCATTTAATGCCGATGGCGCGCGGTTTGAGCGCCGGCCGATCGCCGAACTGGGCGGCGTGACCGTGTTTGAGGTGACAGCGGCCCAGGGTGAGATCCCCGACCGCCAGACCCGCGCCGCCGTCCATCGTGAGGTGTCTCAGATCTGCTATGAAAACCTGCTCATTTTCCTGGATCGCGAGCGTACTCAGAGCCTGTGGTATTGGGTCAAGCGCGAGGGCGGCAAGGGGCGACCGCGCGAGCATTTGTATATCAGGGGTCAGCCGGGCGACCTGTTCTTGAGCAAGATCAGCGCCATGTTTGTGGACATTGGCGAGCTGGACGAGCATGGCAGCCTCAGCGTCACCGAAGCGGCGCGCCGCCTGCGACAGGCATTGGATGTTGAGCCGGTCACCAAGCGTTTTTTCAACGACTTTGCGGCGCAGCATGGCCGCTTTTTAGTGCATATCCGGGGCATTGAAGACGAGCGCGACCGTCGCTGGTATGCATCGGCACTGCTCAACCGGCTGATGTTTGTCTATTTTTTGCAGCGCAAGGGCTTTCTCGACAACGGCGATTTTGACTATTTGCAGACCCGGCTGGCGCAGAGCAAGCAGCGCGGCCCCGACCGCTATTATGAAGAATTTTTGCACGCCCTCTTTTTCGAGGGCTTGGCGCGGCCTGAAGACCGGCGCAGCCCGGCGGCGCGGGCGCTGCTGGGACGCATCCGCTATCTCAACGGCGGCTTGTTCCTGCCCCACCCGATCGAGATCAAGTACCGGCACATCCACATCCCCGACGCGGCCTTTGACGAGTTGTTCGATCTCTTTGGCCGCTACTCGTGGAACCTCGACGACACCCCCGGCGGCGCGGATAACGAGATCAACCCGGCGGTGTTGGGCTATATCTTTGAAAAGTACATCAACCAGAAACTGTTTGGCGCCTATTACACCCGCGCCGAGATCACCGAATACTTGTGCGAGCGCACTATCCACCGCCTGATTTTGGAACAGATCAACCATACGCCGGCCCTGCCCGGCACGAAACCGCGCCATTTTGACACGCTGCCCGACCTGCTGATGGCCCTGGACGCTCCGCTGTGTCTCCAACTACTCACCGACGTGCTGCCCAAACTCAGCCTGCTCGACCCGGCCTGCGGATCGGGGGCGTTTTTGGTGGCGGCGATGAAGACCTTGATTGACATTTACAGCGCGGTGGTAGGGCGCATCGAGTTTCTGAACGACCATCCCCTGAACGAGTGGCTGCGCCAGGCCCGCGCCGGGCATCCCAACCTGGCCTACTATATCAAAAAGCGGATCATTACCGACAACCTGTTTGGCGTGGATGTGATGGAAGAGGCGGTCGAGATCGCCCGGCTGCGCCTGTTCCTGGCCCTGGTCTCATCGGCGCGCACCGCCGACGACCTGGAGCCGCTGCCCAACATTGATTTCAACATCCTGGCCGGCAACTCGCTGGTGGGCTTGCTGCGGGTAGACGAGGCGGCCTATGACCGGGGCGGGCAGGGGAGCCTGTTTCACAAGCCCTACCGCCAGGTGGTGGAGGAGAAGAACCGCCTGCTGCGCATCTACCGCGATGCCACCACCTACGCCACCGACCTGCAAGCCCTGCGCGACGACATCCAGGCGCATCGCGCCGAGGCATACGATCATCTGAACGAGCTCTTGCTGGACGAGTTTACGCGCCTGGGCGTGAGATACGAGCAGGCCACCTGGGATGCGCACAAGGGGGCCGAGGGCAAGCCCCAAAAGCGGGCCGTGCAGATGCCCGACATTGCCGCGCTGCACCCCTTTCACTGGGGCTACGAGTTTGACGAGGTGATGAACGAGCGCGGCGGGTTCGGCGAACCCGGAGGGTTCGACGCCATCATCACCAACCCGCCGTGGGAGATCTGGAAGCCGCAGGCAAAAGAGTTTCTGGCCGAGTATTCCGACCTGGTGACGAAAAAGAAAATGACGATCAAGGAGTTTGAGCGCGAGCAGCAGCGGCTGCTCGCCGACCCCGAGGTGCGCGCCGCCTGGCTGGGTTACCAGAACCGCTTTCCCCACCTCAGCGCATATTTCCGTGCTGCGCCGCAGTATGCCAACCAGGTCGCCATCGTGAACGGCAGAAAAGCGGGCACCGACATCAACCTGTACAAGCTGTTCCTGGAGCAGGGCTACAACCTGCTGCGCCCCGGCGGGTTATGCGGCATTGTCATCCCCAGCGGCATTTACACCGACCTGGGGGCCAAGCAGCTGCGCCAGATGCTGTTCGAGCAAACGCAGGTGAGCGGCCTGTTTTGTTTCGAGAACCGGCGAGAAATCTTTGAAGGTGTGCATCGCAGTTTCAAGTTTGTTGTCTTGACCTTTGAAAAGGGCAGCACCACCGCAAGCTTCCCCGCCGCGTTTATGCGCCACGACGTGGCCGAACTGGAACGCTTTCCGCAAGAAGGCGCGGTGACGATGCCGGTGGAGCTGATCCGCCGCCTCTCGCCCGACTCGCTCTCGGTGATGGAGTTCAAGAGCGAGCTGGATGCTGCCATCGCCGAAAAGATGCTGCGCTGGCCGCTGTTGGGGGAAGAGATCGAAGAGGTGTGGAACCTGAGGCTGACTCGCGAGTTCGATATGACCAATGATAGCCACTTGTTCAAAACCAGCCCCGGTCCGGGCCGCCTGCCGCTCTACGAAGGCAAGATGATCCACCAGTTTCGATGCGATTTTGCCGAGCCGCGTTACTGGGTGGACGAACGGGAAGGTCGCGCGGCGATCATGGGGCGCGGTCAAGATACGGGGCAGACTTTGGATTATCAAACCTATCGGCTGGGGTTTCGAGACATTGCTGCCAGCACCAACGAAAGATCGATGATTTCAACCCTCATTCCGCCTGCTTTTCACGGTAACAAAATTCCAACGGTTCGAGTATTCGATGATCAGGGCAATCATCAGATTGACAGTGCAAGCCAGATTTTTTTGTGCGCTGTGTGGAACAGCTTTGTTTTCGACTGGATGCTGAGGACAAAGGTAACTACCACTATTAATTTCTTCTATCTCTACCAAATGCCCGTTCCCCGCCTGACCGCCGCCATGTCGGATTTCCGAACTTGTTCGGAGCCGCCGTCCCAAACAAGTTTGGGGATCCCTGATTCGGAGCTCCTTGATTCGGATCTCCGAACTTGTTCGGAGCTGCCGTCCCAAACAAGTTTGGGGATCCCTGATCCGGATCTCCTTGATTCGGAGCTCCGAACTTGTTCGGAGCCGCCGTCCCAAACAAGTTTGGGGATCCCTGAT
>CAYVBK010000005.1:3932-23807 GCA_964449465.1 uncultured Anaerolineae bacterium
GGAGCTCCGAACTTGTTCGGAGCCGCCGTCCCAAACAAGTTTGGGGATCCCTGATCCGGATCTCCTTGATTCGGAGCTCCGAACTTGTTCGGAGCCGCCGTCCCAAACAAGTTTGGGGATCCCTGATTCGGAGCTCCTTGATTCGGATTTCCGAACTTGTTCGGAGCTGCCGTCCCAAACAAGTTTGGGATTCCCCAACTCGTTGGGGGATGCACAAGCCCGATTTTTTGCCCCCATCGTCGCCCGTGCGGCGCGGCTGGTTTGCACGGCCCCGGAATTCGACGCCCTGGCGCGAGAGGTCGGGCTACCTGGCTCGGCCCCAGTTGCCGAGGCAGAGCGCGCCCGTCTGCGCGCCGAGTTGGATGGGCTGGTCGCTCACCTCTACGGATTGAGCGAAAGCGAGTTTGTCCACATCCTGGAGGCCTTCCCACTGGTGGCCCAGGAGGTTAAACAGGCCGCCCTGGCTGCCTATGCGGCGACCCCAAGCCTCATTTCCAACAACGGATCATAATCAATGAAAAAACTAGATGCACACCGTGCTTACCTCATTCTGACCGGCGTTTCGTCGCTGCTGTTTACCGTCGTCTTTACCTTTGGCTCGGTCTACCGCATCACCGTCGCCCACATGGACCCCTTGCAGTTGGTGCTGGCCGGCACGGCGCTAGAAGCCACCATTTTCGTGTTTGAAATCCCTACCGGCATCGTGGCCGATGTGTACAGCCGCCGCACCTCTATCCTCATCGGCCTGACCATCATCGGTCTGGCCTTTGTGGCCCAGGGGTTGCTGCCCTGGTTCGTCACCATCCTGATCGCCGAAGCCCTGTGGGGGCTGGGATACACCTTTACTAGCGGGGCGCAAGAAGCCTGGATCGCCGACGAAGTTGGCCCGCAGCGAGCAGAGGCAACCTACCTGCGCGGCGCGCAGATGGGACAAATCGGCTCTTTGCTGGGCATTGGGGTCAGCACGGCCCTGGCCGGTCTCCACATCCAACTGCCCATCGTGCTGGGTGGAGTTCTGTTTCTGGTTCTCACCACGTTCCTGGCCCTGAGCATGCCCGAACAGGGATTCAAACCCGCACCACGTCCGCGGCACGGCGCGTGGCAGGCTGTGACACACACAGCGTCTGTCGCCTGGCACTTGATCCGCCGCCGACCGGTCTTTTCCATCATCTTGATCATCGGAGGCGTCTATGGCATGGCCAGCGAGGCGTTTGACCGGCTGTGGGAGGCCCATTTTCTGGGCAATTTGCGCTTTCCCACCCTGGGCCAGTTGTCGCCGGTGATCTGGTTTGGCCTGATCAACGTCGGGCAAAACCTGTTGGGTCTGCTGGCGGTGTATCTGGTGCAGCGGCGGCTGGATGCCGCCGGCCGCCGCGCCGTGACATGGCTCTTGTTCGCCTCTAACGCTGTGTTGGTGGCCGCCATGATTGGGTTTGGCTGGAGCGGCCATTTCGAGCTGGCATTAGCCAGCTATTGGGCAGTCTGGCTGGCCCGCCACATCAACGAGCCGCTGTACACGGCCTGGGTCAATCAGCAGATCGATCAGCCAGAGGTGCGCGCCACGCTCATCTCGACCGCCAGCCAGGCCAATGCGCTGGGGCAGATCGCCGGCGGCCCCCTGGTTGGGCTGATCGGCAAATGGGTTTCCATCCAGGCCGCCCTGGTAGTGGCCGGTTTGATCCTGTCGCCGGTGTTGATCCTATATCCTCTGGCCGCGCGCCAGAAACCTCCAACACCCCCCTTGAAGGGAGACCACTTATGACGCTATCTGCCGATTCTTGCACGCCCGGATACGGCCTGGCATCCTTTTTGTCGCCGGTGCGCGCCTGGTTTGAAACAACTTTTGGGTCGCCCACCCCGCCGCAGGCACAGGGCTGGCCGGCCATTCAACGCGGCGAACACACCCTGATTCTGGCCCCCACCGGATCGGGCAAAACGCTGGCCGCTTTTTTATGGGGCATCAATCAACTCTATCAAAAAGGCATCGCCGCTCCCGCCGACGCCCCTGCCGGCATCCGCCTGGTCTACATTTCGCCGCTCAAAGCCCTGAACAATGACATTGAACGCAACCTGCGCCGCCCGCTGGCCGGCATCCGCGTGCAGGCACACGAGCAAGGCATCGAGCTGCCGCCGCTACACGTGTCCGTCCGTTCGGGCGACACACCACAGCGCGAACGACAGGCCATGCTGCGCCAACCGCCACACATCCTCATCACTACTCCCGAATCGCTCTACCTGCTGCTCTCCAGCCCCCGCGCCCGCCAGTTGTTCCGCACTGTGCGCACCGTCATCGTAGACGAAATCCACACCCTGGTCGGCAGCAAGCGCGGCGTCCACCTGGCCCTCAGCCTGGAGCGGCTGCAACACCTGGCCGCCCAACCCGTGCAACGCATCGGCCTCTCGGCCACCATCCAGCCGCTAGACGAGGCGGCGCGTTTTCTGGGGGGAAGCGAATGGCAGATGGCAGATGACGGAGCGCGCTCCTTGCAGCCTCGCCCTGTGACCATTGTTGACGCCGCGTATCGTAAACCTTTGGATTTACAGGTGGTGGGCGTGGTGGACAGTTTTAACAGCCTGCCCGGCGACTCGATCTGGCCGTCCATCATCCCCCAGGTGCTAGACCTGATCCGCGCCCATCAGACCACCCTGGTGTTCACCAACAACCGCCGCCTGGCCGAGCGCGCCGGCGATTACCTTAACGAGCAGATCGCCGCCGAAGCCGAAGGGCGAGCATCGGGGCTGATCAAGGGCGGCATAGTCACAGGGCGCGGCCTGATGGCTACCGGTGACGGCACACACGCCGGCCCCATTCGCGTGCATCACGGCAGCGTGGCGCGCGAGACCCGCCTGGAGATCGAGCGACAGCTTCAAGCTGGCGAATTGCCCGCCCTGGTCGGCACTTCATCGCTGGAACTGGGCATTGACATTGGCGCAGTAGACCTGGTGGTGCAGCTCCAATCGCCCAAATCGGTGGCGCAAGGCTTGCAGCGCGTCGGCCGCGCCGGCCACCTGGTCGGCCAAACCAGCAAAGGGCGCATCTTTCCCACCCATCGCGAAGACGTGGTCGAGGCGGCGGCCATCGCCGGCGGCATGCGGCGCGGCGAGGTCGAGCCGACATGGATGCCCCTCTGCCCGCTAGACGTGCTGGCACAGCAGATCGTGGCCATGGTCTCGGTAGAACCGTGGGACATGGATGCCCTGTTCGATCTGGTGCGCGGCGCGGCCTCGTACAACGGCCTGACCCGCCGCGTGTGGCAGGCCACCCTGGACATGCTGGCCGGGCGATTTGGTGGCGGCAGCGCCGACCTGCGCGTCCGCTCAAGCTACCGCGAGTTGCGCCCCCGCCTGGATTGGGACCGCGTCAACAACCGCCTGACCGCCCTGCCCGGCTCGCGCATGCTGGCCCTCACCAACGGCGGCACCATCCCCGACACCGGCGCGTTTGGCGCCTATCTGAGCGATGGCAAAACCAAGCTGGGCGAACTGGACGAGGAATTTGTCTTTGAGACGCGCATCGGCGACACCTTGATGCTCGGCTCGCAGGTGTGGCGGGTGACCGACATCAACGACGACCGCATCACAGTGGCTGCCGCGCCGGGAGCCACGCCGCGCATGCCCTTTTGGCGGGGCGACCTGCCCTGGCGGCCCTATGAACTGGGAGTACGGGTGGGGGCGTTTCGACGGGCCGTGGCCGAACGGTTGGAACAGACCCGACAGGCCCTCAGCCTGCCCGACCGGATGTCGCTGCGTCAACACGCCGACGCGCCGCCGGTACAAGAGCTGCTGGCCTGGCTGAACCAGGACTATACGCTGAATCGGCGCGCTGCCTGGCACACCCTGGATTACCTGGCCGAACAACTGGACCTGACCGGCGCCGTCTCGTCGGACCGCACCATTCTGGTCGAGGTGTTTGAGGACTCGCTGGGCGATCCTCGTCTGGTGATCCACTCGCCGTTTGGCGGACGGGTCAACGGGCCGTGGGGATTGGCTCTGGCCAGCGCGCTGCGCGAACAGGCCGGCATCGAGATTGAAGTGCAAACCAACGACGACGGCGTGCTGATGCGCCTGCTGGATGCCGGTCAGGGCGATGAACAGGCGGGGCCATTTCCGCTCGACCTCATCACCGGGTTGGGGCCTCAAGAAGCACGCGAGCGCATTTTGCATGAGCTGCCGCGCTCGGCCGTGTTTGGAGCGCGATTCCGTCAAAACGCCGCCCGCGCCCTGCTCTTGCCCGGTGTGGGGCGTGGCAAACGCACCCCATTCTGGCTGCAACGCCTGCGCGCCCGCGACCTGTTGCAAATCGTGCGCCAATGGGACGATTTTCCCATCATCGTCGAGACCTATCGCGATTGCCTGCAAGACGTGCTGGACCTGCCGCACCTGGAACAAATCCTCACGGCCATCCAGCAGGGCGAAATTCGCATGGTAGTGCTGGAATCGGCCACCCCTTCACCGGTGGCGCAAAGCCTGATGTGGGATTTTATCAACAAGTTTATGTATGAATGGGATGCGCCACGAGCCGAGCAGCAACTTCAAATGCTGGCCGTCAACCGCGACCTGCTGCAAGACCTCTTGCAAGGCGTGGCTCTGGATGAACTGCTGCGCCCCGAAGCCATCCGTTCGGTGTGTGAGCAGATCGAACACACCGCGCCCACCGCCTGGGCGCGCACCGCCGAAGAACTGGCTGTGCTGTTGGAGCAGATGGGCGACCTGTCATCGGCCGAGATTGCCCAACGCGCCGCCACAGACCCGGCCGGGTGGATCGCCCGCCTCAGCGGCGAAGGCCGTGTCGTGGGAATGGACATTCCCACAGCGCGCGGGGCAGCCTACCGCTGGGTGTTTGCCGAATATCAGGCCGAATATCGCGCCGCCCTGGCCGCCGAACACCCCGACGATGAGGCACGTCGCCGCATCCTGGAGCGATTTCTGGCCCAATCCGGCCCGGTGACGCCAGAAGCGATCAGAGCACGCTATGATTTCCCGGCCGATTGGCTGCAAGCCGAGCTGGATCGCCTGACATCGGCACGACAGGTAGTGCGCGGCCGCCTGACGCCGGGCCGGCCAGAAGCAGATGATCAGGACGAGTTTATAGACCGCCGCACCCTGGAGCAGATTCACCGCCGCACCCTGCACATTTTACGGCGCGAGGTCCAGCCGGCCCCGTTCACGGTCTATGCCGATTTCCTGGCCCGCTGGCAGCACATCCACCCGGCCGAACGGCTGGGCGGCGAAGGGGCGCTGAGCCAGGTGCTACAGCAACTCCGCGCCACGCCGGTGGTGGGGCCGGTGTGGGAGCGCGATGTGTTGCCACTGCGTCTGACCCGCTATCGCCCGGCCGAACTGGAAAGCCTGTGTCAGAGCGGCGAGGTGGTTTGGGTGGGCTGCGGCGGCGCCGACCTGCGGCGCGGTCGGGTGCGCTTGATGTTTCGCGGCGAGGGTAGCATTTATCTCGATCCGCCGCCCGCCGATCTAGCCTCATTCGGCCAGACGGCCCAGCAGGTCTACCGGTTTCTCCAGGCCGAAGGCGCCGTCTTTGAAGCCGACCTGGCCGCCGCGCTAGACCTGGGGATCGCAGCACTGCACCAGGCACTGCTCGAACTGGTGATGGCCGGCCTGGTCACAAATGACAGCCTGGAAGTGCTGCGGCGGATGATTGATGAGGGCACGCCGCCGTCGGCCGGGCGCAAGCCGCAAAGCGCGCTGGAACTAGAGTTGCGTCAGCGGCGGGCGCAGCGCGATACCCCCTCGCGCCAACCGCTGCACAAGCCGCATCCGGAACAATATCGCGCCGCCAAGAGCCGCGTGCGGGCGCGGCTGGGCTACCCCTCCGGCGTTGAGTCGGCCGTCGCCTATCCCGATGCACCCGCCAGAGCCGGCCGCTGGTCGCTGACACAGCGATTTGGCGTGTGGGGCAAACCGCTGTCGCCCATCGAACGCGCCGACCGGCAGGCGCGCCAACTCTTGGCCCGCTATGGCGTGGCCACAGTGCAATGCCTGGAAAACGAGGTCGGCGCCTGGGACTGGGGCCAGGTCGCGGCCCAACTGGAAAGGTTGGAAATGCGCGGCGAGGTGCGGCGCGGCTATTTTGTGCGTGGACTGCCGGGCCTTCAATTTGCCCTGCCCCAAGTGGTCGAACAATTGAGGACGATCCGCGATGAAACAGACCCGCAACCGGCCCTGGTGGTGATGAATGCATGCGATCCGGCCAACCTGTACGGCCCGGCCCTTTCCGACGCCGCCCAGACGCCGCAGGACGAGCCGCTCACATTTGCCCGCCTGCCATCTACATGGCTGGTGCAGCAGCGCGGCCTGCCCCTGCTGGTGGCCGGCGACAGCGGCGCACGCCTGCTCACCGGACAGACGAGCGATGCGGACATGCTGGCCCAGGCTGGGCGAGCGCTGGTCGAGCATTTGTCTCGTTTTATGCACCGCATCGCCGTAGAGCAGTGGAACGACGCGCCTGTGCTGGACAGTCCCGGCGGAGCCATTTTAGAGGCGGCCGGATTTCAACGCAGCTATCCGACAATGGTATGGGAGCGGAGGTACTGAGACGGAGCAAAAACCGGGCATTGACGGCAGATGCCCTCTTTGGTATAATGGGCATCAGCAAGGCTGCAAATGGTCACGCGACAGGCATGACCTGCTGCAATCTGGCGGTTGATGTGAGCGAGGCGAAAGGAACAATATGGCCGAACAGCAAAAACACATCTTGATCGTAGACGATGACATCGAGCTGGGCGATCTGCTGTCCCAGGCAATCAAGGACATGTTTGATTCGTATGATGTCAAAGTGGCGCGCAATGTAGACGAAGCACTAGCCCTGGTGCGCAAATCGCAAACTTTGCTGCGACCGTTCGACCTGGTCATTACCGACATTAAAATGGCCGGGCTGAGCGGGCTGGAGCTGCTCGAAGTGCTGCAGTCTATTTCACCCAACACCAAAACCATCGCCATGACCGCCTACAATTCGCCGGACCTGGAAAAACGCGCTCGCGAACTGGGCATCTGCGAGTATCTGAACAAGCCTTTTGTCATCTCGGAATTTCGCCGCGTCGTCCAAAAGTCCCTGGCCGTTGCCGAACCCGAACCGCCGACCATTCAATTATCGGCTGCCCAAGAGTCGCAGTCGCTCAAACAACTGGCTTCGCTGCGAATGATGACCGGCGCCAACGCGGCCATGTTGATCCACAGCAGCGGCATTATGCTGGCCATTGATTCGCTGGCCCCCAGTCAAGATGTGAGCGGACTGGGCAGCGTCTTGCTCAACACCCAGCAGCACGTCTGGAATCAGATGAATCAAGACCTGGGCAACAGTGCGCCGATCAAGCAGAGCTACTTTGGCACCGAAATGTACAGCGTTTGCACCTATGCGATCAACGAGTCCTTTGTTGTCGCCGTCATTTTTGGGCCGGCAGTCAAAGAAGGCCAGGTGTGGTATTATATGCGCGACGCGGCCGAATCGCTGCGCGAAGCCCTGACCGCCGCCAAAGTGGCCCCCACGCCCGAACCCCGGCGCAAACGAGGCGATGTTTTCGATATGTTGGATCAGTTCTTCCCCGGCCAGACCGGAAGGCGAGCGACTCGGCGGGAGGCGGCCTCCGAACCGGCGCCCACAGAAACCCGCCCCACGCGCAGCCGGCCTGCTCCACCAGCCATGCCAGAAAAGACCGCCGCGCGCACCTCGTCGGCGGCCCGGCCCGTCGAGCCGGAAATTGCTGCGCCAGAAACCATCCTGCCAGAGCCTGTGCGGGTCAGCCCGGCCGAGACGCCGCTGTTGAGCATCCAGGAGGCGCAAAATCTGGGCTTTTTGAGCGACTTGTTCGGCTCAACCGCCGAAACACCGGCCTCTCAGACAGGCCCCGACGCACCGACAGCCCCCGTTGCGTTGGACGAAATTGATTGGAATGTGCCGGTCGCTCAAGGTTGGGATGACCTGGTTTCCGACCTGGACGCTCTGCCGGCTCAGGCCGTCGCACCCGAACCGGCCGCCGCCGAGCCAGAACCGGCTGCATCGGCCATCGGCCTGGACGAGATCAATTGGGATGTTCCCACCAATGTAGACTGGGACCAACTTGTTTCAGACGCCGATCAAGGCTTTGGAGGCATGAATCTGGAACAAGCCCGTCGGCAGGGCATTGTAAAGGACATTCAAAACGAATGATGTTACCCCGAACGAGACGCATTTCCCTCAATGGCCTGACGCACCTTGTGCGCCAGCGCGTCGGTGGTAAATGGCTTGGAAATAAAATTGACCCCCGCCTCTAGCACCCCATGATGGGCAATCACATCATCGGTATACCCCGACATAAACAACACCTTGATGCCCGGACGCGCCGCCATAATTTGACGGGCCAGTTCGCGGCCGTTGGTGCCACCCGGCATGATCACATCGCTGATCAGTAGATCAATTTGCCCCTTGTGTTCGGCGCACAGACGCAGAGCGTCCTCGGCATTGCATGAGGCCAGAATGTGATAGCCCTGGCGTTCGAGAATGCGCTGTACCAGCATGCGCACCGTGTCCTCATCCTCAACCAACAAGACGGTCTCGCTGCCGGGCAAAGGCGCAGCCGCAGTCCTGGCCTGCGCCGATGGCTCACCATTTCGATCCACCAATGGCAGATACACCTTGAAGGTTGAGCCTTGCCCTGGTTCGCTGTACACCCAAATATATCCATTGTTTTGTCGAACAATACCAAATACAGTTGCCAGCCCCAGCCCGGTGCCTTTGCCTTCTTCTTTGGTGGTGAAAAATGGTTCAAACAGGCGTGACTGGACTTCTTGATCCATACCGATGCCGTTATCGGTCACCGACAACATCACATAGGTCCCCGGCTCGACAGTCATACGATGCCGACGATAGCTCTCGTCCAACTCGGCATAGGCCGTCTCGATGATCAACTGGCCCCCGCTGGGCATGGCATCCCGGCCATTGACTGCCAGGTTCATGATCACCTGCTCGATCTGGCCCGGATCGGCATGCACCCATGCGCCACCCGGAGCGCAATGAATTTGCAGCCGCACATCTTCGCCCAACAGCCTTTGAAGCATATCTCGGAGGCTCATCAGCCTGTCATTGAGGTTAAACGTCACCGGGCGAATGATCTGTTTGCGGCTAAAAGCCAGCAGTTGGCCGGTCAGAGCCGCCGACCTTTGCGCAGCCTGCTTGATCTCTTGTACATTGGAGCGGCGCGGATCATCCCCCCCTAGCTCGTTCAGCAAAATGTCGGCATAGCCAATGATCGCCGTCAGATGATTGTTGAAATCGTGCGCCACCCCGCCGGCCAGGCGACCGATGGCCTCCATCTTTTGGGCCTGAAGCAGTTGGGTCTGCAAGCGATCTTTTTCCTCTTCAACCCGCTTTCGCTCACTGATGTCGCTGGAAACGACCAATACCTGCCGGCAGCCACCATCCGCATCCAACAAAGGCACCCGGATGGTGGCATGCCAGTGTGTCGAGCCGTCGGCATAGGCCATTTGTTTCTCTGAGAGCATTTGGGCCATCCGCATCTCTATCACCCGGCGATCCTCTTCCCACATATCAGGCTGCAAAAACATAGCACAACTCGACGGGTCGGTCAACGCCTGAACGGTGGTGCCGCAAGATTGTGCCATCGCCGCGTTGACCAACGCCAGGTGTCCATCTTGCTCCCTGACATAGATCCAGGCCGGCAGCGCATCAATGACCTGACGCAAAAAGGCCCTTTCTTGCTCCAAGCCCTGCTGCGCCTTGACATAATCGCTGATATTGCGCCCGGTGCCCACCAGCCCCACCACCTGCCCGGTGCTGTCGCGCAGCGGCACTTTGGAGGTGAGCAGGTAAATGGTCTCGCCCTGCCACTCGAAACGCTCCGGTTTGTTGAGCATCGGCCGGGCCGTTTGAATCACCTGCTGATCATCGGTGACAAGTTCTTGAGCCGCATCTGGAGGAAAAAAGTCCAGGTCGGTTTTGCCAATGACCTCGGCCTCGCTTTGCACGCCCATATACTGGAGGTCAACCCGATTGGCCAGCACTTTGCGACCAATCACATCCTTGACATAAATGCTGTCGGGCAAAATATCAATCAGGGTGCGCAACAGGTTACGCTCCTGAGACAGCGATTCTTCGGCCCGCCTGCGCTCGGCAATCTCGCGCTCGGCCTGCTCGTAGAGGTGCGCGTTTTCAACCGCAATGGCGGCCTGATCGGCCAAAGCACGCAACCGTTCGCTATGTTGCGATGCGTAAAAGTGCGGCGTTGCACTGTCCAGATTCAAAAAACCCACCGTCTCATTGCCCACGCGAATGGGCGCTCCGGCATAAGAACGCACCCAACGCGTTGCCGGCGTATCCACCCAGGCCGCATAGTCATGCGTATCCGAGATGATAAACGGTTCGCCGCTTGCCATCATGTGCAGCAAATTTGGCACACCATCCAAATCAAAGCACAGTTCCATCACCAGTTTATCCAGGCCATTCTCGATCTGGTCATACCCATAGCAGAGCACGACATGCGCCTGACGGGTCGCCATATCTACCAGCATGATATTGGCGGCATCGTGCGGCACCACTCGCCGCACATTGAACAAAATGCGCTCTAGCACCTGGTCAAAATGGAGTGTACTGCTCAGAGCCGCCGCCGTATCGCGCAGCGCATCAGATAACACACGTTGCTCTTGCTCGGCCTCTTGGGCGCGACGACGTTCCTCGATTTGCTGCTCCAACTGATGATTGATCAAGGCCAGCTTGCCGGCAAAAGCGCGCGACTCGATCAGCGTGCGCTTGAATTGCGAAACCAACAACCACATCAGCGACGACAGAGTGGCATACGTGCCAATCACAATGACCACCCGGTTCTTGAATACCTCATCTACCGACCGCCAGGCCTTGAGCGGCCCATAGACCTGCGCCCAGCCAATGCCGGCAAAAGATAGCACGCTGAGCAGCATAGTAATCCATTGAGCGCGCTCGCTTTGCAACACGGCGGTCAAAGCCATCGCCAGCACATACAGCACCATCGCCGGCGCGCCCGGCCCGCCGACATAATTGCCATAGACGGCTGTGGCAAAGATCACGGCAACCGGAAAATAACCGGCTATGCGCCAGTGACCGCGCAACGTCAGCCACCAGGCCAGGCCAAAAAATAGCACCATCCCCAGCGTGATCAGCACCGAATCGCCGGGAAACAGCCTCATCACCCAGCCGAGGCCAAAGATGAGGGTCAACGCGCCTGATATCAGGGTCATGATCAGCGAAATGATCCGCGTCATGTACTCTCGTCGCGCCTCATCCATATCGGTTGACTGAGGGGCGGTCAGTTGTTCCCACAGCGCGAACAGTCTATTTTTCATTGGCTGTCCTCCAAAGAAATCGGGAGAGGCGCGGTCAATCCCCATTCGCTGCCAATCGCCACAAGACGATGATACACCTTTTCAAGCAACAGCACGCCAAGCCGCCGGCAGGCATCCTCTTGCTCAAACTCTTTTTGTCCGGCAAAATAAACCCGCTCCTGGCCCTCGGCCGACGGCGACGAGCGCAGATCAAAGAGCATACGGTCCATATCGCGGCGAAATTCGGCCGGATCGCGAAACGCGGCAATCGAGAGGGCGCCGAAAAAGTGGCTGACCCGCCCCGACGAGGTGGCTGTATCGGCCACTGCCGGGCCAAATGGCGCGCCGCACAGCACGGCGCACAAAATGTCTACCAGCACGGCCAGCCCATAGCCCTTGTGCCCGCCGCCCATCTCGCCCACCCCACCCAACGGCATAATGCCGCCGCCCACGCGCCGAAACATGTCATCGAGCAGGGCATGGGCATCCGTCGCCGGCCGGCCGGTGCGGTCTACCGCCCAGCCGTCGGGCAGCGGCTGTCCCAACCGCTCATACACCTCGATCTTGCCGCGCGTCACCACTGTGGTGGACATGTCTAACACAAAACCGCGTTCCCGGTCGGCCGGCGCGGCAAAGGCGATGGGGTTGGTGCCAAACATCACCTGCCGCCCCCAGGTCGGCACGCCCAGGGCAGCGGTGTTGGTCATGGCCATGCCGATCATGTCGTGTGGCAGAGCCATCATGGCGTAATAACCGGCAATGCCAAAATGGTTTGAATTGCGCACACAGCCAAACGCCGCGCCGCCGCGCCGGGCCTTGTCCATCACCTGCTGCATCGCCCGCGCGCTGACCGGCGCCCCCATGGCCCCCTGAGCGTCCCACACCAGCGTGGTGGGCGTGTCCATCAACACATCCACAGTCGCATCGGGCCGCATCACCCCAGAACGCAGGCCATTGACGTATCGCTCCAGGCGGGCCACTCCGTGCGAAGGAATGTCTCGCGCGTCGGCGGCCACCAACACGTCGGCCGCCACATGAGCATCCTCGGCCGACAGCCCTAGCCTGACAAAAATCTCTCCACAGAACGAGACCAACTCGTTCCTGCACACCCGCACACAGTTCGCCTTCATTCTTTGACTCCTTTTTTTTCAAGATTATCACCGAATGACCGAGATGTCAAACAATCCTGTTAACAATATCATTCAACCCCAACATTTGTCGATCCGGCCATTGACAAAAGCCCTTGCTCATAGTATGATACCCTGTGTTCAACTCATTCGCTCATTTTCACAGGAGTTTACCTATGAACACGACCTCAAACCTCTCATCGGCGTACATCGGCGGCTATACCAGGAACCACGAACCTGGCATTTACCTGTGCCAGGTGGAGCCATCTACCGGCGCCCTGACCCTGCGCCCGGCCGTTGCCCAGGCTGCCAACCCTTCTTTTCTGGTCGTCCATTCTTCGCGGCAATACCTGTATGCCGTCAACGAAACGATGACCTTTCAAGATCAACCCGGCGGCGCGGTCAGCGCGTTTGCCATCAACGAGCAAGATGGCTCGCTGAACCTGCTCAACCAGCAACCATCCTTTGGCGGCGCGCCCTGCCACATCGTCATGGATCGCAGCGAGCGGTTTGTGCTGGTAGCCAACTATATGGGCGGCAACCTGGCCGTCTATCCCATCCGCCCCGATGGCAGCCTGGACGCAGCCAGCGATATGGTGCAGCATCACGGCCGCGGAGCCGACCCACGACGGCAGGAACGCCCACACGCTCACTCGATCACCATCGCCCCAGACAATCGCTTTGCCCTGGCCGCCGATTTGGGACTGGATCGGATCATGATCTATCGGCTCGACCTGGAGAGCGGCAAATTGATCGCCCACGACCCACCATACACTGCTCTACACCCCGGCGCCGGCCCGCGCCACCTGGCTTTTCATCCCAACGGCCACCTTGTCTATGCCGTCAACGAACTGGACTCGACCCTGACCGTCTTTGCTTATGACCCAGGGCAAGGAACAATGCGCGAAATTCAAACCCTGTCCACGCTGCCTGCCGATTGGCAAGGCAGCGGCACATCCAACAGCGGGGCCGATGTGCATGTGCACCCATCGGGCCGTTTTGTCTATAGCTCGAATCGCGGCCACGACAGCATTGCCGTATTTGCCGTGGACCAAACCACCGGTCAACTCACCGCCGCCGGCCATACCTCTACGCAGGGACGCACGCCGCGCAATTTTGCCGTTCACCCCGACGGCGCGCTGCTCCTGGCCGCCAACCAGGACAGCCACACGGTGGTGGCGTTTCACATTCACCCCGAAACCGGCCAACTTGCGCCCACCAGTCACGCCGCCAATGTGCCGATGCCGGTCTGCATGACCTGGATGCCTGGAGATTGATCGCTGCGCTATGCCGATAGGTGGAATATGACCCTACGACAAAAAACTCTGCGCATCATCAGCCTGACTGCTCTCACATCAGGTATTGTTCTGTATCTGGTCGCACGAGCCATCTTGAATGTTGGCCTGACCCGCCTGGAAACACAAACCGTCAACAACCACATTCAACAGGTTTTGAATATTTTGGATGACGAATTGATGGATATGGATTCCACTGCGCATGACTGGGCCTCATGGGACGATACCTGGAATTTTATCCAAACTGGCGATCAAGCATATATTCAAAACAACTTGATGCAAGATACTTTTGTCACATTGGGCCTGGATATGATGTTATTTCTGAACGAGTCGGGTGAGGTGATATGGTCACAAGACATTCACCTGGGGCCATATCAAGAATATCCTGTAGACGCAGCCGTCATCGCTCAACTAGAGACCACCCCACTCCAGACAATCAATGGCTTGATCCGCACACCAGCAGAGCCGATATTGATCGCCCAACGTCCGATCCTGAACAGTCTGGATCAGGGACCGGCACTGGGCAAACTGGTCTTGGGCCGCTATTTGAGCGAGGCGCGGATCAAGCGGTTGTCTGGACTGCTCAACCTGTCATTATCGGTATGGAACTGGCACGCCCCGCACCTGCCACTCGATTTAGTACAAGCTCAAGAGTTTCTGAACGAATCGCAAACAACCTGGATTCAGACATTATCGTCGGACACCATTGCCGGATACATTCTTATCTATGATCTGACCGGACAACCCGCTGCCATTGTGCGCCTGGATATCCCGCGCCACCTCTATCATCAAGGACAGATCAGTCTGTTCTATCTGCTGTCTTTTCTGATCCTGATCAGTGGGCTGTTTGGTCTGATCACTGTGCTGATCGTTGAAAAGATGGTTCTCTCGCGATTAACCCAACTCCACACCCAGGTTGGCCGAATCGGTGCACAGAGCGATTTGTCTATGCGCGTGGAAATAGCCGGGCAAGATGAACTGGGCAGCCTGAGTGACGCCATCAACGGGATGCTCAACACCATCGAACGCGCCCAGAATGAACTGCGCGAGAGCCGCGAACGTTACTATCAACTGTTCAACAGCGGCAATGATATGATTTTGGTCCACGAGATCACGACTCAAGGGCATCTCGGCCGGATCATCGAAGCCAATCGGGCCGCCTGCCAGATACTGGGTTACACGCACGACGAATTACTCCGGTTGCCCTCTGTCTATACAACCGACGCTGAGCGGTGGCTCGATCAAGAGATTCTGACACAGCAACTCGATCAAAATCAGCATACTCTGATTGAAAAAACCATCCTCAAGCGAGATGGCGTCGCCATTCCGGTTGAAATCAGCATCCATCTGCTTTATTTGCATGGGCAATCGGCGATGCTCTCCATCATCCGCGACATTACCCAAAGGCGGCAGGCTGAAGCCGAACTGAAACAGCGGTTGGAGGAGCAAGAGATGCTACTGTCTATTGGACAGGTGCTCTCTTCTAGCCAGAACATCAGGCAAGTCACTCAACTGGTAGCCGAATATATGGCTCATCTGGTCGGAGCATATAGCGCCGTCATTTATCGGTGGGACGCAGAAAATAACCAGAGCGTGGTGATTGGCATCTATGAACGCGGCGACTGCACCCCTCATCCTCTGGAGTTGGCGGTTGGTCAAACACGTTCATTGGCCGAGCATTCGACTATGCAGCATATTTTGACCCACCACGAATCGGTCGCCGGCAACGGCATTGTGACCATTCCGCTGATTGACCAAGATCGGATGATCGGCATAGCCGAGATCTATTTGAACCATCAATCATCCGATCTGGGCACTCATGATCTGCGCCTGCTGCGCGCGCTGGCCGATCAGGTTGCCGTCGTCATTGAGAATGCGAGACTATTCTCGGCGGTTCAAGAGGGCGAGGCCATGATGCGTCGTCTGTCGCTGCGGCTGATCAATATTCAAGAACAGGAACGCCGCTATATCGCCCAAGAATTGCACGACGAGTTGGGGCAACTGCTGACTGCTCTCAAGATCAACATTGATCTAACGCTACGAAAAATTCCAGATGCATACGTCAATTTGCGACAGAGACTCCAGGAAGCCAGCCAGTTGGCTGAAGAACTGCTGATCAACATTCGCTCAATGACTATCGAACTGCGCCCCACCCTGCTGGATGATATGGGCATCGTGCCGGCCCTGCGCTGGTATCTGAAACGTTTTGAGCAGCGCACCGGCATCGAGGTACAGGCCGACATCCAGGAACTGCCGCGGCGGCTGTTGCCCGAAATTGAAGCAACACTCTATCGCGTCACCCAAGAGGCACTCACCAACATTGTACGACATGCCGAGGCAGAGCGCGTTTCCATTGAATTTGAACATCGCCGTGACACCATTGCCTTGATCATTCAGGATGACGGAGTAGGTTTCGATATGCAGGCATGGACCGAACGCGCCAATGGTCAACACTCTCTGGGATTGACCGGCATCCAGGAGCGCGCCAGACTGCTCAACGGTCGGGCGCACATCTTTTCGCAACCCGGACAGGGAACACAGATCACCCTCACCCTGCCGGCTAGTTTCCAATTGCACATTGAGGAGCCATAAAGATGCGCATCTTGCTGGTAGACGATCATGCTTTGGTGCGACAAGGATTGCGCGCGCTGCTCGAAGAAGAAAGCGATCTGACCATTGTCGGCGAAGCCGAAGACGGTCAGCAAGCTATCAACCTGGCGACACAACTTGAGCCAGACATTATGCTGATGGACCTGTCTATGCCAGGCATGAGCGGCATTCAGGCCACCCAACAGATCCGCGAGCGGTTTCCGCATGTGCGTGTCGTCGTCCTGTCTATGCATGAAAACGAAGAATATGTCTTTCAAGTACTCCAGGCTGGCGCATCGGGCTATGTGCTGAAACGCTCTACTACCACCGAGCTGGTATTGGCACTGCACGCCGTAGCGGCCGGCAGTACGTTTCTCAGCCCGGCAGTTTCCGATATTTTAATCGGTGATTATGTTCGGCGAAGCATCACACGTGGAGCAGATGAAACGCCCGGCACACTTTCGGCGCGCGAGAGCGCGATTTTGCAACTGATCGCGCAGGGATTCAACAATCGCCAGATTGCCGAACAGTTGCACATCAGCATCAAAACCGTCGAGACCCATCGCAGCAACCTGATGCGAAAACTCGACGCTCACGACCGGGCCGAACTGCTCCAGATTGCCCGCGAGCAAAACCTGCTCTAGCAGTTTGTCGGAGAGAAGACCAAATGCCCCATTGGGGTACGCCGGATCCCCGAACTTGTTCGGGGACGCCCATCTGATGAGCAAAAACTGCCCCAACTTGTTGGGGATTCCCCCTCATCCAGGTTCTCCGACAGGCTGCTAGAATCACGCCTATCACTCGTCTTTTGCCTCTTCCAGAACTCGGGTCAAACACCCTAAGGTCAATCCTCTATCCCTCAAAAAAAAATCAGGTCCTCAAACCGCAAAAATGAAGGGTTTTCCCGATACTCAAGCCACCCAAACTATGGTATCATAAGCCTGGATGGACAAGAGATCAACAGGAGAGACTCTGATGGGAAAACAAATCTTGATCGCGGCCCAAGACAAATTACTGTCCAAGCTGATTCATGACTTTTTGGCAGACGAATGTCACAGTGTTCACATCCGCATGGTTGATTCGGTACGGCAGGCCATGGACGAAATGAACCATGCCCTAATAGACCTGGTGATCACCGACTGGCAATTGGCCGATACAGATGGGCTAACCCTGATCCAGGTCGCACAAATTTTCCACCCCAACGTCAAGGCCATCCTGATCACCGATGCCGATAGCGATGAAATCTATGAGCGCAGCCGACATCGTCGAGCATCATTCATATCGTTGAGCAAACCGTTTTCGATTGAGTCCCTGTTACAATATGTCAATCAATCTCTCAATCCAGTGACCAAACCTGTCCCGGTTCCTCCACACTCCTTTTTATGGAATCACCACCCAGAGACGGTCCAATCATTCCGGGCACTTGGAGCCAGTTGAGAAAATGAGACCTATGAAAACCGCGAATGTGACTCTCGACAATGAAATAGAACTGCTGGACAGGGCGCGGCGACTCGACGAACAGGCACTGACCCACATCTATCAAACCTATCACGACGCAATTTATCGCTACATCTATTATCATGTCGGACATGTCGAAACGGCTCAGGACCTGACCTCCGAAGTCTTTCGTCGCTTTTTGTTGGCCATGCACGGCGGCAGCGGCCCGGACAAACTGCTCAAAGCCTGGCTATACCGTGTTGCTCACAACCTGATCATTGACGAGTTTCGCTCAAACCGGTATCGCAACCACCACTCACTGGATCAGGACACTGACGATCTATTACCCGACGACGAAGCATCCCCAGAACATCAGGCATTCCAAACGATGGACCAGATTACATTACGCGCGATGTTGTCCGAGTTGACAGAAGAACAGCGTCAGGTTATTATACTCAAATTCCTGGAAGAGATGAGCAACGAAGAAATTGCCCAGATCACCGGACGAACCATCGGCGCGGTCAAAGCTTTGCAATATCGCGGGTTGGAAGAACTGCGTCAAAAACTGCTCAAAACGTCATCACGCCACTTTTCCCGCTATCAACACGTCGCCCAGCATGCCTGAGGAACTGATATGTCGCCCGATATGGACGATCAATGAGACTACCCAATCAATCCATTTTCAGCCAGAGGCCGATATGCAAGCTCGAAATCCGGGTTGCGTATCTTTTAGCCGTCTCATCCGTCATAAAAGTAAGCAAGGTATCGGCGTGTAGTCAAGCACACGCCTTTTTTTTTAGGGCTTACGCAGTTCGCCGGCCGAGTAGACCAAGAACTGCGGCGCAATTTTTGCGCTAAAATATCTGTTTTGATGCCAAAATATTGGTTTCGACGGCATTCTCTCGAATGCGCTCAACCAACGTTTTGCGCAAGTCATGTCTTTTTGGATGCATCGAGCCCCCAACAGGCAAATATGGAAGAACACATCTCGACTATACTTGACCGGGCATTGACCCGACTGGAAACAGGTGAGCCTATCGAAAAAATCATCGCCGATTATCCGGCTCACCAGGATGACTTGTTGCTGCTGCTTCGGATGGCTCAAAAGCTGTCTCGCCAGCGGGCTGTGCCTGTGCCGGCTCTGCCCGATCAAGGGTTGGCTGATTTTTTGCACCAGGCACAAGACTTGCGCCAGGCATCCAGAACAAAGAAAGCACCCGGCCAATCCAGGTGGCGTAGGCTGGCATACCATCTGGACCAGGTAATGTGGCTTTCGGGGCGCCGGGCTGTGCGTATGGTCCTGAGTGCAATATGCATCGTCATCCTGATTCTGTCATCTTTGGGCACTACCGTCGCCCTGGCCCAAGACAGTCTGCCCGGCGATATGATCTATCCGGCCAAACTGGCCGGCGAGGAAATTCACCTCTCATTGATCATCCAATATAGCGTCAAAGCCAAATATCACCTGTATCGGGCGCAAACCCGCCTCGATGAAATATGTCGTTTGGCTATGGCCCGCCGCCAGATTTACGCCGAAACCTTGCAGCGGATGAATCGGTCATTGCAAGCCAGCCTGATTTCGGCCGCGCAGGCCGGCGCCGGAGAGACCGAGTGGCTACTGGCGTTGATCGAACAAACCACTGCCGAGCAGATTGCCCGGTTAAACACTCTGGAGACCATGACCACCTGGTCCCACGCCCGCGTGATGCTGGAGCAGACTCGTCAAAGCGTGACGGTCGCACAAACCTGGGCGCGTGAAGGCCAAAAAGACCTGACCACTTTTCGGATAAACGCGTCTCTCAACAGCCTGAACGATGACCCTCTGCTATGGCCCACCCGCGCCGGACAGCCTACCGTTTGGGCCATACCAACTGCCAGTCCAACCGGCACATACGCGCCTATCATAGAACCAACTCGCCTGGCCGACGACCCTACACCAATCATCCATCCGACGTTTATGGCCACAAATGAGCCGATTGTCGAACCTCCAGATGCGGCAACACCCACCGCAACGGCATCGGTGATCGCTCAACCTGACCTGTCGCCAACGACGCAACCGACATTGGCCGATCCGACAGCCGAAACAGCCCGGGTGACACGCACACCCACATCCACCAAGGTGC
>CAYVBK010000005.1:23907-169657 GCA_964449465.1 uncultured Anaerolineae bacterium
CGACGCCGACACGCACACCCACGTCCACCAAGGTGCCGACGCCGACACGCACACCCACGTCCACCAAGGTGCCGACGCCGACACGCACACCTACGCCAACCAGAGAGCCCAAGCCTACACGCGAGATGGAACCAACGGTCACACCAGAACCAACCCAGCCACCCGTGCCCAAACCGACAAAAAAACCCAAAGAATGATCGTCTCCCCAAAACGCCCTTTTGACCAAAGGGCGTTTTTCATTTACCTCTCTCATTTGTCAGGCAACTGGGAGCAACGGCAAATTTACGTCACCTTTACGTGACCTTCCCATAACTCACCCGTCATAATAAGCAAGAACAACCCGCTATAAGCCAAGAGGAGGTTAAGATGTTGATCAAGAATACCGCTCAATTCACCGCCAATCCCAACACAGAATCGGCACTCAAGTGGATCGGCAGCCACATTTCACCATGGCAGGCCGTTATTGGAATGAGCACCCTGGCCGGCATCGGCAGCGGATGGGCGGCTTTGTTTCGCCATTCATCTATCCCTTCGCCGCTATGGGCAGCTTTTTCCATGATGTTGGTGACTTTTGCCGGCTGGTATGCCTGGTCGTTCTTTACGTTTTTAACCGACCATCTGGTATTCAGAGGACATTCGGACTGGTACAGCATCCGTCACGCCTTTGCGCAGGCCTATATGCTTCAAGGATTGTCCTTTCTGGTTTTCACACATCCGTTGGGTACCTTGTGGTCTGGTGTGGCAGCCTATCTGACCATCTTTGCCTGGGGCATTGTGGGGCCGCGACAATTGGGCATGCGCACCTGGCAGGCCATCGTCTCCGCTACCATCGGCATGTTGATGTGGCTGGCCTGCCTGGTCGTGCTATTGTTCGCCCTTCAGCAAAACGGAGTTTACCTGGGCATCGGCGCATTCCTGGTCTAGTCGGCCGACCCCAAGGCAACTCGCATTGATCAGAACTGTAGCAAGGAGGTCAGAATCATGACCCATTCATATCGAAAGCATGGTCAAGGACAGGGGCTGGTTGAATTTGCACTCATCTTGCCCCTCTTGTTAATTGTATTCATCGGTATTGCCGAATTTGGACGCATGTTTGCCATTTATAGCAACCTGTTCAATGCAGCCCGAGAGGGCTCGCGCTACGGCATTGTTAACCCCCTGGACACTGATGGCATCATCTGGGCCACCTGGAGCAAGATGGCCCTGGTAGACCCATATCAGGTCGAGACCGTGATCCAATACGACAGCGGCCCGGATACACCCACCAAAACCGCTCCCCAGGTGCGGGTAGGCGACCGGGTGGTAGTACACTTGAGCTATGACTTTGAGCCGATGCTGCCCTTTTTGGCACCCCTGATGAGCGATCTGGTTGTTGAAACAACAGCAGCTCGCACGATTTCCAGCGTCGGCGTAGGAGGCATTCCCACACCGCCCGGTACGCCCGGTACGCCCGGTACGCCGACAGCTACTGCCACGCAGGCCCAGGCGCCCCTGTCTACGCCAACGCCTACCCATACCACTACACCCGGCACGCCGACGCCTACCCCCAATGTGCCTATCGTGATCAATACTCCGGTGGTTGAAGGAGACACTCTGGTTAGCGGCACAGCCCTGGCCGGTCAGACACTCTCGCTGCGTGATATTCAAGACCCATCCGTCACCGCCACAACGGTGGTAGACGCCAACGGACGGTTCACTTTTCGCTTGCAAAACGGCCTGATCAGCGGCCATGTGATCGTCGTCGAAGGGTATGGCAAGACCAGTTGGACGGTGGTGGAAAGAAAAAGCACCCCCACGCCTACGCCGGTCGGCACAGCAACACCGACAGCCACGCCGGTTGTGCAATATATTATGCTGCAACCGACCTGCGGTCCTATCGGCTCTAATACGATTACAGTATACGGGTATCAATGGGTCGTTATGCAGGGGGACAAATTGAGCATTTTTGTAGATGGCATCAAAGTAGCAGATGAAAAGAACATCAATGCGGACGGATCGTTTTCTGAACTTGTCACAGTCAATGCCAGCACAGCCAAAACCTATACCGTCGTGGCTCGATGGACCAAAAACACCCAGATCAGCGCATCCACCACTTTTCAGGTGCCATGTCCGGGCGCAGCCACGCCTACCCCAACGCCAACGCCCAGCTACCCTAACCTGATCGTACAAAGCCTGACGATTCAAAATCAGTCGCCGATCAAGACTTTTGATCCGCTGACGTTTACCGTGCGGGTAAGCAACATCGGCAATGCCGCCGTCAACAACCTGTTCTGGGTAGACCTGTACATCAACCCATCGGCGACCATCTCACCCACCAATCCCGCCGCAGAGACCAGCGTGGCATGGGTAGCCATCAGTTCCCTGGAGGCCGGACGTTCGATCACGATCAGTATGATCTATTCCGACGGTATACCTTTAATCGGCTCGTATCCGGTCTATGCAATGGTAGACACGTTAGAAAAGGTCTACGAGAGCAACGAGATGGACAACGTTTATGGACCAGTAACACTCAACGTCTCGCAGGCTTCGACACCGCCTACACCGACACCAACACCAACACCAATACCAATTGCCAACGGTGCAGCCAGCGGCTCAACCTGGATATCGCTAAATGGCGATATTGTAGCTCAAGGGCGGGTAGATGTGTACTGTTACGATTCGAACTACAACCTGGTGGCACAAACCATCTCGGATCAAAATGGGCTGTTCCATCTTGACAATATTCCACCGGGTGTGTACACTATGATCGGACAAACCACGATCAACGATCGCGCTTTTACCGGCCTGGTAACCAATATCACCATCAACAGCGGACAAACCACCCAATATATCACTCTCACACTGTATTGAGTTGTAAAAACTGCCCGTCGCCTGTCGGGCGATGGGCAGTTTTAGAAGAGGTATGTGTATGAAACTCGGATATATCCTGATTGCCATGATCGCCTTGTCACTGATCGGGCCGATCCAACCCCTCACCTCTCAAGGGCAGATAACCGAGATGGCAGGTCAGGAGAATACCTGGCAATTTTGGACCATACCCCAAAACATTTCAACCAGCTCATCGGTCGGCAGCCGCGGCCCCATCGCCATCTGGCCGGTCATTGCTGTAGCCCCAGATGCTGAAACCGTCTATGCAGCCTGGACGGACGGTCGCGACAGCCTGAACATTTACAACATCTATTATGCAACCTCTACCAACGGCGGCGATCTATGGAATACGGCACAGCCCGTATCACACACAGCCCAGACCTCTTTGCGCCCTGGCCTGGCAATGGCAAGCAATATTCCTTGGGTCACCTGGGCCGATCAGACTGGCACAGACTATGACACCCACGTGCTCCGACTAACCTCTGGCAGCACCACGACAACCGTTCCCAATGAACATCGCGGTTCGGCTTCGATCAGCCGACTGGGCTGGGGTGCAGGCGATGAATTGCACCTGGCCTTACAAGGCAGTGGACGTGTTCTATACAGCCACACCCCCATCCAGGCAACCTCGTGGCCTACCACCACAGTCGTGGCGTCCAACAGCACCAATACCCTGTACAACCCGGCGATGGTCGTTAGCAGCAACGGCACAGACATCCACCTGGTCTGGCAGGAAAGCCCCATTACGACACTGGGATATATCCATTACAAACGGGGAACATTTGACGACGTCAATACCTCTTGGGGCGCCGCCATCACCCTCTCCATCGGTATCACCAACGCACTGCGTCCGGCCATCGCCTTGAGCAGCGAGCAAACCATTCATGTGGTCTGGGGCGAAAAGCACAGCCTGCCCGACGGCCGAATCGAGCAATTTGTCGGCTATACTCGCTCCAACAACAAGGGAGCAACCTGGAGCCAGCCGGCGCATATCAACGCTCAACCTATGCTGGCTAACAACCTCTCACCCACCGACATTGCACCCGCATTGGCTATTGCGGCTCCCCAAAACGTGTGTGTCGCCTGGCATGGCTTCTTTCAAGAAGCAACATTTCCGGCTGAAGAAATCTATGTGGCCTGTTCGCTGGATGGCGGCCTGACCTGGGAATCGCCAACTAATGTCTCACGTTCCCCCAATATCATTTCGATCCGCCCGGCCATGTTTATGGGTAGCGACTCGACTCTTCACATGGTCTGGCAAGAGTATGTAGGGCCGGGCGCGCTGGACAATTACCAGATTTACTATGCGCACAGCCTTCCCTATGCCATCTTTTTACCGTTGATTATGAAACAAGCACAATAAAACGAGTAAGTTGCCTTATGACCGAAAATCCGCCAACTCTTGCTCCCCCAGCCAGCCGGCAGCGCACCCTGGTCTGGGCACTGATTGCCTTGAACCTGTGCGTGTACGGCGTCCTGGCATTTTTCTTTTTTAGCCCCCGCGCTCGCCCTGAACCGATCACTCCGGTGATCGAGAGCGATCCCCAATTGACCCTGCAACAGGCGCATGACCAAGCCATCAGCCTGGCCCTGCAATGGCAGGCCGACGCACAGCTGGTGGGCGTTAGCACATCGTGGCAACTGGCCGGGGGCGACCGGCTAACCCTGTATCGGCCAACGTGGTCGTTCAGCTTTTTTTCTCCGGCACAGCAACAAATGCAATGGATTGTTGTGGATCGGCAAAGCAGCTATGTCGTGCGCACCTGGGCGGCCAGAGCGGCAGACCTGCCGGTAAAAGCCGACTGGAGCATGGACAGCAATGACCTTTTGTTGACTTTTTTGGCCGCCGGCGGCGATGATTTTCTCAAAAGCCATTCGCTGGTCAACATTCATATGCACCTCCAGCAAGACCCCAATCAGGACCAGAACCGTTCAATCTGGTCCATTACCGCGCTCGATCCCCAAAAGCAGCAATCTTTTACCCTCCATATAGACGCGATCTCCAGGGCCATCCTTCAAGACTAAAGCCTGTCTCACAATCGGTTGACCAAAGTTTACGCCAGATTTACGTATCTCTGGTGTCATCCATTCGTCATTACAGGTAAGAACAAACTTAAATGACCTGAAGGAGGCCCAAATGATCAAGTCAGCCAGAAAACAAACAATCAATTGTTGGTTCAAGCAATCGGCTCGCGGCCAAAGCCTGGTTGAGGCAGCCTTGTTTTTCCCCATCCTGCTTTTGATCTTGATGGGGGTCGTGGACCTGGGACGAGCCTACATCACCCTGGTTGTGCTGCAAGACGCCGCCTCAGAAGGTGCAGCCTATGCCGCCATCAACCCCACCCAAACCGCCCATATCGTCGGGCGCACGGTCGGCAGCAGCAACGAGTTGGTGCGGATTGACCCGGCCGGCGTGAGCGTTCAGTATGGCAGCCTGACCCCCGGCAGCCCAATCACCGTGACGGTACAATACAGTTACGAGTTTATGATGCCATTGGTGGGTGCTTTGCTGCCCGACAATTCGCTGACGATGCAGACCGCCGCAGCCAAGCCGATTATGAGCTACTAGGAGCGATTGGATCGGACAGGAGGAATTCAAATGAAAAAACTATGGACAGAAAAGTATGAACACGGACAATCTATTGTGATCATTGCTGTGGTGATGGTCGGGCTGATCGCCTTGATGGGACTGGCGATTGACGGCGGGGCTTTGTTTATGCAGCGACGCGAGATGCAGAGCGCGGCCGACGCAGCGGCCCTATCTGGCACACGCGCTCTGGCCGAAGCCATCTGCGGAGATGCGGCCTTTAATGATGCTTTTATCTCGGCAGCAATCAACAAATATGCCGAGAGCAACGGCGTCAAGGACACGAACAGCGTACCCGGTGATGCCATCAACGGCAATGTACGGGCCCATTATGTCAATGCCGGTGAGGCGGTGATCGGCACGGTGGGTAGCGGAACCATCCCGGTTGGATCAACCGGCATCTCAGTGACAGTATCCATCACCTACCCTACCTATTTTATGGCGGTGGTGGGTGTGCACAACGCTTCGACCTATGGCAAGGCGACGGCGATGACCAGTCCACCTTTTACCGGCGGCGGCCTGCGGCCGGTCGGCGTACCGCTCAACCTGGCTCTGATCCTGAACGAGGGTGACTCGTTTACCATGGTGTTCAAAAACTGCACCGACAATCACCCGGAAAACTGTGTCATCAACTATACCGGAGGCCAGGCGCAGCATCACGGCATGATGAACTTTGGTTGGATGTGGAATCAAGGCGAAGCAAGCACCTGGCCGCGCGCAGTAGACCCATCAGGCGACTCGAACGTGCTAAAAGAGTGGATGGAAAACGGATTCACCGGCGCACTGCTATACGCCGACTGCAAATGGGCAGAAGGCTGTCGCTATGGCGACTATGTTCATGCCAAGCCCGGCGTCAGTTCGGCAGTCATCGGCGCGGCTCCGGTTGGTCAAATCGCCTATGTGCCGATCTTTGACAACCTTCCCGATTACAATGATATTCCTGGCCCCAAGCCGGCCAGTGCCAATCAGGGCGGCTCGCAATACTATCACATCGTCGGCTTTATGGGCTTTTTGGTAACCGGGGCAAACCAGGGCGCCGGCACCATATCGGGCGAGGTCACAGACATCATCCTGGGTCTTGGTCAGGTCAGCCCAACCTTTGGCACAGGCTTTGGCGAAAACCAGGCCTGCACCACCCACACCCAGGTCATTTCACTTTGGAAATAGAGATGCCTGATTCTTACAGTCTGCGAGGCAACGATGAAACTGTCATCCGCCTTGATCATTCTGGTCACACTCACCATCGCAGCGGTATATATACCAACCGGCCTGGAGCGCGTCCTGGCTCTATACGAGCCAGAAGCGATGCCCTCGCCGACGGCGCCCCAGGTCAACTCGGCCGACATTGAGATGGAGGTCTGGCAGCAAATCAATCAACGGCGCGAATTGGGTGGCATCAGAAAGCTACATCTCAACTCGACATGCACCCGTATCGCCCGCCTGCGCAGCCGGGATATGGCTGACCGCCAATATCTAGACCACTATGATCCACAGACCGGAGAACTGCTCCTCGCCCAACTGCTTGGGCAGTTCAAGCGGAATGGCGGTGGAGAAAACATTTTTATGATTCAAGGCAATAACCCAGACATTGCCAGCAGCGCAGTAACCTGGTGGATGCAGAGCCGACCACATCAATTGGCCCTTCTTAATCCAGATTTCCGCGCCACCGGAGTAGGAGTAGTTGTTCACGGCAACCATGTGTATATCACTCAGGTATTCGGATACCGTTAATCCTGTATCATCTGCCAGATTGCTCAATCTGAAATCGGCTGGAAAGAAGCACTTTCCAGCCGATTTCTTTTTTTGCCCGAAACCTCTAACGGGTATACAATACCTGATCTGAAAATAGCTCCTGCTGAGGGGGCGTTGCAAAACAACGCAGTCGCAAAACAACGCCAGTTTGGCACGAGGGCGTGCCAAACTCATCGATGGGCATTTTCATGTTTGGTGGTGTGCGAGAATTGCACATGATGACTTCTCAATAAAGCGATCAGACAGAAAGATCAACCATGTTGCGATACGAACAAGAACTGGACGCCGTCTTACAGACCATTGTCACTCGTTGGGGAATACCGGGGTTGAGTGTCGGTGTGACCCAGGGAGACGAAATCATTTATATCAGAGGATTTGGCGTACAAAGCCTGGACACGGGTGCGCCGATTGAGCCCGACTCGATTTTCTGCACCGCCTCGATTGCCAAGTGTTTTGTCGCCTCGGCAGTCATGCAGTTGGTCGAGCAGGGACACATCCAACTCGACACACCGCTGATCGAGTATTTACCCTTTTTCAAGTTGGACGATGTTCGTTATACTCAAATCACCATCCGACAGATGCTCAGCCACACATCGGGGATGCCCGATATGGAGGATGACGAGTACGATGCCTTGCTCTCGCACCCCGAGTTTGACGACGCCGCGGCCGAACGCTATGTCCGCGCCTTGAGCCGCCGCAAAATGGTCGCTGCGCCGGGAGAGCGGTTCATGTACAGCAACATCGCCTACAATGTGCTGGGATTTCTGATCGCCCAAATATCCGGCCAAACTTTTGAGGCCTATATGCGAGAGCATATCTTGCTTCCGGCCGGCATGCCCGACAGCACCTTTTTGCTGTCAGAGGTCGAACGCCGACAACTGGCCGTCCCACACCTGCGCACGCCCGAAATGTGCGTCAACCCGGTCTATCCCTATCATCGCGCCGATGCTCCGGCCAGTTTTTTACATTCGACAGTGACCGACATGTGCCATTGGGGCGCCGTCTGCCTGAACCGCGGCCACTATCAGGGCCGCCAACTGCTCGGCCCGGCCAGCTATGAACAAATGTGGACACCGGCGGCCCGATGGGGCTATCCACCACTGTATGAAGACATGGGGTTGGGTTGGACGCTGGGGCATTTTGACGGCACGCGCACAATCAGTCACGGCGGTATGGGGTTTGGATGGAGCGATTTTTTCACCGTGCTGCCCGAAAAAGGACGCGCCGCCATTGTGATGTGCAACGAGGAATCTGGGGCGCGTCGCCGCACCGTCTATGCCGTGATCCAGGCCATATTGGATCGCCCGCCGCAAACCGGGACGATCTCGTGGATGATTCCGATCATCCAGGCATGGCAAGAGGGCGGCATGGCAGCAGCCTGGGTTGCCTGCACCCGGCTACAAGAGGGCGGTGACCCCGATTACGAACTGGACGCCGACGACCTGGTCAACCTGGTCCTCCAGTTACTCTGCGTCGAAAAACGCGATCTGGCTATCGAGATGCTCCAGCTCAACACTCACGCCTTTCCCGAACATACCGAATCGCACCTTTACCTGGCGCGCCTTTATCTTGAATCAGGCCGGCACGCCCAGGCAGAAGCGAGCCTCCGACGAGTTTTGTCCATCGAACCCGACCACGCTGCGGCCGCCGAATTGCTGGACCGGGTCCGCCGGAACAATCTGGAGCTATGATACTTGGGATTCGTTCATTTGTTCCAGAGTTCTTCAAATTGCCCAATCATATTTGACCATAGCTTTTTATGTCAAGGGGACAGCCCCTGCCGACAGAATGTGGGCAGCTTTTGGGGCGTCGTAGGGGGCAAGGTTGCCCCCTACTATGATAGGTGCGACCTGAGCAACACACTCTCGCCGGCTCAGCGGTTGATGGTCGCCGATAATGAAATCGAGTTGGTTCTGCACCCGAATGTCTTTACAGATCCGCCCGCCATCCTACATCCAGACGGCGGTTGTTGAGTAAACGCAACCGATCGCGCTGTCGTTGCAAAACCGCAGCGTCTAGTGTAGCCTCGATGATCCCTTCGTGTTTGAGCTCGGCCTCGGCCAACACCTCGCCTTTGGGTCCCACAATCAGACTGGCGCCCACACAGCGCAGCAAAGCAGGAGCCGGATTGATCAGGTCGGCCCCGGCCACAAACATGCTGTTGTCGAGCGCCCGCGCCCGCAGAGCCAGTATCCACTCGTCGCGCGGCCCCAGCCAGGCTGTCGGCACCACCGCCACCTCGGCGCCGCGCAGGGCCGCCAGGCGTGCTACTTCGGGAAACCGGGTGTCATAACAGATCCAGCCGCTACACGGCACACCATCCAGATCAAAAGCGATCACCTCGTGGCCGGGCGTAGCCCATTTGGCCTCATCGCCCCACAGGTGGATTTTGTGATAAACGCCGACAATCTGCCCGGTGCGATCAATAACCACCAGGCTGTTATAGCACACGTCGCCATCGCCGCGCTCGGCCATCCCAAAAGCGATGGCAATATCCGCCTTGTGGGCACCCTGGGCGATCTGCCGAACCGACGGGCCATCCAGCGGCTCGGCCAGCGGAGCCATACAGTCGGCCGGCAAATAGCCGGTGAGGATCAGCTCTGGAAACACGATCAAAGCGCAGCCGCGTTCACGGGCGCGCTGAGCATAATCCAGCATATAGGCGATATTCACGCCCTTGCCGGTTGGTGCAGGGAAAAACTGCCCGCAGGCAATACGCATCAACTCGGACACGATACACCTCCTTTACACTCGAACAATAGACCTGGTTGAGCTGGCAGGTTGAGCTGACAGGTTGAGCTGGCAGGTTGAGCTGGCAGGTTGAGCTTGTCGAAACCCTGCCGAAACCTTGCCCCAACCTTGTCGGAACCCTGGACGTTGGTTTAGACGGCGTTCTACCGAACGCGCTCAACCAACTCCACTCTCTCAGCGCGGGGTTTTGACCTCTACTGGCGGCTACCAGGTCATTGTACAATAGGGACAGATTTGCGTCAAGGACATTCCATCGTCCTTCACATAACAACCTGGATTTTGTCAAAACAATCAAAAGGAGACTCATGAACCCACCATCTGTTCGCCATCGCTTCTGGAACATTTCTATCTGTCTTGCTGCGGCCGCTGCGCTGCTGGCCCTGCTGGCAGCACTGAACCACCCCGCCCGCGCGCAGGGCGGGCAGATTGTCGGCACTGTGGGCTATGTGGGCGGGCTGGGCGATCATAACTGGATCGTCTGCGCCCACGCCGACCCGAACGGCCCCCCCAGCGCGTGCTATCAGGTCAACCATCCGCAAACCGTCTACACGCTGGAGGTGAGCAACGGTAGCTGGTATGTGTTTGCCGCCTATGACGCCAACGACTCGAACGAGAGCGGCGGCGATCCTTATACCTGGTACGCCGCCGGCTGGGGCAGCCCGCAAACGGTTGTCGTATCGGACAATGTGGTCGGCGACATTGACCTGACCGTGTTCACCGGCGACTGTGTGGTGCAAACCACCGCCGACGACGGGCCGGGGTCGTTGCGCCAATGCCTGAGCAATGTCGAGGTCGGCTCAACGGTCACATTCAGCTCGACCGTCTTTCCGCCCACTGCGCCGGTGTCGGTGCAGTTGAGCAGCGCGCTGTGGCCCATTCGCGTGGATGGGGTCACTGTGGATGCCGGCGGCGCTGGCGTCATCCTCGACGGCAGCGGCGTGGGGCTGGATGTGCAAACACAATGGTTCGACGACATCAGTTTGCGCGTCAACGGGCAGGAACGGCTGCTCAACGGCGACTTTGCCGCCGGGCTGAGCCACTGGCGGCCCTGGGACGGCGGCAGCGATTTCCACACCCGCTCGCTGGACGACGGCACGCTCAAATGGGCCGGCACGGTGCGGCAAATCGGCTGGACGTTCTACGATCCCAACGGCAGCACTGACCCCTTACCGGTTCATCCCTTTGAGGCCGACAGCCCTATCTGGATGCCAGCGGCCGGCGGCGACCTGGTCCAGATCGGCCTGCACTACAAGGGCGACCAGCCCAGCCTGGACCTGTGGTTTCGCTTTGACGATGGTCACATCGAAGAACAGCATTGGGATCTGACCCCCGGCACAACCGATTGGACGCCGGGCACATTCAGCCACACCCTACCTGCCGGCGTCACGGCCATCGCCTTTGATTTACAGCACTATCATACCGCCCAATGGAGCAGCGGTTTGAGCATCGCCGGGGCCGGCGGGGTAACGATCAAGGGGCTGCATATCATCAACTGGCCCGGCAGCGGCATCGAGCTGTACGAGAGCGCCCATCACTGCCTCGTTGGCGGAGCCAGCGGCATGCCGGGCGGCGCGTGCAGCGGCCCCTGCAATCTGATCCAGTACAACAGTGGGCATGGCATCGCCATCCGTGACAGCGGCACGGTCAGCAACACCATCAGCGGCAATGCCATCGGCGTCAACGTTTCTGGCACACTGGCCGCCGGCAACGAACAAAACGGCATTGACATCGCGCAGGGCGCATCGTGGAACCTGATCGAGAACAACCTGGTGAGCGGCAATCGGGCCCAAAACATAGCCATCCACGACCCCGAAACCACCTACAATACCGTGCGCGGCAACTATGTGGGCGTCACCGCCGATGGAATGGCCGCTTTGGGCGGCTTGAGCAGCCACACCGTCAATGGCATCAATGTGTTCTCTGATGCAGCATATAACATCATCCAGGACAACCTGATCAGCGGCAACCCCGGCAACGGCATCGCCCTCAAGGGCCATCACAACCGGGTGATCGGCAACCTGATCGGCCTGGACGCCAGCGGCACCATCTCTATCCCCAACCGCTACAACGGGGTGAGCATTGACCCACCGGGCGGCCGCTACAATGTCATTGGCGGCACCACTGCCGCCGAGCGCAATATCATTTCGGGCAACGGCGGCGACGGCATATGGATCGAAAGCGTCGAGACCGGTCACAATCTCGTCATCGGCAACTATATCGGCGTCAACATCAGCGGCACGCAAACCATCGGCAACAACCATGGCGTGTGGATCGGTAACGGCTCACACGATAATGTCATCGGTCAGGCCGGCGCCGGCAACCTGATCGGCGGCAACCGCGGCTGTGCCGTGATGATCTGGGGCAGCGGCAGCAACCGCATCCAGGGCAACTATCTCGGCGGCAGCGGCGACAGCGGCGTGTGGATCGGCGAAGGCGCCCACCACACCCTGATAGGCGGCAGTGCGGCGGGCCAGGCTAACGTCATCGCCCACAACCGCGCCGGCATCCACACACAGCAGCAGTCGGCGCCGGTCTGGGCCAACACTTTTTCGCACAACAGCATCTACAGCCACACCGCACAGGGCATCGAAATGGACGACGGCGGCAACGGCGCCATTTTCCCGCCCATCCTCACCGAGATCGCCGACACCTGGGTTGCCGGCGTCACCATCCCTAATGCTGTCGTAGAGATATTTTCAGATGACGACGATGAAGGACGGTGGTATGAAGGCACGGTGATCGCCGACGCCAACGGCGATTTTCGGTTCGATCAGCCGGGCGGATTCAACGGGCCGCGCCTGACAGCCACCGTCACCGATGCCGAGGGCAACACCAGTGCCTTTTCGACGCACGGCGCACCGCTGCGCGACCTGGCCGTCCTGGCGATTTTTGCGCCGCCGCCCACCCAGATGATCGGTGAGCCGGTCATTCCGCTGGTGCGGGTGGGCAATCTCGGCACCTCGGCCGAGGCCTTGACCGTGACCCTGATCATCGCCCCCGACGGTGGCACAGCAGTGTACACAGCCAGCCTGACCATCACCAACCTGCCGCGTCTGATCCAGCGCACGCTGGCCTTTCCGGCCTGGACGCCGACCGCCGTCGGCAATTATGTGGCCGAGGCACGCATCGAACACACCGCACCCGACGGCAACCCGGCCAACGACACCCTGACCGTCCATTTCAAGGCCGCCGACAGCCGCATTGACCTCTGGTCGCGCGATCATCCGGCCGACGATGGCCGCGAGCCCTCTACCGGCGCAGGGTGGGGCAGCCCCGACCTATGGGTGCGTCACACCGCCGACGGCTTGGCCGGGCCGCAGGATCCGATCAATTTGATCACCAACACCGTCTATGTGCGCATTTATCATCGCGGCGACACGCCTTCGAGCAACGCCAACGTGACCGTGTACTGGCATCGCTCGGCGCTGGTCATCGGGCAGGGCTGGTGGCAGCCCATCGGCACGGTGGACCTGCCGCCCATCGCGCCGGGGCAAGTTTATACCGCTTCACTATCCTGGCGGCCCGATGTGGCCGACCTGCGGCCGGGCGACTGGTATCACACCTGCCTGCTGGGGATCATAGACTCGCCCGATGATCCTGCCCCGCTGATGTGGGACGTGCGCGCCTCGAACAACATTGTGCAGCGCAACGTCAACATCATTACTGCGCCAGAACTGGCCGGGCTACAGGCTGCCGACCTGATTAGCTCAACCTTTCGCATCGGCAACCCCTATGCCGGCGAACAACTGGCGACAATCCACATCAACGCAGCACAGATACCGGTCGGCAGCCGGGTTTACCTGGACCTGGGGCTGCTGTTTGCGCGCTGGCAGCGTATGGGCCAGGTCAGCCTGAGCGGGGCCGACATTGTTTCTGGCACCACCCGCATTGCCCTGTCGGGACAACAGGCCACCATCGGCGGCCTGCCTCTGCACGGCGACGAGCTGATCGAGGTCGCGCTGCTGGTCGAAGGGCTGCACGGACGGCACGGCTGGGTAGATGTGCGCGAACTTGTCGGCAACGACGAACTGGGCGGAGTCAGCCTGCACGTGATGGGGCGATACGAGGTGTTTTTGCCCCTGGTGACCAAAAGCCCCTGAGTGCATTTCATTTTGACAGCACCCTACCTCTGTGATATAATTCGTGCAATTGCTGTGACGGAGACGAGTAAGGCGGCGGCGCCATTCAGCGAGCCCGGAGCCGGTGCAAGCCGGGCATGTGCAAACCGCCCCAAAATCCCTCCCGAGCTGCCATCCCAAAGGCTCAGGCCAGGTTAACCTGGTCGCCGAGTAGGTCTGGCCGGAGTTGCCCTCCGTTATCTATGCAGGATGATGCCGGTCCATTTTTGACCCGTCATCCACCGAGCGGCCTCTCAACAGAGGCAATCAGGGTGGTACCGCGGAAGCACTGTTTCAAACGAAACGCTTTCGTCCCTTGCTGGGCGAAAGCGTTTTTTTGTCGAACCAGAAAGGAAAGCCCGAATGACCGATCTGCTTTATCAAACCGAATTGCTGTATCAAACCGACTCGTATTTGCAAAAATTCCTGGCCCATGTGCTGGCCGTCCAGGATGGAGCCCTGGTGCTGGATCGCACCGCCTTTTATCCTGGCGGGGGCGGGCAGCCGGCCGACCGGGGCACCATCTTGTGGAATGCCCATTCGTACCCGGTAATCAAATTGCAAAAAAGCGGCGATCAGGTGCTGCATTATGTCGAATCCAGCACCCTGTACCCTGTGCCTCCGGCAGAAGTAGACCTGCACGGCCTGCTGGACTGGGAGCATCGCTTCAAGCTGATGCGCACCCATACCGCCCTGCACATCCTCTGCGGCGTGATCTGGCGCGACTATGGCGCCCAGGTCACCGGCGGCAACATGGAGCCGCTGGCCGCGCGGATGGATTTTGAGTTGGAACACATGAGCGCAAACTTTGCCCAAGAGGTCGAAGAAAAAATCAATGCCGAGGTCGCCGCGGCCCGCGATGTGCGCGTGCGCATCTTGCCCCGCCAGGAAGCCTTTGAGATTCCCGACCTGATCCGCACCAAGATCAACCTCTTGCCCGAAGGCATTAGCAGCGTGCGTGTCGTAGATATTGAAGGCCTGGACCTTCAGGCTGACGGCGGCACGCACGTGGGCAACACCCGCGAGGTCGGCAAAATTCGCGTGGTCAAGCACGAAAGCAAAGGCAAAATCAACAAACGGCTGCGCATCGAACTGGATGAATAAGGCGCAGATTGCGGCGCCACTACCCCAAACGGAGGAGATAGATGTTTAGTCAGGTACCTACCCAGGTTAGTTTTATCGAGTTGGAACATGAGGTTTTAAATTTTTGGGATCGGATCAAAGCATTCGAGACACGACGCAAGTTGAACCAGGGCAAGAAAACCTGGAGCTTTGTAGACGGGCCAATCACGGCCAATAACCCGATGGGCGTGCATCACGCCTGGGGCCGCACCTACAAAGACCTGTTTCATCGCTACCGCGCCATGCAGGGCTATGATACCCGCTACCAAAACGGCTTTGACTGTCAGGGTTTGTGGGTCGAGGTCGAGGTGGAAAAAGAACTCGGCTACAAGACCAAGCGCGACATTGAAGCGCACGGACTGGAAGCCTTTGTCAATCTGTGTAAGAAAAGAGTGCTAAAATATGCAGCACGTCAAACCGAGCAGAGCATCCGGCTGGGCTATTGGATGGACTGGAACAACCTGGACATGCTGCACACACTGGAAAACAAGATGGGTGAGGATCCGGCACAGACCATCACGGTGCAAGGGCCAGACGGTCCCGTCACCGACCGGGTAGACCAGATTGTGGGGCGGCTGGGCATGCCCGAACTGGGCGGCTCGTATTTTACCTTTTCCAACGAAAACAATTACACCATCTGGTCGGTATTGAAAAGCTGCCACGAGCGCGGCTGGGTCTACAAGGGCCACGACGTGATGCCCTGGTGCGCCCGCTGCGGCACCGGCATCTCGCAGCACGAGATCGTCACCGAGGGCTATGTCGAGCTGACCCACCCCAGCATTTTCTTGCTCTTCAAGCTGCGCGAGCGGGTCGGCGAATCGCTGTTGGTGTGGACGACCACCCCCTGGACACTGACCAGCAACATTGCCGCTGCCGTCCACCCCGAACTGCCCTACGTGCTGTTGGAGCAACAAGGTCGCAAATTCTGGCTGGCCAAAGGAGCCATCGGCAATGCCGTGCGCGGCGAATATACCGTGCTGGAAGAAAAACCGGGCACCGACCTGGTTGGCTGGACCTATCACGGCCCGTTTGACGAGTTGCCGGTGATCGCCCAAACGCTGCAATCGTACACCCACCGCGTCATCCCCTGGAGCGACGTCGGCGAGGCCGAAGGCACCGGCATCGTCCACATCGCCCCCGGCTGCGGCGCCGAAGACCTGGGCCTGAGCCGCGAACACAACCTGCCTGTAGTGGCCCCGCTGGACGAACTGGGCATGTATGTGCCGGGCTTTGACTGGCTCAGCGGCATGGATGTCAATGTCGTGCGTGAGCCAATCTTTGAAAATCTACGAAACAAAGGAATCGTCTATCGCATCGAAAACTATGCCCACCGCTACCCGGTCTGCTGGCGCTGCGGGCAAGAGTTGGTCTTTCGCCTGGTAGACGAGTGGTTCATCAGCATGGGCGAGCAAATTGACCGGCCCCTGGAGCAAATCACAGCAGAGGAAAAAGAGCGCAACCTGCGCTACCAGATCATGGATGTGGTGCAGAACGAAACAAAATGGTATCCCTCGTTCGGCCTGGAGCGTGAGATGGACTGGCTGCGCAACATGCACGACTGGATGATCTCGAAAAAGCGATATTGGGGCCTGGCGCTGCCGATCTGGGAATGTGAGTGCGGCCATTTTGAGGTGATCGGCTCGTATGACGAACTCAAGCAGCGCGCCGTGTCGGGCTGGGAACAGTTTGAGGGCCATACCCCGCACCGCCCCTGGATTGACGCCGTCAAAATCCAGTGTCCTCAATGCAGTGGTCTGGTCAGCCGCATCGCCGATGTGGGCAACCCCTGGCTGGACGCCGGCAGCGTGGCGCTGTCTACCGTGCGCTATCGCACCGACCGCGCCTATTGGGAAAAATGGTCGCCCGCCGACCTGATCAGCGAGAGCTTTCCCGGCCAGTTCCGCAACTGGTTTTACTCTTTGCTGACCATGAGCACGGTCATGACCCGGCACACGCCGTTCAAAAACTGTTACACTTATGCGCTGTTATTCGCCGAAGATGGTCGGCAAATGCACAAAAGCTGGGGCAATGCCATCTGGTTCGACGACGCCGCCGAGCAAATGGGCGTGGACGTGATGCGCTGGATGTACTGCACACACCGGCCCGAACAAAACCTCTTGTTTGGCTACAAGCTGGCCGATGAAACGCGCCGCCGCTTTTTCATCCCGCTGTGGAATGTCTATGCCTTTTTCTGCAACTATGCCCGGCTGGACGACTGGCAGCCAGGCTCGCCCAAGCCGCTCACCAGCCTGACTCTGTTGGATCGCTGGATGCTGGCGCGGCTGAATCAACTGGTGGGCGACGTGACCGCCGAAATGGATGATTATGATGTGCTTGATGCCGCCAACCAGATCGAGGCCTTTGTAGACCAGGTAAGCAACTGGTACGTCCGCCGCAGCCGTCGCCGTTTTTGGCGACAGGCCGCCGATGATGAGGCTGCTGCCGCCGACAAAGAGGCCGCCTACAGCACCCTGTACACGGTTCTCACCACGCTGTGCAGGCTGATCGCGCCCTTTGCGCCCTTTGCGGTCGAAACCATGTACCAAAACCTGGTGCGCGCCGCATGCCCCGACGCGCCGGAGAGCGTCCATCACCAGGATTGGCCGACGGTCAACCCGGCCATGATGGACAGTGAATTGCTGGCCGATATGGAACTGGCCGTGCAGGTGGCTTCGCTAGGCCGCTCGGCCCGCAGCGCCGCCGATGTCAAGCTGCGCCAACCGCTGACCCGCGCCGTCGTGGTGGCCGATGCTCGTCAGCAGGCCCGCCTGGAGCATCTGGCCGACATTGTGCTGGACGAGTTGAACGTCCACCAGATCGAATTTGTGCGCGAGGCCGATGACCTGGTGCATTACGAGATTGGCCTGGATCCGCGCATTTTGGGCAAAAAACACGGTGCGCTGTTCCCCAAGCTGCGCCAGGCCGTGGCCGCGATGGACGCCCGCACGCTGGCCCGTCCGTTGCAGACCGGCCAGGCGGTGATGGTGCAGGTCGGCGATGCGACCATCGAACTGCTGCCCCAAGAGACGCAGGTGCGCATGCGCGCCCGCGAAGGCATCGCCGTGGCCGAAGGCAATGGTGTGGTCGTGGGCATTGACACTCACATCACTCCAGAACTGGAACGCGAAGGATTGGCCCGCGACCTGGTGCGGCGCATTCAAGAGATGCGCAAAAATGCCGGTTTCGAGATCGAGGATCGCATCATCCTCACCTATCAGACCCAAGGGACATTGAACGCCGTTTTTGCCGAAATGGGTTCATACATCGCCGATGAGACCCTGGCCGTGCAGGTGATGGCTGGACCGCCCGCCCCAGACGCCTTTGTCGAGACGCTCGAGTTGAGCGGTCAGGAAATCACCCTCAGCGTCCGGCGCGCCACATAAAGAACCCGTCCATCAAGGCGACGTGCCGCACTTCTCAGCCAGCCTCGTTGGTTGAGCTGGCAGGTTGAGCTTGTCGAAACCTTGTCAAAACCAACGAGGCTCGCTGGCACGCCATCGTGCCAGATTGAAGCGGATTTGTTGGTTGAGCGCGTTCGGTAGAACGCCGTCGAAACCAACAAATCCGCTCCACCCTGAAATGCGCCCCTCGCGGCTAATCGCTTGACAACCCCTTGAGGATATGATACGATAATCCCCAGAATAAAAATCCGCTTTTGAGGGGACCTCTATGCAATTTCAGTTTACCATTCTTGTCATTCCCCTGTTGCTCGCCGCCGTTGTCTCGGCAGGCGTCAGTGAGTATGCCAGGCGGCGACGCACGCAAACAGACAGAGCCGACGCGTTGGCCGGTTTGGCCTTGTCCCTCACGGTATGGTTGCTCGGCTATGCCCTGGAAATAGCCGGCAGCAACCTGCCAACCAAGTTATTTTGGGGCCAGGTTCAATACATCGGCATCACCACAGCGCCCGTCTTTTGGCTGATCTTGAGCATCTATCACGTCGCACCGGGGCGTGTCATCTCGTGGCGTATGTGGCTGCTCTTGCTGACCCTTCCAGCCATCACCCTGGTCCTGGTCTTTACCACCCAAATGCATGGGCTGGTTTGGAACCAGATTGGGATCATCTATACCCCGCTTTTTTCCGCACTTGACATTTCACACGGCCCCTGGTTCTGGGTTCATTCGCTCTATTCATACGTCCTCTTGTTGGGCGGCGCCGTGATCATGTTCCACTCGCTGGGCCGCACCAAAGGACTATATCGCCGCCAGGCCGCTGCGTTGGTGGTGGCCGTGCTGGCGCCCTGGATCGGCAACGCCATCTATTTGCTCCGCCTTAGCCCGATCCCCCATCTCGACATTACGCCGTTTGCCTTTACGATCACCCTGCTGGCCATGGCCTGGAGCATCTTGGGCTTTCAATTCATTGACCTGGCCCCGATTGCCCGCGAGGTGCTGATCGATCAATGGCAAGACGGGATGATCGTGTTAGACCGCCAGAACCGCATCTCAGACATCAATCCGGCAGCCCAACAGGTGATCGGTCAGCCGGCATCCCGCTTGATCGGTCAGCCGGCAGAAAAAGCCTTTTCTCGCTGGCCCGGTCTGGTTGACAGGTATCGAGATGTATCTCTAACAACAACCGAAATACAAATAGAGCAATCCGGCCACTCCGACTGGTACGAGTTGCACATCTCACCTTTGTACGACCGCCGCCAGCAGTTGATCGGCCGGCTGATCACCCTGCGCGACATTAACGCCCGCAAACGCGCCGAAGAACAGCTTCGCCAGCTTTCGCGTGCCGTTGAGGCCAGCCCTACTTCTATCGTCATCACCGACACCGAGGGACGCATCGAATACGTCAATCCCAAATTCACCCGCCTGACCGGCTATACGTTGGCTGAAGCATTGGGGCAAAACCCGCGCATCCTCAAAAGCGATCAGACGCCGGTCCAGGTGCATCAAGACCTGTGGCAGACGATCACGGCAGGACGAGAATGGCGAGGCGAATTTTGCAACGTCAAGAAAAACGGAGATTTGTACTGGGAATCGGCTTCGATCTCGCCGATTCTGGATGAGCAGAACCGCATCACCCATTATGTGGCCGTCAAAGAAGATATCACCGAGCGGCGACAACTGGAGCAGATGCGCGACGATCTGATCCACACGATGGTGCACGACCTGCGCAACCCGCTGAGTGGCATCTTGATCGCCTTGCAGCTATTGGAGACCAAAGCCGGTGCCCTGCTGTCTGGCCGCATGCTCGACACACTGCGGATCGCTCAGCAGAGCAGCGAACGCATGCTCAACCTGGTCAACTCGATCCTGGACATCAGCCGCCTGGAAAGCGGGCGTATGCCCTTGAACCAGGATGCCGTCGCGCTGCCAGTGTTGATAGATCAGATGCTCTCTTTTCAAAAAGACCTGATTGCCCAAAAAGAGATTGGTGTTGAAATCGATCTGCCGGCAGACCTGCCCTTTTTCTATGGCGACCGCGCCCTGATCGGACGGGTCATTCAAAACCTGCTCGACAATTCGGCCAAGTTCACCCCGACACAGGGTCTCATTCGCATTAGCGCTGCCCAAACCGACCCGGGCTGGATCACCGTCTCAATCGGCAACAGCGGCCCCCCCATCGAGCCGGCCATCCGAGAGCGGCTGTTTGGCAAATTTGTCACCGGAAAACAACAAGGGCGCGGCAGCGGCCTGGGACTGGCGTTTTGTCGTCTGGCGGTTGAGGCGCACGGCGGGCAGATTGGCGTTTCCGGCGAGCCGGGGCAAGAAACCGTTTTTCGCTTTACTCTGCCGGCGGCCCCATCGGAGAACACGCCATGACCCCGCCCGACCTCCAGGCGGTTGTTGAGTTGCTGCGGGCCAACGACCGCGCCGCGGCCCGCCGCCTGCTGACACCCATCCTGCGCGAAAATCCGCGTCACATCGAGGCCTGGATGTTGATGGCCGAGGCTGTTGAGCAAAAGGAACATCAACTCGACTGCCTGATGCGCGTGCTGGCCCTCGACCCGCGCCACCCGCAAGCCCAAGAACGGTTAGCCCGTTTGACCGCCGCGCCGTCCCCTCCGCCTGGTCAGGTGCAACCGGTCACGCGGGTAATGCCCACAGCCCAACGACAAACTGCGCCGTCCTCACCCCATCCAACTGCCGCTGCGCACAACCGGGAACAGCGTCAGAGAGGCTATCGCAACATGATGCTGGCTGGCGCGCTGATCTTGAGCGCACTGTGCGGCCTGGCTCTGCTGGTACCTACCGTCACCATTGTGGCCCCGCGCGGGCGCGCCATCCGCGCCGAACGCCTGCGCCCCACCCCAGAGCCGATCCTCTATCAAGCCACCCTGTGGTGCCCGCCCTGTGAACAGGCCGGCAGCCTGGTGATTTTGTGGGAAAAGGTCGGCGACGGCGTCTCGCGCGGCGGCAAGGTAGGCGAACTGCCGCACAACACCCTTGTGGCCGTGCATGCCCAGGTCTGGTCGGATGCCGAAGGGCGATTTTATTTTCAGGTTTCGTCCGGACAGCAAAGAGGTTGGGTGCCAGAGACCTTTGTGCAAAAATAAGGCCCTACCCAGCCAACTCACGCCACCGTCCCTCATCCAACAACTCTTCGATGCTCACGTCCAGATCGCTTTCACGCCGCCCCAAAACGACGCTGGCGATCAGCAAGACCCCGCCCAACCACTGCCACGGCGACAGTCGCTCGCCCAGCCACCCAAAAGCCACCAGCAAGGCCACCAGCAACTCGGCCAGCCCCAGCAACGAAGTCTGCACCCCCCCCAGACTTTGCAATCCGGCAAACATTAACAGCCGCGCCAACACCGTCGGAAAGATGGTCAACCCCAACACGGCCAGCCAGCCCGAAGACGAGATCGGCGTCCAGGGCGCGCCGTTGGCCAGGCGGGCCGCCACCGTCACCACGGCCATCGTCGAAAGGGTATACAGCGCCACCGAACGCGAATCCACATCGGCCAGTGTCCACTGCCCCAGCACCAGGTGCCAGGCATACAGTGCGCCAGAACTGAGCAGCAGCATAATCCCCAACCAGTCTACTTTTTGGTTGGGCGTGTAGGTGAGCGCAAACACACCCGCCAGAGCCAGAGCCAGGCGCGCCAGCGACATTTTTGAGATGTGATGGCCGGCCGCCACCAAAAAGACAAACACCCAGATAGGATACAGGGTATAGAGCAACTGAGCCAGCGAAGCGTCAATTCGCCCCAAACCGGCATAGTACAACAGCGAGCCGATGCCGTTGGCCAGCCCCATGCCGATGCAGCCCATCAGGTTGGGCCAGCTGATCGGGATGGCTTTGCGCCAGAATACGAGATAAAATCCCCATAGCACCGAGGCCGCCAAAACGGTGCGCAGCATCACCAGCGTAAATGGCGGCACATGCGCCCGATAAGCCAGCTTGCCGAAAATGGGGGCCATACCGAAAAAAAAGGTCGAAGTCAGCGCCAAAGCAATTCCACGCACCCGCCGCTGCTGAGAAAGCAGTTTGTTGATCGCCATATAGATACCCCTTTCGCCGTCCCATAATCAAAACGTCAAACGCCAGATGGCCTGACGTTTGACGTTTGACATTCGATATTGAGAGCGCTGGATCACCCCAGAATTTCGTCAATATCCTCCAAAATGTCGGTGCTGAGAAAAGTGCCTTTTTGCAGCAAACGACGCACATGTCCATCCAGACGCTTGCGCTCGGTCGAGGTCAACTCTTGCGCCGTCACCACAATGACCGGGATGTTGCGCAGACGTTGATCGGCCTTGAGGGCTTCGATCACGCCAAAACCATCCACTTCGGGCATCATCAGGTCCAGCAGAATCAGGTCGGGTATGGTGCGACGAATCACTTCCAATCCCTCGCGCCCGTTATGTGCCTCGTCAATCTGATATTCGCCCTGCGCCTGCAAGACCCGCCGCAGCAGCCGCGCCGCATCCAGGTTGTCCTCGACGATGCAAATGCGGCGAGTGCGCTTGTCGAGATGCTCCAGTGAGGCCAAAAGCCCCTCTTCGCGAGCCGCCGGCGACTCGCCGGTCTCTTGCGCCAACTCCACATTGCGCGCCCAATCGTCACCCAGCAAAAACTTTTCCACCGGAAATGTATGCCCCGAACAGTTGACCACCACCACATCGTCGGGTTGAATCAGCCCCTTGGCCGCCATCTTGAACAGCCCGGCAAAGGCGATGGCTGCCGCCGGCTCCATCGAAACGCCATCCATTTTCGCCAGCACGTGCATGGCCCGGAAAGCCTCTTCGTCGGTCACTTTTTCAAAGGCGCCGCCATGCTCCAGCACCACCTGACGCAAATAGGGATAGGCGGCACCGGGCCGACCAGTAGCCACGGTGGCGATCACGGTCTGCGGGTTGAGAACCGGCTGCGCTTCAGTCAATCCGGCCTGAAACGAATCTACAAAAGGCGCGCAGCCGGCCGCCTGCACACTAACCATCTTGGGCAGGCGGTCTACCAGACCCATCTTTTTCATCTCCAGAAAACTCTTCCACAGACCCACCGGCCCCATCGCTCCGCTGACGGCCTGAAAGTACCAATCGGGAGTGCGCCATTGCGTCTTGCCCGACGGCCCCAGGATGCGCGCCAGTTGCTCGGCCAACTCAAAGCCCAATGTCTTCATAGCTTCGCGCGCCGCAATGTTCTTCAAGCCGGTATCATAGAAAAGCCCTTTACTACGCGCAAAATCCACCGCCACATCTTTGGTCTGATCGTATGTGCCGGTGACTTTGATCACCTCGGTGCCATACAAGGCAATCTCGCGCATCTTGTCGGCCGGCACGCTGCTGGGCAAAAACGCCCACAGTTTGATCCCGGCCTGCGTGGAATAGGCCGAATAAGAAATAGCCACATTGCCCGTCGAGGCCAACACCGCCTCGGTGACGCCGCTCTCACGCAGCGCCGAAATAGCCAGCGAAGCCTGACGATCTTTGAACGACCCGGTCGGCCCCTGACGCTCGTCTTTGATGTACAGATGGCGCAGCCCCAGCATCATCCCCACATTGTTGGCCCGGTAGAGCGGCGTGCCACCCTCGCCCATCGTCACTCGAAAAGCCTGGTTGCGCAAAGGCAGCAACTCGTGATAGCGCCACATATCAAACAGCCGCCGCGGCAGTTCGACATCCCACTTCCAACGCGCCTGATCATAGGCATAGCTGACCTCGATCCAGTCGTGGCCGCACTTGGGGCACAGACTGACCGCCTTGAGAAATGGTTCTTTCCATCCACACTTGGGACACTCGAGAAAAATTTCCGACACACTTTCCCCCTGCTAGATTATCTGACCAAACGTTTCAACAAATCAATCATTTCACGGACGGGCACTGGCTTGGGCAAAAAAGCCGATGCCCCCATGCTGATCATCTGCGGCCCAATGTCGGCCGCCGAGCAAACCAAAATGGGTATCTGACGGGTATAGCGCGAAGCTTTGAGATTCTCCAACAGCCGACTGCCCTGATCGGCCTCCCACTGTCCTTCCATCAAAATGGCAAACGGGTTGAGATAGCGCACCCAACTGGTGACCTTGTCTGGCTCGTACAGCGGCACAATCTGATAGCCCACATCCGACAAAAAGCGTTCGTACGCCACCACCTGCTTTTCCTCTCGCTCGACCACCAGTAGCGTGCGCCGCGTCTTGTCCAGGCGCAGGTTGGTCAGTTCGGGGATTTCCTCAGACATGGGGCCTTCGACCGGTACGTAAAAGGTAAAGACGGAACCCTTACCAGGTTCACTGTCCACCCAAATGCGCCCGCCGTGCAATTCGACCATCGTGCGGCTGATGGGCATCCCCAGCCCGGTGCCTTGGGCGGCGCGGGTCGAAGACGAATCTACCTGACGGAAGGACTCGAAAACCAGGTCCAGTTTGTCTTTGGGAATTCCCACGCCGGTGTCGCTCACACTGATATAAACCAGGTCTTCCTCGTGCCAGATGCGCAAAGTGATCGAGCCTTCTTCGGTAAACTTGGCGGCATTGGACAAGAGGTTGCGCATCACCTGGCGAATCCGGGCGCTGTCGGCGCGAACCAACGGCAGGCCTTCTTCGTATTCCTGAATCAACTCCAGGCCCTTGTCGCTGATCTGCACCGACTGGGCCGTGACCTCTTTTTTGACCACCTCGATCAGGTCCACATCGTTTTCCAGGATCAGTTCCATGCGCCCGGCTTCAATCTTGGACATATCCAAAACATCATTGATCAACAACAGCAGGTTTTGGCCGTTGCTGTAAATGGCTTCCAGGTCGGTCCGTTGCAGATCGGTCAGCGGGCCGTCAATGCCTTTGAGGATTACTCGCGAAAAGCCAATGATCGAGTTGAGCGGGGTGCGCAGTTCGTGCGACATGGTAGCCAAAAACTCGGCGCGAAACTTGTCGGTCTCACGCAACTGCTCGGCCACACGCTCCACCTCGATGGCACGCTGCTGAATGGTCTCAAACAAATAGGCGTTCTCAATGGCCATCGAAATTTGTTCGTTGACCGCCTGAATGACCTCTTGTTCCTCTGTGGTCAGGTCGCGCTCCAGGCCCAATTCTTGCAGGCCCAGCACACCAATCGGTTCGCCGCCGCGGTCGATGGGTGCCAAAAAGGTAGTTTCGGCCTCGCCGTCGCCGGGCTTTTTCCAAAAGAGCGGCGTTTTTTCGGCCAACACCTGCTCCACCTGTTCCGGCACATCGGCCTTTTGAATCCCTGGCTGATTGAACACAAAATCGCGCTGGCGACGTGTGGCCATATAATTGCCCCAGGTCTCGCGCATCAAGCGTCGCTGCAACACCATCACCTCGGCCAACCGCTCTTGGGCGTCTTGAAAGAGGCGGGCATTTTCCAACGACACCCCCATCTGCGTGGCCACCGATTCGACCAGAGCGACGGCCTCTGGCGTCCAAACGGCCTGAGACTCGGGATCGCTCACGCCCAAAACGCCCAGGGTATGCCCACCGTACGAGATGGGCACCACCACACTGGCCTGATCGACCAATGGTCGCCCGGCAGTCTCAACCTGCTCCATCTCTGGAAGCGGGCGATGTTCCAGCGGCCGCACATCACCCAACTCCCACCGATAGCCGGCATATTCAAGCTGCGGCGCAAATCGCTGCCACGAATCGCTGACATAGCGTTGTCGCAGTTGCTCCAGGTCGGCCAACGCCCGGCGCGTTTCTTCGGCCGAGCGAATGTTGAGAATGCCCATCGCCACCTGATCGGCAATCGAGATCAACACGGCCATCACCTGCTCATCCAGCGACCTTTCGCTCTGCATGTCCAAAACGCCCACCAGGCTACCTCGCGCCAACAGTGGCAAAGCCAGTTCAAAGCAAGCCTGAGGCCCAATATAGTCAACTTGCGAACGGCCTTGCAAATCCTCCTGCTGTGACTGCCGACGCGCTGCGCATCGGCCGATCGTTGTTTGTTCCTGTACCGACGCGCGATAGCCTGACGCCACCGGAATGGTCACACTGGCCGCCCGCAGCACCAACCATTTGTCTGTCTCATCCATCAAAAACCAGGCTGCGTGCGCCTCGAATCCTTCTTCCAACAACTGCACAGCGCGTTCAAGCAGGGCTTCAATGCCGGCGGTAGACATGATCAGACGAGAGATGGCCGCCGCCGCACTCAGATACGCCTCACGCTGCGCCAGTTCGCGGTTGGCCTGCTCCAACTGTGCATTGAGGCGGTCCTGCGTTTCCAGACTGGCCCGCAACTCGTTTCGACTCTGAACCAATTCCTGGGCACGCCTCTGGGCGCGTTCAAAGTTTTCCATCGCCCACCGCATAGTCGCAAAGAGCGGACTCGAAGTGACATAGGCCAGCCCGACGCTGACCAACGAAAATATCATCCCGCCCCAAACCAACGATGGCAACTCTTGCCCGCGCAGCCAGGGCAGAATGACCGCACAGATGATGTAAATCCCCAACACCGGCCAAGCGCTCCAGGTTGGCAGCAGCATGCCGGTGCAAGTCACCACAAAGACAAAGGCAAAGGACAGACTGTACCATGTAACCTGGCCAGCCACATTGGTCAGTTGATCGGGCGAGATCACAGCCAGCGGCAGCGCAAAAGCCAGGCTGTTGACCAAAATAAACAACCAGGCCGCCCCCCCATCACGATGGCGCCGCAACCCATACCAGGCCGCTCCAGCAGCCACAGCCCATAGAATGGGCATACTATACCAAAAAGGGTGTGAATCCGGCGTCACCGCTAAAAGGAGCAGATTCAACAACGCCGCGCCCAACATGATTTTCCACAACAGGCTCAACAACGAGCGTCTGAAATCTATAAATCGAACTGCCCCCGATTCACCTGTTTGACCGGCAGTCATCTCGTTCCTCCCATCCATTCCGGCCTGCCTCAATCCTCTGATGAACGCGGCCGGGTGCTCAACTGAACAAAGGCCTGCGGCACATTCAAGGCGCGAGCCAGGTCGCCGATGGCGCGCTGCATCAACACGTCCAGGCTGACGGTAGACTGCATGCGCGTGCCGATCTCACGCAGTTGTTGTTCGCGGATGCTGCGCCGCAGCGACTCTTGATACAACCGGGCGCGCTCGAGTGCAAACGCCAGTTGTTCGGTCACTTCTTGCAGCCAGGCCAGCTCTGCCGAGGTCCATCGCCCAGCCTCGGCCGGCTTGAAGGTATCCAGCACGCCGATCACCTGATCGCCCTGGCGAATGGGAATGGCCAGCGATTCCACCGGTGCGCCATCCTCTCCCGCCAGACGCCCCGGCATCCGCACCATTTTTCCTTCTCGCAGCGCCTCTTCTATTTCGGGCCGCTGTATGCCCGACACCTGGTCCACTCCTCCGGCATCGCTGCGAAAAGACAGTTCGACAAATGTGCGCAGCAGTTGGCTCCACGCTTCACGGCTGACCTGGCCGTAGGCCTGGCGGGCCGATTCAAGAGCCTGTTGCGTCTGGGCAAACAGTTGGGCATTGTTCCAAGCCGCCGCCACCTGATCGGCCACCGTTTGCAGGGCCAAAACCATATCGGCATTGAACGCGTCGGACTGTCTGCTTTGCGACAGCAGCGCGCCCACCACCTGCCCGCCGGCCCGCAGCGGCACCGCAGCCTCTGAACGGATGCCAGACAGCCCATCCTCTCCAAACAGAGCAGCTATGTCGGTCGCCACACAAGCCTGGTTTTGAGCAATAGCCTCGCCCACGCTTCCCTGTCCGACCTGAACCTGCCGGCCACGATCCTGATCCTGCCAGCCCTGTTCGCCGGCGGCGGCATGTAACACAGCCTGACCATCACCCTGATCGCCCCCTGCACTCCGGCCGGTCAGAAACAGCCCCACATAAGACAGGCCAAACCGGTCACGGATCAACTCAACCACCTCACGGATCAACTGCTCTGTATCCAAAATAGCGGCCACCACTCGCCCCACCTCAGACGAAACGGCCAGGTAATTGGAGCGCTGCTCCAACGCCTGCGTGCGTTCGGCCACGCGGGCTTCCAACGAGTTGATCGCTTCTCGCAGTTGCCCCGTCATCTGATTGAACGCCTGCGCCACTGCGCCGATCTCGTCATGACGATCCGTGCGGGCCGTGCGCGACCAGTCGCCGGCTGCCACCTGCCCGGCCACCTGCGCCAGATCGGCCAGGGGAATGGAAATGCTCTGAATCACATAACGCGAGATGATAAAAGTCAGGACGGCCGAGACCAAAATCATCAAGCTGTTCCAGACCAGCCGCCCGTAAAAATCGGCAAAGGCCTCGGCACGCCGCTGCTCAACCAACAAAGCCACTTCCAGATCGGGCAGCCAGCGATAAGCGCCCACCACCGAACTGCCCACATAGTTGGCATATTCGGCCCAACCATCTGTGCGGGTCAAGATAGCTTGCTGAAAACCTTGCGTGTTCACCACCACCTGGCGATCTAGCAACCCTGTTCCGGTCAAACGCACCTGCCCCAGACCGACCAGGTACACCTCGCCCGTTTTGCCCAGGTTCACATCCTGAGTCAAAACCTGATCCAACGCCGCCGCCGGAGCGCAAGCCACCAAAACACCCAACGACTCACCCCGATCATTACGAATGGGCAGCGACGACATGACCACCCACTCGTTCAGGCCGGGCAAATACCAGGCCAGGTCGGTATATTCTTGCTCCAACGCAGCCCGGAAAAAAGACTCTTGCGAGTAATTCCAACCCCTCAATTTGTCATTGCTCGTACCTACCACCTGGCCCGTCCGGCTCAGCACCATCATATTTTGCACCGTCTCCCGGCCGGAAATGTGCCGCTTGAGCACGATTTCCAACTGAACCTGCACATTGGCCGGAAACACCAGGGTTTCGCCCTTTTGAACGCGGGCATAATAATCCAGCATATAGAGAGCCAATGGCCCCGCGCCACTGGTATCCCACGCAGCATACAAATCTGCCCGCAGGCCGTCCACCCAGGCCTCAACCTGCACCCCCTTGAACTGCGCCATCAGCGTCAATCGCTCTACCGCCGCCTGCCGACCGGCCTGCCACCCCTGCACAAAGGTCAAAAAACTGATGCTCAAAATGGGCAAAATGCCCAGCAAAGTAAAAGCCAGCAGCAAACGGGCGCGAATGGTGCTGCCCCGAAACACCTGCATCAGAGTCAAGGCCATCATCACACCGGCCAGCCCCACGATCAAACCGATCAAGACGTAAACCCAAACCTGGCCGGTCATGGCAAAGCGCACCCACCATGTTTGCACATTCAAGGCATAAAAAACCCCGGCCTCGGCCAGGCCGATGATCGCCACCCAGGGCAAATAACGGCGCGGCAAAATGCGCAAGACCAACACGGCCAGCAACACCAGCATACTCAGAGCATACAGCGGGGTCGCTCCCTGCAAAAACGCTTCATTGAGCGGCAGATCCACCAGAAACACACCAAAGAGCCAGCAAGTCAAATAGTCGGCCTGCACATGCCGGGACAACACCCAAATGATCAGCATGGCGATACTACCGGTCAGGTTAACCCCGGCAACGGCAACCAATTGCCAGGCCGATAATCTCAGCCCCAACACCAGATACACGACAGCCAGCAACAGCGAAGCCAGGCCAAATATGATCCCGGCATATCGGAGATACTTGCTCGTATCTTGTTCTGAATCAACCTGAACGGATGGAGAATTTTCCAAACCTGGTTTTGTCATCTTGTCCTGCCAATCTGCCTGAATCAGGTATGCCGCAGTTGAATGACGACTTCGGGCAGTCCCATCGCCTGTCGAATTTGCTGCACTGCCGTCTTGAGCACCGTCTCAATGTCCAGTGTTTCATAGATACGCGATGTCACCTCGCCGAGCTGCTGTTGATACGCCGCCCGACGTTGCGTCTCTTGGAGCAAACGTGCGCTTTCCAGCGACAAAGCCAGGCGATTAGCCACCTCTTCGACCAGAGAGACCATCTCTGGCGGGGCCGAGGTCCCGGCAAAACGCAAGTCTAGCACGCCCACCACCTCGTTGCGCAATTTGATCGGCACGGCCAAAGTGCTGGTGACCGCCTCACCCGACTCGGGGTCGGACAACTGGCGCGTCAGTGAATCGGCCAACACCGACTGCCCAGATTTCCTGGCCTCTTGAGCCTCGACCGACTGCTCCACAGACGGCTCGATGTTCAACTGGCGATAGCGATAACCCACCTGCTCTACCTCGCGCCAGGCCTCGCGTGTATAACGCCCCGACGCCACCTCCAGTTCGCGCACCGTCTGCTGCATTTGCTCAAACAAGCGAGCGTTTTCAATCGCCACCGCCAGTTGATCGGCCAGCATGTGCAACGAAACCACATCCTGCTCATCAAAGGCCGCCGCCCGCTGACTCTGCACGTCCAATGCGCCGATCACCCGTCCGCCAAACACCAGTGGCAGCACCACTTCAGAGTGGGCTTCGGGCCACAAAGAAGCATCATCCATCGCATTAACCCTGGCAGCCGTCGCACGGTCGCCCAAAACGATCTGCGGCTGCCCGCTGCGAATGGCCTCGCCGACGATGCCCTGCTCGCCAACCTCCAGTTTGTAACCGCGCGCCAAAATCCGCGCCCCCACCTCGCCGGTAGCTGCCGCCAACACCGCGTATTGGGATTGCTCATCCAGCAAGAAAATGACCGCATGATCATAGCCAAAACGGTCACAGATCAAATTGACCACCCGGTTCAGCAAATCGCTCAATTGACGAATCGAGGCAGTGTCACGAGCCACCTCTGAAGCCACTTGAAGTTGAGCAGCACGACGCTCCATATCCGTCGCAAAGCGCGCCATATCTCGCTCGGCCCGTTTGAGCGAGGTAATATTGCGCGAGATGCCAAAAGTGCCAATGATTTCCCCTTGCTCATTGCGCAGAGGCGCCTTGGTTGCCGAAATCCATGTCTCTGTGCCATCTCGACCAATAGACATTTCTTCAATGCCCGCTTTGGGCTGCCCGGTGCGGATGATCTCTTGCTCATCCTCGAACATTTTTTGGGCGCGCTCTGGTTGGTTTGTATCAAAATCGCTCATGCCCTGGGCTTCAGATGGGTCTCGTAACCCCATAGCACGAGCATGTGATCGGCTGATGCGCAGAAATCGGCTGTCGCGGTCCTTAAAATACACATAGTCAGGCACCGTATCCATCAAGGCGCGCAGCAAAGACTGCTCATACATCAAGTTGGCCTGCACGCGCTGATACTGCTGCGCCGCCAGAATCACATGCAGCGCATTGCTGACCTTTTGAGCCAGCGATTCATAGACAAATCCCTCGCGCGGCTCGACTTCCAGAGCCATCAAGCCGAGCGGCTGTTCCTGAAAGACCAGCGGCAAAACGATTTTGTGAAAAGGCCGACCTTGCGGCCAAAGCCCGGCCGGCAACAGTTCTCTAGTCTCGAACAACCTGGTCGGCTCACTCAAGGCCAGCCGCTCCCCATCATGATAGGCCAGCACCAACTGCGCTCCGGACAGCGATTGGAGTGGATCGGTATAGAGAGCCAGGTCGCAACTGGAAATGCCCAAACGAGATATCGTGGTCGCCAGCACACCCATCATAGATTCAATATCGTTGACCGCCAAAAGGCCAGCTTCGATTGAACGCAACGTGTCATCTTGAAAAACCCGCCGCAAGCTGCGTTCAATCTCGGTATATTGCACCCGTCGGGCCACCAGCAGACGGGCCTGATGCCACGCATTCTCGGCATGTGCCGCTTGCTCGCCGCTCATATCCCCACGCAAACCGGCGCGCATCACCGACAAAACCCGATGCCACAGCCCCACACACTCCTCAAACACGGGCAATTGGCGCATGGCATCTTCAAAAAGAGTCAGAAAAGAGTTTTCGGCAGCATCTGCATCGCCATCCAAACCGTCCACCAGTTGCGCCGCCCACTGCCCGGCCAGCCGAGCAGTGTCCTCATCAGGCAACAGCATCCTCTCAATAGTGCGCGCTATCTCGGCCACCGTCGCAGCCCGCCGATCGGCCACGCTGGCTGCGCTGACAACATCCGACGTTACCTCATCAATCTCTTGCGGCCAGCACCCACACGAGCGGCGAATGATCATCTCGGCCGGCAAAAAACACTGCGCCTCCACCGACTCACCCCGCAGCAAAGCCAGAACCCGATCCAGAGCTTCCTGGCCGGACTGATAAAAAGGTTTGCGCACCGTCGTCAACGGAGGTTGAGTCACCTCAGAGGCGGCTATATCATTAAATCCCACCACCGAAACCAGAGCCGGCACGGCCACGCCCCGCGCGTACAGCTCTCTGGCGGCGCCAACTGCATATTGAATTTCGGTCGCCGCCAGACCATCAAAATCCACACCGGGGCGCAGACCGCGTTGGTCGAGCAATTGTCGCATCGCTTCTGCGCCGCTGGCCTCTGACCAGCCACATGGATCGCTGATTATGGCCGGATTGACCTCCAGATGATGAGCGGTCAATGTATCGCCAAAGGCCCGAACGCGCTCCTCTGTCTCAAAATGCCCCTCCGGGCCACGAATCAGGGCGATCCGCTGCCGATGATGCGTCTGAATCAGATGTGCGATAATTTGACACATACTATCATAGGTATCTGTCAAAATACAGGGAAAGCCCGGCAAGGGTTTTTCGACATGCACCAACGGCAGCCCATCATAGCGGTGCAGAAAATCCAGCATCTCGGCTTGATCGAGCGACACCCCCAGGCCGGCGCCGCTGCTACCCCACACAATCAAGGCATCTACCGTGCCGTCATGGATCAGATCATAGATGACATTAGAACTCACTCTGGTCGCGCCGGGTTTTGCCAGAATCCGCCCAATGAAATAAAGCAAATTCACACCCAAAAGACGCGCCCGATCCAATATACCCAACCACATGGTCTGATCTTGTGGCACTTCGAGCAGCATCACACCCACTGTTGGGTGCGACCGATCTCGTCCGGCGGCCGGATGACCGATCTGTTGAGGCTCAGTCAGACGATCACTCACCTGCGTTTCTCCCTTCTCAATCTGCCTGCTCTGGCTCGGCGCCGATATGCACAGACACCTGCGTGACGTTGGGCAACCGGCTCAACTCGCGCACGGCAGCGCGCAACAGCGCATCCTGGTCAATGGCGCGGGTAAACGCCTCTGAAATATCGCTGATCACCTGCTCGCGAGCAGCCAGACGTTGAGTGTCTTCGTACAGACGGGCCACTTCGAGTGCCTGCCCCAGTTGATTGACCAACGCCTCGAGCAATTCAATCTCCACCCTGGTCCAGGCCTGATCGGGTGTGCTGCGCCGAAAGCGCAGCGCGCCCACCACCTGCTCGCGCACTCGCAACGGAATAGACAGCAGCCGAGACGCCTGATCTGGGACCATCGAATCCGAGGGAGGCGAGTACTGCACCACACTGTCGGTCTGCACCGCCTGACGCAAATCGGGCTGCCAGTCTCCGGTAGCCGCAGCCATGGCCCGGTCCGCATAGCGGTAGCCCCACTCACCACGTGCGTGCAACAGTTCGCTCCAGGCCTGCCCGGTCAATTCGCCGGCGGCGCGCTGTGCCACCCGCAAAGACTCGGCACTTTCGGCCAGCAAACGGGCATTGTCAATCGCCAAAGCCACCTGGTCGGCCATCGTTTGCAGCACCATCAAGGCATCCTGATCGAACGCATCCGATTGATCGCTCTGCACCGTAATCGCGCCGATCACCTGGCCGCGCGCCCGCAGCGGCAGGGCCGCCTCGGAGCGTGTGTCGGGCAGTTCGACAATCACGCGCCGCGCCTGGTCTTGTTCAGCACGTAGGGCGATGCGCGCCTGCGCATTGGCGATGGCCCAACCCACCATCCCCTCGCCCACCTTGAGACGATGCCCGCGCGCCCGCATCAATCGCCCGGCTGTGCCGGTGCCGGCTTGCAGCACCGCCCACTCGCGCGCCGAATCGAGCAAAAACAGGCCTACGTAATATAAATTGAATCGCTGCCGAATCAGTTCAACTACCCGAGCCTGCAATTCATCCCGGTCAATGATCGAAGCTGCTGCCTGAGCAATCTCGGCCGAGCCTTCCAGGTACACCGAGCGACGCTCCAAAGCTGCCGTGCGCTCGCGCACGCTTTGCTCCAGCCCGCCGATCAGACCATTGAGCCGCGTCGTCATATCATTCAGGGTGCGCGCCAAAACGCCGATCTCGTCCTGGCTTTCCACTGGCACCGGATGGGTCAAATCGCCGGCCGCAATCATATGAGCAGCATAGGTCAAAGAGCGCAGTGGAATAAATGCCTGCCGCACGCTAAACCATGCCAGAATCAACAACACCACCAGAGCAAACCCCACCATCACCCACGAGGTTTGTTGCAAAGGCCGCTGCAAGATGACCAACTCATCTAGTGGCTGTTGAACGATCACCCCCCACCCATGCTCCATCGCATCCAGACAGGCCACCCACTGTCGCCCATCTGCATCTTGAAACGAGTATATCCCTCGTTGCCCCTGACGCAAGACCTTTACCGCTGGCTCGTCGCTCAAGTTGCGCAATTCTTGGGCAACCCCGGCCTCGGGATGCGCCACAAGCACATTGTCCGCATCCACCAGATATGCATAACCGGCGGCACCGATGCGGCTGAGCGATACCTCACGGACCAATTGATTCAACTCGCTGCCAAACATCAACACACCCACAATCTGCCCGCTCCGGTTGCGGATGGGTTTGGACATCACCAACGAAGGCCGCCCCGATGTGCGACTGATCAAGACCTGAAAAGCCATTGGTGCCCCATCACGCGCTTGTTGAAACCACAGTCGGTCACGGTAATCTTTGGGCAACTCGAGGTCGCTGCGCGCCACATTGATGCCATCCATCCCCACCGTGCTGATCAGATACATGTAGGGATACTGTTTGATCAACTCTTCCAAAAGCGGTTTTTGCAGATCGGCCTGCATACTGGTTATGGCCGTAAGAGAAGCCACAGCCTCTAAAAACCCGACATGGTCATTCAGCCACTCCTGTGTCCGCGTCACCAACTGCTCATTGGCGCGAACCAGGTCTTGCTCAAATTTTTCCCGCAGCAAAAACGAGATGCGAAAATTGTTTATCGCCAAAATGGCAATAAACAGTGGCACTACGATAGCTAATATCAATACCGTCAGCCGAACTTGCAACGACCCCACCTGTGGACGCCGCTCAACCAGCATTTGCCGCCAGGTGACATAGACAAACGGTACAGAAATAGCCAGATTGGTGAAAAGGGCCAATACCACGGCCGGCACCTGCCTGGGTGCAATCAACGCAGCCGCAGCCGCCAATGATTGAGCCACCAATAAAACCCAACCCAACCGGCGGTTCAGCGGCGACAATGATTTGTCGAACAAGAGCAGGTATAACAAAACCAGCAATGCCGCCGGCATGGCAATCATCATAGCGACACGCACAGCCGTCGAAACCGGCCCGGTCAAATAGGCCGATGACAGCACAAAACCACCTTGATAGGTCTCAGGAACAAGGCTCACATACCATAACTGAGTACCCCTTAACACATCCAGGGCCGTCAACGCGGCCGGCAGCACCATCAATGCATACACCGGCCACCACACCCACCGCTGCCGCCCATACAACCACCCCGGCTTGATCAGAGCCACGGTAGCCAATATGGCGCCGGCCTGCACCGCAATGGCTGTGCCGGAAATCAACCATGTTGCTGTTTGCGCCTGCGCCACATCGGTGGCTGTCATCATCCACCCAATCCCTGCTCCGGTGATGGCATAACTCATCAACAAAACACCCACATGCTGGTGAACCGGATGACGTATATGGAGCAGCAGCACATACAGAGATAAAATCACCTCCAATGTGACAATAAACCAGATGCCGAGCTGCGCCGCCAACACACTCATCCCTGTTCCTCCTTGCTCAAACCATCACCCGGCTGCCCCATACGCACTTCGATCTCGGCCATCCCCAGCGCGTCGCCTATTTCTCGCAGCGCCGTCTGCAATACCACATTGACATTCAGCGAGGCGCGCATCTGCGATGAAACCTGGCCGATCAACCGCTCACGAGCCGCGCTGTTTTGCGTGTCCTGATACAAACGTGCGCTGTCCAACGCATCGCTGACCTGCTGCGCCAGCGTCTCCATCAAAGCCACCTCTTGGGCCGTCCAACGACCGGCCTGAGGTTTGCGCAGCCGCATCACCCCCTCGATGTGATCCCGGATGCGGATCGGCACGGCCAACACATCGGCGTCGGTCTGCACGATCTGGCCAGACTGATAGGCATTCACCATTTCGGGCTGCCACGAACGTTTGGACGGAAAAACGCCTTCGACTGTAGACACAAACCCCAATCTGGCCTGTTCACGGACGCGCTCAATCCAGGCCTGATGGGTAAACTCGCCATAGGCCTGACGCTGCGCCTCCAAAGACCTTTGAGCCTCGGCAAACAAATTCAAGTTTTCAATCGCCACAGCCAACTGATCGGCCAACATTTGCAGCACCGGAACATCTTGAGGCGCAAAAACGGATCGCTGAACGCTTTGTAGATCCAGCACGCCCCACATCCGCTCACCCACCCTCAACGGCAGAGCGATCCCCGAATGGCTAAAGGCTAAAAAGCTCTTGCCCAATGGCTTGCTTTCCATATCGTCATCCAACACCAGGCGCGGCTCATTGTGAGCCAGCACATAGCCCACCACACTCTCCTCGCCTGTGCGCGCCCGATAACCCTGCGCCAACAATTGTTGTCCACCTGGGCTGGTTGCCGTCTGTAAAGTGGCATAACGCCCCTCGGCTTTGACATCCTGGTCCAACAAAAACACGGCCACATGGTACACATCTAGATGCCGACTGACCAGTTCTGCCACCTGCGGCAACATCTCAACGACGTTGCGCAGCCGGGCGGCGGCCTGCCCGATTTGAGCAGCCGCCTCCAGATATCGGGCGCGACGCTGCGCCTCGGCTGTGCGTTCGGCCACTCGCTCTTCCAACGAGGCGCGCATAGACTGCAACTCTAGATTAGCCTGGCGTTGCGCCTGCTCATTGGTGCGGGCGCGCTGCACAGCCAGATTCAAACTATGCGTGGCTTGCTGCAACAGGGCACCGGTCAGCACAAAAATGGCCGACAGCATGATCAGGTCGGCGATGGTTCGCGGCGTTCCGCCATAGTGCAACAGCCCCGCTTTTTCGATCCAGAATGAGGCGATGATCGTCGCCACGTTCAGCGCAGTGCAGGACCACACAGCTCGCTCACCCAGCAGCAGGCCGGCAAACAAGACCAGCAACGGATAAGCTATTGCCGTCTGATCGCGCAAAAAGCCGGTCACGCCCACCATCCACCAGGTCAAAACCAGCCACAGCAAGCCCACAAAGATCAAGCTGCTCAAAACCGTATACCCACGCCGATTGAACCAACTCAAAGCCAGAGCCAGGACAAAAACGGTTATGCCCGACAGCGGAATAAAAGCCTCTATGCTGCCCAACACAAGGCGTCCTACCACCAACAACAGCACAGACACCAAAAGCGAGACACCCCCCATCGTCAGCAAAAAAACGTGCAGCAGGCGAGCCGTGCGACCCCGATCTTCATCCGCAAAAGTGGGAGGTTTGAAAAACTGTTTAGCCCAGTTCCACATAGATATTCCTCCCTATTCCTGATCTGGCTCAACCATGTCGCTGCCCATACGCACCTCGACCTCATCCAGGTTAAAAGCAGAGCGAATCTCTTGGGCCGCCGTGCGCAGCACCACATTGACATCCAACGTAGCCCGGACGCGCGAGGCGATTTCACTGCGCAACTGCTCAAACGCCGCGCTGCGTTGTGTATCCTGGTACAGCCTGGCGCTGTCCAATGCCTGATTTAACTGATCGGTAAACGTCTGAATCAACTCGATCTCGGCATCGGTCCAGGACGATTCGGGCGGCTTGAGTGCATCAATCACGCCGATCACCCGGCCACGCACCTTGATCGGAATACCCACCGACCGACCTGATCGCGTCATCTCGCCTGTGCCAAGCACCTGAGCCATCTGCGGCCGCCACATATCTCCGACCGGCAACAAGCCGCTCTGATTGCGCACAAAACCGGCGCCAGGCTGCAAGGCAATCAACTGCCGCCAGGCATCCTGGGTCGACTGGGCAAAGGCCCGTTGCTGCGCATCTATGGCATCCTGGGCCTGCTGCACCAGGCGAGCATTGGCCAGAGCCAGAGCCACCTGATCGGCCATCGTCTCCAAAACGGCCAGGCTATCCGAATCGAACGCCCCCATATGCTCGCTCTGCACCGTTAGCGCGCCAATCGTTTGCCCGCGCGCCTTGAGCGGCAAGGCTGCCTCAGATCGTGTATCGGGCAGTTCGGGCGCAGCAAGTCGGGCAGCATCCTGATCGGCCTGCATAGCAATACGCGCCTGCCCGCTCAAAATGCTGGTGCCGATCATGCCCTCGCCCACCCGAATGCGATGCCCGCGAGACAGCATTGCCCGGCCGGCCGGCCCTGTTCCGGCGCGCAAAACCGCCCACTGCCCCGCTTCATCCAGCAAGAACAGCCCCACATAATAAAAATTAAACCGCTCCCGAATCAGATCGACCACCTGCCGGATCAACTGCTCCACATTCAAGATCGAGGCCACTGCCCGTGCCACCTCAGACGAGGCCGCCATATATTCGGACCTTTTTTGCAGGGCGCGGGTTCGCTCCGACACCCGCTCTTCCAATGTGCCGATCAAGCCGCGCAATTGGGCTGTCATATAATTAAAATCCTGAGCCAACTGGCCCACTTCATCTTGCTGCCCGACATGGGCCACCCGCGTCATATCGCCTTGAGCGATCTGGCGCGCCGTTTCGGCCAGGTTGATCACCGGCAATGCCAGGCCGCGCGCAAAGAAAAATGACATCACACCGGCTGCCATCAGGCTGGCCAGAATCACTCCAATGTTGATCGCCATGACTCGAAAAGCATCTTGAAATGCCTCTGCTTGATCCTGCTCGGCCAGCAAAGCCACATCCAGCTCGGGAATCCAGCGAAAAGAACCGGCCACCCGCATCTGGCGATAATCATCATAGAAACCAAACCCCTGAGCGCGATGTTCCAAGGCCATGTTCGCACCCACCGTATCCACCCTGGTCTGCCCTACTTGAAAGCCAGAGAATCGTGAACGAGTCAACAGCAAGCGATCTCGCCCCACCAAAAACGTCTCTCCTGTTTCGCCCAAACCGCTGCGCCGGACCATCATATCGGCAAGATGCGACACATTGGCCCGCCCGGCCAGCAAGCCGAGCAGCACTCCCTGCTGATTGTGGATTGGATGCACGGCCAGGACGGTCAGGTCATCAAAAGGTGGCAGAGCAGCCGAGGCATACAACAACGGATCATACTGCCCCCATTGCACAAAAGGCTGACTGGCGTAATCCTGGCCTTGCAAATCGCCGGTAGACATGATCACCCCACCATCCAGGTTAATCAGAAAAAGCTCTTGAAACACCCGCCCTTGAAGCACATAGCGTTCCAACTGACCGCTCAATGCCCGCAAAAATGTGCCATACGTACCTGGGGTTTGAGTTGGATCGGTGCCAAGAAAGGCAAACGGCATATAGGCCAGGATATTGTCATCAGAGGCGATATTGGCCATCGCCGTTTGCACATCCATCGCCCAAAGCTGCACCTGCGCCTGTTTGAAATCAGCGGCCATATCCAGGCGGTTCTCTACCTGATCGCGGGCGCTTTGCCAACTCGCCCACGATGAAATGGCGCCGATCAATGTCACCGACAGCAGAACCACGATCATGAACGAGAGCTGCAACCGCCAGCGAATGGTGCGTAGACGCTGCAAGATGCCGATTTTCCTCATCGCCACTTTCTCCAATCCCAAATGCTCCACATCTCGACCGTCATCATTGCGCGGTGGGCGGCACAGTGTCTTCGGTAGCCAGGCGAATCACAATCTCCTCCAGGCCCAAAGCCCGATACATTTCATCCACCGCAGTGCGCAACACCATATCCACGTCCAGACTTTCGCGCATGCGGGTAGACACTTTGCGCACCTGACGTTCCTGACCGGCGCGCACTCGCGCCTCTTCAAACAGCCGTGCGTTTTCCAGAATCAACCCCATCTGCTCTGAAATGGTAGAGACCAGACCAATCTCCTCCTCGCTCCAAAAACGAGCCTGATCGGTCTGATGCAGCCCCAACACGCCGATCACCTGATCCCGCAGCGAAATCGGCGACACCAAAGCCGATGGTTCAGAAGCCTCGCCATCGCCCAAAACAGCCAGGCGCGGCTCGGCCAACACGCGCTCCACTTCGGGCAATTCGCGTCCACCCAAAGGCGTCACGCCGGGCTGTTCATACTCGTACCAGGTCAGCGAACGCGAAGGCAAAAACTGGTCCCACGCCTCACGCACATAATACCGCTGCGCAGCCTGCACCTGCTCCAGACGCTCATTCAACTGAGCGTACAGCCTGGTGTTATAAATCTCGTTGGACAACTGATCGGTCATTGCCAGCAGCGGCACCACATCGCTTTCTTGAAAAGCCGCCACCTGCTTGCTTTGAATGATCATCAGTCCGATCACCTGCCCCTGCGCCACCATCGGCAGCACCATTGCCGAACGGGCCTCAGGCAGCGCAAAGCTCTCCTGACTGAGGTCTTGGGCCGTCGAGATCACGCGCGCCTGTCTCAGAGCCACACATTCGCCCGGCAGCGAGTCTGGAGTCACGGCGATGCGTGAGGGTCGCTCCAATATCGAGTTCGCCAAGACGTCATCCCGCCCGGCCTGCGCCTCTAGCGTGGCCCATTCGCCGCCTTGTTCCAACAGAAACAGGCTCACATCATAAAGATCCAATCGCTGATGCACCAGGTTGATAGCCTGCCGAATAAATTCATCCGACACCATACTTTGGGTAGACAAATACCCCACCTGCGCACTCAGGGCAAAAAAAGCCGTCTGGCGTTGCAGCGATTGGTTGGCCTGCTCCAGTTCCAGAGCACGCTGCTGGGCCAGGTCTTGAGCCAGACGCAACGACTCGCTGCGCTCACGCAACGAGTGCATCACCCGCCGCTGCGCCGTCGCAAACAAAGCCTGCACCGAGGTCAACACCACCGTGATCAAGACAAAACTGCCCCCCACCACCATGGCCTGCGACACGTTTTTTTCCACCGCAATCGGCGACAGCACCGTCAACCACCCCAATTGAAAAGCCACCAAGCCGCCAAGATAGAGCAAAATATGCACAATCGCCGAAATGCCGCCCGCCCGCGTGCTGGACAGAGCAAAGAACATCAGAGAAACGACAAACAGATACCACGGCGCCGTGCTCATCATGCCGTTCTGAAGCACTGAAAACAGGGCCACGCCATAGGCCACCGCAAACAACACACTCATCCGCAGCCAGCGCGGCAGGCGGCGCATCAAGGCGGCAGCCAGAATCAGGGCATAGCCGGCGAAAAAAGGCACATAGGCGACCAGGCGAGCAGGTTTTTGCACCACGCCAACGATCAGAGCCAACACGGCCACGGCACCGCCCCACGCCGCTCCGATCAACAACACATTCAAGATATGATCACGCTGTTGCTTTTGCCCCGGCTCATCTTCTCGCTCCATGTCCGACGACAGCATCTCGCGACGCGGCGCAACACGAGGCTGCGCCGGCGATTCACCCGTTCTCTCGAATATATACCGGCGTCCCATATCCATATCGGAGGTCGGCATAGCGGGCGGTTCTACAGCCGGCAAGGTTGGCGCAGCGACCTGTTCTGCGGTCGGCAAAGCCGGCTTTTCCACAGGTTGACCCTGCGGATCGGGCACGTCGCCAGAAAAAAGGCCTTCCAACTGATTTCTCAAATCATTATCACTCATAGCTCTGCAACTCCTCGGCCAATGCCCGATACTGCTGTGCGCCGCGCGTGTCTGGCTTGTAGAGCGTGATCGGCTTGCCCAGCATCGGGCTTTCCCGCAGCTTGGTATCCACCTCGATCACGGCTTTGAACAAGACCTGCGGAAACCGCGCCTGCATCCGCTCGTAAATGCGCACACAAATGCTGTTGCGCCGATCATACATCGTCACCAGGATGCGATAACTCAAACCAGGATTGGTCTTTTGCCGTACCAGTTTAACCAATTCCAGGATATTGTCCAGCGACCGCGCCGCATAATACTCGGCCTGAGTCGGCACGATCAAGAAATGAGCCGCCGTCAGAGCATTCAACATCAACGGGCCGAGCGACGGCGGGCAATCTATCAGCACATAATCATACAAAGAACGATCCAATGCCGCCAGCGACTCGTGCAGGTAAAACTCGTACCGCTGCCCGCGATACAACGACTTGTCCACCGTAGATAGCCCTGGGCTCGACGGCACCAGGTCCAGTCCTGGCACATCCGTCTCGCGGCTCACGCTGAGCAGTGTGGCATTGTGCAGCAGCGCGTCGCCAATAGTGCGTCGCAGTTCGCCCGGCTGGAGATTGAGCGACATGGTGAGGTTGGCCTGCGGGTCCAGATCGATCAACAACACCGTTTTGCCCATTTCGGCCAGACAGGCGCCCAGAGACAGACACGTAGTTGTCTTGGCGACGCCCCCTTTTTGATTACCGATGGCCACAATCCGCGACATGCTCACCTGCTTTGCGAGTCATCTGTGCGCATACCAGTGCTGAGACGCACAAAAGCCCGCGACACGCCCAATTGCTGCGCCAGCTCGCGCACCGCCGTGTTCAAGATCGAGTCTACATCGGCGTGAGCGCGCATCCGCGCCGTGATTTCGCGGATGAGCTGCTCGCGATGAGCGCGCCGCTCGGCATCCAGACGCAGACGCTGGCTGCGCAGCACTACCGCCGCCTGATCGCCCACCGCGCGATAGATGCGCTGTTCTTCCGGCGCAAAGATATGCGGCGTACCCCAAGACACCAATACATAACCCATCCATTCATCACCCACTGCCAGAGGCACCAAAGCCAGGGCGCGTACCTGCATTTGCTCTACAGCTGTGCGCGGCGGTCCGGCCAGACGGGGATCGTTCCATGTGTCGGCACAGAACAACGCTTGTCCGGCGCCAAACAAAGAGAGAAACGGATTTTCACCGATCGGTCGGGTTGTGCCTGACGGCATCGGCGATTCGATACCGGCGCGGTTCCAAAAGACCTCGATGCGTTCCTGGCCGGATGTCTCGCCGCGCGCCGACATCTCGAATGAGAAAATGGCCGCCGTATCGGCAGAGGTATCGGCCACCACATCGGTGATGACTTGAAAGACCTGTTGCGGCGTTTCGGCTCGGGTGATGCGCTGGCTGACCTGGTACAATCGCTCAGTTTCGGCCAGTGTGGCCTGTGACTGCTCAAACAACCGTTCCGACTCGATCAGGTCGCCCAACTGCTGCGCCAGAGCAGCGATCATTTCTTGCTCGGCCTCGCCCCAGCCGGCTGCTTCACGGGCCACATCCAGCACGCCGATCACCTGGCCGCGCACCTGGAGCGGCAGCGAAATGCGCCCCTCCACCGATAAACCGCCGCTGCCCGGCTCGTCGGCACGGATCGGTACAATGCCGGTCGGGTCGGCCATATAGCCACGCACATCCAGGCCTCGCCCGGCCAGAAACTCGCTCCAGGCCTCGTGCAAATAGCGGCGATGCGTCTGCTCGGCCTCGGCCAACGCCTCTTGGGTGCGGCGGAACAGGTCGGCACGCTGGATGGCCACCGCCAGTTGTGCAGCCACGGCTTCCAGCAGGCGAAGGTCTTCTTCGCCAATGTCAGCGGCATCGAGAGGCCGCCCGACCACCACCACGGCCTGCACACTGCTACCCACCAGCACCGGCGTCTGCGCCACCTTGCCTAACTGCTGCACCGCCTCAGGCGGAACATTGGCCATGCGGGGATCGTGGATGGGATCGTTGATCACCATCGAATGACCATCCAGCACATCCGGCAAAATCGGGTTTTGCCGATCCGTCCAGGAAAACACGCTCAGAGACCGGGGCTCGTCAATGCCCTGACCGACCATCCCTTGAATCGTGTGCGATTCGTGGTCTACGGCAACGATCCACGACCGGCTGTAACCCAGGTCTTGCACCAGCGATTGACTGACAGCTCGATAAATCACATCCACATCCAACTCGCGCCCCACAATACCGCTGAGATTGTACAGGGCGCGCGTTTCGGCCAGGGCCGACTGGGTCATCTCGGACAGGCGGGCGCTTTCCAATGCCTGAGCAGCCTGCTCCAGAATAGCCTCCACCAAAGCCTCTTGCTCCGGGTCGAACGGCGCCTGGGCATTTTGGTACAGCCCCACCATGCCGATGGTTTCGCCGCGCAGTTGCAACGGCGCCAACCGCACCGGCGATGTTTCCTCGCCGGTCGGCGCCGCCAGAGCCTGTGAATCCACCGCGGCGATGGTGTGGGTCAGCGGATCAAACTCGTACCCACCGGTCAACGCCGCTGTTTGACGAAATGCCTGCCACTGTTCACGGGTCATGGTACGATACAGAGCATCCAACTCACGCAGCCGCTCGGCCATCTCGGCCGCCGCCCGCTTGCTCTCGGTAATGTCCTGGAACACGGCCACACTGGAAACGATTTGCCCACTCTCATCTCGAATCGGTACGCCCTGAACCTGCAACAGCATACGCTGCCCATCTGGCCGCCGGATCTCCATATCATCTACCGATGCACTCTCACCAAACATGCCCCGCACCAGCGGCATCCGCTCCGGCGAATACAGTTCGTCGGTGCCATATAAATAGGCCGCGTAAACCTGGGCCAACTCATCTTTGGTCGCTTCTGGCGACACACCCTTGCCCAGCATTTCTTCAGAGCGCCGGTTCACCAGGATAGGTCGTCCTGTCGACGCCTCGGCCACAAACACCCCTACCGGGATGTTGTCCAGCACTGTCTGCAAGGTGCGCTGCTGAGTCGCCGCCTCGCCCAACAAATGCGTATTCTCGATGGACAACGCAATAGGCCCCGACAAGGATTCCAACAAGATGCGGTCATCATCGGTTAGTGCGCCGACGCGGTCGCTTTGCACGTCCAACACACCCAACACCTGCTCGCGCAACTTGATCGGCACGGCCAGTTCGCCCTGCGTATCAGGCAGGTGCGGATTGGGCTGCCAATCGGGGTTCTGTCGCACATCCGTCACCAACACCGACTCGCCCGTAGCCGCCGCTGTACCCACCACGCCGCGTCCCATCGGCAGATTGTGGCCGGCTGCCCGCATCGCCGCACCGGCCTCGCCATAGCCATAGACCAGGGACATAGCGTCTTGGGCCGGGTCGTAACGAAAAACCTGCGCATGATAGTATCCCAGACCGTGAATCAAATTGACCACGCGACGGAACATTTCTTCCAGTTGCGGCACACCGGCCAACTCTTGCGACACCTGCGCGATCACCTGCGCCTGCTCGATCTGCCGCTGAACAAACTGCTCGCGCTCTCGTTCCACCTGCACCCGGTCGCTTATATCCACACCGGCGCCCACCAGGTAGGGTTTGCCATCCACAATGATCCGCCGTCCAGTCAGGTAATAGGGCACCGTGGCGCCGCTGCGAGACCGCAAATACGCCTCAACGCCCGCCTCACCCTGGGTGTATACTTGCATGATGCGTTCGCCGACAAGCTGACGACTCTCTTCCGTCACCATATCGAGCGCATAGGAATATCGCATTTCATCTTCTGAATAACCCACCACTTGTTGATAGTTTTTGTTCCAGCGCAGCAAACGTCCTTGATCGTCATACAGATAAAACACACCGGGCAGGCTGTCAATCAGGGCGTTGGTCAGGTCACGCTCGCGCAGCACCGCGGCCTCGACACGCCTGCGCTCCATAAACTGGCCCATCTGGCTGCCGATGGCCCCAAACATGCTCAACAAGTCGGGGTCCGGCTCTTGAATATCTCGGCTCAAAAAGCCCAAGACAGCCAACACCTTGCCTTGCCAGATCACCGGGAAAGCAAACGCGCCGTGCAAGCCATCCTGCAAGGCAATCTGTGCGCGCGGAAAGTTGGTATCGCGAGTCACGTCGGGAATCCAGGCCGGCTCGCCGCTGGCCCACACTCGCCCCGGCAGGCCTGTCCCAGAGGCAAATGTTATTTGACGGGTGATCGTCTCAAAGTGAGACATATCAAAAGACGGATGATGCCATATTCCCCGACACTCCAACACCTCTTGTCCGGCATCTGGCTCCCAAAATTCGCCCCATTCCCATCCCAGGCCTTCGCCCACCGATTGAAGAATTCGATCAACGGCCTCGCTCCAGGTAGGCGATTCGGCCAACACACGAGTCGCGGCATATTGCGCCTGGAGACGGCGCTCGGTCTGCTTGCGTTGACGAATGTCGCGGGCAATCGAGAAATAGATTTCCCGCTCTCCAAACTGGATACGGCTAACCACCACATCAACAACAATATCCACACCACTTTTGGCGCGATTGACCCCCTCAAAGGTCAATGTGCCTCTTTCTCCGAGTTGCGCCTTGAGCGGCTCCCAGGCTTCGTGCGGAAAAGTCGGGTCTATATCAAAGACGCTCAGCGACAGAATTTCATCTCGCGTGTATCCCAAGAGTTGCAGCGTCGTCTCGTTGACATCAATAAATCGCGCCTGCTCATCAAACCAGTAAAAGGCATCGGTTGAACGCTCGACCGACGCGCGGGTGATCTGCAGCGATTCTTCGGCCAGCTTTTGCTCGGTAATGTCGGTGTGCGTGCCGATGATGCGCTCGGCGCTGCCCTCGGCAGTACGCTGCGTCACATAGCCGTGCGCCTGAATCCACCGCCAGCCCCCTTCTTTGGTGCGCATGCGGAATTGAAAGTGAAAGTCTTGCCCCGCCTGCACACCGGCCATGACAATCTCGTTGGCTCGCGGCGCATCGTCGGGGTGCAGCAGCGCGGCCCAGGTGCCGAGGTCTTGTGACAATTCATATGGCTCATAGCCCAGCATGGTGTACCATGTGGGGTTGTAATACACCTGCCCGCTCTGCGGCCAAAACTCCCAGATGCCCACCCGCCCCGCTCCCAGCGCCAGCGACAGGCGTTCTTCATTGGTGGTCAATCGATCGCGCAAACGCACCGCTTGCAGTGACACAGCACCTTGCTCTGCCAGAGTAGCATACAAGTGGAGTTTCGCCGCATCAAAATATCCTTTGCGTGGCGAGTGCGCCACGATCAAACCAATGATGGCATCTCCTAATGAAATCGGTGTAGCCGCCAGGCTCAGATAACCCAACTTGCGGGCATCCTGGCGCATTCCTACACCCATCCGCTCATCGGTAAATATGTTATCGATGAGAACCTGCTGGCCCGATGCCACCAATGCTGTCACTTCAAACTCATCAGCCGGAAACCGCGTCCCCACTGGCTCTTCAGCAATATTGGTAGCAAAATGACTAAATGCGCGTGTAACCTGGATTTTCTGACCACCCTCTTCCTCAAAGGCATACAATCCTACAGCCGCATCTGGATAAAGCCCAGAATGAGCCAGCAAGATTTCCCAGACCTGCTGCTCGGTCTCTGCCACGGCCAATGCCCGGCTTACATCAAGGCGTACTTCGGTCTCTCGCAGACTGCGCTCAACTTGCTCAACAAATTGCGCATTCTGCAATGCGACAGCAGTCTGTCCGGCCAGGGTGGTTTGGATAACCAGGTCTTGAGACGTAAAACGACCCGGCTGATCAGATTGTACGTCGAGGACACCGATAACACGCTCACCCACAATGAGCGGAACCGACAACTCGGCGCGAGTGTTGGACAATAAAGGGTTCAGAATGATGTTTGACACAGCACGCACATCATCCACAATAACACCCTGCCGCAAACTCCAGGCACGAGCTATAGGCGATATGTCATCATCCAGATTGACCTGCCAGCCTTGAGCCACCATCTGCTGCCCTGCCTGCCCTGTACCCGCAGCAAGCCGGAGGCATCTGAAATCCTGGTCGGCCAGATAAATGCCTACATGAGACAGGCTCAGGCTGGTCCGAGTCAGTTCGACAATCTCAGTGAGCAGTTTTTGAGGTTCCAAAATGGTCGAAGCTACCACGCCAATCTGAGCCACCACCTGAAGCTCTGTAGCGCGCTTTTGAACTTCTATTTCAATCTGCTTGCGCTCAGTGACATCTAGCAACAAGCCACTAAAGATAATCCGATCTGCCACCTTGACCGGTGTAGAGACGCCGCTGAACCATATCACTTCGCCCGATGATTTAACCAACCGCCCTTCATAGTTCCAGGACTGGGCCGCTGCCACTGCCTTTTGAATTGAGGCCATAAAGGAGGCCTGATCATCTGGGTGAACATGGGCCACAAATTGGGGGAAAAAGGTCTCGATGTTGGCTTCCAGCCCAAATACAATGGCGGCGCGCTCGCTGACATAGGTCATGCCCATTTCGCCGGTCGCCAGGGCATAGAACTGATACACCACGCCCGGCACATTGGCGGCGATGCCTTGCAGCCGTCCTTGACTCTGGCGCAGTTCGTCCTCGGCTCGTTTGCGCTCGCTGATGTCCTGATTCACTCCTCGCAGCCTGATTGTGCGCCCTTGCCGATCTTTTTCAATGGTCAGCCAGACCGACACCCACCGCTCTTGACCATCCACCGTGAGATTGCGCGACTCGAACCGCATTTGGAAATTGGGGTCCTCGGCCATCACCGCTTTTTGGATGTTGGCCCCTACCTGGGCCGCTTCTTCGGGCGGCGTGAATCGCTGTGCAAATTCCATCGCCGATAGCTGATTCCCACCCATCGCCTCGGTTGTGGTATTGTGGAATGTCCGATAATATTGATCGTTAAACGTAAAGGTTTGAGATTCAACATCAAATTCCCAATAGGCCATCTGCGCGATTTGCAGCGCATTCGACAACCGCTCTTCATTCGCTCGCAATTGGTCTTCGGCCAGCTTTTGCTCGGTAATGTCGGTGTGCGTGCCGATGATGCGCTCGGCGCTGCCCTCGGCAGTACGCTGCGTCACATAGCCGTGCGCCTGAATCCACCGCCAGCCCCCTTCTTTGGTGCGCATGCGGAATTGAAAGTGAAAGTCTTGCCCCGCCTGCACACCGGCCATGACAATCTCGTTGGCTCGCGGCGCATCGTCGGGGTGCAGCAGCGCGGCCCAGGTGCCGAGGTCTTGCGACAATTCATATGGCTCATAGCCCAGCATGGTGTACCATGTAGGGTTGTAATACACCTGCCCACTCTGCGGCCAAAACTCCCAAATGCCCACCCGGCCCGATTCCAACGCCAGCGACAGACGTTCTTCGTTCACGCGCAACGATTCCTCGACCTGTTTGCGCTCGCTGATGTCTCGCATAATGGTGGATAGATAGAGCAACTCACCATCTTTTGAACGGTGCGACATGATCACCTGATCCACCGGCACCTCAACGCCATCGCGCCGCAAAATGGCCGTCTCTCCCTGCCAGATACCTTTGTCCAGCGTCACCGGAATGCCTTGCTGCTCAATCATCTCTAGCATCGGGCGCGGGTGCAGATCGGCAATGATGTGTCCCTCAAGGCTCTCTTCTTCCGGCCACCCCAACATACGATATCCGGCACGGTTCAGGTAGGTCAACGTGCCATCAGGACGAGCCGTAGAGACCAGGTCATTGGCCGCCTGGAGAATAGAGGCCAGACGTTGCGCCCGGTCGCGCTCCTGCTGCAACTCGGCCGTCCGCTGACGCACCTCGGCCTCGATCCGCTCTTGCACCTGCTTTCGCCCGGTAATGTCCTCAAACACAGCCACGCTCGATGTGATCTGGCCGTTCTCGTCGCGAATCGGCGCGCCATGGATTTGCAGAGCCATACGCTGCCCATCCGACCGCCGAATCTCCATATCGTCTACCGATGCGCTCTCGCCAAACATGCCGCGCACCAGCGGCATCCGCTCCGGCGGGTACAACTCGTCTGTGCCATACACATACGCCGCATAGACCTCGGCCAGTTCGTCCTTGGTCGCCTGCGGCGATACACCCTTGCCCAGCATCTCTTCGGAGCGTCGGTTCACCAGGATCGGGCGGCCGGTGGGCGCCTCGACCACAAAGACGCCCAGTGGCGTATTGTCCAACACTGCCTGCAACAACCGCTGCTGCGCGCCGGTCTCACTCAACAACCGCGTGTTCTCGATGGCGATGGCAATCTGCCCGCACAGCCCCTCTAACAACAGCCGATCATCCTCATCCAACGCCCCTGCCTGCGCACTCTGCACGTCCAGAATTCCCAGCACCTCGCCCCGCCACTTGATCGGCACGGCCAACTCGCCGCGCGTGTCGGGCAAATTGGGGTTGGGCTGCCAATCCGCACTTTGGGTCACATCCGTAACCAGCACCGACTCACCGGTGGCCGCTGCCGTGCCAACCACGCCTTGCCCCATCGGCAGACGATGCCCCGCCGCCAGCATGGACGCTCCGGCCTCGCCGTATCCATACACCAAAGCCATCGCGTCCTGCGCCGCATTATGGCGGAATATCTGAGCGTGGTAATATCCAAACCGCTCTTTGACCAATGTCACCACCCGCTCAAATAGCGCGTCCAGCGACGAGGTCGTAGCCACCTCTTGAGCCACCTCGATGGTTGTGCGTACTTCGCGCTCGCGTCGCTGATAGCTGACCGCCTGCGCTTCTTCCAACCTGGCCCGTTCGGCGATCAAATGTGCCTGTTGCACATTTTGGTAAGCGATGGTCGAGAATTGGGTCGTCAATGTGAACAAGACCTGGGCAATCTTTTCAAATTGTTCGCGCGACATAGCCGGCACCTGGCTAAAGGCCTCCACCATCGCCGCCTCATCGGCCTCAATCGCCCTTGCATAAGCGCGGATGGTCTCTTCGCTTTGGGTTTCATCGCGCACCTGGCCGATCAACCAGTTGGCAATATGCCGGCCGCCCACCGCAATCCCTGCGCCAGCATCCCACAATCCACCACTCATACAGGGCTGCACTGTGGGACCATCCGGCGAGTAACGCCCGATCATCGCATCAGATTGAAAGCAATTCGCCCGTCCTTTGTCGGTCTGACGAATAATATCAATACACAGATGGCAAAAATTGCTGGGCCGGGTGATCGGCACGCCATCGGGTCGGGTGATGATCGAAGCCACGCCAGTGGCCTGGGCAAATTCATCTTGAAGCCGTTGTATTTCGTCCAGGTCAAACAAATCTTCAAAGCCTATCTCGATGGCATCTGGCCCTTGGGCTATGCTCAGGTAGCGTTGCGCCCGTTCGCGCTCCTGCCGCAATTCGGCCGTTCGCTCTCGTGCTTCGGCCTCGACCTGCTTTTCCATCCGATATCGCTCGGTGATGTCGCGCAAAGAGACCTGAATCAACGTATGCCCATCTACATCAATGCGGTGCAGCGAAACCAGCACATACAAGGGCGTGCCATCCAACCGTTGATGCAGCCATTCAAACTGCTGCGGCTGGCCGGCCAACGCCGCGCCAATCCGCTCCTGCGCCGCCTGCGCCGAGGGACGACCATCGGGCTGCGTAGGTGGCGAAAACTTGACCGGCGTCTCGCCAATGATATCGGCTCGCCCACAGCCATACAAAGTCAACGCGCTGGCATTACACTCAACAAATCGGTCGACTTCAAGCAACAGCATCGCATCAACAGCCGACTCGAACATAATTCGATACAGGTCATTGTCCTGACTCATCTTTATCCCCTTGTATCTAGGTGCGAGGCGCGGGCATTTGCGGCCCCACGTCACTCAAACTGACAAAAGCGCGTTGTCCCACCGTCTGCCCCAACTCGCGCACCAGAGCGCGCAGCACGCCATCCACATCCGGCTGGTTGCGCAGACGGTCGGTGATCTCGCGTAGCTGCTGCTCACGGCGAGCACGCGCCTGAGCCGCCATCAGCAATTGCCGGCTTTCGACCACCGGCGATACGATGCCTAACAAAGCAGCATATAGATTTTTTTCCTGCTCGCTAAATTGATGTGGCTCAGCCCAGTTTAGATTGATCAACCCGATCCAGCGGCCGGCCCGCGACAGCGGAATCGCGGCAATGGAGCGCGCGCCAATCCGCAATTGCGCCTGACGAGATCGTTCATCCAGACGCGGGTCGGCTGCCACATCCGGCACCAACACCGGTTGATCGGGCCAGGTCCTCAGCATTTCAAGAACTTGATGATCGGGAACATGGAATCTCGTCCCTACCGGCATCACCAGCGGCCCCTCGCGCCGCCACACGGCCACAACCTCCAGCCATTCGGCTGCATCGGCAACGCCGACCTGTACATAAGACAGGTTGGCCGAAAAGATATGGACATCGCCGAGCGAGCGCACCAACGCCTGCAACAATTCGTCTTCGCTGCGCACCTGGCTGATGCTGCGGTTCAGATCGTAGAGGGTTTGCGTCTGCACCAACGACTCTTGAATCTGTTGGCTGAGGCGGGCGCGCTCCAATGCCTCGCCGGCCTCGTCCAGCAGTGATTCCAACAGATCGCGTTCCTCAGCGGTCAACGGCTCGCCACCCATCTCGGCAATTTGCACGGTGCCGATGGACTCGCCACGCAAACGCAACGGCAGGACGATCTCCGATTCCAAACTTTTTGCAGCATCCGGTTCTGACACCGTCCATGTCGCCGGATCAAAAACTAGGGCTTGGGTCTTGTGCGCCGCAGCCGTCCAGGTCTCGCGGCTGAGGGTGCGATACAGAGTATTCAACTCGCGCAGCCGCTCGGACATCTCGGCCTCAGTTTGCTTGCGCTCGGTAATATCGGTCAACACATCGGCAATGTAGCGCGGCACGCCGTCCTCGTCTCGAATCATAAAATAGTTTTCCAGTGTAGGCGTCACCCGCCCCTGCGCCGAAGTCACGGCCATCTCACCCAGCCATTCACCGCGCTGCTGCACTGCCGGCATCACCTCATTTTGCAACCGCGTCAACATGTCGTCCGCATAATATTGAGCAATCTGCCGGCCCAGAACATCGGCCGGCCTGGTCTCACCCAATATGCGCGCCAGGGCGGGGTTGATATAAATGATCTGACCGTCCAGCGTAGCCATGCCTAACCCTTGCCCGGAGGCGTCGGCAAACTGGCGGAATGTGTTGGCCTCTTCGAGCAACCGTGATGCCTCCATCGCCAGAGCGATGGGACCCGACAGCGATTCCAGCAAGATGCGATCGTCGTCAGTCAATGCGCCAACCTGATCGCTTTGCACGTCCAACACGCCCAACACTTGTTCGCGCAACCTGATCGGCACGGCCAGTTCGCCCTGCGTAAGGGGCAGTTGTGGGTTGGGCCGCCAGTCGGGGTTCTGTCGTGTATCGGTCACCAGCACCGACTCGCCGGTAGCCGCCGCCGTTCCGACCACACCGCGCCCCATCGGCAAATGATGCCCGGCTGCCAGCATGGCTGCGCCGGCCTCGCCATAGCCATAGACCAGGTTCATCGCATCCGAAACGGAATCGTAGCGGAATATCTGGGCATGATAGTATCCCAATCCGCGAATCAGGTTGACCACCCGGCGGAACAGCTCGTCCAATCGTGGCACCCCGGCCAGTTCTTGCGACACCTGCGCGCTCACCTGCGCCTGCTCGGCTCGCCGCTGCGACAGCCGCTCGCGCTCAACCTCGATACGCTTGCGCACGCTAATGTCGCGGGCAAAAGCGCAGTTATACTCCATACCGCCATATTGCAGGTACTTGAGTTCCACCGCCACCGGAAATATCCGTCCTTGGCGCGTGCGATGTTGGGTCTCAATGCTAAGGCTCAGGGTTTGCTTGAGAGACTCCCAGTGACCCGCCCAGGCCTCGCGCGGAAAAGCCGGGTCCACATCAAAAACGGTCATCGCAAGCAACTCGTCTCGCCCATAACCCAACACATCGCAGGTAGTCTGGTTCACGTAGGCTAATGTGGCATCCTGACGAATCCAAAAAATAGATTCAGGGGCATAATCTACCGAGAACTGGGTTGCCCTCAACATCTCTTCGGCCAGTTTTTGCTCGGTGATGTCGGTGTGCGTGCCAATGGCGCGCTCGGCACTGCCCTCCGGCGTCCGGCTGGTCACATAGCCGTGCGCCTGAATCCACCGCCAGCCACCGTCTTTGGTCTTCATGCGGAACTGCAAGTGAAAGTCTTGCCCCGTCTGTACGCTGGTCATCACCATCTCGTTAGCTCGCGGGGCATCATCGGGATGCAGCAGCGCGGCCCAGGTGCCGAGGTCTTGCGGCAACTCGTATGGCTCATAGCCCAGCATGGTGTACCATGTGGGGTTGAAATATACCTGCCCGCTCTGCGGCCAAAACTCCCAAATGCCCACTCGCCCCGATTCCAATGCCAGCGACAGGCGTTCTTCGTTCGCCCGCAACTCTTGTTCAATCCGTTTGCGCTCGCTGATGTCACGGATGAACCCCCAGAACCCCACAGGTTCTCCGACCCGGCCTCGCGCCACATAGACCGTTAGTTCGACCGGAAAAACAGTACCGTCCTTGCGAACATATTCTTTTTCGTACAGATCGGTATACCCGCGCATCAATGCCTGTTCTTGCAGGATTTGGGCCTCCATATCATGCCACCTGGGCGGCGTCAAATCGCCAAACGTGATCCGTTTCAACTCTTCCAGGCTGTACCCGGTCATCTGTTCAAAGGTGGGATTACAGTCACTCACCCGCCCATCCAACCCGACAATAGCAAACCCATCTCGCAGCGAATTGAGCAAATCGCGATATTGCCGCTCGGACTCGCGAATCATTTCCTCAGTTCGTTTGCGTTCGGTGATATCCAACAGCGATGACAAGATCACAGGGGTGCTGTCCATTTTAATAATCCGCGCCGAGATCATGACCCAAAAGAGCGAACCATCTGCGCGTCTGGCCTGAAGCTCAAACCCCTCTACCCGGCCAGATTGTTGGATCAAACCAACAAAGGTCTTGCGATCATCAGGATTGTAATACAAATCTGGCGCCGGTCGCCCGACAATCTCGTCCAAAGAACGGCCCGCTATGGCCGCAAATCCGGGGTTGGCAAATAAAACCAACCCATCTTGCAGACGACTGATAGACACGCCGGTAGGCACAGTTTCCAAAATCACACGTTGATGTTCTTGCTGAACTGCAAGTTCGGCCTCTGCTCGTTTGCGCTCGGTGATGTCTTGTCCTGCGCTCAACGTGCCAACAATCTGACCGGTTTCATCGCGCAAGAGTGAGTTGTGCCAGGCAATCACCCGCACCTCTCCGGTCTTTGTGGCAATTTCGTTCTCGTAATACTCGGTCTGTTCGATCTCGCCTTTCATCAACTGCCCAAACACACCCTTGACCACATCGCGTATCTCGCCTGGCACTGTCACATCGAACCAGTTTTGCCCGATCAGTTCATCGGGCTGGTATCCCAAAATATCGCGCACCGACCGGTTGACCACCGTCACCTCACCGCGTGCGTTCAAAGCCACAATGATCGTCCCGGCCACATTCAGATAGCGTTGCGCCCGGTCGCGCTCCTGCTGCAACTCGGCCGTCCGCTGACGCACCTCGGCCTCGATCCGCTCTTGCACCTGCTTTCGCCCGGTAATGTCCTCAAACACAGCCACGCTCGATGTGATCTGGCCGTTCTCGTCGCGAATCGGCGCGCCATGGATTTGCAGAGCCATACGCTGCCCATCCGACCGCCGAATCTCCATATCGTCTACCGATGCGCTCTCGCCAAACATGCCGCGCACCAGCGGCATCCGCTCCGGCGGGTACAACTCGTCTGTGCCATACACATACGCCGCATAGACCTCGGCCAGTTCGTCCTTGGTCGCCTGCGGCGATACACCCTTGCCCAGCATCTCTTCGGAGCGTCGGTTCACCAGGATCGGGCGGCCGGTGGGCGCCTCGACCACAAAGACGCCCAGTGGCGTATTGTCCAACACTGCCTGCAACAACCGCTGCTGCGCGCCGGTCTCACTCAACAACCGCGTGTTCTCGATGGCGATGGCAATCTGCCCGCACAGCCCCTCTAACAACAACTGATCGTCTGCGCCCAATGCACTGGCCCGGTCACTCTGCACATCCAAAATGCCCAATATCTGCCCCCGCCACTTGATCGGCACGGCCAACTCGCCGCGCGTATTGGGCAAATTGGGGTTGGGCCGCCATTCTGCGCTCTGGGTCACATCGGTTGCCAGCACCGGCTCACCGGTAGCCGCTGCCGTGCCGACCACACCTCGCCCCAAGACCAACCGGTGTCCTGCTGCCAGCATGCGCTGCCCAACCTCGCCGTACCCCACCACCAACACCACTGCCTCTTGGTCCGGATCGTAGTGGAATATCTGAGCGTGATAGTATCCAAACCGCTCTTTGACCAACGTTACCACCCGCTCAAACAGCGCGTCCAACGCAGGTGCGGCCGCGATTTCCTGAGCCACCTCGGTGCTGGTGCGCACCTCTCGCTCGCGCCGTTGATACGTCTCTGCCTGCAATTGCTCGGCCCGCACCCGCTCGGTCACATCCAGAAATGCCGCTGCCATACTGCCCGGCCCGGTCTGAAACGCATAGACCTCGAATGCTCCTTGAATCTGCCCCTCGTCATAGGCGATTTGCCGTGTCTGCCAGGGAACGCCTTGATCTGCTGCCTCACGATAGCGAGCAGGCACTTCGGTCTGCATGAGCGGCGGAAAGGCCTCTTCTATCGCCTTGCCCACAAAAATGCGATTATCCACGCCGAGCAACCGATCTGCGGCGGCGTTGGCCCCGCTAAAGACCAGCCGTCCATCCGCTTCCAGCCGATACATGTGCATGCCCATCGGCAACGCGTCCAGCACATTGCGCAGATGCGACTCGGCATCTTGACGATCTCGTTCCAACTTTACCCGCCCGGTAATGTCGGCATCCACACCGCGATACCCTGCCAGGTTGCCTGCTGCATCCAGAACCGGCACACCGTTTGTCAAGAGACACACATGATGCCCATCGCGGTGACGGTTCCAGTTTTCCAGGTCTATGATGGGCTTTTGGGCAGCGGCCATCTCGCCAAACAACGGGGCAATGCGCGCCGCTTCTTCGGGCAACATCATGTCAAATGGTGTCTTGCCCAGCATTTCTTGCGCTGTATAGCCCAAAATTTCGTACACCCGATCCGAGCAAAAGGTGTACCGCCCTTGAGCATCTACTTCCCACACCCAACCGATGACACTGGTGACCATGTCGCGAAATCGCTCTTCTGATCGGCGCAGCATCTCTTCGGCGTCTTTGCGCGCCGTAATGTCAATGAACGAGGTCAACAGCGCAGGCGCACCCTCAAACCAGATCGACTGCGCCGACAACAATACCCACATCGGGCTGCCATCCTGCCGCTTGCCTTTTAACTCGTAATTCGACACGCTGCCTTGAGACTGAATCAGAGAAAAGAGAGTCTGACGATCCTCTGGATTATAGTACAGGTCGGGACTGCGGCGATTGATGATCTCGTGAACCTCATAACCCGACAGGAGGCAAAACTCGCGATTGACATATTTGACCAGGCCATCCGGCAGGCTGGTAATCAAGATGGCCGTCGGCGCAACATCCAAAATGCTGCGTTGAATATCATCCATTGTCCCAGACAGCGCGTTCCGATCCAAAGCAGGCTGCACGGTCATCTGGAACAATGAACACTCACCCACCTCAATGCGCCGCAGATCGATCTGCGCATCCAGCCAGCCGCCGTCGGGTCTGGCAAATCGCCAGGCAAACCTGCGCATGGTGCCGGTTGAGGCGGCCTCTCGTTCGCGCGACCAGACCTCTGCCGAGGAGCGACCATCGGCCTGCACAGAGGCGGATATATCCAGCCATGTCTGGCCGATTATGTCGGTCTCGGCGCGCTCCAGCCATCGTCTCGCCTTGCCACTACAGGCGATCAAACGATCCTCTTCCCATACCAAAATCGCCTCGGTGGAGGATTCAAACAAGGCTCGATACAACTCCCATGTATCATGCTCACCGGTCATTTGCTATTTCCTCCTGCCTGGGCAATGGCCTGCCGGTAGACGATGACTCGTCGCCAGATAACAGCCCCTCACCCAAACCGACCATCACACGCCGCCCCATCATTTGCCCTATTTCCCAGGCCAGTGCACGTAGCACACCATCCACATCGGTTGGCGTGCGCACGCGGGCCGTCATCTCGCGCAGATCTTGTTCGTGACGGGCACGAGATTCACTCTCTTGCAAACGCAGCAAGTTCTGAATGGCAATCGCCGCCTGCCCCACCAGAGCCGTCACCCGCCGCAGGTCTGCATCGCTCAACTCGACCACCTGGTCAGCCAGCATATCCAGGTAGCCGATCCAGCGGCCTCCCACCACCAGCGGAAAGATAACCGTGCTGCGTGCCTGAAAACGCTCTCGATACAAGGCACGGGTAACCGGATCGATGCGCGAATCGGCTTCAAAATCGCCGATGACCAGCGGCACATCAGGCTTGAGCAGCCACGCCGCCGAAAACGATGCGACCTCGAAACGCATACCCACCTGAGCACGTCCCAATTCGGGCTGCCTGTCCCACAACGCCATAATCTGGATCTGCTCAGGCATATCATCGCCCATCCAGGGGCGGTTGAACAGATTGAGCGAGATCAGGCTGCGGTCCGCCAGCCCCAACCCCGGAACAAGAGCCAGCAAAACCTGCTCCAATGTTTCGGCCGCATTCAAAGCCTGCGTTGTCTGATACAACACACCGGTCTCGGACAATGCGGCCTGTGTCTGCTGCACCAGGCGTGCGCTCTCCAACGACTGTGCCACCTGATCGGCCACCGAGCGAACCAGTTCCCACTCTTCATCTGCCAACGGTCGCTGCGGATCATCATAGATGCCCATCGCTCCGATTACCTCGCCGCCCGGCACGGTCAACGGCAGCACCGCCGCGCCCTGGTTCGTCGGGCGGGCCATCGCGCCGGATCGCACAGCCTGGCCGATTTCGGGCAGCCACAAGTCATCGGCCGGATGGGCCGCCGTACCATCAAACACATAACCACCGGGCAGAGCCGCCGTCTGCCGAAAAGCCTGCCATCCTTCGCGGCTGATCGCCCGATAAGCGGCGTTCAACTCGCGCAGGTTCTCTTCCATCTCTTGGCGCAAACGGGTGTTTTCGATGGCGATGGCAATCTGACCGCACAAACCCTCCAACAAAAACTGATCTTCAGAGGTCAACGCACCGGCCTGATCGCTCTGCACATCCAAAATGCCCAACACCTGGTCGCGCCATTTGATCGGCACGGCCAACTCGCCCTTTGTATCCGGCAAATTGGGATTCGCCTGCCAGCCCACAGCACGAGCCACCTCAGCGACCAATACCGTCTGCCCGGTAGATGCTGCCGCACCGACCACCCCTGCTCCCAGCGGCAGGCGGTGTCCACCGGCCAGCATGCGCAGCCCGGCCTCGCCATAACCTGCCATCAATACCAACGACTGCGCTGCCACATCATAGCGGAAAATCTGAGCATGATAATAGCCAAACCGCTCCTTGATCAGCGTCACCACCCGATTAAACAACTCGTCCAAAGCCTGAGCCGAGGCAATCTCTTGGGCAATCTCGGTGCCGGTCTGCACCTGCCGCCCGCGTCGCTCCAGCGACTCGCGCGCCTGCTCTTCCAACCGCCGCCGCCGAATGATCTGCCACATGCCTTCCATCAACAGGGTCAGTTGTCGCACATCGGCCTGATCATATGGCCCCTCCTTGTTGCCCACCCCGGCTACCGCCACGATCCGCTCACCATCGAACACCGGAATGTTCATGTGCCGCTTTACCTGCACGTGCCCGGCCGGATAGCCTCGCTTGAGCGAGCTGGGCGCGGCATAATCGTTGGTGATCACCGGCTCGCGCTGTCGCACCGCCTCACCCCACAGCCCCGTCTCTACCACCGGATACACAATGGGCTTGTCCAGCACCGCGCACTCGTCCATCGCCGTGCGCGACCAGGCATACATGGTCAGCACCGACTCGTCGTCGCTCATAAAGGCCAGATAGCCGATCTGGCTTTGAGTGATCTGCACGCTGGCCTCCAAAGCATAGTCGGCAATCTCTTGTTCGCTGGCTGCCGTCATCTGGTTCAGGCGCAGCATCGCCTCCAGGCGAATCTCGTCCAGCCGTGCCGCCTGCTCCAACAATTTGCGCCCGGTAATATCCTCCGAAGTGCCTAAAACAGCCCAGATTTCTCCATGCTCATCTCGAAGGGGAATCTTGTTTTGCACCCCCCACCCCTGGCTGCCATCGGCGTTCCAGCGAACATGCTCTTGATTGAGGATCGGCACACCCGATTCGATCACCGCCCGATCATCTTGCTGGAACCGCTCAGCCCGGTCACTCCACCACAGGTCAAAATCGGTCTTGCCCACAATATCGTCTGGAGAATTGAGCCGCGCATTTTGCGCAAAAGCCTGGTTGCAGCCCATAAAGGCCATATCGCGGCCCTTCCAAAACACGGTTTGGGGAATGTTGTCAATGACCGATTGTAGCATTTGCCGTGATTCGCGCAAAGCATTTTGGACTTGCAGGTTTTGCAAGGTCTGGCTGGCCACCGCCGCCACGCTCTGCGCCAGAGCGATTTCATCGGGCGTAAACTCGCGCGGCTCAAAAGAATCCAGCCCCAATGTGCCGACCACCCGATCCTGGACAATCAGCGGGACAATCAGCATCGAAACAATGCCCAACGCCCTGGCCGTCGGATAAAATTCGACCTCCTGGTCGCCTTGCAGCACATCGGATATGACGATGGGTGTGCGCTGCTCTAACACGCGTTGCGTACCCGGATTACCATTCACCGAGATCAGCAGCCCCAGCGGTGATGGCTGACCATCGGTGCGATAATGCGCCACCAACTCCAGGTTCTGACCGTCGGGGCGCAGCAAAGCCACCCCGGCCTGCGGCAAATGCAAGGCCTGCGCCGTCTCACGACAGAGAGCATCCAACACCGCATTGGCGTCCACCGCAGTGGAGGTGATACTCATCACCCGGTTCAGCAGCAATGTCTCATTCAGCCGGCGGCGCATTTCTTCTTCCAGCCGCTTTTGAGCGGTAATGTCTTCATACATGCACAATACCGCCACCACCTCATCGGCGGCGTTGCGCAACGGGATTTTGCTGGTGCGCAGCCAGCGATGCTCGCCGCGCGCCGTAACCTGCGGCTCTTCATAATTCAACCTGGCCTGCCCCGATTCGATCACTTGCATATCATCGGCGCGGTAACGGTCGGCCTGTTCTCTGGACGACAGATCATAGTCGGTCTTGCCCACCACCTCGTCGGTATCCATCAGCCCGCGTCGCAGAGCAAATTCGCGGTTGCAACCCATATAAACCAGGTTGCGGTTTTTCCAGAACACCGACTGGGGGATATTGTCCATGATCAGGCGCAGCATTTGCTGTGAATCGGCCAGTTGACGCAACACTCGCACGCTTTCAATCAGCCGCCCCACCGACAGGCCGTACAGCCTGAGAATTTCGACCATATAATTGTCCCAGCCGCGTTGGGTCAACAGTTGATCGGCCAGCAAAATGCCTAGCACCTGGCCGCTGGCGTCGCTGATTGGCACAACAATATGCCAGCCCTCACCCACAGCATGCCCCTGATGATCGCGCAGCGGCTCAAAAGCCTCCCAATCGGGCAGGCTGCCCAACAAGACGCGCCCCATCTCTGATTCGTAATCAACTGGCATCAACTGGCTGCGTTCGTCACGGGTCCTCCCTTGCTCATCAGTGCCAAAGGTGCCCTGCAAATATCCCGGCCTGTCGCCCTTGAGCCAGATGCTCATCCGGTCAATGCCCAACGATTCTCGTCCCAACTCGATGGCCTGCCGACACAATGCATCCACCTGACGTTCTGGCGAGAGCCGCGCCGTCAATTCAGTGACATGGCGCAACTGCTCCAAACGCCAGTGAGCACGCTCGGCCGACTGGATGCGCTCGCTCACATTCTCAATCACGCCTTCCAAAAATTGAGGTCGGCCCTCGGCGTCCATCACCAAATGGACATAAATGGTGACATCAATGAGTTGCCCGTTGGCCTGCTTGAACCGTGTTTGAAAATCTGTCACTGGTCCCTGCGCCAGCAGAGACAACAACCGCTGACGCTCCTGTGGATCCTGGTAAAAAGCCTGCACCCCCACCCGATTGACCGCCTGCACAGACTCGTATCCCACAATCTCTAAAAAAGTCGGGTTGGCCTCAATCAATTGACCGTCCTGCGTGGTGCGAAAAACACCTACCGGCAAACGCTCTAGCAACTGACGCAGCCTGGATTCCGATCGGGTCAGCATGGCCGCAATTTCATAACTGACCACTTCGCGCAGTTTGGAGGCGGCATAGCCAAAAAAGCGTGCATCTACCGTCGAATCAATCAACGGCCACAGGGTTTCTTCAAAAACCCCCAAAGCCTGAAGCAGAGATTCGGCCTGATACCCTCGGAGCAATACTTCTTGAGCGCGCTGCCGCAAAAACTCGGCCAACGGCGACAGATCATGGGTTTCCATCCCCTGGGCCGCCAGATTGAGGTACTGAGACGCCAAAGCCTGTCGAACAGCCAGAGGAATGTCGGCATAAAAAGGCACCCGGCTCAGACCTTGCACAAATTCACTCATCAGGTCTTGAAATTTTTCCTTGATCGTTGATGCGAGCTGCCCCATTCTACTCGCCTCCTTTTTGGGCCGTCATATCGCCCGGCGTCGGCGGTTGCGACAACTGTTCTGCGCTGCCCAGTCGCACAAACGTACGCCGCCCCAAAGCCGCGCCCAACTCGCGCGCCGCCGCCCGCGCAATCACATCGGGGTCGGTCGAGCCGCGCACATGGGCGGTGATCTCGCGCAAAATTTGCTCACGACGGGCACGCCGCTGCGTCTCTTGCAGTTGATAAATGCCCTGCACCGTCACCGCTGCCTGACCGCCCAGCACGCTCATCTGCCGCAGCAATGCCTCATCAAAATGCGTCATCTGGCCCCAAATGGCATTGACATAGCCCATCCACTGACCGCCGGCCACCAGCGGTGCAAACAGGGTGCTTTTTCCGCCAAAAACCTGGCAATACAAATAGCGAGAGCGGTCGTCCAGGCGCGGGTCATGCTCCAGGTCTTCAATGAGCAGCGGCTCGTCGAGACGCAGCAGCCGCGCCGCCGGCAATTGAGTCAGATCGTAGCGGTTGAAAACGCGGTCGGAGGGCAGCCGTGACCAGCGAGCCAGCACCGTCACCCAGTGCGGCATCTCGTCACCCACCCAGGGTGTGTCGAACCAGTTCAGGCTCACATTCAAATCGGCCTGGCCGACCAATGTATGCTGGCGCAGCGCGTCCAAAACGCCTTCAAAAGTCTGCGCTGCCGTCAATGCCGCTGCGCCTTGATACAAAACCTGCGCCTCGGCCAAAGCAACCTGTGTCTGCTCGAACAAACGGCGGCTTTCCAATGCCACCGCCACCTGGTCGGCCAGGGTACGGGTGATGATCTGGATATACCGTTCCGGTATCGAGGCCAGCGATTCAGGGCTGCTCCACGATATAAAGCCGATGGTGCGGCCGCGCACGTTCAAACCGGTCATCAACGTGCCTCGACTGCCGGCCCGCTTGAGCCCTTCTCGAATCCGCTCCGGCATGGCGCAGTTGGGGTCCTGGGCATCGGCATACACCAACACAAAACCCGGCTCAAACAAACTCTTGATCATGGCATCTGCCAAAACCGGCATGTTGGTCGCCGAAGGCTGGATGACCCACCTGCCCTCTCTCTTGTTGATATAATCTACATTGACCGCCAGGGGCATACCCTGATCGTCCTGATGGGCGATCACGCGAATGGTGACATTGTTCATGCCCATCAGGTCGGCTACCGGCGTCACTGCCTGCAAAATATCCGCCACCGACTGCGCCTTACCAATGGCTTGGCTGGCCTGATGTAATGCCTCGGCCTCGGCCAGCGCGCTGCGAGTCTGCTCCACCAGGCGAGCCGATTCAAGAGCCAGAGCGCCTTGTTCGGATATCTGCTCAATCAGCACCAGATCGTCGGACGAGAGAGGATATTCCAGATTGTCGTAAACCCCCACAGCGCCCACCACTTCGCCGCGCACTGATATAGGCGCCACAGCCACCGGCTGATCGTGGGTGGCTGGAATCAACGAGTTCCGTTCCACTGATCGCCCAATCTGCGGCGTCCAGAGGTCTTGGACAGGCTTGAGACCGGCATCTTGAAACAAGTAACCTCGCGGCAGTTGAGCCATCTGCCGAAAAGCCTGCCAGCCTTCGTGGCTGATGGCACGATACGTGGCATCCAGTTCGCGCAACCGTTCTTCTGTATCCTGACGCAAACGGGTGTTTTCGATGGCAATGGCAATCTGGCCGCACAGGCCCTCCAACAACAGTTGATCTTCTTGGGTCAAAGCGTATGCCCGCTCGCTCTGCACATCGAGGATGCCCAACACCTGGTCGCGCAGCTTGATCGGCACGGCCAGTTCGCCTTGCGTATCGGGCAGGTGGGGGTTGGGACGCCAATCGGGGTCGTCGGCGACATTGGCGGCCAGAATGGGCTGCCCGGTGGCTGCGGCCGCGCCCACCACGCCGCGCCCCATCTTGAGGTGATGCCGGGCTGCCAGCATTTTCTCACCAGCCTCGCCATAACCCACCACCAGCACCAACGCATCAATAGCCGGGTCATAGCGGAAAATCTGGGCGTGATAATAGCCAAATCGCTCTTTAATTAAAATCACAACACGGCGATAAAGATCATCCAAAGCCTGAGCCGAGGCAATCTCTTGGGCAATCTCGGTGCCGGTCTGCACCTGCCGCCCGCGTCGCTCCAGCGACTCGCGCGCCTGCTCTTCCAACCGCCGCCGCCGAATGATCTGCCACATGCCTTCCATCAACAGGGTCAGTTGTCGCACATCGGCCTGATCATATGGCCCCTCCTTGTTGCCCACCCCGGCTACCGCCACGATCCGCTCACCATCGAACACCGGAATGTTCATGTGCCGCTTTACCTGCACGTGCCCGGCCGGATAGCCTCGCTTGAGCGAGCTGGGCGCGGCATAATCGTTGGTGATCACCGGCTCGCGCTGTCGCACCGCCTCACCCCACAGCCCCGTCTCTACCACCGGATACACAATGGGCTTGTCCAGCACCGCGCACTCGTCCATCGCCGTGCGCGACCAGGCATACATGGTCAGCACCGACTCGTCGTCGCTCATAAAGGCCAGATAGCCGATCTGGCTTTGAGTGATCTGCACGCTGGCGTCCAACGCATAGTCGGCAATCTCTTGCTCGCTGGCTGTCGTCATCTGGTTCAGACGCAGCATCGCCTCCAGGCGAATCTCGTCCAGTTTTGCCGATTGCTCGGCCTGCTTGCGCCCGGTAATATCCTGCTTGATCGCCACAAAATGGGTGATCTGCCCCTGCTCATTCTGCACCGGAGTAATGGTCATCTCTTCGATGTGCAACTGACCATCCCGATACCGATTGATCACCTCACCGCGCCAGACCTGGCCGCGCAGAATGGTATCCCACATCTGGCGATAAAACGCTGCGTCGTGCCGCCCCGATTTGAGCAGGTTTGACCTTTGCCCCAACACCTGATCCACCGCATAACCGGTCAGCTCGCTAAAAGCCCGGTTCACCCATACGATCACGCCGCCCAGATCGGTGATGACAATGGCGTTGGCCGCGGCTTCTAGCGCGGCGTGCTCAAGCCTCAGCCGCTCCACCGGATCGGTAATGGTAGATGCAAAAGGCTGTAAGGGTTGATTTGAGGACATACAGATTGCCTCCTTGTAAACAGGCCATCGAAACCTGGCCTGTCAAAATCTTTTCATCTGCCTGGATCGCCCAAGATGTCCGGTGGCCGGATCAATTCGTCTGCGCTGCCCAGGCGCACAAAAGCAGACCGTCCCAACGCCATACCCAACTCGCGTGCCAACGTCCGCACAATGGTATCGGGGTCCATCGAACCACGCACACGGGTGGTGATCTGGCGCAAAATTTGCTCGCGCCGGGCGCGCTGCTCGGCTTGCTCGAACAAACGCGCCGTTTCCAGCGCAACCGTGACCTGGTTGGCAATGTTGACCAACAGATCGAGGTCTTCGCGGCTATAGACACCCGGCTGATAGCTCTGCACCGACATAACCCCCACGATACGGTCGCCAATCTTCATCGGCGCATACATCAACGCCGCCGACTTGCGCGTCTTGTCGCCGAGAGACGAGACAGACGATGGAGACGATTCGGCCAGTTCTTGGGCAGTGCGCAACACCAGCACCGGCTTGCCCGAATGAATGGCTGTATGGAAAAAAGTTCCGGGTGTCAAGGCCACTGGCTCTGGCTCGTAACACTGCCCACCATCATAAAAAATGGGAAAGGCGACCATACCGGTATCGGGATCGTAACTTCCGACCAGAAACACATCCATATTCAAAACGAGTCCCAATTGCTCGTAAATTGTCATCAGTAGAGACTCGCTGTCCAACTGCCCGGCGGCCACACGGCCGATCTCGTTCAATACGGCCAATTGTCGCACACGTTTTTGCGTCTGCTCGAACAGCCGCGCATTTTGAATAGCCGCCGAAACCTGGCTGGCTACGGTGATCAGCATATCTCGAGTATGTTCATCGTAGGAAAATGGACGATGATAATTTTGCACAATCATCAACCCTTGCACCAGATCGCCCACCATCAACGGCACGCCCAGCCAGCTTTGCGCCAGTTCGCCCACCACCTCGATGCCGTGCATTTGCAGCCAGCCACCCACGTCGTGGTCAATCAACAGACTTTGTCCGGTGCGCACGATATAGCCCGACAATCCTTGATCGCCAGAAATGACTACAATGTCTCGATCTACCGCCGACTCGGTGACGTTGAGCAAGAATCGAATTTGTTGATATTCCGGCTCGTACAGGCCAATTGAAAAGTTGGATACATCCATCAGGCGCGAAACGCCTTCATAGACGTGCGACAACGCCTGATTGACATCGAGCTGCGCCGTGAGCGACTGGCCCAGATCGAGCAGCACGGCCAGTTCTTGAGCATTGGCCTGCGTCGCTTCGAGCAAACGGCGACTTTCGATATAGCTACTGAGGCGACGAGCCACGTCGCCCAACAGTGCGCTGTCCTGGTCGGCAAAATCGCGCCAGTCGGTCAGCGCCACATAAACCTGCCCCACCAGTTCGCTGCCCACCCGCAGACCTTGAGTCATCTGTCGGGGCAGGTCCATCGCGTCCGCCGCGCCATAGACCTGAGCGCCCAGCCGAACCGCCACCCGACACAGATCGGCGTGCTGCATGTGCGACGGCATTGTAGCCGCCAGCCAGGTCAGCAGATCGGTCATCGGGGTATTTTCTTCGATTCGTCGCCCCAGATCGTTGAGAAAATTGAGGGCACTGACGCGGCGATCCAGCAGGGCGCGCATACGCTGTTGTTCATCCAGCAAACGCTGACTTTCCAGCGCCAGCGCCATCTGCTCCATCACCGCTTCGGCCGAGGCAATCTCTTCACGGCTCCAGGCCCGCGGCCCTTGCCCGCCCAGCACGCCGATCAACTCGCCCGCCAGGATCATCGGAATACCCAGCATTGTCTCAGACGCATCGCCGCCATGCATCACCACTGCCGCCTGTTGGACGACATCGTCCATGACCGGCAGCCACTCTTTGCCGGTCGGTTCAGACTGGTCGCCCGCCAAGACATACCCCGAAGCGGCCTGAGAGGAAACTCGTTCGCTCCATCGCTGTTCCAGGTATTGACGCTGTGCTGCTTGCAAATCACGCACGGCCACTTCTAGTTGCCGGCGTGCCGCTTCAGCTTCGCGCCGACTGTGATCTTGCTGCTCGATCAAGAAAACCACACGCAGCGCATTGCTGATCTGCTCGCGCAAAGTTTCGTGAAGCATGGCTTCCTGGATGGTATGAGGCACATCCAACTCGAACACAGTCACCCCCAGGTGATCTGCGCCCAGATTCAGAGATTGCATCAACCACTGTGTGGGCCGGTCTTGCGGATATCGAAGCAGTGCAAGGACAGAGCGGGAAAGCAGTCGCTGTCCCTGCGCGTCCCACTGGTCCGGCGCACAATGATCCCAATTCAACATCAGGCGCGACCATTCAGGACATTGGCCGGCCGGCGTCGACTCGACGACATTTGAGGTCGGCGCTGCTTTATCAAACAGAGTCAGCAAGCCACTGCGAAAGCCCAGATTGGTCATCTCTTGAGCCAGCGATTCGAGCAAGTGCGACATACTGCCGGCAGCGGTCAGTGTCTGCCCGACCCGGTTCAACTGACCGGATAATTCTTCCAACTGCCATGTCTGATACATCTGGTGGCGCAGAGTAATCTCACCGATCAGCACCCGTGCCTGCTGCCAGAGATCCTCGGCCTGTCCACGCAAAGACACGTCGAGCAGGGGCAACATGTACTGCCGCAAAGCCGAGACGGCATCTTGTAAATCGCTGACTTGACCTTCGGACTCGATGATTTGTGCGGTCAGCGATTCCAATAGGGGAATCAATGTAGATTCGGACGCAGAGCCGGTGCTTGAGATAGGGGACAAGGCGGCCACAAATGCATCCAGCAGTTGGCCCAAATGCCCGTCCTGTGCCCAAACCGGATGATGAATCGCCTGTCGCACCGCGTCAAGAATGGGTTCGCGCTGTGCGGCCCACCATTCATCCGCCAGACGATAAGCCATACCCCGATCATCCAGGTCCATCCGATCTGTCGTTATATTGGCCGCAGCTCGCACCACCGCCGAACTGATGCACCCACATGAACGCCGTATCACCAGGTTCAGCGGCATCGAAACATCCTCTGGGGGCGCTGGATGGGCGATCTGATCCAGCAAGAGGTGCACAGCGCGCTGTCCCATCTCATAAAAGGGCAAGTGCACCGTGGTCAGCGGCGGGTCGGTCATTCGGGCCATCCAGCCATCGTTAAACCCTGTAACAGCCACATCGCCCGGCACATGCACGCCCTGTGCGCGCAGCATATTGATCACCCGGATCGCTGCATCGTCTGAAGCAGTGACCACGGCCTGGTAATCTGCCCCCGGCCGCAGTCGCTTTTGCAGTTCTTCCAGGCTAAAGCAATCCAACGCTGGGTTATCGAGCCCATAGCCAGTCATCACCTCATGATAGGCCAACCGCCGTAAACTGTCGGGACCGCCGGTTCGAGACCCCAGGTAGGCGATACGGTGGCAGCCATGCACATCAACCAGATGCTTTAACACATCTCGAACGCCCTGAGCATTGTCAATCTGTATGCCCGAGAACCCGTCTATGCGCAGCTCGATGTTGATCACAGGCAGCGGGCCGTAGCGACCAAAAAATTCGCGCACCTGTTCTATGGTGCTGCTGGTCGTGACAAACGAGTTCCACGAGATAATGCCGGCCAGATGATGAACATCAATCAACTCGTACAAAACGGCCTGAGGTGATTGCATGATATTGGCTCCGGCCACATATAACAGGTTGACCCCTCGTGCTTGAGCCGCCTGGGCCACCCCCTGCCACATTTGCAGCTTTTCATAGATCATCCCAGCGCCCATTCCCCCACCGAAAAAGGCCAGCGTAGGAAAACCGGTGTTTGTTTGATGTAGCGAACCCGAGCCCACCAAAACATCTGTTTCTTGTGCCATCCTTTATCCCTCTATCTGAAACTGTGACACAGATTCGCCCAGAGTTTGTAGCTGGTTTGATGTACCCAGACGTAAAACCAACCTGGATGTGCCTAATATGCGGCTCAACTCTTCCAGACCGATGCGCATCACCGCTTCGGCATCTACACCGTGCCGAATCCGCTCAACAGCCGTTCGCGCCAGTCGCTCACGTTCGGCGCGCGACTCGGCCGCCTGAAGCAAAACCCAGTTCTCGATGGTGACGGCCAGTTGCCCCATCAGAGCAGGATACGAGCGCACCTCGCTTTCTTTCAAGTGATACGCCGACGATCCTTCCAAAGCCAGGACGCCCAACTGCCGCGCCCCCGCCCACAACGGCAGCACGGCCAGTGTGCCGATCTCTTGTTGTTGAAACACGGCCCGCATATTGGGATCCACGCGCTCATCGTTCAGGGTGTCATCGAAAAACGCGGCCGTTGGGCTGATTAAAAATTGGAGCATGGCAAACTGCGAACGGTCGTAACGCCGCCCCACCGGAGTGGGTGTGGAGCCCTCTCCACTGTACCAGTTGGCATCAATGACCACCGCCTGCATTTCTCCATCTTGGTCATACTCAAACCGGGCCAGCACCGCGCGGTTAATCGCGGGCACACGCAGCCCTTCCATCACCGCGGCCACCATATCTTGCAAACTGGTCGCCAGGGCCAGGCGACGGCTGGCCTCATACAGTGACTCGGCCTCGACCAACAATTGCTCTCGATCGCTCACATCGCGGGCAAAAGCCAGCACCCCCCATACCCGTCCCTGCGCGTCGCGCAGCGGCATCTTGAGGGTGTTATAAATGCGCCGCGCACTATCTACCATCACCACATCGCGCGGGATAATTTTGGATTCCCCGCCGTCCATCACCGCGCGATCATCGGCCCAGAACCCAGCGATGCCCTGTTCAGGGTCGCCCTTGACCAGCGCTTCTGGAAAGCCCAACTCCAGATCGTCCTTGCCTACAATGTCCTGGGGGGTTGTGTGCAGCGAATTGGCATACCCCTGATTGACCAGCACATAACGATGCTGTTGATCCTTGATAAAAATCCAGTCGGGTGTGGCATCAATAATAGAGCGCAGCAACTGCTCCGATTGCTGCACCTGGGTCAACAGGCGATCCAGCCGCGCCTGTGCGCGCACACGGGTCACATAACCGGTCACCCGCTCGGCCACAGCACGGATATAGCTCGACTCGTGCACCATAAAGGGGCGCTGCTCGATATAGCCAATATGAATTCGCCCGGCCTCATGGCCTTCGACGACGATGCCATAAGCAATGCGACAAGGCGCATCCAGAGATTCTTTTTGTCCGTATATATGCCCTTCAAACTGCACGACGGCCACGGCCACCTCGGCATACTGCATCGCCGTCGGAATCACATCGGCCACCCGACCCATAAAATCTTCTATCGGCAGATTCAATTCGGACAGGCGGCCAATAGACTGGATGATCTGCAATTGCCGGTTCTGCGCCTCCAGGTTTTGGCGCGCTATCTGCTCTTCGGTCACATCCCACTGCACCCCATACAGCCCTTCGATCAAGCCATCGCGTTGAACCAGCCGCGCAATCGAACGGATGTACTGCACCTGCCCATGCGCATCCATCCGGCGAGTCACATCATCGGCGGTGCGCTCGCCCAAAGAGAGAGCAGATCGCAGAGTGACTTCCAGAACGCGTCGATCCGAAAACATTTGCGACAGCAAAAAGCCCTTTTCCAGTATGTCGGCTCGACTGCCAAAACCGTTTTGCCGGGCAAAGGCATCATTGGCATCTACAAGGCGCAAATGTTCGCAGGCCCAGGCCACAAGTTCATCTTGATCACCTCCCGCCCAATCCACCCCTTGCTCAAAAGCAAAATGATAATACTGCGCATGCAACACATCCAACAGCAGATTCAGCACCGAATCACCCTGGGCCGTATTGACCAACCGATCAAGCATTTTGCGTTCCTCCTCCGCCCCTCTGTCCGGGCGTCTCTGGTGCACCCTCGCCCACCAAACGAATGGCTACATGCGATGCGCCGACAGCCCGCTGAATTTCCTGCACGGCCACCCGCAGCAATGCATCCAGGTTGGCCTGCGAACGCGCCCGCTCGGTGGTCTGACGCAGAATGGTCTCCCGACGAGCGTTTTGGCGTGTTTCTTCAAACAATCGTCGCGTCTCGACCGCCTGCGCCACCTGCTGACCCACTGCCTGCACCAGAGCCACCTCGTCTGGACTCCAGGGTTCATCCACTCTGCGCCGCAGGCCTATCGAGCCGATGACCTCTCCACTCAAAACCAAAGGCAGAGCCAGATCGCCTGCTTCCGAATTTACCACCAGGTCTTTGCTTTGCACAGCCCGATCCATCGCCGACAGCCAGGCGTCACGAGTTGGACGAACCGCGCCGGCATCATAGACATAGCCACTGACCGGGTTGGTTTCGACGAAACGCTCCCATGATTCCTGCACATAGCGGCGCACCACCGCTTCAGATCGCGCCAGAGCATCTTGGGCGGCGGCAAAAGACTGAGCATTGTCAATCGCCCCGGCAATCTGATCGGCCATTGTCTGCATCGTAGTAATCTCGGCCTGACTGAACGCCGCCACCCGGTCGCTTTGAATGGTCAACGCGCCCAAAACCCGATCGCGGGAAACGAGCGGCAATGCCATTTCCGAATGAGTATCGGGCAGCAAGGGGTTGTTGAAACGGTATGGCTCTTCGCCCACATCCAGGGCAATGATGGCCTGTCGCTGCCCCACACAACGACCGATCATCGAGTTGGGGTCACCGATCAAAAAGCGGTGCCCACGATCCGCCATCACCCGGCCGGGCTCTCCGGTGCCAACCCGCAAAATCACCCACTTGTTGGGTTCGTTCTGCCCGGTAAAGGGGCGGGTCCATTCACCGGTCTGATCGATCAGGAACAAACCGGCATAATAAAGGTTGAAATTTTCCCGGATCAACTCGACCGCCTGGTGTTGCAGTTCGTCTTGATCCAGCACCGACGTGACCACTGCCGCAATGCGGGCGGCCGCCTCCAGGTTGCCCGTTCGCTCAGACACGCGCTGCTCCAATGTGCCGACCGTGTCAGCCACCTGTTTGGCCATATGCTCAAACGACGTGGCCAGATCGCCCACTTCGTCTCGCCGCCGAAACGGCACGCGAGCGCGTAAATTGCCGGCACTGATTTGCCGGGCTACCTCGGCCAACTGCAAAATCGGCTGCGCCACCGAGCGAGCCAACAACCACGACAATACCGAAGCGGCCAGAACAAAAAAGCCGGTCACTGCCAGACTGAGTGTCACAGTACGCGCCGACAACCCTAAAGCCTCTTCTTGCGATTGTTGCACAAACAACACCCAACCCAATTTTTGAATGGCCGCATCATCTTGCACGTGATAGGTTTTATAGAGCGATATAGCCGCATAGCCCACCATCACCCGATTGTTCTCAAAATCGGTCAACAAAGCCCATCCAAGCGGGCGGCTCAATATATCGGCGGTGCGCCACGAGGCCGGCAACAGTCGGCCACGATGGCTGGGAATGGGATCGGCCACCACAATCCCCTCAGGATTGATTACAGTCAGGTGACCGGTCTGCCCCAATTCCAGTTGTCGCATCGTTTCTTCGATCTGGTCAATGCGCAGCGTGCTGCGCACCACACCGATCACCTCGCCTGATGAATCCAAAATCGGTGCGGCCATCTGCACCCCCAAGATGCCGGTACTTTCATCGTATGCCGGTTGGCTGATGAACAAAGCCCCCTGCCCTTGATTGAACGCCGCCTGCCACCATTCTTCGTCAGCCTGATAATAATCAGATGTATAACTGGTTGCAGCCAGCAACGCGCCATGACGGTCGGTGAAAAATATCTCCACATAACCCGGATAGGTCTGAATATATCGCATCAGTTGAGCCGACAATGGATTGAGTTGAGCGTTGATGATCCGCTGCACCAACGGGTCCTGGCCCGAAGCCTGCTGCCACTGCACATCCAGGGCCAGCAGCCTGGCTTCGATCTCTACCGATGTTCCCTGATAGCGGCCATTGGACACCAAAGCCTGCTTTTGAACATCGTTTAGCAGCGAAATGCTCTGCAAAATGCTCAGGTTTTCAGAGAGAAAATCGGCCACCTGAACCAGTTGTGAGCGCGCCAAAACCTGAAACTGATCGCCGGTTTTCTGGCGAATGCTCGAACCAATCGTGACCACATTGACCCAGGCCGAAATGCTCAATGCCAGCACCAGCAGCGTGATCATACCGGCCATGATCCGCCACAGAATTGGCCAGTCGCTCAAACGCCACCAGCGTCGCCAGTCAACCGACAAATGATCTCGATTTCTCTGAGAGGATGATTGCTCCATCATCGCTGCTCCTCTATCCGATCCAAAAATAGACATATTCTACGAATAACCAGCAAGGTATTCATGTCATTCGGCGATTCGTGGAATTGGTGATTCAACATGCCCGCCTGCCGATCTTATTTCAAACGAGATTCGGGACCCAGCCGCACCACCGCTTCGGCTACGTTCAACTCGCGCCCCAATGCATCTATGGCCACCCGCAAAATGCCTTCGACATCGTCGGCGGCGCGCACCCGGTCCACAATCTCGCTGGTCAGCCGCTCGCGCGCCTGGCGACGCTGCACCATCTGGTACAACTGTGCGCCGTCGAGGGTGCGGTCCAATTGCGCCAGCAGGTCGTTGAGCAAAGCAACTTCTTGTTCGCTCCACTCGCCGCTGCCGGGCTGTTTGCGCAGCAACAATGTGCCAACCTGGTTTTCACGCACCTGCACCGGTGCCGTCAGCACACTGCCCCCTACCGATTCGTCCACCTCAAACTGGCCGCCAGAAAGCGGCCTGATCCCACTCAAATCGGCCAGGTATCCGGACGAAGCCTGCGTCCGGATCATCTGCGCCCAGGCCTGGCGGCTGACCTGCCCCAATGCCCGCCGTTCGGCTTCCAACGCCGACTGAGCCTGCCGGAGCAGGTTCACATTACTCAAAGCCACAGCCAACTGATCGGCCAACATTTGCAGCACTTCCAGTTCTTGCTCATCTGCCTGCCCGGCCTCACGGAGATGAGCATCCAACACTCCGATCACCTCGCCGCGCAAAATCAAAGGCACCACCATCTGGGTCTGCGTCTCGGATAAATAGCGATATTCGTCATCCGGGCGGTCACTCTCACCCCAATGCATCAGGCGGGCTTCGCTTCGCGCTGCCGCCGCGCCAACCACGCCCTGTCCCATTGCCACCCGATGCTTGTCGGCCAGCATCCGCTGACCGCCTATGCTGGAAGCCGCCCGCAATTCGACCCATTCGCGGCTGGCATCCAGAGTATAGAGACCGACGTGATAAAAGCCAAAGTTCTCAGCAATCAAAACCGCTGCCCGCTCCAACATCACCTGCGGGTCTTGGGCCAGAGCCGCATCGCGCGCCACCCGCGATAAAGCCTCCAGGTAACGATCACGACGAAACAGCGTTTCGGTGCGCTCTTGCAAAGAACGCACAAAATCGCGCAACCGAGCGGCCATCTGGTTAAAGGTGGCTGCCAGCACACCCACTTCATCCTGAGAGCGTACAGTCACCCGAGCCGTATAGTCTCCCGCAGCCAACAGAGTGGCCGCGCCGGTCACAGCCACAATCGGCTGAGATACGGTGGCCGCACCCCATATCCCCAACACAACTGCCACCACCGCCGTCAAGACCACAATCAGGATGGTGATATTGCGCAACGCATTGATCTGCGCAAATGCTTGATCTGTATCTTGTTCAACCACCAGGACCCAGTTTGCGCCAAAAGCACTCACCGGCGACCAAGCCGACAGCACCTGCCTGCCCCGATAATCTCGAATCACCTGCTCGCCGCTCTGCCCCAACATGCCTTTGCGGGTAGCCTCGGTGTCCACTCCATTATCTTCCAGGTTGCCGGCAAATGAGGCAATGACCGAACGATTAGCCGGATCGAGCAGCGAATCAGAACGCATGCGGCCGTCTGACCCCACCAGATAAGCCTCGGCGCCCCGTTGCACATCGCTGCCCAGCCGCATCAACTCGCTGATCACATCGGCCGGAAACCGCGCCGCCACCACCACCTGTACGCGCCCCTGAGTTATCACCGGCGCAGCCACAAAAGCGGCCGGCCGCCCTCCGGCCGGCGCATAGGGCGCTATATCCGACATACCGGGTTGACCGGTTTCCAACACCTGGCGCACCAAATAACCCAGATTCGAGCTGGCATACGGACCATTGACCATATTGGAAAGATAATCTAACCCACGTTGCGATGTATAATAGACAAATCCATCGCGGTTGATCAGCAGCAAATCCTCATAACCATACCCTTGCACATAACGGGTGTAAAAATCCTGTTCTATGCCTTCCAGTCTAGGCGCGGTCACCTGTTCCAGGCTAACCGTGATGATGATGACCCAATTCAAGCCGGTAATATCGAGCGGAGCAAAGCTCACAATCTCCATCACCCCGGTCGAGCCAAGTTGAATATCCCAGCCGGTTTCGCCGGCAAAAGCACGGTCGGCAATCTCTGAAGAGCGCGCCTCACCAATTTTGCCAGATTTGATCACCCGGTCACTGCGATAGCCGACCGAACCATCTTGCGCTCGCCCCAACAGATACGGCTCGGTCGTGCTCAAGAGGCCATCTCGAGACTGCATAATTTGATTGACCGCACTCCAGGGCAACTGGTAGACCAAAATGCCGTTCGATTGACCATCGCGGTCCAGCACTGGCGCGCCAATGTACAAAAATTGTTCCGTGTCGGCGTCCGAGAATATATCGGCAATGACAGCATCTCCACGCAACGCACCTTGGAGCTGGCGATACAACCCGCCCAGACTGGTAGACCCGTATGCCGATGAGGACAGATCGGCGGCCCACAACTCGCCACGCTGCAATTGATAAACCACAAACCCGTCGGGAGCAATCAACAACACATCTTGATATCCGTGAATAGAGGCATACGTAGCAAAAAAGCGGCCCATATCCCGATAGGCATCGAGATAACGTCCCTCATCGCCCTCTCGCTTTTCGTCCGACGACAACGCAGCCCCCAGTGCGCGCGTCCGCTCTACCCCCATCGCGGCAAAAGCCGCACCCAAATCATCCAAGCCATCCACCACGTCCGGGTCAGACGATACATCCAACACATCGGCCCGCCACACTTGAAACAGACGCACCAGGGCAGCACGCCTGGATTCGCGTAACGATTCCAAATGGGTCACGGCATTTTGCCGCAGCACCTGAGTCACATCGGCCATGCGCATGGTATCTTCAAGTTTTTCACGTGCCAACCGCTCAATCTCGGCTTTTTTGGTCCCGCGCAACGACACCAGTCTGGCATACGCCGCATCGCGCAGGGCTGCCTGAGCCTGTAGCAAGGCCAGCACGCCCACAAATATCAGCGGAACAAGCGCCAAGAGCAAAAAAAAGGTCAACAATTTGCCGCGTATCGAGTTGATCCAAGACAGCCTGCTCGCTCCCTGTTCGCTGTTCATCTTTGCGCCTCCAGCCGCACCTGCACCTGAGCCAGGTTCAAAGCCTGACGAATCTCTTGCACGGCGATTTGCAGCACCCTGTCCACGTCCAAAGTCGCGCTCAACTGCGCCGTCACCTCGCCGACAATGCGGTCATGGGCGGCGCGCCGCTGCGTCTCATCAAGCAGACGCTGGTTCTCGGCAGCCAGCACCAACTGTTCGGCAATGGCTTGCACCAGGGCCACCTCTCGCTCACTCCACGTATGCTGCCCATCTCGTCCCTTGAAACCCAGCGTCCCCAATACCTGGTCGCCTTGACGCAGCGGAATAGTCAAGACGGGCGCAGTCCGATCTTCCATCTGGTCGGCCCAGGCCTCCGACGGCAAATCGGACGACAGAGGCAGCAACCGGGTGCCTTCTTGTTGATACCCGCTGACCGTCCGACTCTTGAGATAAGCCATCCAGGCCTGTCCCTGGTACCTTTGTTGAACATCTTGCGCCCGCGACAGTGCCGCCTGCGCCTCGGCAAAGCTGCGGGCATTGTCCCAGGCCACCGCAATCTGGTCAGCCATCGTTTGCAGCACCGTCACATCATCCCGACTGAACGCATCCAGCAGCCGGCTCTGAATCGTCATTGCACCGACAATTCGCCCGCGTGAAATCAGCGGCAAGGCCATCTCGGAGCAAGTTTGCGGCAAGAGCGGATTGTTGTAGCGTCGAGATTCTCGTCGCGTATCCAGAGCCACCACAGCCTGTCGCTGCTGCACACACCGCCCGATCATCGAGTTCAAATCCCCGATCATAAACTTGTGTCCGCGCTCGAGCATCAATCGCCCGGCTTCGCCGATGCCGGCTCGCAGCACCACCCAACGATTCGGCTCGCCGCTCCATTCGCCGGTTCGGTCAATCAGAAAAAGACCCACATAATACAGGTCAAACTGCTCGCCTACCATCTGCACCACCTGGCGAACCAATTCATCGGGATCCAGCACCTCGGCCACCATGCTCGACACCCGCGCCGCCGCCGCCAGGCTGCGTGTGCGCGCTGACACACGTTCTTCCAAAGAAGCCCGAATCTGTTCCAATTCGCGATTGGACACGGCCAGCTCGCGCTCGCGGCGTTGCGCCAGCCGCAGCGCCGCTGCCGCGCGAGCAAAGGCAATCCACAAAAACAAACCGGTGATACCCATCACCGTGATCCAGGTCATCAGATCCACCATCTCGACATGGGGCGGCATGGTCACGGTCATCAATTCGCTGATCTCGGCATAATAAAATCCGCCCACGGCCAGCAAACCGCCCAGCCCAAAAAGAATAATGCCGCCGCTGCCCAGCAAGGCCCCGGCAATGGTGGTGATCAAGAGATACGAGACGGTGAGCGAGCCGCGCATACCGCGCCCGCTCAGATACAACAACGTCGTGATCACCACCCACAGAACCAGGCACAGAATCAAACCGGCCAATCGCACGCGGCCACTCCGCAGCAACCCCATTAACCCGACGATGGCCAGAGACAAAACCACCGCCATGATCACGCTGATCAGCCAGTTCTCGGTAGAAGCCAATATAAAAGCCACCGTGCCAACCAGCGTCGCCGCCAAAAGAACCAGCAAGATGGTGTGCAGCAGCGCAGCAGTGCGCGTCTCTTGATCATCTGGAAAAACCGGTGCCGATAGCAGATTTTTCAATTGCACAAGCATAGTCTTTTCCCTCTTTGCCGGGCCAACGATGGGCCTGGCACAGCCGGCTATTGCCCGGCTGACCTAACTGACCGACTCTGATGAATCTTGGGGCGCCACCCACTGCACAAAAGACTGCGATGCGCCCAACACGGATGTCATCTCACGCAAGGCGATCTGCATCAGATCATCCCAACCCACCGCGCGGCGCATCCGGTCGGTGATTTGCCGCGCAATCTGCTCTTGCGCCGCCCGTCCCTGCGTCTCGTCAATCAAACGCTGGTTTTCTGCCGCCAGAGACAACTGCTCGGCCAACGCCTCGATCAGTGACACTTGCTCGGCGCTCCACCGAGACGCGGCCACCTGATCCCGCTCAAAACCCAACACTCCCACCAGCCGGTTGCCTTCTTTGAGCGGCACCAGCAGCACCGAACGGTCATTGAGCAAAACGGCCGGCCCTTCGGCCAAAACCTGCTGCACTTCGGGCAATAGCTGACCGCCCAACGGTGTGAGAGCCTGGCCTACCCGCTCATAGCCGGTAGTGGTGCGGACACGCAGATATTCTTCCCACGCCTGACCTTGATAGCGCTGCTGAGCCGCCTGAGCGCGCTGCAACGCCGACCGCGATTCGGAGAACAACCGCGCATTTTGCACCGCCACAGCCACCTGATCGGCCACATTTTGCAGAGTGGCAATCAGGGTTTCGTCAAAAGCCGATTCCTGATCGCTCTGCACCGTCATCGCCCCGATCACCCGCTGCCCATAGCGCAGCGGCAGAGCCAACTCGGAGCGCGTGTTGGGCAGCAATGGGTTGTCAAAATGGGCGGCCACATCGCCCTGATGCTGCATCACGCCAGGTCGAGCGGTCGCAATACACTGACCGATCATCGAGTTTCCGCCTATAGGCAGCCGCCACCCCTGTGCCAACATCGTCTGCCCGGCCTGACCGGTGGCCGCCCGCAGCGTCGCCTCGCCTTTTTCTTCATCCACCAGAAAAAGCCCGACATAATACAGAGCAAACTGCTCGCGCACCAATTCGACCACCTCAGGCAGCAAGCGATCAATATCCAGAACCGAGACAATAGCCTGCGACACCTGGGCGGCGGCCTGCAAGCTGTGGGTGCGCTCATTCACCCGCAGTTCCAGGCTATCAATCATCTCGCGAAGTTGCGCCGTCATCGTGTTAAATGCCCGCCCCAATGCGCCAATCTCGTCATCGCGCTCGATTTTGGCTTCCAGATGATGCTCGCCTGCGGCGATGCGCGTGGCCACGGCAGCCAGGTTGTACAGCGGGTCGGTCAGATTGCGAGAAAACAAGATCGAGGCTATCACGGCCAAGACCACTGCGCCAATGCCAATGCCGACATTGACCAACAGCGTCCCCCACACCGCCCGATTGATCTCGCTCTGCTCATCTTCTACCAACATCGCCGCGCCAATATCTGGCATCCAACGATACGCACCCAACACGGCCACACGACGATAGTCGTTGTATGCGGCAGTTCCGTTCAAGTTGGAATGGGTCGCTTGAAGGATGCCCTCACTTTGCCCATTCAAAATACGGTCGCTATCCCAGGCCGCCGTCACAAACACGCCTTCCCGGCTGACCAGATAGGTTTGCCCTTTGTCGCTCAGACCAGCCCGCTCGGCCATAATTTGCTCCAGCCGCGACAGATTGGCCCGCCCCACCAGCACCCCCACTTTTTCGCCGGTCGCATCCGTCACCGGTTCGGCGATCAGCAGCACAAACCCACCCCAAACCGGCTCATCGCTGAACGGATGAACATACATCCGCACACTGCCCTGTTGAAAAAACGCGGCTTGATCGTGCAAGGTATTTTCCATCTTTTCATCGGTAGACAGTACCACTTTGCCTTGCAGGTTGAGCAAGAAAATCTCATCAAAGCGATGCGTCCGCTCGATCTCTTGACGAAAACGCTGCCGCAGACTGCGCTGAGCGTCTCGCGGGTTGGAAAGCTCGATCCACAGCGACACAATCCGCGCGCGTTGAATATCATAAGCCTCGGTCAACATGGCATCCATATCAAACTGCAAATCACGCAGCCACGATTCAATCTGCTGTTCCTTGAGAACGTTCAACGATTCCAGTTGATCCAACGCCTGCCGGCGTGCATTGCGCAGCCCCAAATAGATAAAAGAAACATTCAGCAACAGCCCCATCAAGGCCACCACGCCCACAAAAGCAAACAACATGCGCGTGCGGATAGTGTTGACGCTCTGGTAAAAGTGCCATACCTCGATCAAAATTGCCAGCACTGCCACACCGATCAGACCGCCATACAAAACCTGCATGACCACATTGTCTGTCGCATCATAGCGCGGCCAAAATGCCACCTGATCGATGACCAAAGTCGCCGCGGCCGACACGCTCCCGCCGATCCAGCCCCACATCGCCCGACGGCGCGGCCACAATAAACCCGCCAACCCGCCCCCAATCCCCAGTGCGCCGATGGCAAAAGAGAGCCACAACCCCTTCAAGAACAACACAAACAGCGGTATCAACCCCATCGCCATCAAAACAATCAGATTGGCAGCCTGTTGCGTCTTGTTGCGGCGAGCCAGACTTCGACCGATGCCAAACGACGCGGCGCCAACACCGCACAACAGCGCCGGATAGACCAGCAGCCATGTGCCGACCTGCCAGGCCCAAAAAAGAGAGAGCAGTGCAGAAAAGACAGCAATCAGCACAAACAATGGCGACAACCACTCAATTTGAAGGGCGCAACGTTCTTGCTCAGAAGCGGCCCGACCGGCCTGCCACCGAACGCGGTTCCAACGCGACACCAAACCCGGTTTTTGTTCGCTCATCGCGGCCTACCCTCCTCACCGTCTGATGCACCGGTCAGCAGAATGGAACGATCATCCGATACCCACTGCACAAATGCCCGTGATGCGCCCAACACATTTGCCATCTCGTTCACCGCCACCTGCATCAACTCATCCCAGGCCAAGGTCGCCCGCATCCGGTCGGTGATCTGGCGGGTAAGTTGCTCGCGAGCCGCCCGCCGTTGTGTGGCATCGTAAAGCTGCGCCCCTTCCAACGCCGTGCTCAGTTGGTCGGTCAATGCTTGCAGCAGACTCATTTCTTCGACCGTCCAGGCTGCGCCATCCGGCTTGCGGCCATCCACCACACCCACCACCTGATCGCGCACCTTGATCGGAATCGCCAGAACGCGCGCCGCCCCATCATCCTGGCCCAACACTGTCTGGCCGGACAGAACCGCCTGCTTCATCGGCGGCTCCCAGCTATTAAAATAGGCAATCCCTTGCTCGTCGCTGACAAAAGCCAGGTCGGGGCGCGCCTGAAGCAACTCTTGCCAGGCCTGTCGCGCCCGCTCACCCAAGGCGCGCCGTTCACCTTCGACGCTGGCCTGCGCCTGATGAAACAACTCGGCATTGTTGATCGCTACCGCCACCTGGTCGGCCAATGCCTGCAGCACCTGCACATCCTCGTCGCTGAACGCCTGCGGTTCGAGGCTTTGCACATCCAGCACTCCGATCACCTGGCCACGCACACTCAATGGCAATGCCGCCTCTGAGCGCGTGCCGGGCAAATCGGGATTGTTAAAGAAAACGCGGTCTACGCCGACATCTTGGACCACGCGAGACTGGCCTCTACCGGCCACATCGCCGACAATCCCTTCCGGGCGCGTGCCTGTCCCGCCGCCAATCGCCGCCACACGCAGGCGGTGTTTGCGCTCCAACATCCGCCGTCCCCCCTCACTGGATGTGGCCTGGAGCAAAGCCCACTCATGGGCATCATCCAGCAAGAACAGGCCGACGTGATAAAAGCCAAACTGTCTGCCAATCACATCCACGACCCGATCCAGCAGATTTTGAATATCTTCTTGGGCCGCAGCCATTTGTGCAGCAATGGCCGTTGTAGCCCCCAAATACCCCGTGCGGCGGGTCAACTCGGCCGTTCGCTCAGCCACCAACGATTCCAGGTTCTTGCGCTGCTCTTCCAGTTCGGCGGCATAGGCCTGCGCCCGCAACAGGGCATCTCCCAGGCTGCGCAAAGCCATATTCAGCGGCAACACCACCATCGTCAGACCGATGGTCAACATCACCCAGCCGGCCAGTTGCGGCGAGGGAAAAATGTTGGGCAGCGGGCTGCCCAACATGGCCGCCACGGTAGCTGCCAGCGGTGCCAGGCTGCTCAACGCCGCCACGATCACCGCTGCCTGCCGCCCCAAAATGAGACCGGCAATCACCGTCGTGCTGACCATGGCGACCACCGACATGCTGCGCTGATCGGACAGCACAAAAATGGCACAAACCGGAAGCCACACCCCCACGACAAACAACAGGCCGGCCAGCCGAACTCGACCGCGCTGCATCAACACTTTGGCCGTCACACAGATCGCCAGCACCGCCAACACGGCCACACCGCTGCCCAATTTTTGAGCAAAAACAAACACCGTCGCCAGCGCCGCAATCACATCCACCACAAACAGGCCGATCAGCAGCGGATTAAGCAGCGCAGCCGAGCGCGTCTTGTCCTCATCGTGGCTAAAGACAGGTGCAGCCATAAACTGCTTGATCACATTCCACATCTCTGCGTCCTTTCAGGCGACCAATCAGGCGTCGCCGCCATCCTGAACCGGCGCGCCAAGACGCACCACCAGTCGCTCCAACCCCAAAACCTGGCGCATCTCGTTGGCAGCCGTGCGCAGCATCGTCTCCATATCCAGCGACCGGCGAATCTGCCCGGTCACCTCACCAACTAGCCGCTCGCGGGCCGCGCGGCGCTGCGAGTCTCGATACAACTGCGCCCCTTCCAGAGCCACATTCAATTGCTCGGTCATGGCTCGCAAGAGATCGATCTCGGCTGCGCTCCATTCGCCGCCGTCGGGCTTGCGGCCGTCAATTACCCCCACCACCTGGCCGCGCACCTTGATCGGCAAGGCCAGCGTGCTACCATCCTCACCGGGCGCCACCTCGCCGGTGCGCAAAGCCATGTCCATTTCGGGCCGCCACACCTCGCCGGCCGGCTGCACCTGCTCCCGGTCGCTCATAAAGTTCAAATTGGGCGAAGACAAGAGTAACTGCTGCCAGGCCTCACGAGTCAACTCACCATAGGCGCGCCGCTCGGCATCCAGACTTTGCTGCGCCTGCTGAAACAGGCGAGCATTGCTGATTGCTGTCGCCACCTGATCGGTCATCGTCTGCATGATGCGAATATCATCTTGATCGAACGCCGCCATTCGACTGCTTTGAACGGTGATGGCACCGATCACCTGTCCACGCGCCCGCAGTGGCAGAGCCATCTCGGAGCGAGTTTCAGGCAGGTAGGGGTTTTCAAAGCGCACCGCCGCCTCACCGACATCGAGTTGAATATCAGCCTGCCCGCTGGCAACGCACCGCCCAATCATAGACTGACCGCCCACTTCCAACTGCCAGTTCTGTGCCATCATCTGCCGCCCGGCCGTGCCCGTTCCGGCGCGCAAGACGGCCTGCTTGCCGGCCGCATCCACCAAAAAGAGGCCCACATAGTAGAGGTCGAACCGCTGTCGCACCAACTCGACCACCTGCACCAACAGCACATCCACATCCATAATCTCGGTGGTCGCTTGCGAGACCTCAGCTGCCGTCTGAAGCAACGCGGCACGCTGCTGCAATGCCTGGGTGCGCGCCTGCACCCGCTCTTCCAGCGAAACGCGAATGACTTGCAACTCGTCCAGGCTGCGGGTCAGTTCAGCTTCGGCCTGGCGGCGGCGCAGGACATTAAAGATCAGCACCACCACCACAATGACCAATATTCCAAAGCTCATCCCCACAATCCACACCAGTTGAGCATACTCTTCAAAAAAGGAAAAAGGCTTGTTGAGAATAAAGCTGTCTTGAGGCAAAGCCGATTCAGGAATGTTCCACCGCTTGAGTTGCTCATAGTCAAACATCGGACGAGCAGCCGGCTCTTGTACCACCGGAATATCCTGCGGTCGCTCGCCGTTCAAAACGCGTACAGCAACCTGCCCCGCCCGCTGCCCCTCGGTTATGCCACTGGTCAGTTGCCCTCCCACGATGCCAAACCCCAGGCTAAAATCCCATGTCGCATACACCGGCACCGCGCTGCTTTGCGTCACCGCCAGGGTAAAATCATCATACTCGAAAAAGGCCCCCTCGCCATCGCGGAAAAAGAGGGTCAGCAGCACCAGACTGCCCGGCTCAAGCTGGCTCAAACGCTGCCGCAGTTCGGCCATAGACACATTTTCCAGATACACAAAGGTCAGGTTGGGATAATTCCCCTCCAACTGGGCAATCCGCTCATGGATACGCTGTCCGGTGACGGTGATGTCATTCACCACCACAATTTGCCGCGTTTGAGGGTGCAATTTGAGGGCAATATCCAATGTGCCGGCGACATCAATCAACTCGCTCACACCGGTGAACCGCTCAAACCCGGCCAGGCGGCTTACATCGAAAAAGTTGGCCCCGCAAAAGACCACCGGCGCGCCAGGAAAGAGATCGTCGGCATACTTGAACAAAAAATTGAGCGCAGCATCATCCGAAGACACCACCAGATTGGGCGGCCTGGCCCCATACTTGGTCTTGTAAAGGCCATACAATTCTTCCAGGTACGCCGCGCTGTCCAACCGCTTGGTGTCCATATACTCGATCAGCAGTTCGACATTGTTGGCCGGTTCTTTGAGCACCGTCTCAAGGCCACGCGTGATGTCATCCGAGAATTTATAGCCTCGATGATACGAATTGATATACAACACCCGTCGGCGCGGGCCACTCTGAGCGGTCGGTTTTTGAGCCGTCCACACCAACAGCAACGCCGCAATCAAGCCGATGACGGCCCATTTTCGCATCAGCTTCATACCCCTTCCTCCATCACCCAGACTTGGGACCCGATACACCCAATCGCCCATCCTGGGCCATCTCTGGCGTCGTCAGGCGAATGACCAGATCATCCAGATCGAGCGCACGACGCATCTCGGCCACGGCCGTGCGCAGCATCGCCTCCATATCCAGCGACTCGCGAATGCGCCCGGTCACCTGGCTCACCAATCGCTCTTGCATGGCCGCCCGCTGCGTATCCTGATACAGCCGCGCCCGTTCCATCGCCTGCGCAGCCTGCTCGGACAGCGATTGAAGCAGCGAAACCTGCTCCGATGTCCACCCACCGCTCTCTGCCGGCAAATGCGCATCCAACACCGCAACCACCCGACCGCCGCTCTTGATCGGCACCGCCAGAGATGTTTCCTGTCCTCGCGCTGCCTGCCCGGTGCGCGCCGCCTGTCTGGCCTCTTCATCCCACTCTTCGGTCATCGGCAGCAAAGCATTGCCCTGTTTGACAAAACCCAGACCTGCGCGTTCGCTGACCAAAGACTGCCAGGCCTGTGCGCTCTGCTCGCCAAAAGCGCGCCGCTGCGCTTCCAGGCTCTCTTGCGCCTGCGCAAACAGGCGCGCATTGCTGATCGCCAGAGCCACCTGATCGGCCAGCGTTTGCAGCACTCCCACATCTTCATGACTGAACGCGCCCGGCTCGGTGCTTTGCACATCCAGCACACCGATAACCTGACCGCGCGAGCGCAGCGGCAAAGCAATTTCAGAACGGGTATCGAGTAGATCGGGGTTTTCAAAAAAGACGGCATCCTGGCCCACGTCTAGGGCGATGCGCGGCTCGCCGCGTGCCGCCGTCATACCCACCACCCCTTGTGCGCCAATACGCAGCCGATGTCCCCTGCTCAACATATTTTGTCCGCCGGCGCTAGAGGCAGCCTGCAAGACCATCCACTCACCAGATGAATCTACAAAAAAGAGACCGGTATGATAAAAACCAAACCGCTCACTGATCAGGTTAACCACCTGCCCAAGCAGATCATGAACATCCAGCACAGCACCCGCCTGTCGTGCCACATCCGATGTGGCCTCCAGATACCGGGCACGTCGCGCCAACACATCGGTGCGTTCGGACACCATGCGCTCCAAATCGGCGCGCTGCGCTGCCAGGTCTTGCGCCAGCCTGCGGCTATGCTCCAGTGCCGTCATCAGGCGAGGCACCAGGTACCACTGCGCTGCCAGCGTCAGAGCCATCACCATCGCCAAAACCACCGTATTGCTCAACCAGCCAAATGGGTCTGCCGAACGAACTTCTTGATCGGGCGGAATGCGCACCCATCCTACCGAAAATGCCACCCCAAGGCCGATCATGGTGATCAATACCCATATCGAGACCAGGACGCTGACCCGGCGGTTAAAAAATAAAGGTGTCAGCGTTACCACAGATAGCAAAAGCAAACGTCCACTGCCGCCGCGCCCATCTTGGAAAAAGTCAAGGGCGCCCATCGCATAAATGATCAGCAAGACAGCCCACACCTGCGCAGCATAGGGCACCCGTTTCCAGAACGTGATGACCGCCAACAGACCATAGGTCGCCAGATAGATCGGGATCAGCCAGCCTGTTTGTGTGATATAGGCATAGTATGAAGCCGCAGCAATGACCAGAGGCCCCACAATCATCAGCGACAGCAACACACCGTGAATCAACTGTCGCTGCCAGACCTGCGCATTCTGGCTGGAAAAATCGCTTTGATCATGACCTGTCTTTTCTGTCATCTTGACCTGCCTGTCTAGGATAACGCCTGGTCTGCCGGGTCGTGACCATTGCCCTGATCGCCGACCAGTCGAATAGCGGCTTTTTCCAGCCCCAACACCCGCTGAATCTCATCCACTGTGGTTTTGAGAACCTGCTCCAGGTCAAGCTCCTGACGAATCCGCTCCGAAACCTGGCCGATCACCCGCTCGCGAGCAGCGCGGCGTTGCGTGTCTTGATACAGTCGCGCGCTTTCCATCGCCGTGCCCAATTGCTCGGCCAGCGATTCCACCAATTCTTTTTCCTCTTGGCTCCATACCTTGTTCAGATCGGCTCGCCGCAAATTCACCACGCCGATGACCCGACCGCGCACCTGGAGCGGCACGGCCAACACCGCCTCATCTTTTCTTTCAGCCGATACCGACCGCCCCGATTGCACCGCCCGAATCATCTCGGGCGACCAGTCGCCGCGGACCGGCATGACATCGCTCTTTTCATACCGATAGCCCACCACCTGCTGACCGCGCAACAACTCACCCCAGGCGCGCTGTGCAAGCTCTCCAAAAGCCTGCCGAGACCGTTCAAGAGCGATTTCGCTCTCGGCAAACAACCGTGCATTATCCAGCGCCACCGCCACCTGATCGGCCATGATCTGCAAGACAGCCAATGTCGCCTCATCAAAGGCATTGGGGCGATCACTTTGCAACGACAATGCGCCAAGCACCCGTCCGCGCGAACGCAACGGCAGGGCCACTTCGGAGCGGGTGTCGGGCAATTCAGATGACGCCAACCGCACCTCGTCCTTTTCAGCCTCTTGGGCGATGCGCGGCTGACCATTCTTAATACACCAGGCAATCATCGAAGACTCGCCGCTCAAGGGCAATTGAAAACCTCGCGCCAGGCGCGCCCGCCCGGCCTCGCCGGTACCGGCGCGCAACACGGCCTGCTCACTGCCCGAATCTACCATAAACAGAGCCACATAATACAACTCGAACTGATCGCGAATCACCTGCACCACCTGCTGCACGAGTTGATCCGCCTCCAAAATAGAGGCAGCCGCCCGGCCCACTTCGGCCGAAGCCTGCAAATACCGCGACCGTTGTTGCAGATCGGCGGTGCGCTCGGCCACGCGCCCTTCCAAAGAGCCGATCAGATCGCGCAGCTGGGCCGTCATACTATTAAAGGTCTGCGCCAGCGTGCCCAGCTCATCATCGCTCTCCACCGGCGCCCCTCGCGTCAAATCGCCGGCCGCGACGGCTGCCGCAGTCAAAGTCAATGTATTGACCGGATGAAAAGCCTGGCGCATGGCAAAAGCGACAAAAGCGGCCATCAACATTGCACCCAACCCCACAGTCATCATCGAAATCGCCTGGAATTGCAGCACAGCGGCGCGCACTTCGGACTCTTGCTGCTGCACCACCACACCCCAACCATTATCCAGTTGATCCAGGTAGGCGTACCAGGCTATGCCATTCTCATCCTTGAAATAAAAATACCCGGCCATGCCGCGCCGTAAAGCCGCCACAGGCGCATAGCCGCTCAGATCGCGCAACTCGTTCGTAAAAACCGAATCGGGGTGCGCGACCACCCGATTATTTGCCTCCACCACAAAAGCCACGCCCGTTTGACCGACCAGACTGGCCTGTACCTGGGCCGAAATCTGATCCAGCTCGCTGTTCATATCGGCCACGCCGACAATGGCACCCTGAGCGTCTTTGATGGGTGTACCCATATTCACCACCGGCCGCCCACTGGTGCGGCTGATCACAGCTTCAAGCGTGATGGGCAGGCCAGCTATGCTGTTTTGAAACCATTTGCGGTCTTCATAGTTCTGAAGCTGGCCGCTGTCATTGCGAGCGACATTTTTGCCTTGCAGATCAGTCGTATGCACCAATAACAGATAAGGATGGGCAGTTTTGGCTGCAACCAAAACAGGCTTTTGGCGCGCCGGATCCATACTCACGATATCCGGCAGCGAGGCAATGTGTTGAATAATTTGGATGTTCAACGTCAACCAGGTTTGCACATTGCCCTTGAGCGATACATTGGCCAGGCGAAGCTGCTCATTGGCATCCCGCTCGATCTGCCTGGCCGCCTGACTGGTCAGAAAAAAGGCTACCGCAATGAGCAACGGTACGGCGATTGCCAGCGTCAAAAATACCATGCGCCCCTGCAAACGGCCACGCTGCAAACGCCGTTCTGACACCATTTGTTGGAACGCGGCATAGCCATAAGCCACTATATACACCGCGCCCGAGATCGACGTAAAAAGCACGCCTGAAAGATCACTGGCGGCGAACTGAATGGCCGCTGCCACAAATTGTGCTCCAAACAACAACCAGGCCAGCCGGCGTGTCTCGGATGTCACTCGCTGACCGCGCCAGGCTACGTACAAAGTCACCAAAATAGAGATCAACGGCACAACCATAAAACTCAAAATTCGGAGCAGCGAGGCGAGACTGCCACTGGCATAATCGGACAATTCGACAAACCCACCCTGGTAGGCGGCATCCAAACCGGTGTACCAAAACCGCGTGCCCAGGTTGACATCCAACAGAGTCAACAGCCCCGGCACCCACATCAAGGCATACAGCGGCCACCACAGCCAGCGGCGATTGATACGCCCCCACTTGCCGCTCATCCATGTCGGCTTGAGCAAAACAACCATCAGCAACATCAAAGCAAACTGAAAGGCCGGAGCCGTCGTCCCCAACCCATATGTTAACAAGACGGCATTGTCTCGCGTAATAGACGGGTCCAAAATCAGGCCTGCAAACAGGTTACTGGCGGCAAAGATCAAGAGCATCAGGCTCAAATGCCGGTTAGCCGCATGCCTAAAATTGAGCGCCAACACGTACAGGGCCAGAATAAACCCGATCAGCGACAAGGCAAAACTCGAAACCTGGAGCACGAGGTTCCAACTCATCGCCCCACCTCCTCCGATTGGACAGCCTCGACGCTGTCATCTCCTGTACCCAGCCGCACTTCTACCACATCTGCATCCAACGACAGCCCCATTTCGCGCACAGCAGTCTGCAAAACGGTATCCAATTCCAACGACTCGCGCATGCGCGCCGTGATCTGCGCCGTCAACTGCTCGCGAGCAGCGCGGCGTTGCGTATCTTGATACAACCGCGCGCTATCAAAGGCCTCACCCAGTTCGGCCGCCAATGTTTCCAACGTGTTGACCTGGTCGGTCTGCCAATCGCCTTGATCGGCTGACCGGGTCACGGTCAATGCGCCGATCACCTGCCCGCGCACCTTGAGCGGCACCGCCAGCGAACGCTCGCCCCGTTCATCAGCCTCAGAGAGAGCCACCTGACCGGTGCGCAACGATTCGGCCATCTCTGGAGTCACCTCATCTCCCATCAGCCTCAAACCGCCGAGACCAGCTCGATACCCCCAATTGGGCCGGGCGCGCACCATATCCAGCCAGGCCTGCTGCCCCATCTGCCCATAGGCGCGGTTCATCGCGTCCAGCGCCACCTGGCTCTCGGCAAACAGGCGGGCATTATCCAATACTGCCGCCACCTGATCGGCCATCAATTGCAGCACCGCAATCGAGGCTTCATCAAACGCATTAGCCTGATCGCTCTGCACCGTCAACGCGCCCAACACCTGCCCACGTGAAATCAACGGTAGAGCTGCTTCAGAGCGGGTTAGCGGCAATTCAAAAGTAGCCAGGCGCACCGCGTCCTCGCCTACATCCAGAGCAATACGCGGCTGTTGATGCGATATACACCAGCCGATCATTGAATCGGGGCCGATTTTGAGACGATGCTGCCGCGCCAGCATTTTGAGTCCGGCCTCGCCGGTGCCGGCCCGCAGCACCGCCCACGTGTTGGTCGAGTCCACCAAAAAGAGGCCCACATAGTACAGGCCAAAACGCTCCTGCACCACCTGCACCACCTGCTCGATCAATTGGTCAACGTCCAGGATGCTTGTCGCAATCCGCCCTACTTCGGCCGAAGCCTGCAAGTAACGAGAACGACGCTCCAGATCGGCAGTGCGTTGATTGACCCGCTGCTCCAGCCCTTCAATGGCCGCTTGCAACTGACCGGTCATGTCATTAAAAGCCGCCGCCAACACTCCGGTCTCATCATTGGTGCGCACATGGGCGCGCGCGGCCAGATTGCCTGCTTCAACCTGCCGGGCTACAGCGGTCAGCCGTATCACCGGCTGGGTCAACATCTGTGCAACCCCAATGGCCACAACCACCGCCACCCCTGCAAAGGCAAAAAACAACACCAGGTTGCGCTGCCGCTGCCGCTCTACTGCCACCAAAAAGGCCGCCCCCTCTTGCCCCAACACCACCCGCCATGGCTGGTAACGAAGCGGCGCAAAGGTGGCCCACTCTAAATCTGTGTCCGCCAGACCTGGCTCCATCTCAGCCACAAAATAGGGGTTTTCCACACTGGCCTGCGCCAAAGCCCGGTCCAATTCGACCAGATTGGTTGCCAATTCTTGAGGGGTACCAGAAGGCAGCCGCTTGATTGCTTGCAGCTCTTGCACCTGGCTCAACGGCAAGGGCGCCAGCGATTTCAGCAGCAACGACGAATCTGTGCTGTCAGCCAAACGAACATGGTTCTCATCTAGCAAAATCACAAACAAACTTTGCGCGTCTAAATCACCACTCTGTGTCACCAATCGCTGCAAAATATCGATCTGATAGCGACAACGCAGCACGCCAATGATCTCGCCCTTTTCATCACGCACCGGCGCACTAAAATAAAGAGACATTTTTTGGGTCGTTTCTGAAAAAAGCAGAGTGACATGAGGCAGCCCTTTGAGCGCCTCACGAAAATAACTGCGATCCGACTTGTCCAAACCTATGTCCGCCGCGTCGGTATCGGCCACATCTATGCCCTGCCGATCAAACAAAGCATACGAGGAGAGATAGACTATATCCTTGTTTTTGAACGAGTCCAACACTTGCTGAATGCGCTGTGCCTGCATGCTGTCGCGCCGCTGCTCTGGTGAGAACTGCAAAAAATCTCGCAGCACCGGCAACTGCGCTTCGGCGCGAATGGCGCTCAGATTGGATTCGATAAAGACATCCACAGACAGTGCCGTCTGGGAGGCAAGAGCAGATAGCGAACGGTTGGCATTGTCAATCAAGATGCTGCGCGTGTCCCGGTCATTCAGCCAAGCCAACAGCCCCAGAGGGAGCAGGGTGATCAACGCAAATGCCAATACCAGCTTGATATTCAAGCTGAACCTGACTCGCTGCGATCCAGATGAATCCACCATATCCGATCCTCCACCCGCCGCAAATGCGCACAGGAAATGTCAAACCATCTCGAAAAACTAGGGTCTGGGGCCAGGGCTGCTCCACTCGCTGCCAAGCCAGTTGTTATAGGCCGATTTTTGCGTCTCCAGACCGCGCATTTCAGTAATGCGCTGCCACTTTTGAGCAGCCTCATCCAACACCACCTGCGGGGACTGCCCGGCATACGAGGCAAAAATCGCCGCATTGAGTGCGGCATTGTAATCGAACGCGCCGGGAATGCCCAACTCGTACTGCCCACGCAGCGCCGATTTGTTCAACACATCCAGGTACTCGCCAGCCGACGGCCACAAGGCCCGGTATTTGTCCGACTGAAAATGCGATTTGCGAAACGGATCGCGCAGAGCATAGGGCAGCATCACCCGCTCCAGGCTGATCTCGGGGCTGTTCATCCACTGAATGAACAAATAAGCCGCCTCTTTGTTCTTGCTGCCGCCGGCCACGCCCAGCGCAAACCCGCCGGCAAAACAAGATCGCCCCCCCGGCTCTGGCGCATAGCCCACCTTGCCAGCTACCCTGGTCTTGGGCACCCAACTCAACTGCTCGGTTGTCAGGCCGATGCCTTCTGACCAACGACCGATCGGCGGCCAGGAAATCATCATCGCCAGCCGACCTTCCAACCAGGCCGTCAGCACCTTGACAAAATCCCATTCGTTGACATCGGGTGGCATCCACCCGCTGGTCTGCGCCAGATCGGACAGAACCTTTACCCCTACCGGGCTATTGATGCCGGGGGCCATACTTTGCGGATCAAAGAACTGCCCACCACTGCCGCTAAACGGTCCCACAAACCAGCTATACAACTGGCCTGGATCGCGCTGCAAGGCTCCGCCGTACAGGTCGGGAGCATATTTCTCGGTGAAAAAGGCCCCGATTTCGTTAAATTCTTGATAGTTTTTCGGCGGATGTAAATCATAGCCGTATTTCTGCTTGAACGCGGCCTGGTTTTCCTGATCCTCAAACAAATCTTGCCGATAGTACAAGATAAACACATCCCCATCATCGGGCAGGCCATACCATTGATCGCCCAGCCGACCAAAGCCCTGCGCCGCATAAGGAGGCAGGTAATCATCCAGATCGGCCTTGTTCATATATTTGTCTATATAAGGATTCAAAGGCGTCAGCACACCGGCATTAACAAAGTCAATCAGCCAGGCCGGAGCATAATGGATCACATCCAGGCTGCCATCCTGTCCACGCTGAATTTGGGTCAGGTACAGGTCTACATAACTCACCTCGACCACATTGACTTTGATGCCGGTCAAAGCTTCCCACTTGGGACCATACGTCTTGGGATCCTCGGCTTGCAGACCCTTTTCCCAGACCACATTGATCGTCGTACCGGCATACTTTTTGGCTTCTTGCACGGCCCGCTCGGCCGAGCTAAACGATGTTGGAACTGAGGGCGTCGGCGAGGGCGTCGGCGCACACTGTACCAGCAATGCGATCAACACCAGGCCGCAGACCAGTCTCAAAAACAATTTGAACCACATAGCCCCTCCTTTGACTATAAATCCAAACCATCTGGAGCAAAATCACCCAAATCACCTTTTTGCGGCGCGATCCGAATCGCCGCCTCGGTCACACCCCAGGTGCGCTGAATTTCCTGGACGGCCGTTTGCAGCATCACCTCCAGGTCCAGCGTTTCACGCACGCGGCCGACCACCTCGGTCACCATGCGCTCGCGCGCCGCGTTGCGCTGCGTCTCATCCAAAAGGCGCAGGCTTTCAGCCGCCTGCCCCATCCGCTCGGCAGCCGCTCGAACCAAAGCAATGTCATGCTCGCTCCAGCGACGATCAGCATCCTGATCGTGAATGCCCAACACACCGATCACCTGATCCCCAACCAGAATGGGCGTCACCAGAGCAGCAGGTTCGGTAGCCGAGCCCTGCCGTGCCAAAACATCTCGCTGTTGAGCCGCCTGCCGCGCCTCATCCAATACCGCCTCGTCTGGCAGAGGCGCGCCCGACCGCGTCAACTCGTAACTGGACGCACCCGATGCGCGAGCATAATCGCTCCAGACCTGCACCAGATAGCGACGCTGCGCCGCCTGCACCTGCTCCAAAGCCGCCTGTGCCTCGGCAAACAACCGCGCATTGTCAATTGCCGTAGCCACCTGATCGGCCATCGTCTGCATCACAGCAATATCCGACTCGTCAAAAGCCGCCTCGCGCGCACTCTGCACCGTCATCGCTCCGATCACCCGTCCACGTGCCCGCAGCGGAATCGCCATTTCTGAGTGGGTTTGGGGCAAAAAGGGATTGTCAAAGCGAACCGGTGCCGCGCCCACATCCAGTTGAATATCTGCCCGACCGGTTGACACACAACGTCCGATCATAGACTGCCCGCCCACCTGCAACTTCCAGCCCTGAGCCAGCATCTGCTGCCCGGCCTCACCCGTGCCGGCACTCAAAACGGCAAATTGCTGCTCTTGATCCACCAAAAACAGACCCACATAATACAGGCCAAACCGCTCCTGCACCAGGTTGACCACCTGATAAAGCAGCGTATCCATATCCAGCACCGATGTGGTCGCCTGCGACACCTCGGCTGCGGCCTGCAGCCCGCGCGTCCGCTCGGCTACCCGCTGCTCCAACAAGGCAATCGAATCGGCCAACTGACGGGTCATCTGGTTAAAGGCGCCGGCCAATACCCCCACCTCATCTTGAGACTCGACGCGCGCCTGCACCGAAAAATCCCCGCCGCTCACCGCCAGCGCCGTCGCCGTGATCTGCCGGATCGGGCGCACGATCTGAGCGGCCGCCCACCACAGCAAGACCATCGCCAAGGCAGCCAGAGCCATGCTGACGCCTAGCATCCCCCAGACCACCCGCATGGCTTCGACGTTCATCTCGGACACCGGCACCCAGACATTGACGCACCAGGGCGTTTCAGTCTGCCCAAACCCCAACGGCACATAGACCTTGAGATAGCCCGCCTCGCGATGGACAAAATAATCGCCGTTTTGAACGCGGGCCAGCCGCTCTGCGTCAAAAAAAGCATCCATCTCGGTCACCGGCCGGCCGATCAGTTCCGCCTGGCCAGTCACACCGGCCAGGATACCTTGATAGCTGATCAACGCCATCTTGCCGGTCTTGTTATAAATATCCAATTGGTCGGTCAGTTTTTGCATAAAATCCACCCTGAAATCTGTGCCGACCACACCATAAAACTGCCTCTGCCATATCACCGGTACTACCAGAGAGGTCATCAAGACCTGCTCGTTCTCGATGGAATATAAATAAGGGTCAATGATCACCTCGCGATGGGTTCGTTTGGGAATCAGGTACCAGTCGCCGATTCCTTCCGTCTCATAATCAACGATAGCCTCCACATGGATGCTCCCATCCGGATCGCGCACCCAATACGGAATCAATCGCCCGGTTTCATCATGTATCGGTGCGTTGATAAACTCGGTGTCCCGCCCATCAAAGGCATTGGGTTCCCAGAGCGTATATGTGCCGAGAAGCTGGGGATTTTGCACCAAGACCTGCCGCAGCATCGCATTGACATCCTGCCGATCCATACGGAGCGGATGAGCATCATCCTTGATGGCGGTCAAGGTCTGCGCCATTGTGCGTGCGGCGTCCAGGGCCATTTCGACCTCGGCCTTGATCGCCCTGGCCTCCGACTGCGCCACTGCCATCACCCGGTCCTGGACGGCCTGCTCAGAGGTGCGACGCAGCGAAACAGCCGCATAGCTCACCAGCACGGCCAGCACGGCCAACAAAATGCCACCCACCAGCAGGGCAATTTTGAGTTGAAGGGATCTGATGTTCGTCCATCCGCGCATAACCCATTTCTCCTTCGACAGGCCGATCCGAGGCAAAAACAAACCTGGTTTATATCCTCCCAATATCCTGGAGGAACACCGTCATCCTGATGACAGCCAGCAAGATGCCGGCATTTCCCTGTTTTTTGAGATGATACCTTATTTGGCCCAGGATTCCGGCGCGCCCATCCGCACATAGACGCGCGAAGCTCCCAACAGGCGGCTCAATTCCTGAGCTGTGTGATGCATCAACGACTCGATATCGGCCGCCTGCTGCATCCGTGCCGCCAGGTCGGTCAATTCCTTTTGTCCGGCCGCAGTCATGCGAATTTGCTCCAACAGACGGGCGTTCTCAATGGCCAGTGCGATCTGGTCGGCAATGCCGCGCAGCAGCCCCAATTGTTCCGGCGGAATGGTCGCATGTTCATGCCGATCATAGCCGGCCTCCAACACGCCCACCGTTTCTTGTCGCGACACCAGCGGCACATAGGCGCGCACCAGGTCGGCATGCCCGCTTTGTTCAAAAATTTGGCGGTCAAAGCGGTCATCCCACCCGGCCACCACCTGAACCGCTTGACCGCGAGCCACATCCATCAAGATATCATCTTGCACCTGGTCCAGCAGGCGACTCAGCCCTTGCAGGTTGGCGGCCCGCCCCAACGCACGCGGGGTTTGCAACCGATTGGCCGCCCGATCAATGAGATTGATCGCCACATAAGTAAAGCCCATATCGGCGGCAAGAACATGTGCGGCCGCATCCAACACAAAATCCAGGTCCAGCGAGCCAGACACCGCCGCGCTCATCCGCTGCAAAATTTCCATCTCACGCACCCGCACCTGCGCTTCACTCAAAGCGCGATTGCGCTCCTGGATCAGCAGCGCAGAACGCAAAGCCCCACTGATCTCGCCACGCAGCCGGTCATATACAGACGCCTCGCGCAGCCAGGTCTCAAAAACAATGTAACCCAACTGATCCTGACCAAAATAAAGAGGCTCGACCACCCACGAAAACCGCTCCTCGCGCGGAAACAGGTCGTCGGGGATCAACTGCTTCAAGCCAAACAATTGTCCATCCAGAGGCAAAGCCAGCCGCTCGCCCTGGCGCAAAGCCAAAAACAGTCGCGCCGCGTCGAGTGAACGCTGTGCATCCTCATACAAAGCCAGATAGCAACCCGAAATATTGAGTGGTGGCAGACTGTCGGCCAATGCATCCATCAAACCACGCACATCCAAAACCGACATCAAGCGCAAGCCGGTTTGCAGCATCAAATCCACCTGTTGAGTGGCCAGCCCACCACGCCGCATCTCGGCACGCAGGGTATTCTCGGCGATCATCACGCGTGCCTGTCCCCACAGATTTTCGGCAGCTACCATCACTTGCGCACTCAGTCCCGGCAACACGGCACTGCGCATCGCCGAGATAACCCCTTGCCATTCTCTCACATCACGACGAGATTCCACCGAATCTTGCAATACTGCGTTCAAAACCGGCAAAAAGGTATTGGCCGAACGATCCAGATCGGCAAGCAAAGCGTCAAAAAGACGTTCCATTGACTCGACGCCGGCCGCCAACATCAGACCTTGCGCCGCCTGCACCATTGCCGAAACGGCCTCCTGCCGTCGCACCGCCGCGCCGCCCGCCCGCGCCTGCGATCCGGGTAGAGCCGTTGCCGCAGCCTGGATCACCGCCTGCGGCAGACAGCCGCAAGATTGTCGAACGATCAAACGGGACGGCACCTGCACCTGATCCGGCACCACCTCGCCGCGCAGTTGTGCCACAATCAACCGGATCGCCTCCCGCCCCATTTTGTAATGATCCGGGCGCACCGTCGTCAGCGGCGGACTGGATGTCTGCCCTCGCACCGTGTCATCAAAACCCACCCAGCCGATATTCTCGGTTACGGCGACGCCACGTTCGCGCATCGCCGCCATCAGACCCAAAGCAAACCCCTCATTGGCCCCCACGACCCCGTCAAAATCCAGGCCAGGACGCAAACCCCGCTCATCGAGCAACAGACGAACCAGCCCGGCATGATTGTGCCGCCATCCATCCGAAGGAGGGGACACCAAACGTGGATCAAAGGCCAGGCCATGCTCCTTGAGAGACTCGAGATAGGCGCGATAACGCTCTTGCGCCCCAACATGCGTTCCTGGTCCGCAAATAAAGACCAGACGCTGGCAGCCATGCACCTCGATCAAATGATCGAGGGCCAGACGCATTCCGCTGTAATCATCCAACAGCACGCTGGGAATGTTCTCTAGAGGCGTCTGCAAACTGACCATCGGCTGCCCAGCGTAGAGGCGAGTGAAATCGGCCACCCCCTTGGGGCCGACTCGCAAGCCAATCGCGCTGGACCAGAACACCACACCATCCAGATGCTCATGTCGCGCCAACTCAAAGGCCATCGGCAATGGGGCATGTTGCTGATCGGGTAACGGCTCGCCTACAAAGCAAATCAAATTCACCCCTTGCTCACCTGCCTCATCAAAGGCACCCAACCAACCCTGCTCATCCAAAACACCCATTGCCGTACTGAGCCAACCGACTGTTGGGCGATTGGCGAACTGATTTGCCAACTGCTCTTTATGCATTAAATGATTGCTCATACTATCCTCGCCTGATCACAAAAGCCGGCCGCCGATCCAATCACCACACCCTATCCCGACTAAATCGGAACTGAACAGGGATTTGCCGCTCTGAAAATTGTTTCTCAGAAAGCAATGATTTCATAGGATAGGCCCTACCATCTCTTACTCTGCTTTATCCATCATAACAAAAACGTGGCAATCTTGCAAGTCCCATCCAGTCCTCAACCCACACACCAGACCAGGCTGCCTGTGCTAAAGACTGACGAACCCACCAAATTGCCACGCTGACAGGGTAATTGAACGATGACCATGAGGCGTGTCTCCTTGACCGGGAAAGCAGCTTTGCTCTCATCCACACAAAAATGATAACGGTCAGAACACGATCAACTGAAAATAAACATCATGCCTGCTCTACCATCACACTCTACCACAAAACAAAACGGGTTATTGGTTACAAACCCATTACAATTTCAAAGCGGCAGAGCCACCGAACCGTGCCACCCATACTCGATGTCAAACTCGACCCACATCTTGCCATGGTGCATCGCCACGATCTGCTTGCCCAAAGCCAGCCCTACGCTGCTGTCATCCAGATTCCAATCACTCTGCGCCAACCGGGCGCATATCTCATCCGCGTCGGCCAACCACTCGACGCCGCTCATGCTGATAATAATCCAGCGCGGCTCGCAATCCGAAAGAAAGGCTTGCAATACGACCTGATTCTGAGCGATCTGCTCCACTGCCACATTCAGCAAGCCCAAAAAGACCTGCTGCAACAAATGCGCATCTCCGCGCAGCAAAGGCAGGTCGGTTGGGCGGTCATCCCGCCATGTAAATACCACATCAATAAACCGCTGCCGCCCCAACAACAGCACCTCTTCGAGCAGGTTCACCAGGTCCACCGGCTGCCATTCCGGTTGAATGGTGCCGGTCTCCAACCCCGACAGGGTGATCACGTGATCGATCAACCCCAACAACTGATAGCCGCTCTTGTGAATGGCCACCAGGTCGGCCCGCTGCAAATCGGTCAGCGGGCCGTCGGCGCCTTTGAGGATCAGCCGCGAAAAACCAATGATATTGTTCAATGAAGTAGCCAACTCGCGCGAGCCGACGCTCAACGAAGCCAGACGAACATGGTCCAGACGGCTCAACCGCTCCACGGCCTCATGCTCGGCCGCATAGACTCGGGCATTTTCAATCGCCACACTGATCTGATCACCCAGGCTCTCCAATGCCCCCACGTCCTGAGCGCCGATCGGATATTGATTCGAGCCGACCAGATCGAGCAGGCCGATCACTCGCGAGCCGATGTACAAAGGCACCACCACCTCAACAAATCCCCCCGGTAAATGCTCTTTGACCATCAGCTTGCCATGCGCCGAAACCACCCCGATCAGACTATCGCCGCCCACCTTGAAGCGATTGACATGCGGACGTGGATCCACCCCCTTGCCGGTGTGCAGTTCTACCCACTCACCCACTTCATCTTGCAACAAGATCGCCACATAGCGGACGCCATAGACATGGGCATAACTGTCCAGAATCAGTTGCCCCACCCGATCCAGAAGTTCATCCAGATCAAGAATGGATGTTGCGACCCGGCCGATTTCTGCGCTGAGGGCCAGCTGCATGGCCTGATAGCGCAACTGTCGGTTGGCCTGGGTCAATTGTTCGGTGCGCTCGGCGACTTTTTGTTCCAACCCCTCATACAACGACCGCAACTCGGCAGTCATAATGTTGAACGCCTGCGCCAGAATGCCGATCTCGTCTCGGCGACCAATCGCCACCTCCTGGCCCAAGTCACCGTTGGCGATCTTGACCGCACTCATAGTCAACTGCACAATCGGCTGAGTCAACTGCCGGGTGATCACCGCCGCCAGAATGGTGGTCAACAAGGCCACCGCCAACGTGCTGGCAATCAAAACCGTAGCCAGATCATCCTGCCGCAGCATCGCCATCTCTTGCGGCTGCTCCACCAGCAAAACGGCCTCATACTCTGGCAGCCGCCGCCACGTCCCCATCACCGACACGCCCCAGGCATCCCTGTAAAACTCGACCCGTTCCGGCTCACGCCACACATGGTCGTACCAGGCCATATCCAGCGCGCCGGCCGACGGTCCGCATGCGCCATACAGACAAAGCATCTGACCTGCCGGCCAGAGCAAAAAAGCCGTCTTACCGCCCGACTCGAGCAGCGGCGCGAGCGACCGACCGATATGTCGCAGATCTGGTTGGCCCACCCACACCTGGGCCGGATTCCCGCCCGCCGCTGAGATGCGCACCCGATCAAAAGAAGAGATATCTATGGAATTGTCTAATGTGCAAACAACCTGCGGCTGCCCCTGATCGATCAAAGCAACCGAAACCACATCCAGTCCCAACAGACGCGCCCGCGAAAACAGAGCGCACACATCCTGCCACTGCCGGCTTTGAACGGCCTCGACCACCTGCGGATGTTCGATCCAAAAAGAAAGGCTGGTCTGTTGATAGATCAACCAACTCTGCACCTGCGCCAGACCGGCATCAGCCACCATGCTCAAATGCCCAACCGCCGCCTGACGCACATCCCGCTCTACATAACGCACCGCCACAAAACTGACAATACTCAACGGCACAATCGCAAGCAGCATAAAGGCCGTCAGCAGAATGCGTCCCAACCCCCCTCTTGTGCCTGCAACCATCCGGGTTACTTTTTTCACATTAACCGTCTTACCCCTCGCCGGACGACACTCTCCCCAAATCCCACACCGGCTCTCCCCGCAAGATCATGCTCACCTGATCGGGAAAACGATCCGGATCAATCGGCTTGGCAATAAAGCCATTAAAACCGGCTTCGCGCGCGCGGCGCATATTCTCTTCGGTGGCTTCGGCGGTCACGGCCACAATGGCCGTATTTCTAAAGCGATCATTGGTGCGCAACCGTTCCAAAGTCGTATAGCCGTCTTCATAAGGCAAATGAATATCCAGCAACACCAGGTCAATGCGCGGCAGGGTGCTGCCCAGGCCCTGTATCTGTCTCCCGGTGCGGCTCCAATCTACCGATTTGACATTGAGAAACTTGAGCAGCCGGGCCACCAAAGTATAGTTATAGATATTGTCTTCCACAATCAGAATGTGTGCATCCATCGGCTCTACCATAGTCCGACTCCCGTCTATAAAGGGCGGAAAACCCAACTGGCAAGTCAAGCCGACTCATTTGCGAGCTTTGCGCAAAAATTCGGCCACCTGCTGTGGCAGCATGTCCACATCCAAAGGCTTTTGAATATATCCATCACACCCGGCCTTGAGCGACTTTTCGCGGTCGCCGCGCAGCACATTGGCTGTCAAGGCAATGATCGGCACGCGGTCCAGCGCCGAAATTTGCCGCAAACGCGCCGCCACTTCATATCCATCCATATCCGGCATATTGATGTCCATCAAGATCAGATCGGGCAACTCCTTTTCTGCTACCTTGATCCCTGCCGGACCATTTTCAGCCTCGATGACAGTATAACCTTCCACCATCAAAATCCGCTTGACTAATAAGCGATTTTCAAAGTTATCTTCGATATACAAGATTTTTTGCCCCATGATGGCCTCTCCTATCCTGAATAAATCAAGCTCCGGCCGCCCGCCCCATTCTGCGCCGGCCAACTAATTCATTTCTCACAACTTACGTCAACCAGGCTACAGATTATATTCAGTATAAACACAAGTGCCGCTTTTGTCAATGATCAGAATCACTTTATGGTTAATTCAAGAGGCGAAATGAACGCCGATCAACCTGAATTTTGCTCAATCTGCGGACTGGATGTAAATTTTTTGTTTGTCCTGCCCGGCCATATAGATCGCCGTCGCGCCCAGCCCCAAAACCAGCCACAACAGGGCCACGGCATGCGAATAGGTCAACAAGGTATGATCCAATAGACCGGCCACCAGGCTGCCAGCGATGGCCGCACCATAGCCCAACATAAAAGGCGACCACTCGGAATTGGCCGGTGTGCGCCGCCAGGCCGCCAACCCATAGCCCGCCCAAGCCCCCATCACCGCCAGAAACGACAGCAGCCCCACAATGCCCATTTGCGCCATCAGTTTGAAATAGACGCTGGCCACCCCCACATACAGGTCAATATCGGGCGTGCCGGCAAACCCCACGCCCAACCAGGGATACCGGGCGATCAGTCTGAACGTGTCTTTGTACTCGCCCATGCGCATCAGCGTAGACAGATCACGAATCTGTACGCCCTGCACAAAATGAGACATATATGCCTGCGTCTGCGGCAAAAACAGCAGCAGCAGGGCAGCAACCAACATCACCCAGATCAGCCGACGATAGCGCGCCAGGGCAATCAACCCCATCGCTACGGCCGCGCCCAACATCGAACTGCGCGAATAGGTGAGAAACAGGCAAATCCCCATGGCCGCCAGCGCTCCGGCCACGATCCAACGCGGCAGCACCGGCCGCTCACTGAACACCTGCGCCGCGGCTATGCCGATCACCACAATCAACACCGCCCCCAAAATGTTGGGGTCCACACTGGTGCCAATCGCCCGCATCGGTCGCTCTGGATCATCGGCAATATAGCGGATGATGCCGGCGCCGGTCGGATAGCCCAACCGCCCCAGTGAGCCGAGCAGACGTATCGTCCATGTCGTTGGAATGACATACAAACCGATGCCCAAAACCGACTCGGCCGCCCCGGCCAGAATCATCGCCGCCGTCACCTGGCGCAGCAGTGACATATTGCGCACGCAGTTCACCGCCACAAAAAACAGCCCAAACCCCATCACCATCTCGGCAAACCGGCGCAAGTCGTTCGACGAGGGCCGCGAATGTCTCAGCCCCAACACAAACGCAAACAAGACCAGCCCAATCCAGATCAAGACCGGCACCCCCACCGGGGTCAGCACAAAATCCGACTGACGTCGGGTGATCAGACGCATCCCCCACACCAGGTACAAAGCCATCAAAACCAGGTCCAAGAACGTCGGAGTAAAGCCGATTTTGAACGGCAGAGAAGCAAAAGGAAGAATAAAGGCAATACCCAGCAGTGCGAACAGACTCCAGCGCAGATCGCGTAGCATCATCAGGCCAGCGACGCCCGCCGCCATCACAGCAATGCCCCATACCGGCGACAAAAAAGCCAGCAACGCGCCGACACCTCCGGCAAGCAGCACAATCAGGCCGATCAATGCCAGGTTGAGCTGCCGACCATCTCGCAGCACGCCGGAGCGCAGCCGGATCACCAGTTTCCGGTCCAACAACCAATCCACTCACGCCTCCTCAACGACTCACCCGCACCAATCCACTCAACAACACGCGACGGTTCGCCTCATCCATGCCGTCGCCCATCACCTGCACGCGCGCTCCGTCGGCCGGATGATACATTCCCAATTCCAGCCCATATTGGCCCGGCGGCGACTCGACCGCCAGAGGCACATGGTAAACATCCACCACCATCTGCCCCGGCTGCCAGGCTCTAGTGGGCAAAGCGCCGCTGCGCGGCGGGTTATCCTGTTGCCCTCGCAGCCAACCCGTCTCATCCAGCAGGTGGACAAAAATCACCAGATCATGCCCGATCGTCGCCTCAGCCTGCCAATACAATGTCAACCGCACCGCATCGCCGGGCCGCACCACCAGTTCGTCTACAGCCTGCCCCGTCTCGTCGCGCAGCGCATACCCCAACAGGCGAATTCCCCCTTCAAACTGCACATCCACCGGCCGCATCTCGGTCGCAGCCTGATGAAATGGATGATACAACAAGACTCGAAAACGGTCAACCTGGTATTGAGCCACCGGCTCGGTTTGCTCATTCAACCAGGCCTCGACCAGCCCATCGGCATCCCAAAAATCCCACCGCTGCGGCAGCAACCAGATGCGACGACTGGTCTGCGCCAGTTCATCCAGCCGAGACACGGTGGCCGCGCCATTCACCGGAAAGGCCTCTGGCAAAATCAGCCAGGGCGCATCAAAGCGAAAATAATAGGCCGCTGCCGGGTCGGGATAATTGGCCACCACCACATCGTCGGGGCGCACGCGTCCGGCCAGAAACCGGCTCAAAGCACGCCAATCCGGCGCGCGGGCAAACGCCGGGTTGTGATAATGATGGTACAACGACACGCCACTGATGCCCAAAATCAGGACAACGGCCGCGCCAGCCGCCACCCGCCGCCAGCGATACAGCGACAGCAGAGCCAGCGCGACCAGAATATAAAACGGCGGCGTACTGACCATAAAATAGCGTTCGTCAAACGCCGGCCGCCGCAGCGAATCTACAAAGACAATCCCCCAGGGCAGCGCCAAATAAAGCGTCAAAAACCAGGCGGTCCGCCGATCTCTCCACCAGGCCGCCGCCAACCCTCCGATCAGCAAACCACCCCACAGCGGCAAAAACCACAGCGACACCGCCTCCGGCACCGTCTGCCCATGCCCAAAAGCCAGCACGCTGCGGTAAACCGGCGCCCAAAAGGGCAAAAGAGAACGCGCGCGGCCTTGATAAGCCGTCAAAACTGCCCAACTCGACATCAACCAGGGCAAATACAATGCCCCGGCCAGCGTCACGCCGATCAGCCAACGCGTGATGTTCACCCGCTCCCGAATCGCCACCCAGATCGCATAACAGCCGTGAAACAAGAGCAACAAAAAAGTATAATAATGGATGTATATCGAACAGGCTGTAACCAGACCATACCACACCGACCAATGCCAGCCACCCTGTCCATCTGCCCGATGCACCAGCTTGCAAAACAACCATGTCGAAGCCACGCTAAACATCACTAGCCAGGCATACATGCGCGCTTCTTGAGCATGCCAGATATAAAATGGATTGATCGCCACCAGAGCAGCAGCCACAAGGCCCACCCGCCGATCCCACAACGCCCGTCCCAGAGCGTACATCAGCGGCGCGATCAACACACCCGGCCACACCGAAGTCAGCCGCATGGCAAATTCACTCTCTCCGGCCACCAATCGCCAGCCATGCAGCACCAAAAAACTCAAAGGAGGATGCGGTTCGGTAGATGCTGTAAACAACTGAAACATCTCGCTCAACGAATGGCGCGAAAAAGTGATGCTAAAAGCCTCGTCACCGCGCAGCGAGGGCGCATCCAGGCGATACAAGCGCAGCCCCCAGGCCAGCAAAATCAGCCCACCCATCACCCACATCATCCGCCTGTTGCTCTGACTCTGCTGCTTCATTTAGCGTGACCTCACCTGAACCACACCCAAATCAACGGCATCATCCGGCCAGCGCGATGACTGACGCTCACCCGACCGGTACGCCGCGGCCCGCCCCGCATCGCGATACAACCCCACCCGCAAATAATACAGGCCCGGCGGCGCATCCACGCCGATATGCACCATGCGCTCATCCACCACCACTTCGCCCGCCTCCCAATAACGGGTTGGATAATTGCCCCGCCGCGGCGCCCCATCGCCATAGCCCACCACCTGCCCACTCTCGCTCTCCAGATGCACAAAAACCGTATAATCGCTTTGAGGCGCAGAGCGCACGCTCCACACCAGAACGAGCGATTGAGATTCGCCAATATACATCGTCTTGGACCAGGATGGCACGGCCAGGCCGACATTTTGTGCGCCGTCTACATCAAACCACGCCGCCACGCTGCGCGGCGGTGACGGCCAACGGCGCGGTGTCACCTTGACCCGCCCGACGATGGGCAGATCGGCCAGACCCGACAGCCGCTCACCGCTGCTGGCGTGGTACAGTTCGACATCCAGCCGGGCCACCAACGGCGCGTCGGCGTCGCTGCCCACGCGCACATATTGCCGGTCGGCCAGCAAGGAATCCACCGGCCACAAGGCCACAGGAAACGTGCCAGAGCCAGGATAAGCATCCTCCAGGCCGATCACCTGCCCATCCAGATCGATCAGCCGCAGCCAGACCACCACGTCTTCCTCGGCCAACGAGCGCGCCGTCTGCCAATACATCCCTACCCGCAAAACCTCGCCGGCGCGCACCTGCGCCTGATCGAAACAGACGCCACGCAACCGAATGGCCTCACCAAAAGGCAGCTCCATCGGAATGGCGGCCTGCGGCAGCGCGTCCACCGCCACCGGACGAGCAAAAGCAGGAGCAATCCAGGCCCACGGCGCCACCATCGCCAGGGCTGTCAGCGGAATCACCAACACCGCGCCGGCCAGATGTCGCACCCGCGCCGCAAACCAGGCGCGCAGCCCCAAAACCCAAAATAACGCAAACGCGCCGACAGCCGGAAAGAGCAGCCGCCCTTGCGACCCTTCGGTCAGCGAGGTCCACCGCACCAGCGAGACAAAAACCAGCCCCAGCCACCCCGCCATCAGCAACAGGGCCAGCGGGCGACAAGCCGCCCCCCATTCCGGCTCGCGGCAGCGCAGCGATATCCACGCGCCCCGCCACAGCCCATTGTTCAACCAACGGCCCACTTCTAACAGTAGCCCCGTGACCGCCAGCAACGTCAACACATCCAACAGCCGGTAGACCCACGCCGGCATCGCCACCGAAAACCAGCCAAACAGCCCCCAAAACGACCAGCGCAGCCCGCGAAATTCACCCCACAGATCGCGGCCAAAATCGGTGCGCCGCCCCACCACCTGCCACATCGCCGTCAAGCCGGTCGGCTCGCCATACAAAACCAGATTGCGCCCATACCACCAACCGGCCAGCACCAACACCGGCAAGGCGACCGACAGCCCCATCAGCCAGAAACCGCGCCACGAACGGTGATACCAGGCCACCAGCGCGATAACGACACCGGTCAAACCCAACAACGCCAGCCCGCTCAGCTTGGTCAGGCAGGCCAGGCCGAGAACGACGCCCAAACCCAACCATTGAAACGGCGTACCTGGTCCTTTTTTGAGCAGCCGCAGCAATCCATATAGGGCCAGAGTGCCGAGCAAGATCATCAGATTGTCATTGTTGACCGAGGCGCTGATAAACAAGAATTGGGGAATAAAGGCCGCCGTCGCCGCAACCACCACAGCCAGACCTGGCTCTGAGGGAAAAATCAATCGCACCACCGCCCCGATCAATCCCACCGTCAGGGCGCCCAGGCAGAGCGAGAACAGGCGCAAGACGTGAATGGCCAGCACAGCGCCATGCCAGGGAAAATCTTGCTCCGGCGGATGAATGTAGAGGTTCTTGTTGCCGGGGTTGGCCGGATCACCGATATTGGCCTGCGGATTGCGCCATAGCAGCGATTCGGTGTCCGACATGTCTATGCCGCCCACCAACAGCGCGCCCAGCGCATAATACAGCGGCGGCTGACTGCCCTCCTGCTCCCACAAACCGCGCGTTTCGGCCTTTTGCACCGGCAAAGTGCGCTGATCAACCAGGTGCTTGACCACAAAAAAATGATAGCTCTCGTCGGGCGATTCAAAAACCGGCGTGACCAGGCTGTACGCTATGCCTAAAACAAGCCAAACCACGATCAAGCCAACCCATATCCAGACCCGCCGATGCCCCCTCATTGAATCACCCCAATGCATACATTCGCCAAGATAAAAGAGAATAATGCCATCATCCGATTCCGCCACTCACCTCGCACTTGCTCTCCTCACAACAACCAAATTTTACATCAGCCTGGCAGAAATCGGCAAATTGACCACCTGCCCGGTTTGGCAATTATTTTGTCTGAAAATCTCTTTATTTTCAAACGATTCCCTAAATTTACCATTGACATGCCCCTGAAGCGGTGCTACAATAAAGACATTGGATATTTAAAGAGAGGAGACCTATGAACGAACCTGATTCCATCAACGACATCACCACCTCATCCGCCCGGCCCCGCCGGCCCAAATTCAAACCGTCCTGGCAAGCCATCGTATCCATTGCCGCCATCCTGCTGATTGTCGCCGCGGTAGCCTATTGGAACATCGGTCTATCCATCTATAATCAAGGCGTTTCGGCGCACAATGCCCTGGATGCGCAAACCGCCCATCAGCAATACACCACCGTTGCCCGCTTTTACCCCAATTGGATGGGCAGTTTTGCCCGCCTGTCCCGCCAAAATCGCCAGATTTGTCAGACCTATCTCTCGGCGCGCCAGGCCTATGACGCCCAAGACTATCCAACCGCCTGCACGCTATACCAGACCTTTCGCGCCGATTATCCCACCGACCGCCTGAACCGCCTCGTCAAACAAGAGCATCCGGCCGCTTTTCTGGCCTGGGCGCAGCAAGACGACAAACCCGGCTCGTATGCGACCGCCATCGAACACTATCAAGCTCTGCTGCAAAATGACCCCGACTCGGACGAGGCCGCCCAGGCCAGCCTGGCTTTGCCGGCGGCCTATTTTCACTATGGCACCGAGTTGGCCGATCAGGGACAGTATCAGGCCGCCCTTGACGCCTTGCATGCCGTCTCGCAGTGGGACGATCAAAAGACCTGGTCCGGCCAGGCTGCTCAAGCTGCCTGGCAAACCTATCGCCGCTGGGGCGACGCCCTGCAAACCGCCGGCAACTATGAACAGGCTATCGCCCGCTACCAGGACGCCATCGCCGAGGCCGACGATTCCACCATTGCCGCCACCCTCTGGCCGCCCATCGGTCAGGCCTACCTGAGCTGGTCACGCACCGTCAGCGACACCGGCGACTATGCCCAGGCCATCTCGCTTTGCGTATCGGCCATGCAGGCCTTTCCCCAAAGCGATTGGATAGATGAGGCCGACGCCGCTATCGGCCAAACCTACCTGGCCTGGGCCGATTCGCTGCGACAGAGCAGCCAATATCGGCAGGCTGTAGATACGGCCCAGAGCGGCATTGCCGGCTTGAGCAAGAGCAAATGGCACGAACCTCTGCACTCGCTCATCCGCGCCACCTACCTGGAATGGGCCAACTCGCTGTACCAAAAACAAGATTACGCCCAGGCCATCACTGTCTACCAGATGCACCGCAAAGAATATCCCAAAATACAGACCGATCTGGTAGATGGCAAAATCATCACGGCGTACCAAGAATGGACGCAGGCACTGTGGAAAGCCAGGGACTATCAAAAAGCCTACGAAATCCTGAACGCCATGCTATTCATCTATCCCAATCACGCCGCCGCCCAATCGTCCCGCAGCCAGATACCGCAGATCCATTTTGACTGGGCCGCCGACGCCTATCAGCGCCGAGATTTCGCCACCGCCGTCGCCCACTATCAGGCCGGCATCAAGGCCGAAGAGGAACAATTGCAGGCCGCCGGCGTCATCCGCCCACCCACCGTGCTGACCTACACCTTCACCGTCAACACCGACTCGGCCAACGTCCGCAAGGGCCCCGACAAGGACCAACCCGCCGTGGCCGCCGTCAAGCGCGACGATCAGGTTGTGGCAACATGCCGCAGCGCAGATAGCCAGTGGCTCAAAATTATCCAGCCAGTTGGTTGGGTCTATGCCCCGCTGCTCGTGGGCAAAACGCCGGCGCAAAACCTGCCCTTCGAAGGCCACGAAGTGATGATCGGCGCCACCGTATTGGAGGCCAGCCCGCGCGCCGCCCAGGCCTGGCAGACCACCGCCCAGGTCCTCTACGAATGGGGCCAGGCTTTGAACGCCCAGTCAGATTATGCCGCCGCCGCGGCCACATTCCGCCAAATCCTGGACGACTATGCGCACAGTGCCGTGATCACTCAGGCGCACACCGCCGCCGTATCCAGCTATCTGGCCTGGGGCGACGCCATGAGCCGCACCCAAAAATACGATCAGGCCGCCCAGGCTTTTAGTCAAATCCTGGAAATCGAGCCACCCACCAGCGCCGCCGCCATCACCGCCACCAACAGCGCCGCCGCGGCCTATCTAGCCTGGGGGCAGTCATTGTACGGCCAAAAAGCCTACGCCGCCGCCATTGAAAAATACAGCGTCGTTTACACCAGCTATGCCCAAAGCAGCCAGGTCAGCGCCGCATACGCCGGCATCGTAGCCTGTTACACCGAATGGGGAGATTCTTTCAAAAAGGATGGCAAGTACAGCGAGGCAATTGCCAAATACCAGGCCATCGTGACCCTCTTGCCCAAGAGTCAGGCGGCCGCACAGGCCGGCAAAAACATCGCCACGGCATACAATCTGTGGGGCGCGGCATTGCACACTCAAAAGAATTACACCGACGCCATGGCCAAATTCAGCCTGGCCTGGCAGTCCACGACCGACGCCGACCTGGTGACCGCTGCCAAAAAGGGCTATAGCGACGCACTATGGGCGTTGGCCAAACTCACCGATGCCACCGGCAAGCAGATTATGAACAATGCCCTGACCACCGCCTGCAATGGCCAAGCGGCTGGGTCGCCGGCCGTCGGCCTGGATACCGTTTCGGCGGGCAAAGCTCTCAGCAACAGCACCCTCTTTGCCCTGCCCACCGACCTGATCGCCACCATGCCGGCCAACATGCGTTATGCCATTTGCGCCAGCAACGGCGTCAGTGAGATTCAACGCTGCCCCTATACCGGCGGCCATACACTCATCCGACAGCAACTATGGTGGAAGGTGACGGTGCGCAGCGCAAAAACCGGAGCGGTGGTTTCTGAACGCATGTTTTACGGCTCGACGCCCGATAGCTGCCCTTACTTTTACACTTTTTACGGCTCGACCGCCTACAAAAGCGGCAGCAGTCCCAGCGGCGTTGACGTGGTCAACTGGCTCAAAGGCATCATCAAATAAGTTCACCGGCCCGCCGGCCATGCCCCCGTCAGTGCGGCCTGGATGCACTGCTCCAGCGAGCCCAGCCGCACACTCAGCCCCGAATGAGAGGGCGTGTATACGGCCATTTTGGCCGAATTGGTGGCCATAGTGCGCCAACCCAACGTATCCACCGGCGCCACCACCAGACACGTGTCGACCACCACTTTGCCGCCGGCCGCTTTGATCAATGACACATCGGCCAGGGAACGCTCTCGAGTCTCCCTGGCCGTCGTGATCCACAGGGCCGCTGTCACCCGCCGTCCGGCCAAAGCCTGCGCCACCTGGTGCAGCTCGTCGGCCGAGACGTGCGGGCAGCCGATGCTCACCAGGTCAACTCGACTCGAATCGCCGTTCAGCGCAGCATATCCTTCCGACAGGTCTTGAATGACGATGCGTTGCGCTTCAGGTGACATCATATCAGCCTGCTGCGCTTCGGGCGTCAGGCCAGCGATGTGATAGAGTGCCACCGCCCCGCTGGCCGCCATCGCCGCGCCCAGCGACTTGAGTTCGTCTTGCCACCGCTCCAGACCGCCGCTCACGCCGGTTTCCTCGCCCAGGCACAGGCAAGGCACTCCGTTGCGCACCCGCCGCCCCACCAGATAGCCCAACACGCTCCAGTCGGTGAGCGTCTTGAGCGGGCAGCGCACCTCCACCCTGTACCCGGCCCGGCGATTTTCGTCCAGGTGCAGGCCATAGGCCGCCGTGCGCCCACACAGAGCCGCTGCCAGAGCGCCGGGGCCGCCTTCGCGATTCGTCCGCGCCCCCAACACCGAATTGGCAAAACTCACCGCCGAAGACTCGGCCCAGGCCACATGCTCACCGCAGCCCGGCCGCAGTCCGATCAAATACGGCGTACAGGTGCAGGTCGGCGTAATGCCCATAGCCGTATATGCCTCGATCACCCGCCGCTGCTGTTGAGCAAAATCGGGGTCAAACCCCAACTCGCGCCATTGATGCAGGTCTACACCGGCCGGATTGAGCAGGGTCGGCACACGCACTCGCGCCCCCTGATCCGCCCACTCGCGCAAAAAATCCAGGCCGGCCTGGCCGAGATTTTTATAGCTCACCCCCGAAACCTGCACGCTCGACACCGGAATCAACCGCCGCGCACCATAGATTTTTCCCAGCACCGCCACGATTTCCATCGCCCGCCGCACGGCCACACCCTGTTCGCCGTCGAGCATGGCCTGTTCTTCTGCGGTCAACCTCAACCCGTCATCATCCATACAACCGCTCATCGTCCCATCCAGCCGCCGTCCACCGTCAAAATCGTGCCGCTGACATAATTTGACGCATCAGAACACAAAAAGACAATCGCTCCCTTGAGGTCGTCAGGTGTACCCCATCGCCCGGCCGGGATGCGCTCCAAAATTTGACGGTTGCGCGTCTCGTTGGCGCGCAAGGCGGCGGTGTTGTCGGTGGCAATATAGCCCGGCGCAATGGCATTGACCTGCACCCCTCGCCCGGCCCATTCATTCGACAAAGCCATCGTGAGCTGACCGATGCCGCCCTTACTGGCCGCATAGCCCGGCACGGTGATGCCGCCCTGAAATGTGAGCAGCGAGGCGGTGAACACAATTTTGCCGCGACCGCGCTCCAGCATATCTCTGCCAAACTCGCGGGCCAGGATAAACTGGGCATTGAGGTTGACCTCGATCACCCGGTCCCAATACTCGTCGGAATGTTCGGCGGCCGGCTGACGCAAGATGGTGCCGGCATTGTTGACCAGAATGTCTATGCACGGCACATCCTGCCGCACCTGCGCGATCCAGGCATACAACGCCTGTCGGTCGCCCATGTCGCAGGCATAGCCTTTGAACGAACGTCCCCAGGCCCGCACATCCTGCTCCACCTCACTGCCGGCCTCCAGCGTCGCGCTGACCCCGACAATGTCGGCGCCGGCCTCGGCCAACGCCTGCGCAAAGGCCCGCCCAATGCCGCGCCGACAGCCTGTCACCAAAGCCGTCTTGCCATCCAGTCTAAATTGATCGAGAATGTTCATCGTTATTTCTCCCTCACGTCAATCAACACCTTCATCAGGTCGGCCCCCGACTCGATCTGCTCAAATGCGCTTTGCAGGCCGCCCAAAGGCCAGCGTGCGCTGATCAGCCGTTCCAATGGCAGCACGCCCCGAGCCGCCAGGTCAATAGCCTGGTCGAAATCTTGGGGCTCGTACACGCGGGCGCCCACCAGACTCAACTCACGCCAGAAAAAGCGGTGCAGGTCTACCTGAGGTTTGAAGGCAAAAATCGCCACCACCACCAGCCGCCCGCGCGCCCGCGCCAGTAGCGTCATTATCGCCGCACCGGCCTGAGAACCCGACACCTCAAACACCGCATCGGCGCCGGCGCCCCCGGTGCGCTCCTGCACCAGAGCCGGCAGGTCGGCCTCTTGGGGATGCACGGCATCCAGGCCCAGCTCGCGAGCCAAAGCCAGCCGGGCCGGGTTGACCTCGGACACCAACACCTGCGCCCCTGCCTGTCGGGCCACCAGCGCCACCAGCATACCGATCGGCCCGCCACCGATGACCACGACATGCTCGCCCGGCTGCACCTCGCCGCGCCGCACATCGTGACAGGCCACCGCCAGCGGCTCGATCAAGGCCGCCGTATCCAGCGGCAGCCCATCGGGGATGCGATGCAGGGTATCGGCCGGCACCGTCCACGACGTTTGAAAGGCGCCCGGCGTGTCAATGCCCAAAAACTTGAGCCGGTAGCAGATATGCCGATGGCCGCGTTGACAGGCCGCGCACTCGCCACAGGCAGCCAACGGGCGCACCACCACCCGCTCGCCCACCTGCCAGCCCGACACTCCCTGGCCCAATTCGGCCACCCACCCCGACATTTCGTGGCCGATAGCCTGCGGAATATGCACCCGCTGATCCATATGTCCCTGAAAAATGTGCAGGTCGGTGCCGCAAATGCCGCAAAAAGCCACATCCAGGCGCACCTCACCCGGACCCGGCGGCGCAGCTTGCGCCGGGCCCACCTGAATGGTTCGCTGTCCCTGATAATACGCTGCTTGCATATCCTAGACCTCCTTGTTGTCCAGTTCGGAGCGAATCGCCTGCCCCAGGCTCGCCAATGTATAAGGTTTTTTGACAAACTGTCCTACGCCCAAACTCTGCGCTTCTTTGACCCGTTCTGTCTCGGAAAAACCGCTTGACAACACGGCCTTTTGGCCGGGATGAGTCTGCAAAATCGCCCGCAGAGTATCCAGGCCATCAAAATCATCTTCCATGATCATGTCCAGCACCACAATATCGGCGCGGTTCGACATCAAATGCCGAACCGCAGCGCGGCCGTTTTCGGCGGTATGCACCCGATACCCCAATGTGCCAAGCAGCCGCGCCGCCAGGTCGCGCTGTTCAGGCAAATCGTCCACTACCAGGACAGTCTCGTGGCCGCCATAGTCGGTACGCCCCGGATTCAAATCATCCTGCGCCTCGCGCGTCACCGGCAAATAAATGGCAAACTCGGTGCCTTGACCAGATGCGGTGCGCAGGTCAATATAGCCGTGATGATCTTGCACCACCCCATACACCACCGACAGGCCCAGCCCGGTGCCGCTGCGTCCCATCTCTTTTTTAGTGTAAAAAGGTTCAAACAAACGTCCTATGTTCTTTTCATCAATCCCGATGCCGCTATCCACAACACGTAAAACGACATAATCACCCGTTTCGATACGTTGATAGCCTTCCAGCGGCCGATCCAGGCTGACGCAATCTGTCTCGATCCGCAGCCGCCCTCCGTGAGGCATGGCCTCAAAAGCATTGGTGACCAGATTACTGACCACTTTGGACAGGTGCGGCGCCGATCCCTTGACGTTGAGCAGTTGGGGCGATTGAACCATCTCGACCCGCGTCTGGCGATAGCGGGCGCGCAACTGCAAGAAAAACGGACTGTTGACAAATTCCTGCACCACCTGGTTCAAATTCAACGGCGACATGCGATAGGCGCCGCGCCGGGCCAGGGTGAGTAAATCTTGCACCACCGCCGCAGCCCGCTCGGCCGATTGTTTGATCCGCAAAATGTCGTCGCATATCGGGCTGTCGGGCGGCAGGTCCATCAAGATCAGGTCGGGATAGCCCACCAACGGCCCCAAGATATTGTTCAACTCGTGCGCCACACCGCCGGCCAGCACGCCCAGCGACTCCATCCGTTCGGCACGCGAGAGGCGCGACTGCAAAGTGGCGCGTTCTTCTTCGGCCCGCTTGCGTTCGGCAATCTCGGTTTGCGCCGCCTCAAACAGGCGGGCGTTTTGCAGCGACACAGCCAGCTGCTCGGCCATGATCTGCAAAATGGCAATGTCGTCTTGGGAGAACGCCGCCGGCTCACTGCTCTGCACCGTCAGCGCGCCGATCACCTGCCGACGGCTGATCAGGGGCAGGGCCATTTCAGAGCGGGTTTCGGGCAGCAGGGGGTTGTCAAAGCGCACCGCCTCCTGGCCGACATCCAGGGCAATGCGCGCCTGAGCATGCAGCACACATTGGCCGATCATGGATTCGCCGCCCACGACCAGACGGTGTCCGCGCTCGATCATCATGCGGCCGGCCTGGCCGGTGGCCGCGCGCAGCACGGCATACCGGCTCTCCTCATCCACCAAAAACATGCCCACGTAATAAAACCCAAACCGCTCCTGGATCAGATTCACCGCCCGCTGCATCAGCAGATCGGGCGAAAGGATGGTGCTGGCCGCCGTTGAAATCTCGGTCGAGGTTTGCAGTTGAGTGTGCCGATGCTCCAGATTCACCAGCAGTCGCTCCCGCTCCTGCTCCATCTGCCGATACTCGGTCAGGTCGGTAAACACCGTCAGAGTGCCAATATACCGATCCTCCTCAAAGCGAGGGCATGCCCCGATCAATACTGGCAAGAACGAGCCGTCCTTGCGCTGAAGGTCAATCTCGTAGCGATTCACCTCGCCGCGCCGACGTTGCTCATTGGCCACCTGCACCTGCCAGGTCTGCCCCGGCGACACCAATTGTGTCCAATGCATACCCACCATCTCGGCAACGGTATAACCCAACGCCGCAGCCGCTGACGGGTTGACAAAGGTCAAAAAGCCGCCCTGATCCTCGACCATGATCCCTTCCATCATTTGCTGGATGATGCTCTCGTTAAACTCTTTGAGATTGAGCAACTCATAAGCAGCCTGCTTGCGCCCGGTAATGTCGCGGATCATGGCAATCGTCAACGACCGTCCATCCATCTCGAGCTCATTCAAACTGATCTCGGACTCAAAACAGCTGCCGTCAGGACGATAGACCGGCCGCTCAAAAAATTGCGGCCCCTCTTGATGGCCTTGATCGGCCTGATGGGGCGAGTCGTGCGGCAAAAGAGGCCGCTGTAAAAACTCCCAATCTGTCTGCGCCGCCAACTCTTGACAGGTGCAGCCAAACAGTCGCAACGCTTGGCAATTACAGTCTAGCAAACGCCCCTGCTCCAAAATCAAAATGGCGTCGTTCGCCAGATCGAACAAGGCATTATAACGGCTTTCCCGCTCACGCAGCGCCCGACGCATCTGGCGCAAATTATAAACCCGATACTGCCACGCCACCACAAAAGCGATGGCCACCAATGTAGCCAGCCCCATGCGCGCCAGAGAGGTTTGGATGCTGCGAGCGACGCCGGTAAAGTTCAGGATTTCATCCAACGGCGTCGAGACGCCCACAATCCAGATGTGCGACTCGAACCGCGCCGTTGTCCAGGCCGAAATGACCTTGCCGGATGGGTTGCGATACCATCCAACGCCTTCGCGCCCATCCATCACGGCCAACACCATCTCTTGATAATGCTCCACCCCCTGGCGCGATAATTGATCGAAAACCTGGGCCATATTTTTGAGGCGATAATTGGATACGGCAGCGGCAGCAGGGTCGTAAACGACATACGACGAGGTATACAGCCAGGCTGTGCCGCTGTCCAACACCTGCACCGGAGACACAAACTGGTCTACCATCTCTTGCTCGACCCGCGCCAGGTGGCCCTGCCCGCGCACCAACAATTGTTGATAGGCATAAAAATTGATGCTGCGGGCCATCGAGCGAGCCATTTCGAGCTCGGTCTGTTGATAGGCTTTGAGTACAGCATCTTGCAGAGATAGAATACGCGTCCAAACCATCAGCCAGCCCAGCAAAAGAAACAACCCCGCCAAAGCCGGCGGCAGAATTCTTTCCACCCACATGGATGGTTGTTTTGTCATTGCATGCCTGTGCGCATCCTGTCGATCTGATCGCATGCTTCCTCCACCCAAACAAAAAGACACAAAGATGCAGAAGCCCTCCGATCCTTGTGTCTTTTGACCTCATTGTGCCGGGTTCATATCCACACCTTTTACTGACCACCAAATGTAGCCTGGTTGCGCAGATGCTCCTCGTAAGTTTTGGCAAAAGCATGCGAGCCATCGCCTTTGGCATAAAAATAAAGATAATCGGTCTGAGCCGGCATGACCACAGCCTTGAGCGATTGCAGGCTGGGGCTACATATCGGGCCTGGAGGTAATCCTTTGTATAAAAAGGTGTTATAGCGGTTATCCAGGTTTTTCACATCGTCTACCATAAAACCGCCCCACCATTTGCCAACGGCGTCACGGCCGCGGGCGTATTGAAAAGTGGGGTCGGCACGCAGATAGCCATCCGCTTCGGGCAGTTTGGCGGCGATGCGGTTCAAATACACACTGGCAACAATGGGTCGTTCCGAATCCAGCAAAGCCTCCCGCTCCACAATCGAAGCCAGCGTCACCCATTGGTGGATGGACAACCCCTGCCCCTGCGCCTGCCGCTGCATATCGGCGGTGATCCGCGCCCCAAACATTTCCAACAAGATCGTGATCAGGTCGGTGGCACTGGCCGTAGTGGGAATGCGATAGGTGTCGGCCATCAAGTAGCCTTCCAGCGATGCGCCAGCCGGTCGATCCACCAGAAACGCATAGTTGAACACCCCGGTGCGCGCCACCAACAAAAACTCGTCGGGGTTGATCGAAGTGCTTTCGGCCAACATCTCGGCAATTTGCTCCAGCCGCCAGCCGGGCAAAATGGTGACCTGAATCTCGCGCAAAGTGGCGTACAGCAACTCGGCTGCTACATCTTCCATCGTCATTGTTTTGCGCAAAGTGTGCTCGCCGGCTTCCAGGTTTTGGTCGAGCTTGTGAAAGCGCACATAGGTCTTGAACAACGAGGCGTCGGAAATAAACCCCTCTTCTTCCAGACGGGCGGCAATGCCGCTGGCCGTCTCACCGGGCTCTACCACAAATATCACCGACGTAGGGTCGTCGCCGATGGGGGTGATCAGTTCCTCGTATCGCTGCCGCAAAATGACGCTGAAATACAGATCATCGGGCGAATGAAAAGACAGCGCCGGACGGCCGGGCAGAGGCGGCTGCGGCGGCTGATAGCGCGAGGCGAGCAGCATCCAGGTGCCACCCCCCAACAACAGGACAGCCAAAACGGCGATCACCATGACCACAAATCGCCCGGTGTTGCGAAATTGAGTGTACCAGTTCATAGCAACTTATCCCTGCTCCGATTCATCCAGATAACTCTGCAAAATCACGGCGGCGGCCACGGCATCAACGTGTGTCCTGGAGCCGCTTTGCGCCCGAATTTCCAGGGCGCGCTCGGTCGTGCATCGTTCATCCCACCACATCACCTCGATGCACAAACCGGCCTGAGCCAGAGCCTCTTTGATCTGGTCGGTATAGCGAATGGTGCGCTGCGCCTGAAAGCCGGCTGAACCATCCATGTTGAGCGGCAAACCGACAATCAGCCGTTCGATGCAATGCTGCCGAATCAGGCCGATCAGGGCGGCAAAATCCTCTGCTTTGGAGCGCCGCTCGATCACGGTCAGCGGGCGGGCCAATACCTCACCGACCGCCACGCCGATGCGCCGATCGCCCACATCAAGCGCCAGGCAGCGCACCTTGCATCTCCTGGTCGTTCGACTCGACCTCCACCACCTTGTCGCGCACAATGAGGATACGAAACGGCATCCAGGGCATGCGGATCATCCAGGCCGGGTTGATCTGCAAAGACGGCTCGACTTCGACCGGCAGCGTTTGCCGCAAATAGGCCCAGGCCTGGGCGACCGGCCGGCCGGTGATCGCCCGTCGCACCAACGGCTCGTCAATTTCGGCCTCCATCAGGGCCACCCCCTCAACCAAAAAGCGCACCACCAGCGTCTCCGGGTCTACCTCCAACACCTGCCCTCGCGATACCGACACCGTCTGCGGCAAAATACGAAAACCATCGCGCACCTGCCGATACAAGGCCTGGCGGGCGATTTCGAGGGCATCACCGTCCGACACCACCAGCCCGCCCACCATCGCCCGCATTTCGGCGGTCAGCTTGTCAGCCTGATCGTCCACGTGCTGGTCGTAATTAACGTGAATGGAATAGGGGTTGATCCACATGGTATCGCGGGGCAAAAACTCGCCATCCAGGTCGGCAGTGATCTCATCATAGGCCTTTTGCAGCAATTTGGCGCGCAGCAAATCGTCTGCGCGCTGTTTGTCGCCATGGGTGACACGGCGAGCCTGTGTGCTGCTGCCGCCGCCGGTGCCGCCCTCATTGATCACGGCCAGCGTAGCCGCCAGCGCGCCGCTGACGCGGTTGATCTGTGTGGCCCCCACATTGCCCGACGGCCCCGGTTCGACCGCCTGAATGGCCACCCGAGCCTGCCCGCGCGCTTCGATGGTCACTGCGCCCCTAGTCGTAAAATAAACCGGCGTGCCGGCCGACGTAGAAACGGTAGTGCCGAGCGGCACCGTCACCTGCCGCGCCGTGCGGTTGACAAACAAGACCGTCCCTTGCGCTCGACCTGCGGCCACATTGGTATAACCGGTTGTTTCCACCTCGCCGCGATCTACCACATTGACCTGCACAATGCGCGCCGGCACGCGCATGCGCGCCAGGTCCATCGCCCGCAGCATCGGGTCGGCCTCCACCACCAGTGACACGCCCACCGGCTCACGGGCCGGCGTGACGTGAATGGTCGCGCTCGGCCAAATCATCACCGCGCTCCAGATCAAAGCGGCGATCACCACGGCAATGCCCATCGTCCCAACCAACCAGTTCCACCAGGCCGGCACATATCGCCGCAAACGCGCCTGCAAGCCCTCCACGCCAGGCCGGTTTTCCTTTTTCCAGTTTCCGCCTGGCAGCCAGGCTCTTTGGCCGGCCACCGCATGCGGCAGCACCACAAACCCTTCCTGGCGAGCCAACTCGTACCAGGTCGGATTGGAGGCAATCAAGACCAGGTCAATTTGCAGTGCAGCGGCCTGGCGACTCAGCAGTTTGAAATCCAGCGGGCGACGCAACGCCTGGCAAGCCGACGGCACCACCAGGGCCACCTGCCGCGCCTGCGCCCGCCGCAGACGGTCACGCACCGTATGAATATTATCATCTACTTCAAGATAGATAATTTGTTCCATCTTTTCCCTATTTCAGAGACGCCTTGAGCATCCCCTCCCAGGCCGGGTTGCCGCGCCCTCGTCGCGCCCAGGCCGCGCAGGCCCAGGCTGTCAACCCTCCCAACCGCCCGCGCTGTTCAGTCAAATCTTGCACGCCCGGCGGCGACACGCTGTCCCACGGCCGCACCTGAGGCGCACGAGGAAAGGGTAACAAACTCAGCCAGCGCACTCCGGCCAGCGAGCGTTGCGCCCAGGGCAGCAGGTCGGCGCGGCCACACACATAAATGTCTGGCGACCAGAATGGGGGATCCAGAGTCAGCACGCGACGGTCTACCAGGTGATCACGAGTCCACGATTGCAGCCGCTCCACCACCGCCGCCGCCCACGCATCCAGAGGAGATTGCAGCGCGTCCTGCACCGCCTTTTGATGGGCGGCATCCAACCGGCCGGCCCGATAGGCCCGCAGAACGGCCTCAGATTGGGTTGGCGACAGGTGAAACGCACTTTGCAAAGCCTGCGCCCAGGCTGCCCCACCCTGCTCAATCGAATCACACACCAGCGGCACGCCGCGATGCACTAAAATCAGGTCGGTGGCAGCGGCTTGCACCTGAACGATCAGCCCGTCGGATGGCGACACCGCCGCCAGAGCCAGCGGCGCGGCCACCAACATGGAGGGATCGAGTTGAAGCGTATCGGTGATGCTCACCAAAAACTGGACCACCGCGCGCGGCGCAACGGCCACAAAGGCCATCGCTGCCAGATCGCGCCCGCGAAAACCCACCGGGTCGGTCAATGAATGGCCGCTGAGATACCAGGTCGCCACCGTCGCATCCAACACCACCCACTCGTCCGGGTCGGTGAGCCGGCCCACATTGCGCAGCGCACGCCGGCCGGCCAGGGTCAATGGTTCGGCACATTCGGCCAGCATAATCGGCGTCTCAAACGCCACCCGTTTTACCTGGCCAACACCGGCTGCACCGCGCACATAACAGGCCGGCACCGACATAACCGCCGCATCGGGGATGATTTTTGCGCCCAGACGAGCCGTGGCGTCTTCGGCGCTGCGCAAAGCCTGCTCGCAAGCCTGCCCCAGATCGCCCCAATTTCCAGCCGACGGGATGATCTCGGTGGCGGCCTCGCGCGGAGCCATACCGCGCCCCAAAATGGACACCTGATCGTCGCTCACCTGAACCACCAGTGCCCTGACCGAGCCATCTCCAATGTCCAGCACACTCAGGTACGAGCCTACAGGCGTATTGGATTGAGCCTGATTATGGCCGCGGCGGCGCATCAATGGCTCAGAGATTCTCGAATAAGGCCCGGCGTCAGAGCCAGCGCATCATCCAATCGCTCTGGATCGCGCCCCCCGGCCTGAGCCATCATGGGCTTGCCGCCGCCACTGCCACCCATTTTTTGGGCCGCCTGCCGCACCAGGTTGCCGGCGTTCAACCCCTTCTTGATCAGATCTGCCGTGACCGAAGCCACCAACACCGGCCGGCCCTCAATGACAGCCCCTAGCATCACCACACCCGACCCCATGCGATCTCGAAACCAATCACACATCTCACGCAAAAGGTTGGCGCTGTCGGCCTGAACACGCGCCGAGAGCAGCGACACGCCATTCACCTCTTGTACCATAGACAGCAGGCCTTCAAAACTGTGCATGGCAATCTGCCGGTTGAGTTTTTCCACCTGCTTGCGCAGCTCTTTTTGCTCATCCAACAGGTTCAGCACATGGCGTTCTACCTCGTCGGGCGAACAACTCAGATAGGCAGCTAGCTTGTCCAGCGAGTTGAGCCGCTGCTGGGCGATAGCCTGCGCCGCCGTGCCGGTGACGGCCTCGATGCGCCGCACACCGGCGGCCACGCTGCTCTCGCTGAGAATGCGAAACAGGCCGATCTGGCTGGTGTGCATCACATGGGTGCCGCCGCACAACTCGCGGCTAAACGGCTCTTCTTCATAGCCGATATTGATCACCCGCACCTCATCGCCATATTTTTCGCCAAACAGGGCCATCGCTCCGGTCTGCACGGCCTCTTGATAGCTTTCTTCGCTCAGATTGACCGGATAATCGGCTAAAATCGCGGCATTGACCAACCGCTCGACTTCGTCCAACTGATCCTGAATCAGCATGGCTCCGTGCGAAAAGTCGAACCGCAGCCGCTCTGGCGTGACCAGAGAGCCAGACTGTTGCACATGTTCGCCCAAGACATAGCGCAGTTCGCTGTGCAGCAAATGAGTGGCCGTGTGATTGCGAGCCACATCAAACCGCCGCTCCAGGTCTACCAAAGCCAGCATCTCGTCTTGCACACGGGGCGTGCCAAACTCGACCTGGCCCACATGGACGATCAGCCCTGGCACCGGCCGGAGTGCCTCGCTCACCTGGATGGCCCAGCGCGCCGTTGTTTCATCGCGCTCATCGCTGTCCATGTTCTCATAGGCCACCAGATAACCCGTATCAGAAACCTGCCCGCCGCTTTCAACATAAAAAGGCGTCTCGGCCAGCACCACCTGGACGCGATCATCGGTATTGACATGCTGCACTTCTCGAACGGAAACCACGCCATCTTGTTCTGTCACCTTGAGCAAGACCAGCACGCGGCTTTCCAACTCGACCGTCTCATCATAAAGATGAGCCACACCCTCTGGCGGCAGTTCATCCTCATGCCGCAGCCGTTCCAGCAGGCGGCTGTACACGCTCAAAGCATCTACATCAATCTCTCCAATGGCCCCGCGCCCGCTGATTTGCCGATGTTCCTCCATTGCCGCATCAAAACCAACCCGATCCACCGTCAAGCCGTTTTCCACAGCCATATCGCGGATCAGGTCATAAGGAAAGCCGTTCTGCGTCCACATTACAAAAGCATCGCGCCCCGAAATCACCTTTTGACCGCCGGCCTGCGTCTGCGCCATCAGTTCTTCCATCTGCTCCAGGCCACGCCCCAACGTGCGCAGAAAACGCTGCTCTTCTTGAGTGATGGTATTCAGAATAAAATCGCGCCGATTGACCAACTCGGTAAAATGGGGTCCCATGAGGTCAATCACCACTTCGGCCACCTGAGCCAGAAACGGCTCGGTCAGGCCCATTTTATAGCCAAAACGGGCGGCACGGCGCAAAATCATGCGCAAGACATATTCGCGCCCTTCGTTGCCGGGCATCACCCCGTCGCCGATCAAAAATGTGATCGCCCGCCCATGATCGGCAATCACGCGATAAGAGATAATGTTTTCACTGCGTTGCGCATCGGTATGTTTGAGCAGTTCTTGGGTGCGATCCATGATCGGCAGAAACAGGTCGGTATCATAATTCGAGTCTACGCCTTGAAGCAAGGCCACGATGCGCTCAAAGCCCATACCGGTGTCTACATGTCGGGCGGGCAGCGGTTCGAGCGTCTGATCGGGCAAGCGGTTGTATTGGATGAACACCAGGTTCCAGAATTCCATAAACCGCTCACAATCGCCGTTGGGCTGGCAGACATGGCCCGGCACGCCTTGTTTGTCGCAATAGGCGACACCGCGGTCAATGTTGATCTCGCTGCACGGGCCACACGGCCCCGTGTCGCCGGCCGACCAGAAATTGTCTTTGCGGCCAAAATACATAATGTGCGATGGGTCTATATCGGTTTCGCTGCGCCACAGGCTGACCGCCTCTTCATCGGCCTCGATCTCGCCCAAATCATCGCGAAACACGGTGGCATAGAGCCGCTCTTTGGGCAGCCCCCACACCTGCGTCAACAGTTGCCAGGCCCAGCCGATGGCCTCGCGCTTGTAATAGTCGCCAAACGACCAGTTACCCAACATCTCGAAAAAAGTATGGTGACGGCCATCACGGCCCACCTCTTCCAGGTCATTGTGTTTGCCCGAAACGCGCATGCACTTTTGCGTGTCTACTGCGCGGGTATAATCTCGCCTGGACAGCCCCAAAAATACATCTTTGAACTGGTTCATGCCGGCGTTGGTGAACAAGAGGGTCGGGTCTCCCAAGGGGATCAAGGGTGCGCTAGGTACTATGGTATGTCCTCGCTCTTGAAAGAAATTCAAAAAGCTGGAACGAATTTGCGAACTGTTCCATTTTTTCTTCATTTTACACCTCATTCTATAGATTGAACGATCATTCTACCACACTCGAACGAAAAAGACAACCTCAAAAACGAGAACGAGACTTGCGGTTCGCTCATTTTTTTTCGAGTTCTTCAAATTGCCTGATCATATTTGACCATAGCTTTTTATGTCAAGGGGGCAGCCCCTTGACAAACCCCGTCGGGGGGGCTTTGCCGTTTTCAGCCCCTGCCGACAGAATGTGGACGGCTTTTGGGGCGTCGTAGGGCGCGAGGCTGCCCCCTACAGTGAAATGGGCATCAGTCCTTTTTCAGGCGGCAGCTCGTAAAACATTGTTTTTAATCTAAAAGGTTTTTATATGTCCATTAAAAATGAACGAACCAAAAGACGAGAGGGTGAGTTGGGGGAAATCCCCCAACTCTTTTGAGGGGAAATTCTGGCCGTTCAGGGAAAAACAGGGTTGAACTCAAACGCGGTTTTATGATATGATAGAGCCATCATCGGGCCATCATCCTGTGGCAAAACCAACAGTTGAACCTGAAGGAGGTCTGGTATCAGCGAAATTTTTCCCCGTTTCTCTACCATTTACCCACTTTTTTTTTCAATCGAGTAAGAGGAGGAATATGATGAAAAGGAACACTTTTTGGGCATTGACAGCAATTTTGGTGATTGCGGCGATGCTCCTGCCGGCCTGCCAGCAAACCAAGGGCACCAAACTGGCTGTAGGCATTGTCCTGCCAACCAAAGACGAACCGCGTTGGATTCAAGACGAGACCCGCTTCCGCGATGCGCTCAAGGCGGCCGGGTATGATGCCGAAATTCTGTTCAGCCAGGGTTCTTCGGCCAAAGAAAAAGAGAACGTTGAAGCCTTGATCACCAAAGGCGTCCAAGTGATCATCATCTGCCCGCAAGACGGCACCGCCGCTGCCGCTGCTGCCGAAGCCGCCCGCAAGGCCAAGATCAAGGTCATTTCATATGACCGCCTGATCCGCGACACCAACGCCGTAGATTACTATGTCACTTTTGACAGCATTGCCGTGGGCGCGCAGCAGGCGCAATACTTGGTGGACAAGGCCAGCGGTAAGGGCAACCCCCTGTACCTGTACGCCGGCGCCGCGTCGGACAACAATGCCTTTATCTTTTTTGAAGGGGCCTGGGGCGTCTTGCAGCCCAAGATCGCCGACGGCACGTTTGTGGTCAAGAACTCGGCCGAAGCCGTTGCCTTGCAGGGCAAGGCCAAGCTGACCCGTGACGAACAGGCCAAGATCATCGGCCAGATCACCACCAACTGGGACTTTAACACGGCCAAGAACCTGGCCGAGTCCAACCTGACCGCCGCCACCACAGCCGACAAGGGCAACGTGTTCATTCTGGCCCCCAATGACGGCACCGCTCGTGCCATCGCCGATGCCTTTGCCGCCGACAAGGATGTGAAAAGCTATGTGGTCACCGGCCAGGACGCCGAAAAGGCCTCGGTGCAATACATCATTGACGGCAAGCAATCTATGACCGTGTTCAAAGACGTGCGCACCCTGGTCAAGGATGCCATCAATGCGGCCGTGGCTCTGCTGGAAAACAAGACCCCCACCTCCAAAGGTTCGTACAACAACGGCAAGGTTGATGTACCGGCCATCCAGTCGGCTGTCGTCTCGGTAGACAAGGCCAATGTCAAAGCAGCGTTGATCGAGTCTGGATATTACCAGGCCAGCGATTTCACCAACCTGCCCTAAGACCCAACATGCAGGAATAGTGGTGGGAGCGTTCCCACCACTATTCTTGTTCATCGGCGATCAGGAGTTACCGTCCATGAACACTCCGATACTGGAAATGAGAAATATCACCAAAGAGTTCCCCGGCGTCAAGGCACTGGATCGGGTCAGTTTTGCCGTGGCGCGCGGCGAAATTCACGGCTTGGTGGGAGAAAACGGCGCGGGCAAATCTACTCTGATGAAAATCTTGAGTGGTGTTTACCCGCACGGCGCGTTTAGCGGCGAAATTTTGATGAACGGTCAGCCGCAGATGTTTCGCGGCATCGCCGACAGCGAACGGGCCGGCATTGCCATCATTTATCAAGAACTGGCATTGATACCAGAAATGACCGTTTATGAAAACATTTTTGTCGGACACGAGATCGGCAACGGCCTGATCGTGGATTGGAACGAGACCATTCAAAGGGCCAACCAAATGTTGGCCCGCGTGCGCCTCGACATCAACCCGGCCACCAAGGTCAGAGACCTGGGAGTGGGCAAGCAGCAGTTGATCGAAATTGCCAAAGCCCTCAGCCGCGATGTCCAGGTGCTGATCCTCGACGAGCCGACGGCGGCTCTGAACGAGGACGATAGCAAAAACCTGCTCGAACTGCTGCGCGAACAAAAAGCGCACGGCGTCACCTGCATCCTCATCTCGCACAAGCTCAAAGAAGTGATCGAAATCGCCGATACCGTCACCGTCTTGCGCGACGGACAGACCATCTGCACCCTTGATGCGCAACGGGACGAGGTATCTGAAAGTATGCTGATCAAGCACATGGTCGGGCGCGAGATCAACAACATTTATCCGCCCCGCACCCATACCCCTTCTTCTGAGGTCGTTCTGGAAGTGAAAAACTGGAACGCCTATGACCCCAAACTGGGCAAGAAAATCCTGCACGACATTAGCCTGCACGTCAAAAAGGGTGAGATCGTCGGCCTGGCCGGGCTGATGGGATCGGGGCGCACTGAACTGGCGATGAGCCTCTTTGGCAACCCCACCAACTATCAGGTCAGCGGCGACGTGTTTTTGCAAGGCCACCCGATGCACTGGCGGCACCCTCAAGAAGCCATCGCCGCCGGGCTGGCCTATCTATCCGAAGACCGCAAAGCCAAAGGTCTGGTGTTGATGATGGATGTCAAGAAAAACATCACCCTGGCCAACCTGCGCGAGATCGCCCGCCGGGGGGTGTTGGATAACAATGCCGAAATCAAGACAGCTAACCAATATAAAGAGTCGCTCAATATCAAAACCCCCAGCATTGAGCAAATTGTGGGCAACCTGAGCGGCGGCAATCAACAAAAAGTGTGCCTGGGTAAATGGTTGTTCGTACACCCCGATGTCTTGATCCTGGACGAACCCACCCGCGGCATTGACGTGGGGGCCAAGTATGAAATCTATACCATCATGAACTGGCTGGTCGAACAAGGTATGAGCATTATCATGATCTCGTCTGAATTACCCGAGATATTGGGCATGAGCGACCGTATCTATGTAGTGTCTGACGGACGGATCGCCGGCGAACTGCCCGTTGAGCAGGCAACCCAAGAAAACATTATGCACATGGCCACCAATTGAGTTTTGTGCTGAGGAGAGTCTCGATGTTTATCAAAAACCTGATTCAGGCCATCCGGCAAAACATTCGCGAATATGGCATGTATATTGCTTTGTTTGTGATTATGTGCATCTTTACCATAACAACAAACGGCATCTTTATCTCGTCTCGCAACATCAGCAACCTGCTCAACCAGACCGGCTATATCGCCGTGCTGGCCGTCGGCATGACCCTGGTCATCGTGATCCGGCACATTGACCTGTCGGTGGGCTTTTTGGCCGGCTTTTTGGGCGCGGTGGCTGCCATCGCCCTGGTCTTTTGGGGGCTGCCAGTCTATATCGTCATCCCGATGGTGCTGGCCCTGGGCGCCGTAGCCGGGTTGATTGTGGCCTGGCCGGTAGCTCAACTCAAAATTCCGTCCTTTGTGGCTTCGCTGGCTGGATGGCTGATCTATCGTGGAGCCTTGCTGCTGGTCACAGCCGGCACCGGCACCATCATCATCCCCGACCCGGCCTTTAACGCCATCGGCAACGGCTATATCCCCGACATTTTTGTCGAATTTTGGCCCCAGGTGCACAAATTGACGCTGGTGCTGGGCCTGGTTGCCATCGTCTTGTACATTGTGAACGAGATCAACGGCCGCCGCAAAAAACAGGCCTATCGCTTTCAGGTGTTGCCGTTGGATATGTTTGTTCTCAAACTGGTGTTTGTTTCTATTCTGATCGCCTTGATCACATGGGTGTTGGCGGGGTATAATGGTATGTCGTGGACGGTGGTAGTGGTCTTGATTGTGGTGGGCATCTATCACTTTATCACCACCCAAACCGTATTGGGGCGGCACATTTACGCCATCGGCGGCAACCCCGAAGCGGCCGAATTGAGCGGCATCCAGGTGAAAAAGCTGACCATGATCGTCTTTGCCTCGATGGGCATGCTCTCGGCACTGTCGGGCATCCTGTTCGCCTCCCGTTTGCAGTCGGCCACCACCACGGCCGGCACACTGTTCGAGTTGGATGCCATCGCCGCGGCGTATATCGGCGGTGTCTCGGCGGCCGGCGGGGTGGGCAACGTGATGGGGTCGCTGGTGGGCGCGCTGGTGTACATGTCGCTGACCAGCGGCATGAACCTGATGAAAATTGACATCGCCTATCAGTATATCGTTCGAGGAGCTGTGCTGGTGGCGGCGGTGATCTTTGACGTAGCCACCCGCAACAGAGGAAAATGAGCGGGTCAATCCAATGGAGCTGTTGAGCGTCAGCAACCTGAGCCAGTATTTCGGCGCCATCCCCGCTCTGGTGGATGTCAATTTTGCCATCGAGCCGGGCCAGGTGCTGGGTGTGGTCGGACAGCGCGGCGCGGGCAAATCTACGCTGATCCAACTGCTGAGCGGCGTGATAACGCCATCTGGCGGCGACATGTATCTGGATGGCAAAAAAGTGTGGCTCAAGAGCGCGCGGCAGGCACAACAGATGGGCATCGTCGCGGTGCATCAGCACCCTCAGCTCGCCGACAATTTGAATGTGCTGCAAAACATTTTTCTAGGACACGAACTGTGCCGGGGCGGCTGGCTGGGCGGGCTGCCCCGTGAAAAAGAAATGCTGCATATCGCCCAAAATCTGCTGAGCAGCCTGGAAATACCGGATAGTTTGCTCTCCGAGCGCGCTGCCAACCTCTCGGATGAGCAAAAACAAGCGGTGGCCCTGGCCTGGGCCATGTGCCAGCCCCAGCGATTTTTGCTGCTCGACGATGCTTTGGCCGCCTTGAGCTTTGCCCGCCAGCAAAACATGCTCCGTCGCATCCAGGAATTGGCCGCTCAGAAAACGGCCATCATCATCAGCAGCGACGACCTCAAGCTCATCTTTGCCGTCACCGACCGCATTTTGGTGCTGTATCAAGGCCGCCAGGTGGCCCTGCGCCGCACCAACCAGTCTACCCCGCGCGAAATCGTCGAGTTGGTGGTCGGCTCAAACCGCCAGGATCAGGTCACACCGGTGATTTGGGCCTTTGAGAATTATTACGCTGCCCAACAGCAGGCCGAAGAGTTGCGCCGCGCTCAATTAGAGTTGCGGCAAAACCTGCAAGAGCAAGATTCGCTCAACCGCCAGTTGATCGAGCGGTTGCGCAACCAGGTAGATGCTCTCGACCGGCTGAACCTGGCCCTGCAAGAAGCCAGCCGCCGCCTGATCACCGAGCGCGAAGCGGAGCGCAAAGCCCTGGCCCGCGAGCTGCACGATCAAATCATCCAGGACTTGCTCAGCTATGCCTATCAACTGGAAGAAATCGAGAACGACGCCCCCGACACGGTACAGCAGCAGGAATTGAGCAAAATCCGCAGCGGCATCCGCCAATTGGTGGGCAGCCTGCGCCAGATTTGCAGCGACCTGCGCCCGCCCACCATTGACCATCACGGCCTCTCGGCGGCCATCCGCTCACTGGTCAGCCAATGGTATGACCAGAGCGGCATTCCGGTTGAACTGGACATGGACCCCGGCCTGGGTCGGCTGCCCGAACCGATTGAGCTATCGGTCTTTCGCATCATCCAGGAAGGCCTGAACAACATCCGCAAACACTCGAACGCCACCTGGGTCAACCTCAGCCTGCGGCGCAGTTCCACCGCCAGCCTGCTGGTGCGGCTGATAGACAACGGTCAGGGTATGGCCGGACCGGTCAACCTGGCAGCGCTGGCCGAGCAAAAGCACTTTGGCCTGGTCGGTATCAGCGAACGGGTCTCGCTGCTGGGCGGCACCATGCAGGTGACATCATCATCCGACGGCGGCCTGGAACTCCAGATCGAAATCCCCAGCCCCTATCCTTCGGTCAACCGCCAGGGGTAACTATTCTCCCATAGATTTTATGCCATCATCAGCCGGCGCGACCGTTTAGCACATCATCCACAATCTGACGAACGGTAGCCGCGTCAATGTCCTTTTTGTCCAAAAAGGCCACTGCCCCAGCACTCAGCCCCATGCGCCGAAACTCACGGTCGGGATATGCGCTGATCAGCACCACCCGCGTCAGCGGCGACGCCGCCTTGATTCGCCGGGCGCACTGGATGCCATCCTCTTCCGGCAGCACCACATCCACCAGGGCCAGTTGCAGCGACATTTGACAGGCCAGCCGCACGGCTTCGGCGCAGTCTGGAGCCTCATAAAGCAGCGCAGAGGGGCAGGCTTTGCCCACCAGTTTGCCCAACTGGACCCGATACCGCGCATTGTCATCCACCAACAGCACCGCCAGATGAGCCTCAACTCGCGGCGCGGCGCGATCCTGCGCCATCTCACGCCCGGCCACGCCCAACACTTCGGGGTGGCGCAAGGCATAATTGTGCGCCTCAAGGCGGCTGCTCACCCCAATCGCCCGATAGAGAGCGGTCAGGTGATTTTCGACGGTCTTGACGCTCAAATCCATCTCTTGGGCCATCCTGCGATTATCATAGCCCAACGACAGCAAGCGCAGCAGATCGCGCTGCCGTCGCGTCAGAGTTGCCACCCCACCATCGCCAAAGGTAGTTTGATGATCGATCAGCCGGTCTACTAACGGCCCCGAAATCCAGCGGCCGCCGGCCAAAATTTTGCGCACCGCAAATTGCAGGTCGGCCAGCGGTTGATCTTTGAGGTGATAGCCATCCACACCGGCCGACAGCAGCCCCACCACATACCCCTGATCGTCATACGCGCTGACCACCAAAATTTTGAGGCGCGGGTGAACCTGACGCATCCGTCGCGCGGCGGCCACCGGCTCAAAATCGGGCATGTTGACGTCTACCACCAGCAAATCGGGCGACAGCGACTCGACCGCCTGCATCAACTCGCCGCCAGTGCCGACCTCGCCGACAATATCCAGCTCGGGCATGCCAGACAGGGCATTGCGCAACCCGGCCCGCACAATGGCATGATCGTCAGCCAACAGCACCCGCACCAAACCCAGCCGCTCACTCACCGCCGCCCCCTGCTCAACGATCAAACTTGACCCGCTCGCGCGAAATGATCCGCTGTTCGTCCAATACCAGGCCCAGGCCCGGCAGTGTGGGCAGTTTAATCAGGCCATTCTCCGGGCGATAGACCGGGCAGTGAAAAAACTGCTTGGCTTCCTGGTGACGGATCAGATATTCCACCATTGGCACAGTGCTGGGCGACTGGGACCCGGCCACATGCAGAGCCGCCAGCAGCGAGTGACCGTGCGCCAGCAACGGCACCTCAAAAGCCGAAGCCAGTGCACAAATTTTCACCAACTCGGTGATCCCGCCGGTCCAGTCCGGGTCGGTTTGCAACACATCCACCGCCTCGTTCACCAACAGTTCTTTGACCTGCCAGCGGGTATAGACATGCTCGCCAGTAGCCACCGGCGATGAGGACGCCTGACGAATTTTGCGCAAACTGCCCACCCGCTCCGGCGGCACCGGCTCTTCGACAAACCAGGGACGCAACGGGGCCAATTCTTTGACCATTTCCAGCGCATAGGTGGTATCCCAGCCCCAAAATGCATCAAACATCAGCGTATAGTGCAGACCAACCGCCTGGCGCACCGCTTGAGCCATCGCCAGGTTTTTGACCTTGCCCGCCTCGCCGTCGCCGGGACCATAGCGAAAGAACCACTTTTGCGCTGCGAATCCCATCGCCTGATACTCGCGCGCCGTCTGCGCTGCCGCTTCTGGCTCGATGGAAAAACCCAGCATGCTGGCATAGGCCGGCACCGCCGGGCGAGTCGGCCCGCCCAGCAACCGGTAGATCGGCTGTCCCCAGGCCTTGCCCTTGAGGTCCCACAAGGCGCAATCTAGGACGCTGACTCCGGTCATAAACAGGCCCGACCTTCCGTGCCGATTCAGGCGCAACATTTGATCCAGCAGCGCTTCGGTAGCCAAAGGGTCTCGCCCCAGCAAAAAAGGGCGCAAAAAGTGATCGATCACATACCCCTGCGCATCCTCAATCGGCCCAAACAAACCCGTCACACCCTCATCAGTCTGCACCTCGACATACAACTCGCCGATCGGGCGCGGCTCGCCGGCTGCCTGCGCCCAGCCTTCGCCCCGACTCAATTCGGGGTACACATCCATCGCCTGCGCCTGGCGATGGCCGGGCGGGAAATTCGCCCCTTCCCATTGCCCGGTCACGCGGCTCAAAACCACATCGGTAATCTTCATGTTCAACTCCTGGCTCTTCTGAAAAAAGGTGGATTTAACCACAAAGAACACAAAGGTCACAAAGAAAATTCAGGTTGAGCTTGAAATTGTTCAAATACAACATTGAAATAATTAATTCAAGTCTTGACTTTCTTCGTGTACTTGGTGTTCTTGGTGGTTTTTTCAGTGGACTCATATGTGGCTTTCCTGAAAAAAGTCGTTGCAGCTCAGGTGCCCGTCACTTTGGTGAATTTTTACGAAAATTCGACACTTCTAAAGCATAACCATATTCAGTCGAATTCAGATGACGGGCACCTTGTTGAGTTTTTTCAGTGGACTCATATGTCCGTCAAAAATGAACGAACCAAAAGTAACCGGGTTCCAAACACACCCCTCTCATTTTACCCCAAGTTGTTTCTCTTGACAAGGATTGTCCTCCAAATACACTCGCTCACCGTTGTCAGGATTCAGGCCAGCATCCTGCTCACAACCCTGGCAATGACCCCATTTGACGAATCCCTCAGACTGTGATACACTATGCAGCGAGGTAACGAATCTATGATGAACTTGATTGCTCTGCTCGCGCTCTCCATTCTGGTTCTTATTGTCCTCCTGAACAAGGAGGCATTTGTGGTTGGGAGAGTGACCGTCTAACCTCGATCCAGACAAACCAGCAAAGCCTCCTCCACCGGGGAGGCTTTTTTGTTACATAGCCTTCTGAGCGATACGGCTCACAGAGCAAAGACGCCCTGTCCTACCTGGTGGGATCGAGGGCGTCTTTTTATTTATCCCTTAATCCCTATACCTTATTCCCTTATACCTTGTTTCCTTATACCCTACCCAGAAAGGACCCGAACCCGATGAAAAGCGATTCTGTCAAACTCGGCGTACAGCGCGCCCCCCACCGCTCCCTGCTGCGGGCCATCGGCTATACCGGTTGGGAGATTGAGCAGCCCTTTGTCGGCGTGATCAACTCGTACAACGAGATCATCCCCGGCCACATCAACCTGCGCCAGATCGCCGACGCGGTCAAGGCAGGCGTGCGCGCCGGCGGCGGCACCCCCTTTGAAGTCAACACCATCGGCATCTGCGACGGCATTGCCATGAACCACAGCGGTATGAAGTATTCGCTGGCCAGCCGCGAGTTGATCGCCGACTCGGTCGAGTCGGTAGTCGAGGCACACGGTTTTGACGCGCTGGTGTTCATCCCCAACTGCGACAAGATCGTGCCAGGTATGCTGATGGCCGCCGCCCGCCTCAACCTGCCGGCCATTTTTGTCAGCGGCGGCCCCATGATGGCCGGTCGCTGGCGCGGCGAGGTCGTAGACCTGAACTCGGTCTTTATGGGCGTGGGCCGCGTCATTGCCGGGTCCATGTCGGAAGACGAACTGGAAGAACTGGAGACGATGGCCTGCCCCGGTTGCGGTTCTTGTTCGGGCATGTTTACCGCCAACACCATGAACTGCCTCACCGAAGCCCTGGGCATGGGGCTGCCCGGTCACGGCACTATCCCGGCCGTCGAATCACGACGCATCCATCTGGCTAAAAATGCCGGGCGACAGGTCATGTCGCTGCTGCACAACAACATTCGCCCGCTCGACATTCTCACCGCCGACGCTTTTGACAATGCCTTTGCCGTAGATATGGCCCTGGGCGGCTCGACCAACACCGTGCTGCACCTGATTGCCGTGGCCCACGAGGCCGGTCATTCCATCTCACTGGCCGATTTGAACGCTCTGAGCGCAAGCACGCCGCACCTGTGTCGCATGAGTCCGGTATCGAGCGGACATCACATCGAAGACCTGGATCGCGCCGGCGGCATCCAGGCGGTGATGAAAGAACTGGCCGAACACGAGATGCTGCACACCTCGGCCCTCACCGTTGCCGGCAGCACGGTAGCCGACAACCTGCAAGCCGCCCGCGTGCTGGATCGCTCGGTCATCCGCAGCGTCGAACAGCCCTACTCGGCCAGCGGCGGCCTGGCCATCCTCTTTGGCAGCCTGGCCCCCGATGGCGCCGTGATCAAGGCCGCGGCCGTCCCCGCCGACAAGCAAATTTACACCGGCCCGGCCCGCGTGTTCGACTCGGAAGACGCAGCCACCCAGGCCATATTGCAACGGCAGTTCAACCCCGGTGACGTGATTGTGATCCGCTACGAAGGACCGCGCGGCGGCCCCGGCATGCGCGAAATGCTCACCGCCACCTCGGCTCTGTCGGGCATGGGCATGGATGGTCAGGTGGCCTTGCTCACCGATGGACGGTTCTCTGGAGCCACGCGCGGCGTGGCCGTCGGCCACATTTCGCCCGAAGCTGCCGCCGGCGGCCCCATCGCCGCCGTTCGAGATGGCGATCCCATCACCATCAACCTGCCTCAACGCACCCTGACCCTGAACCTGCCGCCCGATGAAATCGCCCGCCGTCTGGCCGCCCTGCCGCCCTGGCAGTGCCGCGTAGCCAAAGGCTACCTGAAGCGCTATGCCCAAATGGTCACGTCGGCCAGCACCGGAGCCGTCTTCCAAGAGTAAAAAGTTTGAGATGATACACAAGGAGGAAAAAGAATGAAGGGAGAAACAAGATGAAATTGAACGGAGCGAGGATCGTCTGGGAGAGCCTGGCCCGCGAAGGGGTAGATGTGGTGTTTGGCTATCCGGGCGGCTCGGTGATCAACCTGTACGATGCCCTGACGCACTATAACCTGCGCCACGTTTTGGTGCGCCACGAGCAGGCCGCCGCCCATGCCGCCGATGGTTATGCCCGCGCCACCGGCAAGGTAGGCGTCTGCATGGCTACTTCGGGGCCGGGTGCCACCAACCTGGTCACGGGCATCGCCACCGCCTATATGGATTCGTCGCCGATCATCGCCATCACCGGACAGGTTTCCACCCCCTTTATCGGCAAAGACGCCTTTCAAGAAATTGACATCACCGGCATCACCCTGCCCATCACCAAACACAATTACCTGGTGACCGACGTGCAACAACTGTCCCGCGTGATGAAAGAGGCCTTTCACATCGCCCGCACCGGACGCCCCGGCCCCGTACTGATTGACATTGCCAAAGATGTCCAGGCCGCTGAAATGGATTTTGACTATCCCGAAACACTGGAAATGCCCGGCTATAAACCCACCGTGCGCGGCCACGAAAAGCAAATCCGCCAGGCGGCCCACATGATCAATCAGGCCCGCCGACCGGTCATTTTTAGCGGACATGGCGTCACCCTGGCCAATGCTCAGGAATTGATGCAAACGCTGGCCGAAAAGACCCACATCCCGGTAATCACCACGCTGTTGGGCATCAGCTCTTTTCCCCGCACCCACCCGCTTTGTCTGGGCATGTCGGGCATGCACGGCGAGGCCTTTGCCAATCATGCCGTGCAAAATGCCGACCTGATCATCGCCATCGGCATGCGCTTTTCCGACCGGGTGACCGGCAGACTGCACTCTTTTGCACCCAATGCCAAGATCATCCACATTGACGTAGACCCGGCCGAGATCGGCAAAAATGTGCGCGTGGATTTGCCGGTAGTCGGCGATATTTATCATGTGCTGGAATCGTTGACGCCCAAAGTGGAACGCGCCGACCATTCAGAATGGCTGAAACAGATCGCCGAATGGCGCAGCGAATCGGAACAGCGCGATATTTTGAACCGCGAAACCGATGCCCTGATTCCGCCCTATGTAATGCGCCAGATCTGGCACGCCACCCGCGGCGACGCCCTGATGGTCAGCGATGTGGGGCAAAACCAGATGTGGGAAGCACAATATTTTTTGCACGACCGCTATCGCGGCCTGATCACCTCCGGCGGACTTGGCACGATGGGCTTTGCCCTGCCGGCGGCCGTCGGTGCGCAGATCGGCTGCCCCGACTCGCAGGTGTGGGTGACGGTGGGCGACGGTGGCATCCAGATGAACATTCAAGAGCTGGCTACGGTGGCGCAGGAAAAATTGCCGCTCAAGATCGCCATCCTGAACAACGGCTATCTGGGCATGGTGCGGCAGTGGCAGCAAATATTTTTTGACAAACGTTATTCTGGCACTCCCATCAGCAGCCCCGATTATCTCAAGATCGCCGAGGCCTATGGCATCCCCGCCCGGCGCGTCACTTGCAAAACCGATGTCATCCCGACATTGGAATATGCCCGGCAAACGCCCGGCCCGGTGTTGATGGAATTTTGCGTCGCCGGCGAGGAAAATGTCTACCCGATGGTGCCGGCCGGCGGCTCGATATCGGACATGCTGCGCCGCCCGCTAGAAAATGGAGAAGTGGTATGAAACACACCCTGATTGCCCTGATGCAAGACCATCCCGGCGTCCTCGACCGGGTGGCCAGCCTGTTTCGCCGCCGCAGTTTCAACATCGAAAGCCTGAGCGTTGGCCACAGCGAAACGCCGGGCATCTCGCGCATGACCCTGGTGGTAGACTGCGAAGATGCCGCACAGCGAGAACAGGTGGTCAAGCAATTCAACAAGCTGATTGACGTGACCAAAGTGATCGAGATTGACGAACCCGAGGCGGCGGTCTATCGTGAGCTGGCCCTGATCAAAGTGGCCGCCACCATTGACACGCGCGCCCCGATCATCCAATTGGTAGACATTTTTCGCGCTCAGGTCATTGATGTGTCGCCCACCTCGATGACCATCGAAGTGACCGGGCAGGAAGACAAGGTAGACTCGCTGATTGACCTGCTGCGGCCTTTTGGCATCAAAGAGCTGGCCCGCACCGGCCGCGTGGCTATGATGAGGGGAAATGGGAAATAGCGAATAACGAATGACAAATAGCGAATAGAAAATAACAATTTATGATAATGAAAGGAATGACAAGATGGCTCAGATTAATTTTGGTGGTGAGATCGAAGAGGTGGTGACGCGCGACGAGTTTTCGTTGGACAAGGCCCGCCAGGTGCTTGAAAACGAAACGGTAGCCGTGATCGGCTATGGCGTACAGGGGCCGGCGCAGGCACTCAACATGCGCGATAACGGCATCCGCGTCATTATCGGCGGCGAGCCGGAGCGCAAACGCTCGTGGGACAAGGCACTGGCCGACGGTTGGGTGCCCGGCGAGACCCTGTTTCCGGTGGCCGAGGCGGTGCAGCGCGGCACGATCATCCAATTCCTGGTGTCCGATGCGGCGCAGATGCTCATGTGGCCGCAAATCAAGCCGCTGCTCAAGCCGGGCGACGCCCTTTACTTTTCACACGGCTTTGGCATCGTCTACAACGATCAGACCGGCATTGTGCCGCCGCCCGATGTAGATGTGATCCTGGTGGCGCCCAAAGGCTCTGGCACCAGCGTGCGCGCCAACTTTTTGGCCGGCAGCGGCATCAACAGCAGCTTTGCTGTCGAGCAAGACGCCACCGGCCGCGCCCTGGAGCGCACCCTGGCCGTCGGCATTGCCATCGGTTCGGGCTATTTGTTCCCCACCACATTCCAAAACGAGGTCTATAGCGATCTGACCGGCGAACGCGGCGTGTTGATGGGCGCCCTGGCCGGCGTGATGGAGGCGCAATACAACGAACTGCGTCGGCACGGCCACAGCCCCAGCGAAGCGTTTAACGAAACGGTCGAAGAACTGACCCAAAGCCTGATCCGCCTGGTAGACCGCAACGGCATGGACTGGATGTATGCCAACTGTTCCACCACCGCCCAGCGCGGCGCCCTCGACTGGCTGCCCCGCTTTCGCGAGGCGGTCGCGCCGGTCTTTACCGAACTGTATCAAAGCGTGGTGTCGGGCGAGGAAACCCGCATCACTCTGGCCGCCAACAGCGCACCCGATTACAAGGAAAAACTCGAAGCCGAACTGCGCCAGATGCGCGAATCGGAAATGTGGAGCGCCGGCGCCGCCGTACGGTCGCTCAGGCCCAAAAATTGAACCGGGCAACTCGTGACTTTAAGTAAAAGGAGATTCAAATGGACCACGTCATGGTATTTGACACCACCCTGCGCGACGGCGAACAATCGCCCGGCGCAGCGTTGACCGAAAAAGAAAAAATCGAAATCGCCCATATTCTGGAGCAGTTGGGTGTTGACGTGATCGAGGCCGGATTCCCCATCTCATCGCCCGGCGATTTCAAGTCGGTGCAGCGCATCTCGGAAGAAATTCGCAACTGTATCATCTGTGGCCTCACCCGCGCCCGCGATCAGGACATCGAGGTGGCCGCTGCCGCCTTGAAAAAAGCCGCCCGCCCGCGCATCCACACCGGCATCGGCGTGTCCGACATTCACCTGCAATACAAGCTCAAGATGAGCCGCGAAGAGGCTCTGGAAGCCGGCGTGCGGGCGGTCAGGCTGGCCAAACGCTATGTCGAAGATGTGCAGTATTATACCGAAGACGCCGGCCGCGCCGACCCCGAATATCTCTACCGCGTGCTGGAAGCGGTCATTGACGCCGGCGCCACCGTCGTCAACATCCCCGACACCACCGGCTATTCCTATCCCACCGAGTGGGGTGCCTTGATCAAGGGCATTTTCGATCATGTACCCAACATTGACAAGGCCATCGTCTCGGTGCATTGCCACAACGACCTGGGCCTGGCCACCGCCAACACCCTCATCGGGGTGATGAACGGGGCACGGCAGGTTGAATGTACCATCAACGGCATCGGCGAGCGCGCCGGCAACGCCTCGCTGGAAGAGGTGGTCATGGCCATCCGCACCCGCCGCGACCTGTTCGGTGCGGACACGCGCATCAACCCGCGCTGGATTTACCCCGCCAGCCGCATGGTGCGCAACCTCACCGGCATCCCCGTCCAGCCCAACAAAGCCATCGTCGGGGCCAATGCCTTTGCCCATTCGTCCGGCATTCACCAGGACGGCGTGCTAAAGGAACGCGCCACCTATGAGATCATCAACCCGCAGGACATTGGTGTGCCGGAATCCGAAATCATCCTCTCGGCGCGTTCGGGCCGGCACGGCTTGCGTCACCGCCTGGAGCAGTTGGGCTTTGACATTCCCGAAGACCAGTTCGAGGCCATCTATCAGCGGTTCTTGCAGGTGGCCGACAAGAAAAAGACGGTGGACGTGCGCGACCTGGAAACCATCGTCGCCGGCGAGTCGCTGGTGCTGTTTCACGAGACGTTCGAGCTGGAAAAACTGCACGTCATGTGCGGCACGGCCGGCCTGCCGACGGCCTCGGTGTGCCTGCGCGGCCCCGACGGTCTCTCGGTTTATGAATCGGCCATCGGCAACGGCCCGGTGGATGCGGCCTATGCGGCTATTGACAAGATTGTCCATGTGCCAAACGAGTTGATCGAGTTTTCCGTTGAAGCCATCACCGAAGGCATGGACGCCCTGGGCAAAGTGACCGTGCGCATCCGCGACACGGCGCCCAACGGCAACGGCTCGCCGCACGTCTATATGGGCCGCGGCGCCGATACCGATATTGTGGTGGCTGCCGCCCGCGCTTACCTGTTCGCCATCAACCGCCTGCTGGCCGCGCGCCAGTCGCGCCGCAACCGTGAAAGCGTGGCCGAAGAAGTGCAGGAATCGCTCAAAGAGATGCATGCTCAGTTTGGCTCGGCGCACCAAAACGATTTTTGGGGCTGGGGCACGCTGCGCGACGAGAAATTGAAATAGGAAAAATCACATGGGAAAAACCATTGCCGAAAAAATTTTGGCCGCCCATGCCGGCGGCGAGGTCTGGCCGGGCAAACTGGTCGAGGTGGCGGTGGACCTGGTGCTGGCCAACGACATTACCGCGCCCATCGCCATGCGTGAGTTTGAGAAAATCGGCGTGAGCAAGGTCTTTGACCCGACCCGCGTGGCCCTGGTGCCCGACCATTTTGCGCCGAACAAGGACATCAAGGCGGCCGAACAGTGCAAGATGATGCGCGAATTTGCCCGAAAATATGGCATCACCCACTATTGGGAAGTGGGACGCATGGGCATCGAACACGTCATCCTACCCGATCAAGGCCTGACTCTGCCCGGCGATGTGGTGGTGGGCGCCGACTCGCACACCTGCACCTATGGCGCCGTCAATGCCTTTGCCACCGGTATGGGCTCTACCGACATTGCTGTGGCCATGGCCACCGGGCGCATCTGGATGAAAACGCCCGAAACGATCCAGATCACCTATCACGGCCAATTGCGGCCCTGGGTGGGCGGCAAAGACCTGATCCTGTACACCATCGGCTTGATCGGCGTGGAAGGGGCGCGCTATCAGGCCATCGAGTTTGTGGGGCCGGCCATTGATGCCTTGCCCATGTCGGGACGGCTGACCATGGCCAACATGGCGATTGAGGCAGGCGGCAAGGCTGGGCTGTTTGGCTTTGACGCCATCACCCGCGCCTACCTGGAGGGCCGGGCAACTCGCTCCTATATCCCTGTCGCCGCCGACCCTGACGCTGCCTATGCGCAAGAAATTGACATTGATGTCGGCCAGATCGAGCCGCAGGTAGCCTTTCCGCACCTGCCCAGCAATGCCAGACCGATCAGCCAGGTGGGAGACATTACCGTGGATCAGGTAGTGATCGGCTCTTGCACCAACGGTCGCTGGGATGACCTGATGCTGGCGGCCGAGGTGCTACGGGGACGGCAGGTTCATCCGAGCGTGCGTTGTATCGTCATCCCCGGCTCGCAAGAGATTTACCTGCGCGCCGTTCGCGAGGGGCTGACCGAGTTGTTTGTGCAGGCCGGAGCGGCGTTCAGCACCCCCACCTGCGGGCCATGCCTGGGCGGATATATGGGCGTGCTGGCCGCCGGCGAACGTTGCGTCTCGACCACCAACCGCAACTTTGTCGGGCGTATGGGTCACACCGACAGCGAGGTCTACCTGGCCAACCCGGCCGTGGCCGCCGCCAGCGCCGTGCTGGGGCGCATCGCCGGGCCGGAAGAAATTTTTTGATGTGAGAACAAAGAGGGAATATCCAAGATGAGCAACATACTACAAGGTCGGGTCTGGAAATACGGCGACAACGTAGACACCGACGCCATCATCCCGGCGCGGTACTTGAACATGTCGGCGGAAAAAGACCTGGCCGCCCATTGTATGGAAGACATTGATCGCGAGTTTGCCAGACGGGTGCAGCTCGGCGACATGGTGGTGGCCGGCAGCAATTTTGGCTGCGGCTCGTCGCGCGAGCATGCCCCTCTGGCCCTCAAGGGCGCGGGGGTCAGTTGCGTGATCGCCCGTAGTTTTGCGCGCATCTTTTACCGCAACGCCATCAACATCGGCCTCCCCATCCTGGAGTGTCTGCCGGCGGTAGAGGGCATTCAGGCCGGGCAACACGTCGAGGTAGACCTGGAGGCCGGCACGATCATCAACCTGGATACCGGGCAGACTTTCCAGGCCGAGCCATATCCACCGTTTTTGATGGGCATCATCGAGGCGGGCGGGCTGGTGGAATATACCAAAGCCAAGTTGAGCGTTTAGGGACAGGGTGGTAAGGTGGTTCGGTCGTTTTGTATGGGTGATGCCAGACTAAACCACCCAACCACCCAATTCTATTATGCTTGAAGCAACGCTTTGTTTTCTTGTTGATGGCAATCCACCGGCGCGCATCCTGCTCGGCCACAAAAAAGTGGGGTTTGGGCAGGACAAATGGGGCGGCGTGGGCGGCAAACTCGAACCCGGCGAGACGCCTGCCCAGGCCGCCATCCGCGAAGTGTATGAAGAGACCGGCGTCGGCGTGCAAGAGGTCGATCTGCGTCGTGCCGCCCACCTGACCTTTCTTTTTCCCTGCAAGCCAGAATGGAGCCAGGTGGTTCACGTCTTTGTCGCCCAACGTTGGGAAGGCCAGGCCAGCGAGAGCCGCGAGATCGCGCCGGCCTGGTTTGATGTCGAGCAGATTCCCTATGCGCAAATGTGGGATGACTGCCACCATTGGCTGCCGGAGATATTGGCGGGAACCGTCGTCTGCGCCGTTTTTACGTTTGGCCGCGACAATGAAACGGTAGAGCAGATCGAATTGAAACACGAAACACAGGACACAGACAGTCCAATTCAAAAACTGGATGCCGTGCTGGATCGGTTGATCGCGCTGCTGATGGCAGACGACCAGATTCGCTGGGCCGGCGCGCTGCGCCGGATTCAAGATGAACTGAGAGGCAATCCGATACGCGGCGCAACGACCTTGATGCATATTTACGGCAGTGCAGGATCGTTCAACGATCTGGTGCTGGGACAGCACATTGAAGGGGACCAACTGGCCTGGCAAGAAAATGCCGCAGCGATGAACAATCAACTACAAGACTTGCAGCGGCAGGCCTGGACATTGGCTCTGGCAATCAGGGACGAGGTGTGTTGAGCGCGGTCGAGCCGATGGGAAGGGGCGACAATGGCTTTGGCAAGATTTGATAAATGTGGTAGACTCGATTCCAATTGACCGAGTGGAAAATGAGTTGCTTTAGAATGATACTTTTTCCAGGAGAGCCAGATGCCAAAGAGAAAACAAGAACCAACCACATCACTCCCAGATCCAGATGAGATTGTCAACATACCTACTCATCAACTGCTGCTGGATGAAGAAAACGCCCGCATTGCCTGGCGGACAGGTGGTAACACGCAAGAGGACCTGATCAAAATACTCTGGAATCAAATGGAGGTGGACGAAGTAGCCTGGTCCATTGCCCAAAATGGTTTTTTCCGATCAGAACCTCTTTTTGTCATCATCAAAAATATCGAGGAAGAGAATCCTGACAAAAGACAATATATCGTTATTGAAGGTAACCGAAGAACAGCGGCTGTCCTCTTGCTGTGCAACCCGATACTGCAACAAAAAATTGGTGCAACCGCTCTTCCCACTATAGACGCATCAAGACGTAGCGATCTGAGCCAATTGCCAGCAATCATTTACCCAAGCCGTCAAGACTTGTGGGCCACAGTAGGATTTCGTCATATAAACGGAATTAAACCCTGGGATAGTTTCAGTAAAGCCAAGTATATTGCCGAGGTTTATGAGACTTTTGGGGTTCCTCTGGATGAAATTGCAGAAAAGATTGGTGATCGCCACGCAACAGTTTCAAGGCTGTATCGAGGTTATCAAGTTCTCAGGCAAGCAGAGTCAGAGGGAATATTTGATAAAGAAGACAGAGCAAGAAACCGATTTTATTTTTCACATCTCTACACAGCACTTGATCAAAGAGAATATCAAGAATTCTTGGGAATTAATTCCATAACGTCTTCAAGCCCCAACCCTGTCCCACCCGACAAATTAGAAGCACTGAAAGAACTGATGACATTCTTTTACGGCAAAAAATCGGCTCGAATAGAGCCAGTCGTTCGAACACAAAATCCCGACTTGAACACACTCCGCGAAGTAATCAGCAAACCATCTGCATTATCTGTGCTTCGAACTACTCGTAGCCTTGAACAAGCGCATCAAGTTGCCATTGGAGACGAACGCCGCTTTCGCGACGCACTAGTCCGTGCGAAAATGGAACTACAAAATGCCAAGGGAACCGTCACAATAGGATATCATGGCGAAAAAGATCTATATGACACAATTGAAGCTATTGTCAATTTGGCTGATAGTATAAGAAAAGAAATGAAAACTTTAGAGGAAACAAATTCTCAGGGAATCGAGCAGCCCAAGCGTTCATCCACCAGACGGAGAAAGTAGTATGCCTGCTTTACCCGATGATCTCACCAATTCTCTCAAGTTAGCCGATTGGTTGGAATTAAGTGTGATATCCTCGCCCAACGGCACTGCAAGCCAAGGACACTTGGAAAGAATTCTTCGTCAAGCTGCACCCGATGAACTTGCTGATGGCGAAGAAATTGAAAGAAAAATAATTGATGTCTTTGGTGAATTAGCGCAAGTTTTGCGCAACCAGAGCGCAAAACGCTCAAGCACTTGAAAAAAAG
>CAYVBK010000006.1:0-167916 GCA_964449465.1 uncultured Anaerolineae bacterium
GAGCGGTTCCCTTTGCTCCAGAATCGGGGTAAGTTATTTTTGCGCCCTTCCTAAATGTTTGAGCAGTTTACCATCCATACCCCCGCTCACGCTGCCCTGGTAGATGTGACCGCTCAGGTACGGCGGCTGGTTTCACAAAGCGGCATCCAGGAAGGCATGTGTCATTTGTGGGTGCCGCACACTACCGCCGGCCTGACCGTCAACGAGAACGCCGACCCGACGGTGCGCTCGGATATGCTCAAGACATTGGATCGGCTGCTGCCCTGGCGCGACGATTACGAGCACGACGAGGGCAACTCGGCGGCGCACATCAAGGCCAGCCTGATGGGGTTTGGGCAATCTCTGATCATCGTCGGCGGCCAGCTTCGTCTGGGCGTCTGGCAGGGCATCTACCTGGCCGAATTTGACGGCCCGCGCACGCGCCAGGTGTGGGTGAAAATCGTGGCCGGATGAGCCGGATAAGGAGGAGTCCATTGTCTCACATTCCGATGGTGTGGCCCGAACTGGGCCAGGATGGGGCGCGACGCGGCGCAGAGCGCGGTGATGTGGTGGTGATCATGGATGCCCTGCGTGCCAGCGTCACCATAATGGCTGCTTTGCACGCCGGAGCAACGCATGTGCGCCCGGTGTTGACGGTGCCAGAGGCCGAGAATTATCGGTGCGACGCACAGCATCGCGTGGCCGGCGAGCGCAACGGGGCCAGGCTGCCCCACTTTCACTATGGCAACTCACCCACCGAGATATTGGCGCATCAGGCCGACATCGCCGGGCGCGCCCTGGTTCTCACCACCTCGAACGGCACACGCTGCACGCTGGCGGCGTTGGGCGCGGCGGCCATCCTGATCGGCGCGCCGATCAATGCCCGCACCTGTGCCCAGGCCGCTTTTGAGCGGGCGCAGGCGGCTTGCTGCGGCATCACGCTGGTGGCCGTCGGCATCAATGACGAGCCGACCGAAGAGGACACCTACAGCCAGGGCCTCATCGGCGGTTATTTGATCGAATTGGGGGCGCAAGCGGCTGCACCGCTGCCGTCCGCCGTCCCGACCGCTTGCCTGGATGTGTTCCTGTCTGCCCGCCCGGCTGCTCGCCTGACCGCACTGGGGTATTTTCAAGATATTCACTTTTGCGCCCAGATAGACCTGTGGGACATTGTGCCGGTCTATCAGGATGGCGTGTTTGTGATCGCGCCGACCACATTATGTACAGTTCTTGAGAATACAGGGTGTTGAGTTGACCGATCCGATCCAGGATCAGCGTGAAATGGATGGAGCTATGCCCGATATGTTACAAAGGTTGGATCAGGTTTTGGAAGCCAATATCTCGATAGCTTCTGACTTGACCAGCAGCGCACAAGAAATTCGTCATCCCGATTATCCATTGGTTGCTCTACAGCAATTGGCGCGAAATGCTATTTTGCATCGCAACTGGGAAGGAACCAGCGCACCGGTGCGTATTACCTGGTTCTCGGATCGGATCGAGATTCAAAACCCGGGCGGACCATTCGGCCAGGTCACGCGAGATAATTTTGGACAACCAGGAGTGACTGATTATTGCAATCCTCATCTGGCAGAAGCCTTGAAAAATCTGGGTTATGTGCAGCGTTTTGGGCTGGGCATCCCTATAGCCAGGCAACATCTGGCCCGAAATGGCAGTCCCCTGCCCGAGTTTACCGTGTATGATACCCATATTCTCACTACCATCAGGAGAACTAGATGACATCGCCAGTGATTGCCTTTTTCAACAACAAAGGAGGTATGGGCAAAACATCACTGGCCTATCATCTGGCCTGGATGTTTGTCGATCTGGGTAAACGGGTGGTAGCCGCCGATCTGGACCCGCAGGCCAATTTGACGGCAGCATTTTTAGAAGAAGAACGTTTGGAAGAGCTGTGGAGCAGTCAACCCTATCCGCGCACCGTTTTTGGCAGCGTGCAGCCCATCCTGCGCGGCATTGGCGATATCACCGCGCCGTATCTGGAAGTGATTGATGACAGCGAAGATCGACTGGCTTTACTGGTCGGCGACCTGGCTCTGTCGAGTTTTGAAGACGAGTTATCTACCCAATGGCCGAATTGTCTGGACCGCCAGGAACGTGCCTTTCGGGTTATTTCGGCTTTTTGGCGGGTGATGCAGCAAGCTGCCCAACAACACATGGCCGAGATCGTTCTGGTGGATCTGGGACCCAATCTGGGGGCGATCAATCGGGCGGCTTTGATTGCTGCCGATGATGTGGTCGTGCCTCTTTCGCCTGACCTGTTTTCGCTGCAAGGATTGCGCAACCTGGGACCCGCACTATGCCGCTGGCGTGAGGAATGGCAAGAGCGTCGGAGCAAGGCCCCTGTTCAGATGCAGGCCGATTTGCCCTCGGGGAAAATGCAGCCGGCAGGTTATGTGGTTTTGCAACACGCCGTACGTCTGGATCGCCCGATGCGCACCTACAACCGTTGGATCGCCCGTATTCCTCAGGTCTACCGTCAGGCGGTATTGGGTGAATTATCAGACACCGATATTGCTTCATCCAACGATCTGCACTGCCTGGCCTTGCTCAAAAACTATCGCAGCCTGATGCCGATGGCCCAAGAAACTCGCAAGCCTATTCATCATCTCAAGCCGGCCGATGGCGCTCTGGGTTCTCATCTCCAGGCTGCCCGCAGTGCAGCCCAAGATTTTCGCGCCCTGGCCGGCAAGATTGCCGAACGGGCCGGGATCGTTTTGTAACTGACTTATGAACTTGTGGCGCAACAACCCTTTACCTCGATGGCTCTGCTGGCTGCAATTTTTGTGGCGCGGGCGATTGATCTATTTACAGTTGGGGCTTGTGGCCGCGGCCATCTGGCTGGCGGCGCCGCTGAACCAGGCCATCCGCCTGCCCAACCCGCCGCTGCCTGCCTACACCCCCGAACCGCCGGAACGTCAGGCGGCCTGGCTGCTCGCTCCCGATGCCCTCATCGCCGGCGGCCGGGCGGCGGCCCGTGTGGTGGTATCTGACCCCGATCTTGGGCAGCCGTTGGCCGGCGTCCAGATCACCATCGGCCTGGCGGCGCCGCTCGATGCATCGCCCTTGTTCGTCGGCTCGACCGACGCGCTGGGGACGGCACAGGCGGCTTTTGACCTGCCGCCGGACATTTCCGGCACGTCGGCGCTGGTGGTAGATGTAACCGGTGCGGTCGGTACGCAGCGCATCGTTCACCCGATCAACCTGCACCGCTCTCTCCAACTCGATCTCAGCACCGGCCAGGCCGTTTATCGCCCCGGACAAACCATCTACCTGCGCTTGCTGACCCTGGACGGTTTCACTGGTCTGCCGCTGGCCGCTCAGCCCGTCTCGTGGGCGATCAGCGCGCCAAATGGCGTCCGCCTGGCCCAAGGCCGCGCCGTCACGTCAAACGTCGGCGTTGCTGTCGCCCGGTTTGCCCTGGCCGACCGAATCATGGCCGGTTCTTACCGCATCTTGGCCCAATTGGGCGATCAAGAGGTCGAGCGCACCGTCGAGGTGCAGGCCAACTGCGCTTCGATCTGGCGACTCGACTGGCAGGCCGACCGGTCTTTTTACCTGTGGGGACAGCCTGTCGCCCTGACCGCCCATGTCGCCGACGAGTGGGGGCGCGATATGGGCAGTGCCGCGTTGACCCTGCGCCTGCTCGACCAGGACCATGAGTGGCAGCGCATCGAGGCCGCCAGTGGCGCCGACGGTTCGTATCGGTGGGAATGGACGCTGCCGGCTGAACCCGAATCCGGGCCTGAAACGGTCAAATGGCTGCGCGCACAGGCTCGCCTCACCGACCCAATCGGCTGTGTGGTAGAGCGATCCATCGAAATGCCGGTGGCGGCGCAGCCTTTGTTCATCCACGCGCCGCAACTCCTCTGGCTCAAGCCGGGCCTGGACAACGCCATCCCTCTGTACCTGACCTACCCCGATGGCCGCCCGGCCGCCGGGGTGATAGACATCGTGTCTTGGGCCGGCCATCAAGCCATCTCGGTGGATGGCGATGGGCTGGGAATATTGACCTGCCGCCCGCCGTTCACATCGGCGATCACTCTGACGGCCACAGCGCGAGATGCCCAGGGGCAGCCAGGCCGCGCCGTTTGGACATGGCCGGTTGCTTTGGGCGATCAGCACTTGCTGCTGCGGCCGGTGCAGTGGAGCGGGCGGCGCGGCGACACGTTGCGCCTGAATCTGGCCGTCGTTGGCATCACCGACCGCCCGGTGTATGTAGATGTGATTCAGGGAGGGCAGACGGTGGACACGCGCGCCGTCAGCCTGCTGGATGGGCAGGCCGCGCTAGATTTGCCGCTGAATGGACTGTCGGGCATTGTCGTTTTACACGTCTTTACCTTTCTGGATGATGGCCAGCTTCTCAGCGACGCCGTTTCTATTTTTGTGCGGCCGGGCGATTCGCTGCAAATGACCTTGCAGGCCGACCAGGCCGAGTATCGGCCCGGCCAGACGGCGCACATTGTGGCGCAGGTGACCGGCCTGTCAACCGCCAACACGGGCGGTGCGTTGAGCGCAGCGATGGTCGCCAGAGATCTGCCTTTTCTGTTTGCCCGCCCCGGCCTGGCCCTCAGCACGCCGTTGGCCGATGGGGTGCTTGTCTTGCCGACCGCGTGGCATCCCGCCGGCCTGACATGGACGCCCCATCTGGCCGAGACCATCAGCCGGCCGCGTCCTATGCCCGAATCGGTGCAACAGCAAACGGCGCAGGTGCAGCAGGCTCGCGATGTGCGTCGCCGCGCCCTGGCGGCTCAATCCAACCGCATGTTGTGGGGCGGGTTGGGCGCGGCCGGGTGGCTGATGGTTCTGGCCTTGATCGGCGTGGCGAACATGCCGGATGGAAGATGGCGGCTGTTGGGGCGTAGTGTGGGCGGGTTGCTGTTGCTTCCGTTCTGGGTCGGTGTGGCCGGGCTACTGGCCGGGCTGGGACGTTATGTCTGGGGTCCCGGCGTGACGGTGGTGTTGGGCATCGGCTGGCTGGGTGTGTTACTCGGCGTGCTGGCGTATGGCTGGCAGCACCGCAACGGGTTGGCGCAGGTCGGCGGGGCCGCGCTGGCCGGTCTGCTGATCGTGGGCTGGGGCATTTTTCAGGTTGGCGCACAAGGCGGCCTGTCCGACCCAATGCGCCCCTACATCGCCATTGGGCTAAGCATCCTGGTTGCGATCACCTGGTCATTGTCTGTTTTGGGGAAAATTTGGGCCAGGCAATCTCATGCCATCCTGGAGCGGGCTATCTGGAGTGCGGCGGGGCTGTTGTGGCTGACCTGCGCCGCCGCCATTCTGCCCGATCCATCCACCTGGCAGGGCCAGATGCGCCCGGTCGTGCCAACCATCGCCCCGACGCCCACCTCCACGCCCATTGCGCCGATGACAGTCAACCCGCCTGCGCCGGCTGCCGCGCCGACCTTGCTGTTGCAACCCTATGGCACGGCAACCGAAACGTTGTATTGGAACGGCGATGCGTCGATGGATGATCCATTGTCCATCCCCCTGAAACAGGTGGGCCGCTGGCGGCTGTGGACGCTGGCGCGCACGGTGCAGGGCGAGTCGGGTTTGGGGCAGATTGAGCTGAATGTCAGCGCGCTGCTGGTGATCGAGCCGCATCTCCCCGCAGCGCTGACTGCGGGCGATGAAATAGACATGCCGGTGACGTTTTACAATGCGCTGCCGCTGACCCAAACGGTGCGCCTGACCGTCACTCTGCCGTCGGGGGTGCGGCTGCGTCAGCGAGGGCGCGATGTACAGCAGGCCATACTGCCGCCGGCACAGAACGTCACCCTGAGCGCGCCGATCCAGGTGATCCAGGGGAATGAGTGGGGGCGGCAGGTGTTCACCTGGACGGTCAGCAGCTCCGACACGACGCAGGTCATCACCCGAACGACCGAGATAGGGCCGGCCGGCCGGCCGGTGTGGCGCCATTACAACCGGCAGACTGACGAAACCGACTCTTACAAGATTCGCATTCCCTGGGGCACGGCGCGCGGCCTGGATCGCATGACCCTGCGCGTCTATGCCTCCTGGGACAGCGTGTTGAGCGACGGCCTGATCCGGGCATTGGCGCACCTCGACCTGTCGCCCTGGCAGCCGCCGCAAATTGTGTCTGCAACAACCTATCAGAACATTGCTCATCCGGCCGCGCTGTCCGGTGCGGCGTTGGAGCAGCAGGTCGCCGAAATGATGCACCTTGCTTTGTTGTACCGTTATGCGTCGAATACTGACCTGCTCTCGCCGCTTCTACAAGCCCAAATTGAGCAGCAAGCCTCGCTGGATGTGCAGCGTATGCTGGCCTGGCAAACGCCAGAAGGTGGATTGGCGGCTTGGGGCCGTCTGCCGGCTGACCCGGCACAGACGGCGATGGCACTGCTGGCATTGGCCGAACTCTGGTCGGTGATGGACGTGGACAAGACCGTGATGGACAGGGCTGCGGCCTGGCTGCTCGATCAGCAGGTTCACGCCGCAGATCAGTCGCCCGGCCTCGATCTGACCGTGTCGGCCCTGACTGCCTGGAGTATTCTGTACACCGATCAGGCCGACACGCCGGCGGCGCAGGTGTTGCTCAAATCTCTGCGACACAACGTGGATCAGGCGCGCGATCCGTTTGCTCTGGCCTGTGTGGTGCATGCACTGCTGACCGACTCGCAGCGCACCGGCGGCGCACAGAACGCCGAAAGCCAGGCTATTTTGACCCATGCCGTACAGCGGTTGGCCGAGTTGGCGACGGTGAGCGATGGCTTGGCTTATTGGTCGGGCGCAGGGGCAGTGTGGAGTGGCGCAGCGGGTCAGGCCGCCGATGTGGAGCGCACAGCATTGGCCGTTGGCGCGCTGCTGCGGGCCCAGTCGCATCCGGCCCTGGCCGCGCAGGGGTTGGCCTGGTTGATCGATCAGCGCGACGCACAAGGCCTGTGGGGCTCGCCGCAGGCCACGCAATGGTCACTGTATGCCCTGTCGGCAGCCGGCACGCTCCCCAAGTCGCCGCAGCAAGATGCCAATGTCCGAGTGACCGCGCAGCCACTGCGCTCCAACGAGGTGTGGGCGCGGCAACAGGCCGTCATTCCGGCCGATGATCGGTCGGTGTGGGTGTTTGATCTGGGCGCGCCGGCCAAAGGATACAACGACATCGAGATCGCCGTCAGTGGCGGCCCGGTGTGGTATCAACTTGTCGCCGAATATGTGCTGCCCTGGAATCTCAACGAGCCGCTGGATGAAGACATTTTGCTGACCACACGTTACACCCCGGCGGATGCATCGGTGGGACAGACTATCACGGCGACGGTCGGGATAGCCATTAACCGTCCCGGCACCGCCGGCCTGGTGATGGTCGAGTTGGGGCTGCCGCCCGGCTGTCGCCTGGTGTGGGAAGACTGGGAGGATATGGTCGAGCGCGGCGAGGTGGCCTGGTACGAGTGGGAGCGTGGCAATTTGCCAGAGGCCGCGCCGGCCCGCCTGCGCGTGTACCTGGCCGATCTGTCGGCCGATCAACCGCGCCGGCTGGTCTACCGTCTGCGACCGATGATGCCCGTATCGGCGACGATACCCTCAAGCTGGGCCATCATTCTCGCCGATCCGCGCCGGCCCGGTTTTGCCGAGGCGGTAACGGTCAGGATCAGATAACGGACAGTTGGTTACATTCTCAGTTTATTGGCCCATGGCGCAAGCGCGGCCGAGATTGTGCAAAAATATCGTGGGCTGGATAAAAAGATATTCGGGCCTGTCTTTTGTGTGTCGCTTTTCAAACCGGCACAGATTGAGCATGCCAAAAAGCTGGAGGAGGAGTGTCTTTGCTCAAATCGAAAACGTGGACGTTGATCGGTGTGTTTCTGACCAGCATGTCCATCCTGGTCATGGAAATTGCCCTAACCCGCATTTTTTCGGTATTGATGTGGTATCATTTTGCTTTTTTAGCGACATCGTTGGCTCTGTTGGGCAGTGGCACGGCCGGTGTATGGCTTTATCTGTTTGCCCGACATGTTCCGCCCGACAAATCGGCAGAACGGCTGACTCTGCTGGCCTTGTTGTTCGCCCTGGTATCGGTGGGCGCATTCCTGGCCTATTTGCAAATCCCGTTCGACATGAACATGATCCGCGACGGGGTTTCCTGGGGTGAGGCTGGCTGGCTGACGCTGATCTATATGGTGCTGGCGCTGCCTTTTTTGCTCGGCGGGGCCACCCTGGCCCTGTCTGTTAGCCGGTTCAGCGAGATGGTGGGGCAGGTTTATTTTGTCGACCTGCTGGGCGGCAGCCTGGGCTGCCTGGTCAGTGTGTGGGCGCTGACGGCGCTGGGCGGTGCCAATGCCATTCTGCTGGTGGGGGTGTTGGGCGGTTGCGCCGCGCTGTGCTTTGCCTTGTCGGCGACATGGCCAGGCTGGCGAGTGACCGCTCTGGTTGAAACGCTGCTGCTGGCCGGCCTGCTGATCGGCAATCAACTGGGCGGCTGGATTTTGGTGCGCGGGCGCAGCGGTTATGACGCCGACCGCCCGATTCTGCTGGAAAAGTGGAATGCCCTGTCGCGGGTGACGGTCTATGAGGACCCCTGGTGGTTGCAACCTTTTGGTTGGGGCCTCAGCCCGACCTACAAAGGACCCGACCCCGGCCATCTGTTGGTGCTGATTGACTCCAAAGCCGGCACGCCGATTCAAAAGTGGACACCCAACGACTGGGCCACGATTGACTTTTTGCGCTATGACCTGACCTCACTGGCCTATTATGTGCTGCCTCAAGCCAACTCGTTCATCATCGGGCCGGGCGGCGGGCGCGATGTGCTGACCGGTCTGCTGTTTCAGGCGCGCCAGATCACCGGCGTCGAGTTGAATCCGGCGATCATTGAGGCCGCTCGCCACCATTTTGGCGATTATGCCGGTCATGTCTATGACTATTCCAATGTTCACATCCAGATCGAGGACGCCCGCACCTATCTGGCCCGCAGCCACGAACAGTTTGATCTGATTCAGGCCTCCTTGATTGACACCTGGGCCGCTTCATCATCTGGTGCATTTGCCCTGTCGGAGAACGGGTTGTACACCCGTGAAGCGTTTATGACCTATTACCGGCGGCTCAGCGAACGGGGCATGGTCAGTTTTTCGCGGTGGTATTTCATCCAGGACCCGGCCGAGACGCTGCGCATGGTGGCGTTGGGTCTGGATGCCTGGCAGAGATCGGGCGTATCCCACCCTGCCGATCACATCATCGTGATGGCCAACCTGGCCCAGAACCGCTCGGCCACCGAGGGGCTGGCCACCATGTTGCTGAAAAAGACGCCATTCACCGCTGCCGAGGTGCAAACGCTGCGTCAAATCGGCGCACAAATGGAGTTTACGGTTCTCTATGCGCCCGGCCTGGCTGCCGACAATCCGGTCAGCGACCTGGTGCTGGCGGCAGACCTGCGACAGGCCATTGCCGCATACCCGCTGGACATTTCGCCACCCACCGATGATCGTCCCTTTTTCTTTAACCTGGTGCGGCTGGGCAGTCGCCTGTCGGCCGAACGCCGCTCCAGCCCTGTCTATCTGGCCAGCGCCGAAGCCAATCAGGTGTTGTACATCGTCTTGGGCATTTCGTTGAGTCTGACCGTCTTGTTTATGCTGGGGCCGCTGGCCCTGCGACGCGACCGGGCGTTTCGCCTGGCTCAGAGTTGGAGCGAGTTGCTGTACTTTGCCGCATTGGGCATCGGTTTTATGCTGGTAGAAATTCCGTTGGTGCAGCGATTGGCTGTTTATCTGGGATCGCCGACCTATGCCCTGGTGGTGGTATTGTTGACCATCCTGCTCAGCAGCGGCATCGGTAGCCTCAGCACGCATCCGGTCGCGCCAGAACAGTCGCCGCGCCGCCTGCGGTGGGTGGTGCCGGCGCTGATCGGCGTGCTGATCTTGCAATTGCTCTTGTTGCCGATGCTGTTACAATGGACGCAGCGCTGGTCGTTGATCGGCCGGGTGCTGATGGGCATGGCGGCCATTTTGCCAGTGGGCCTGCTGATGGGGCAGCCGTTTCCGCTGGGCGTCAAATGGGCGCGCGAACGACATGGGGATGTGATTCCCTGGCTGTGGGCGGTCAATGGGGCGGCATCAGTGGTCGGCTCGTCGCTGGCTACCATTCTGGCCCTGCACATCGGCTTTAGCGCCGTATCGTTGGGCGGGATGCTGTGCTATGCCCTGGCGGCGGTTGTGGTCAACCTGGTCTGGCAGCGACCGGGTGTGAGATGAGCGTGTATGAAACGCCTGGTTAGTGCGACGCAACCCTGGTTGAGTCTGGCAGCCCTGGCTCTGATTGTCGCCCCTTCGATCTGGACGCCCGGCCAGCTGCTTGGCACGGCGGTAGATGGGCCGCACATTCTGGCACGGTTGTATGAAATCAATGCCCTGCTCGATCAGGGTGTGCTGTGGCCGCGCTGGGCGCCCAACTGGTCGTACGGCTATGGCTATCCGATCATGCACTTTTATGGCTCGCTGTCGTTCTATCCCTCGCTGATCTTGCACCGGCTGGGGCTGCCTTTGCTGACGGCCCTGCAAAGCGGATTCTGGCTGGCGCTGGTCTGTTCCGGTTGGGCGGCCTTTGCCTGGCTGCGCGCTGTGCTGAGCGATGAACGGGCAGCCTGGCTGGGCGCGGCAGCCTACCTTTTCATTCCGTATCATCTCAACGCTGTTGTGTATCGGGTCAACCTGCCCGAACCCTGGGCCATGGTCTGGGTGCCTTTGCTGCTGTACGGTCTCAGCCGCATGGCGCACCAAGTGGGCGGGGCGTCGGTGGGGTTGACCGCCCTGGCTGCTGCCGCTTTGCCGCTGACCAACAACCCGGCTACGTTGGTGTGCGCGCCGCTGGTTTTGAGCTATGCCTTGTTTTTGCTGTGGCGCAGTTCACAGCGATGGTCCCTGTTGCGCGGCCAGGCCGCGGCAGCCGGGCTGGCGCTGGGCATCGCTGCCTTTTTCGTCGTGCCGGCGTTCATAGATCGTCACGCCGTCTACATTGAGCGCGGCTGGACACCCGGCGGATTGAATGTCTTGAACAATTTTTTGCCGCTGGTCCGCCTGTTTCAGCAGCCTTTTAGCACCGACATCAGCCGGGCCAACCCGCAGTACGACCCGCTCAGCCTGGGCGCGGTGGTGCTGCCGGCGGCCCTGCTGCTGCTGGTCGTCGGCTGGCGACGTTTGAGCCGGTCGGAGCGATGGCTGGCCGGCTGGGCGGCGGTGACGCTGGTCGGCAGCCTGTGGCTGTGTACCGCAGCCAGTGCGCCAGTCTATCGCTTGCTGTCGGGGTTGCGCGTGCTGCAATTTCCCTGGCGATTTTTGATCCCGGCCATGCTGCCGGCGACGCTGCTGGTGGGGCTGGGTGGCGCGGCCTGCCTGCGGCTGATTGGCGAACGATGGCGCAATCTGGCCCTGGCCGGCAGCGTAACCGGGCTGGTTCTGTCGAGTTGGCCGCTGCTGTACCCCGGCCTGTATCGCCCGATGCCCGCCAACCCCACCCTGGCCCAAATTGCGGCCATGCAAGCGGGGATGGTCTGCACCATCACCACCACTGCCGAGTATACACCGGTGACGGCACACCAGATTCCTACCGATTTTCCGTTGCGCGATGATTATGTGAGCGGCCGCCCGGTGATCCGTTGGGACGTGGCCGGCCTGCCCGCCGACGGTCAGACGCTGAGCATCGAGGATACCGGCTTGTGGGCGCGCTGGGAGGTGGACACGCCGCAAGGGTTTGCTGCCGTGTACCGCGCCTTTGTGTTTCGCGGCTGGCAGGCGACAGTGGACGGGCGGCGGGTCGAGATCGAGATAGCCCAGCCGTATGGCCTGATTCAAATTGCCGTGCCGACCGGCCGACACGTGATCGAGGTGCGTTGGGGCAGCACGCCCGACCGGATCGCCGCCAGCGTTCTTTCGATTCTGTCGCTGATTGCGGCGGTAGGGTTGCTGTGGGTGAAAAATTGCCCGGCGTCTGCCGACCAGACGCCCGACAGCGGTGCATGGCGGTCTGGTCTCTGGCTGGGCAGCGTGGGGCTGATTCTGTTTGTGGCGCGGGCGGGGCTGGTGGATCGCCTGGGGTTGTGGCCGCATCAGGCGCGTTTTGATGAGCAAGTCCTGCGCGGGTTAGCTCACCCGACCCAGATTGCATTTTCCGGCGGACAGCGGCTGTTGGGCTACGAGTTGCTCGACCGGGCCGCAGCCGGCCGCTCGTTCGACCTGGATCTGTACTGGGCCACCGACACGGGCCAACCTTTTCGGGCTTTGGTGCGCCTGGTGGACGAGCAAGGCATGCCATGGAGCGATTGGGATCGGGTGGTGGATTTTCCCGGGCTGATCGGCCCGCCGGGGACGTGGGAGTGGGGATGGCGGTACACCAGTTTGCGCTACCGCCTGGACGTTCCCCCCGGCACACCGCCCGGCGTCTATCGCTTGAGCGTGTCCGTCATTCAGCCCGACACGCGGGCGCCGTTTTACGTTAGCCTCGGCGTACCGCTGAACGCCGAACGCACCGATGCCATCCTGGGCGATGTGGTGGTGCAGGGGCAGTCGCTCAAGGCCGATGCGGTGGCCGCACTGGCTGGCCCGCAGGGGTTGGTGTCGTGGGGCAATGGTTTGAACCTGGTGCGTTGCCAGGCCGGGCGCGAATATGCGCAGGTGGGCGAGCAGGTTGCGTTGACGTGGCTGTGGTATGCCGCACAGCCGGGTAAAGTAGGGCAGTTGGCGCAAACCCTGGAGCTAAAACTGCTCAACGCCGGTGGGCAGGCTGGATTGGAGCTGACCCTGCCGCTGTCGCCGCGCTATCCGACAGCGCAGTGGCGGCGTGGCGACCTGGTGCGCGATCAAACCCGCGTGCGGCTGCCGGCCGACCTGTCGGCCGGAACCTGGCATTGGGTGATTCAAAGCGGCAGAGTGCAAAGCAACTGTGGCACGCTGACGGTGAGCCTGCCGGCGCGCCGCCTGGATGTGCCGGACAACCTGACACCGCTGGGCCAGGTATTTGACGGGTGGGCCGAACTGATCGGGTATCGCCTGGACAAGCCGCGCCCCGGCCAGCCTTGTTCCATTGCCCTGTACTGGCGGGCGCAGGCCACGACGGCGGTCGAATACAAGGTGTTCATCCACCTGGTGGGGCCGCAAGGCCATGTGTTGGCTCAATCGGACGCCGTGCCGTCGGCCTGGACACGGCCTACCACCGGCTGGCTGTCGCCCGAAGTCATTGCCGACATTCACACCCTGAATCTGCCCGCCGATCTGCAAGGCCTTGAATGGCATGTGGGGCTGTACGATCCGCTCACCGGCCGCCGTGCGCAAACGGCCGACCGTCAGGATCATGTGGTGATTTCGATGATGAGCAAAGGAAATCAGGAATGAAAGAAAATGCTCAGCGATGGATGGTATGGGGCGCACTGGCGACAATCTTGATCGTGGCTGCCGGCCTGCGCCTCTATCGCCTGACTATCTTGCCGCCCGGCCCCTATTACGACGAGGCGGCCAACTGCATTTTGACCGGTGAAATTGCCGCCGGCCGCTACCTGCCGCTGTTCATCACGTCGTATACGGGCAAAGAAGTGTTGTATTTTTATCTGGCTGCCTTGATGATGAAACTGGTTGGGGTCAGCCTGCTGGGGCTGCGCCTGACCTCGGCCTTGATCGGGGTGGCGTCGGTGGGGGTGTGTTACTGGCTGGCCTGGGAATTGTTCGAGTCGCAAGAGCGAACCATGCGCCAGATCACGGCGTTGGCGGCGGCAGCGTTGATGGCGGTGAATTTCTGGCACATGGCGATCAGCCGCTATGGGTTTCGGGCGATCAGCCAGCCTTTGCTGCAAGGGCTGATGCTGATTTTCTTGTGGCGGGGGCTGCGCCGGTCAAGTGGGTGGAATATGGCTCTGGGCGGGCTGTTTTGCGGCCTGACCGCCTATACCTATTTGTCCGGCCGCATTGTGCCGCTGGCACTGCTGCCCTGGCTGATCGGCGCGTGGATTGCCCAACGAGGCCAGAGACGGCGCACATTGGGGCAGATGGTGGTGTTTGGGCTGGTGGCGGCGGTGGTTTTTGCGCCGTTGGGCCTCTATTTCCTGCGTCACCCCGATGCTTTTGGATCGCGCATCGGGCAGGTTTCGCTGCTCAACCCCGAACTAAATCAGGGCGACGTGCGCAGCGCGCTGTGGCGATCTATTGGCGCGGCGTTTGGCATGTTTGTCTGGCGCGGCGATCCGCAGTGGCGATTCGGGGTGGTGGGGCGGCCAGTCTTTGATCCGTTGATCGGGTTGCTAGGGGGGTTGGGTGTATTGACCGCCCTGTACCGGGCCATCTGGAGCAAACAAGGCATCCATCGCGTTTTGTATGCCTCTTTGCTGTGCTGGGTGCCGGTGCTGCTCATCCCCAGCGTCCTGGCCATTCGCGAGGTGCCGCACAGCCTGCGCGCCATCGGTGTGATGCCCGTCTTGTTCCTGTTCCCGTCGCTGGGAATCAGCGAAATCGTCTGCCAGGTGATGCGTCACCGGCCGTCCTGGCGTTCGCTGGCTGCCGCGCCAACGGCGGCCGTGATCGCCGGCCTGCTGCTGATCGAGGGCGGATTGCCGGCCAGCTATGATTATTTTGTCAAATGGGGGCAGCATCCGCAGCCGTATTATGAAAACGATACGGACATGGCCGATGCCGCCCGCACCCTGAATGATATGCATATCTCCAAAGACAAAATGATCTGGGTTTCGTCGGAACACTATCGTCACCCAACTATGGCTTTTTTGTCGCGCGATTATGAGCGCATTCGCTGGCTGGTAGGCAACCATGTGCTGGCTCTGCCGCCGGACGACGGCGATGGGGCCATCTATGCGTTTCCCCGCTCGGCCATGCCCGACCCGGCGCTGCTGGATCTGTTGGAGTTGGCCGCTACCCGCAAGCGTTACCTGGGGCCAGACGGCGGCACGGCCTTTGTGATCTATGATCTGCCAGCGAGGGTGCAGCCGCTCCTTGCGGCGCAGCAGACTGTTGCGGCGCAGTTTGGCGGGCAGATCGAGTTGTTGGGCTATGATCTGCCACCGACGACGGCCGGCCAATCGGTGCGGGTGACGCTGTACTGGCGGGTGCTGGCCCGCCCGCCGGCCGACGATCACCTGGTGTTCATTCACCTGCGCGATGCCTGGGGGTTACATTGGGCCGGCTCTGACCCGTTCGATTATCCTTCGTCGGAATGGACGCCCGGTCAGATCATCGTCCAGCAGCGCGATATTCCGTTGTCGCCCTTTGCGCCGCCCGGCAATTACGAGTTGGTGGTGGGCGTGGCCTCGCGCAGTCAAAATGTGCGCCTGCCGCGCCTTGATGCACAGGGCCGGGTGGCCGGCACGACGATTACATTGGGGCCGGCCGTGGTTTACCCGGCCTCGGCGCCTGCGCAGGCGCCGCAGGTGCAGACACCGGTGCAGGCACGGTTCGGCTCGCTGCGCCTGTTGGGGCTGAATCACGACCTGACCACCTTGCGACAAGGTGACATACTCTACATGGGGCTGTTCTGGCAGGCCGATGCCTCTTTGCCCGACCTGGATGTGTCATTGACGCTAGAGCCGGTCGGGGGCGGCGACAGTTTGCTGCTGAGCCGCAATCGCCCGGTGCATGGCGCCTGGCCCACCGACCGATGGGCGACGGGCAGCGTGGTGCTGGATCGCTACAACGTGACCATCCCTCACGACGCCCCGGCCGGAGCGTATACGTTGACGCTGACCGTATTCGAGCATGCTGGTCAACCTGTTGGCCGGCCCACGTCGCTGCTGACGGTGCAGGTGCAGGCGGTGGATCGGCGCACCATTGTGCCGTCTATCTCGCACCCGCGTTCGGACTATTTGGGCCAGCAGGTCGAATTTCTGGGCTATGACCTGGATCGTCAGCAAGTGCGGCCGGGCGAGCCGCTGCATCTCACCCTGTATTGGCGCGCCCTCGCTCCGATGGAAACCAACTATACCGTATTTACCCATCTCCTGGATCAAAACGAGCAGATACGCGGTCAGCAGGACAACCCACCGATGCAGGGCCGCTATCCCACCACGCTGTGGATGGTCGGCGAGGTGGTGGTGGATGAGTATGTGCTGGTGGTAGACCCACTGGCGCAACCGGGCGAGCATGTGATCGAGATCGGCATGTATGCACCGGAAACCGGCCAACGCTTGCCGATATTGGACGCTGGCGGCGGGGTGATGGGCGACCGCATTTTGGTAGCTACGATGCAGGTACAATGAGCAAAAAAACGATGCTTGACGAGCGAAATGTCAGCACGGAAAGGTCAGAGGCAACCTGGCGGTGGATCGAGCGCGGCCTGCTGCTGTTGATCTTGCTGACGGCGCTGGGGCTGCGCACCTATCGCCTGGATCAGGTACCGGGCGGGGTGGACTATGACGAATCGGGCAATTTCATTCTGGCCCAAGAGATTGCCGACGGCAAGTCGTTTCCCATCTTTGTGCGCGCCTATGCCGGGCGGGAGGGGGTCTTTTACTGGCTGGCGGCGTTGAGCATGCGCCTGCTGGGACATACTCTGTTCGCCTTTCGATTGACTTCGGCGCTGTGCGGGGTGGGGGCGATTGTGCTGGCTTTTGGGCTGGCGCGCGACATGTTTGCCGATGAGCCGCTGTGGGTGCGCCGGGGGACGCCGTTACTGGCCGCCGTTCTGATGGCTGTCTCGTACTGGTTGGTGCATGTCAATCGCTATGGCTTTCGCGCCAACACCATGCCACTGCTCATGACGGCGGCCATGTGGGGCTTGTGGCGCGGTTTGCGACGGTCGAGCTGGCCGGCATTGATCGGCGGCGGCTTGCTGTGCGGGTTGTCGGCCAACACCTACCTGGCCGTGCGCGCCTGGCCGCTGGTGCTGGCCGGTTTTGCGGCCTGGACGGTCCTGGCCGACCGGTCGGCGGAGCAAGGGCGATGGCTGCGGCTGCGTCAGTGGGTCTGTTTTGGCCTGTGCGCCCTGATCACCCTGGCTCCGTTGGCCTGGTTTTTCTGGCAAAACCCCGAATTTTTCAGCGTGCGCATGTCGCAGGCCTCTATTTTCGACCCCGAAATTCACGGCGGCGATCTGAGGGGCACGTTGGAGCGGGTGACGCTGAAAATGTTGGGCGTTTTTACCGTGTGCGGCGACGAGGACCCCATCTATAACCTGCCCGGCAAGCCGATTTTCGGACCGCTGATTGGGTTATTTTTCTACGGCGGGCTGTTGATCGGCCTGGCGCGGATGGGTGCGTTGATCATCCGCCGCCGCCCGCTGGCCGGTCTGACACCATACGTGTTGATCGGCCTGTGGCTGCCGATCATGATGCTGCCCAACATTTTGGGAGCGCGCGGCGTGCCGCACAGCCTGCGCAGCCTGGGCATGTTGCCGATGGTGTTCTATTTGCCGGCGCTGGGGTTGACCTGGTCACTGGAATGGCTGGCGTCCAGATGGCGATTCTGGCGCGTCCGCCAGATGGCCGTTGCCTGTGCTGTGCTCTTGATGATTCTGGCGGTCGGCGCAGCGCAGACCGCCCGCCTCTTTTTCGGGGTTTGGGCGGTGAGCGAGGGGGCCTATTATCGGGGATCGGCCAGCTTGCGCCGCGCCGCCGAATACCTGGGGCAGTGGAACCCCGCCCAGGTGGATTTGTGGGTCAGCAACAGCACCTATCGCCATACCACCTATGCGGCCATGTCGCCCCACTATGCCCATCTGCGCTGGTTCAGCAGCCAGACATTGGTGCTGCCGGCGGTTGAGCCTGTCGAAACCAATCCCGCACCCAACAACAGCCCTTCGCTTTACCTGTTTGACTTTACCAACCCGCTCGATCCTGCGCTGGCGCGTTTTTTGAGCGCGGCCACGTTGCAGCACCGAGACATTGGCCCCGACGGCGGCGTTGGCTTTGAGGCCTATCTGCTGCCCGCCGACGCCCACCCAGTCATCCAACCGCAGCATCCGTTGAACATTCACCTGGGACACACCCTGACCTTGCTGGGTTATGATCTCAACACAGAGGCCGTGTCGGGCCAAATGCTGGATGTGACCCTATACTGGCAGGTGTTGAACCCGGTGGATCGCGACGACTGGGCCTTTTTTGTCCACCTGGTAGACCGACAGGGCTTTTATTGGGGCGGCGAAACGTTTTTCCACTATCCATCGGGGCAGTGGCAGCCCGGTCAGGTGTTGATTTTCCACAAGCAGCTCGCCATCGTCGCCGGCGCGCCGCCCGGCGATTATGAGCTGGACTTGGGCGTTTTTTCGGCCTCATTGGATGCTCGTATGCCGGTGCTGGACGCGCAGGGCAAATTGAGCGGCACTTCGGCGCGCGCCGGCCCCATCCGCCTGGTCCGTGCCGCCGCCCCGCTCGCCGACCTGCCCCCGATGCAACGGACGCTGCGGCAAGAGATGGGATCGGGCATTGTTTTGCTGGGTTTCGATCTGGAGCGCGCTCAACTGCGCCCCGGTGAAACGCTCAAACTGTCTTTGTATTGGCACAAAAGCTCCGATCAGGTCGCAAATCGCTCACTCATGATCGGCTTGTACGGCGAGAGCGGCGACCTGCTCTCGTTGTATCAGGGCGACCCGGTGCAGGGGCAATATCCCTTTGCTCAATGGCAGGTGGGCGAATGGCTGCGCGACCGTTATGCCCTGCGCCTGCCCACCGACCTGTCGCCCGACCGCTATCGGCTCAGGGTGGCTCTGGCGTGCGCCGATGTGAGCGCCGACCTGGGTCAGATCGAGGTGCAGGCGGCCGACCGGCTGTGGGAGGCGCCGCCACTGGCACATCAGGTTGGCGCACAATGGGCCAATCGGGTGCAATTGCTGGGCTATAGCCTGGATCGCTACACAGTAGCGACCGGCGAGCGCATCCATCTGACGCTGGTGTGGCAATGTTTGGGCGAGATGGATGTGGCCTATACGGTATTCACCCACCTGCTCGATGGGGCAGAACAGGTGCGCGGCCAAAAGGACAATCCCCCGCAAAACGGTCGCTATCCCACCACGCTGTGGGTGGCTGGCGAGGTGGTGATAGACGAATATGACATTCCCATCCAGCCCGACGCCCCGCCCGGCCAGTATGTGATCGAGGTGGGGCTGTACAACCCGGCCAATCTGGAGCGGTTGCCAGTGTTCGATCCGACCGGCGCAGTGGGAGATCGGGTACTGCTGGGCGAGGTGCGAATAGTGAATGGCGAATAGCGAATGGCGAATGGCAGGTGGAAAATAATAATCGGATATTTGGACAAAATTTGTGCAAAGGAGAGACAAAAATGACAAAAAAGAACGTGGTCGGAGCGCAGTTGTATACGGTGCGCGAGTTTACGCAAACATTGGAGGGCGTGGCCGAGACGCTGAAAAAAGTGGCCGACATTGGCTACACGGCCATCCAGATTTCGGGGTTTGGCCGCGACCTGGATGTGCGCGACATTGCCCGGCTGGTCGAGGACAATGGCCTGACGGTGGCCTCGACTCATCGCGGCTGGGGGGATTTTCTCAACAACCTGGACCGCGAGATCGAGATTCACAAGCTGTGGAAGTGCGAACATCCAGCCATCGGCGGGCTGCCAGGCGAGTATGCCGGCGTGGATGGTCTCAAGCGTTTCCTGGATGAGCTGGCGCCCATCGCCGAAAAGCTGGCTCAAGAAGGCATGGATTTTTCGTATCACAACCACAATCACGAATTGATGAAATACGATGGCAAGACGTGGTTGGCAATGTTGTACGATCAAGCCAGCCCACAGATGCTCAAAGCCGAGATTGACGTATACTGGATTCAGGCCGGTGGTGGCGATCCGGCCTGGTGGGTGAGTCGGTGCGCCGGGCGTGAGCCGCTGCTGCACCTCAAAGATTTTGCCATGGGGCCCAACCGCGAGCAGCGTTTTGCCGAGATTGGCGAAGGCAACCTGAACTGGCCGGCCATCCTTCAGGCCGCACAAGAGGGCGGCGTGCAGTGGTATCTGGTAGAGCAAGATCGCTGTTATGAGCGCGACCCGTTCGAGTCCCTGGCGATCAGCTATCGAAACCTGGTCAACATGGGTTTGAGCTGAAATTGTGCTGAGCGTGCGCCTGGTTGTCGCAATCTGGTCAACACAGGTCTGAGCCAGGCCGGCCCCGACCCAAACAAAAACGCCCGCCAGTCTGGCGAGCGTTTTTGATCCATTTTACATCTTGGACGGGATCATGTTTTCTTCCCACAGGTCCTGGATGTCAAGACCCTCTTTGATCTCTTCCAGTTTGGCCTGGAATCGCTGCGAGCGCAATTGCTCGCGGGCCGATTCGTCCAGAGGGCGCATCTCGTGCGCCAGCACCTCGACCACGGCGACGCCGTATTCTGAGGGCACCGGCGACTCGATCAGACCGACCGGGGCCATAAACACCATGGCTGCAAACTCGTCGCCAAACTGTTCGGCCAACCGTTCGGCGCCGTACCAGCCCAGATCGTACATTTCTTCATCCAGGTTGATCGGTTTTTCGCCGCGTTCGAGGATTTCGATCACGTGAAAGCCAAAGGTGGTTTCCACCGGCGTGGCATAGAGGCCGTTGGGGTTTTCAAAGACGGCCTTTTCAAATGGCTCGACCATCTGGCCGCGCCCAAACCAGCCCAGGTCGCCCCCTTGATCCTTGTTTGAATCGTCGGTGGAAAATTCGGCGGCCAGGGCGGCAAAATCGGCGCCGCCCTGAAGCTGTTGAATCAGATTTTGGGCTTCTTCCTGCGTTTTGACCAGGATGTGGCGGGCGTGAGCCTGCTCTTCGATTCCGCTCTTGAACACAGCAATACGCGCCATCGCTGCTTCAGCGGTGTTGGCCGAGGTGTAGCGCAGATGCACCTGTTCTTCTTCGGCCGGCACCTCGGGCACCAGGGCCATTTTGAGCTTGTCTTGCAGCAGCGAGGCTTCGATCATGGTGCGGAAAAAGGACTCGTTCACGCCGGCCGGTTGCAAGACCACCTTTTTGAAATTTTCATAGTTGGCCTGAAACGTTTCGGGCGTGTCGGGCGTGGGCGAAGGGGTTGGAGTGGCTGGTACCGATGGCGTTATCGTGGGCGTCGCCGCCAGGTCGGGCGTAGGCGACGGCGTGGCAGTCGGTGGCACCCGATAATGATCGAACCACTTTTCTTCCAGGGCAATTTGAATCTCTTCATTGCTGACTGTCAGCCCCAGTTTTTTGGCCTCTTGACGCACCAGCGTTTCGTCAATCATATCTTGGGCAATTCCTTGAAAGAATTCGAGTCGCTGTGATGCGTCAATGGTATCAAACACACCCGGCATCACCAGGCCATTGTAATAGTGAAACCAGAAACGCGCCCTTTTCTCATAATCGGGCAGGCGGATGGTTTGCCCGTTGACACGGGCCACCACGCGCATGCGTGAAGACAATGCGCCGACAGCCAACAGGGCGACAATGATAAAAACCAGGATGCCGATGCCGATCCAGAGCCAACGGAGCTGCTCGGCCTCGCGTTTGCGATGGCGCATTTGTTTCTTGTTGAGTTGGGGTGCAGCAGGAACAGGTCTACTTTTTGTCATTCTTTTTCTCCAATCACCAACCCCTTGCAGCGAGCGGGGCAGCAATTTGCAATCACAAAAATGCGGGCATCAGGCCTGGCGCCGATGCCCGCAAGTGTTCGATAGTGTTCGATAGCTTTTGATAGCGTTCGATTTCGATCTAGCGGCCAGTGGTAAAATCGTGGCTGCCGGCAAAGGGCAGCAGAGCCATATAACGCGCCCGCTTGATCGCCAGGGCCACTGCGCGTTGATGGTTGGCGCAGTTGCTGGTCTGGCGGCGCGGCCGGATTTTGCCATGTGCCGTGACATATCGTTCCAGAAAAGCGACTTCTTTATAGCTGATCTTGGTGGACTGCCGACCGGCGCACCGTGGACCGCAGCCAACGACTTTTTTCTTGGCTTTGAACTGCCGGCGCGGCCTGCCGCCAGGCGATTCAGACAAAGATTCTTCGTCGAGGTCCTGATCGAGATCATCGTCGTAACGAGCCAATTTGATCCTCCTCTAAAGTAATGCCGCCGGGTTTTGCATAGCCATCACATCCTGGACAATCACTTCGGCGCACGAGTGATGGATATTTTGAGCATCCTGCCAGCGGCGGTTTTTCATGTAACCTTCGATGAATACCCACTGCCCTTTATTCAAGGTTGTACGACATTGCTCGGCCAGCGTCCCCCAGGCCACCGCATTGAACCAATCGGTTTCTTGATAGGACTCGCCGTTTTCGGTCTGTCGGTTATAGGTGATGACGATGCTAAACGATGTCACCGGCTTGCCGTCGGGCGTATACCGCATTTCGGGCGAGCGTCCCAGCCAACCTAACAGCAGCACCTTGTTCAAACCCTGCATGATGGTATCCTCTGAGTGATGTTGAAAACAATCTAGTCGTCTGTACGAATAATCATGTATCTCAAGATACTTTCGGTCAGACGGCCAGCCCGGTTCAATTCGGGCAGCACCTGGGCGGGAAACTGGCCTTGAATAAAGTAATAGATCCCCTCTTGAACTTTTTTGATGGGGTAGGCCAGATGACGACGCCCCCAGGTTTCGACTTGAGTCACCTGGCCGCCATGGCTGGCCACGAGTTGGGAGAGACGATCAATGATCGCCTTTTGCCCGTCTTCGTCCACCTCTGAGCGGATGATTAGCGCCATTTCATAGCTGTGCATCTTGCGCGGTTTAACCTCCTTTCCACGGGATTGCTCCTGGTCTTGATGTTGCCAGGAGTAGAAAGAACGAGGGAAAACCAGGTCGGATGCTGCATTGGCCTGGCGCCCTCGCTCCGCGATGGACAAATTTATACCACAGAATTGCTTTTTTGGCAAACATTGCTGTCGGGCGGGGGGGGCCTGGGATGTTGGGGCGGTTTTACGATTGGCGTACCAGTGTACCGGGCTGGCAGGCGCGGCAAAAGTGTGTGGCCTGACGTTCGTATTGCACCTCGCTGATGGTCGCGCCGCAGCGAGGGCAAGGTTGCCCTGCCCGGCCATGCACTGCCAGGTGATCGCGCACCTCGACATCAATCTGCTCGCCCATCCGCTCGCTCAGCGTATCAATGGCCTGAAAAAGGACATACCGCATCGCCGTGTACAAGGCGGCGATTTGCTCCGCGCTCAGGTCGGCGCGGCGACAAAAGGGATAGAGGTGGGTATGCCACAAAATCTCGTCGGCATAGGCATTGCCAATGCCGGCCACAAAGGTCTGATCGGTCAGGATGCGCTTGATTTCGCCATGTCGGCCCGACAGTCGTTGGCCGAACGCATCCAGGGTCAGCTCTGCGGCGGTTGCTTCTGGTCCCAGGTGGAGCAGTGTGGGCACCTGGGCCAAATCGTCGGTCAGATAAATTCGGCCCATGTCTTTGGCATCGTGATAACGCAGTTCGTGGCCGCTATTCAGGCCAAGCACCAGGGCATCGCGTTTGCGGTCGCGCTTGAGCGGCAAGCCATAGCGGATTCGTCCGGCCAGCATGGGTTGAATGACCAGGTTGATGCCGCCATCCAGAGCCAGGATCACAGATTTGGCGCGACGTGACACGGCCGCCAGGCATCGGCCGACCAGGTGATCGCCGACATCGCCACCCAGCAGATTGCGCACGATGATCGGCCGCCCGGCTTGCGCCGACACCACAGTCTGGCCTATCACCCGGTTGGCCAACACCCGACAAATGATCTCCAGGTCTGGCAGTTCTGGCATACGGCGCGGCCTTATCTGCTGTGAGCCAGCGCGATGCCCATCACGCTCAAGGCCATCAGCCCGATGAGCATGAGCGAGGCGCCGCAGCCCAGGCACCCTTTGCGAGAGCGGGCAGCCGAAACGGGGTTGATGGACAGGCCGTGTTTGCTGTGGTATGACCAGCCGTCGCCGCTGCCGCTGACGCTGACGCCCTGGCTGCTGACATTGACGCCGGCCTGCCGCCCGCCGATGCGCAGACGCGGCCGGGTGATGTGGATGCCGCGTCCGGTGATGCGGATGCGCGGTGGAATGATTTTCATCGGCCCTCTCCGGTGATGCGCACGGCCACCCGCTGAGCTTCCAGGCATAGTTCGGCAGCCTTGAAGGCATGCTGTTGGGTCATCGAGTTCTCGGTGCCGTTGATGCAGTCCAAAATAAACTGTCCGAAAAAGGGGAATCCCGTTTTGCCAGTGGCCGAGATGTATTCTTCTTGTTCGTTGGTAATCATAAAGATGTGATTGCCGGCGGTGGAACGGGTCACATCAATGTACTTGCGCACTTCGATGCTGCCCTGCTCGCCCATGATAAACAGGCGGCCATCGCCCCAGGTGCGCAGGCCATCGGGGTTGAACCAGTCTACGCGAAAATACTGGGTGGCGCCATTGTCGGCCAGCAGAACGGCATCGCCAAAATCTTCAAACTCGGGATAATCGGGGTTGGCATAGTTGGCTACTTTGGCATGTAACACCCGGGCATCGGATGCGCCGGCATAATACAAAAACTGTTCAATCTGATGGCTGCCAATGTCACAGAGGATGCCGCCAAATTTTTCGCGCTGAAAGAACCAGGCCGGTCGCTGCGCCTTGCTCAAGCGGTGCGGGGCCAGGTTGAGGACCTGTAGCACCCGCCCGATCCGCCCCTCTTGAACGAGTTGGCCGGCCAGAATTGCCCCCTCGACATGCAGCCGTTCGCTGAAATAGACATACCACTTGAGGCCGGTCTGGGCCACGCTTTGCCTGGCCCGCTCCAATTGGGCCAGGGTGGTAAAGGGCGTCTTGTCGGTGAAATAGTGCTTGCCGTGTTGCTGCACCCGCAGTCCCAGATCGCCGCGCTCGCTGGGAATCGCCGCGGCGGCAATCAGTTGGACATGAGCATCCTCCAAAACCTGGGCCTCACTCTCGGCCACTGGTGTGTCGGGAAAGCGGGCCAAAAAAGTGGCTACCTTGGCCGGGTCGGGGTCATAGACCCATCTCAGCTCGGCGCCGGCCTCTAGCAGGCCGTTGCACATGCCATAGATGTGTCCATGTTCCAATGACACCGCGGCAAAGCCAAACTGTCCGGCATGAACCACCGGTTGAGGGAGGCCTTGCGGTGCATAATTCATTCCTGATGCCTGACTCATTGCTGCCTGTCCTTTCAAACAGTCGAGTTGCAGGCAGGCATATCCTGGTCTGCCTGCTTGTCTTGAAGAATATCGGTATATTCGGGGTAAAGCTCTCTAAAGCAATCCGGGCAAATGCTGTGGCTAAAATCGGCCAGCGTGTGCTGCTTGATATAAAAATCTACTTCCTGCCAATAGCCTTGATCGTTGCGAATCTTTTTGCAATGGGCGCAGATGGGCAGCAGGCCGCGCAAGGTTTTGATCTGAGACAATGCGATCTCTAGTTCTTGCACGCGCTGTTCGAGCTGCTTTTGTAGTGAGCGCAGTTTCAAGTGCGTTTCGACACGGGCCAGCACCTCTTCAAATTGAAATGGTTTGGTGACATAATCCACGCCGCCGGTACGAAAGGCGTTGACTTTGTCTGCTGCGGCGTCTAGCGCGCTGATAAAGATGATCGGAATGTCACGGGTGCGTTTGTCTTGCTTGAGTCGCGCGCTGACCTGATAGCCGTCCATTTCGGGCATCATGATGTCGAGCAAGATCAAATCGGGAAGCGATGTCTGCACCGACTCCAAAGCTCGTTCTCCGCCCGACACTGCGTGAACCTGATAGCCCTGTCCCCTCAAAACCTGAAACAAGAGCTTGAGATTGGCCGGCGTATCATCTACAACCAGGATCGTCGCCTGGGCCAATCTGGTTTCCCGTCTTTCTCTGCTCATTGACTTGCTCCCTGTTCAAGCCATGCCAGAATTTGCTCATGGGCAAAACCATACACCAATTGGGTCAATCTGTCAACCAGTTGGGGTCGCTGCCGGTTTGTTCGAGTTGATTGATCAGGCTCAACATGTGCTGCATGTCGCCAACCATCGCCGCCCGGCGCATGTCCGACACCCGTTCGGGTGCGTTTCATTTGAGTCAGGATGAGTGTGGCACTACTGTGCCGCACAGTCTGGTGCATAAAATGACGCCGCCTGGCACGTGGGTGTGCCAAACTCATTGTATACCAGAGTTTACTGCTCTGTTTTTACGGGCAAGGTGAAGTAAAAGCAACTACCCTGTCCGGGCTCGCTTTCCACGCCCACCTGACCGCCCAGCCGCTCGACGATGCGCTTGACAATAGACAGCCCCAGCCCATGCCCCTGAGCGCGCACCTGATGCAGCTGCTCAAACGGCGTAAACAGAGCGGCCTGCTGCTCGGCCGACAGTCCCGCGCCATTGTCGCGCACCCAAAAGCGCACCATCGGGCGAGCCTGTGTTTGCGGCAGGCAGGCCTCTGAACCCAGTTTGATGCGGGGCGGCTGTCCGCCATATTTGATGGCATTGCTGATATAATTGACCCACACTTCTTCTATCCAGGGCGCATAGCCCACTGCCTCGGGCCATGTTTCCGGGTGGATGATTTCGGGCTGATAGGCAGCGGTCAGATGCAGCAGGTGTTTTTGGGCCTCTTGAATGCACCGAAACGTATCTAAAGGTTCGACCTCGATACGTTCCATGCTGCGTACGCTGGATAGCAAAAGCAATTCTTCGATAATGCTGTTCATTTTGCGCGCACTCTGCAACATCAGACGAACACATTCTCTGGCTTGTGGCATTGCCCAGGTGTCCAGCAGTTCATCCAACGCGCTGCCTGTGCCGATCAAAATGGTCAGCGGGTTTTTGAGATCGTGGGCTACTGTGTGCGCAAAGGCATCCAGTTCGGCGTTCTGTTTTTCCAGGTTGGCGGCGTAGCAGCGCAGAGCCAGGTGAGTTTTGATGCGAGCCAGCACTTCTTCAACCTGAAAAGGCTTGGTGATGTAATCAACGCCACCGGCCTTGAATGCATTGATTTTGGTGCGAACATCTTCTAGCGCGCTGATGAAAATGATTGGAATGTCTTGGGTTTGCGGGTTGGCGCGCAGTCGGTGGGCCACCTCATATCCGTCCATGTTGGGCATGATAATGTCCAGCAAGATCAGATCGGGATGAGAATCCCGCACCGATTCGAGCGCGCGTTCACCGCTAGACACGGTGCGCACCTGATAGCCGTTTCCGTTCAGAATTTGGAACAAGAGTCTCAAGTTGGCCAGCGTATCATCTACCACCAGGATAGAGGGTGATGACTCGCGACACGCTTGATCATGCGGGTTCATGTTTGGCCTCTTTCCAGCCAGGCCAGAATTTTGTCATGTTCAAAACGATACACCAACTCGGTCAATCTGTCAATCAAGGCAGGAGCGATGTCCAAATATTTGCCCTCGTTGAGTGTGTTGATCGCTTGCTGAACGTCTCCTACCATCATCGCTTGCTGCAGCGAGGCTGCCCATTTGGAGGGCAGGTCTTGTCGGTTGAAATAATGGAGCGGGTCAGACGGAGCCGATTGGACCACCGTGCTGTCTGGTAGGTCAGGCGGGGGAGAGGTGTATGTGAATTGAATGTTCAGGTGCCGGCCCAATATATCCCATATTTGCCCTTCGCGGAACGGTTTGATCAACACATCATCACAACCGACGGCCAGGATTTCGGTACGTTCTTGCTCGAACGAACTGGCCGTGAGGGCTACAATGATCGTGTTCTGCCCTTGCGGCGACGCTTTGATCTGGCGCGTGGCCTCCTGACCGTTGAGAACGGGCATGCGCATGTCCATCCAGATCAGGTGAGGATGCCAGGCTTGCCAGATTTCAACGGCTTGTTGCCCGTTGACGGCCTCACGAATCTCAAAGCCGACCGGTTTCAGCAGTTCAACCAACAATTGTCGTGTGGCTTGAACATCATCGGTCACCAGCAGGCGATATGGCCCGCCATCGGGTGCGTATTGGCCCTCTTTTAGCCCTACGACCCGCTGTGTGGACGGCTCTGCCTGCCTGTCAACAACCACGGCAATTGGCAGATCAAAAGAAAATGTACTTCCTACACCAACCTGGCTGCGCACGGCTATGTCGCCGCCCATCAACTGCACATACTGGCGACTGATGGTCAACCCCAGGCCACTGCCCTGTCCCGACTGTCGTCCGCTTGCGGTTTGCACAAAAGGCTCGAAAACTTGGCCTATTTCCTCAGGCGCAATCCCCATGCCGGTGTCCTCAATTTCAAAGAATAAGGTAGACAAGGGAAGAGTAGACGAGGACACAAGCGAGTCATCCTCGCAACCTTCTTTCCCTATCCCTTTCTCCCTTATTCCTTGTCTACTTTTTACTCTTAAAATAATGCTGCCTCGTTCGGTGAATTTGACCGCGTTGCCCAGCAGGTTGATCAATACCTGGCGCAGTTTGGATAGGTCGGCATGAATATATTGCGGCACCTTGGCGGCCATATCCAAGATCATGATCAGGCCTTTTTGTTCGGCGCGCAGGCTAAACATCTCGCCCAGACCCAGCAGCATCTTGTGCAGGTCGAATACCTCTGGTTCAAGCTCGACCCGGCCCGCCTCGATCTTGGACAGGTCGAGCACATCGTTAATCAGGGACAGCAGGTGCTCACCACTGCGCTGGATGATCTCGATGTTTTCGCGTTGTCGGATGGTCAATTGAGAATCGTGCCGCAACAGTTCGGCAAAACCCAGAATGGCTGTGAGTGGTGTGCGCAACTCGTGGCTCATGTTGGCTAGAAACGCGCTCTTGGCCCGGTTGGCTGCCTCGGCTGCCTCTTTGGCCTGGCGCAGCGTTTCGGCCATCTGTTTGCGTTCGGTAATGTCTTCGACAACGACCAATACGCGATAGACTTGCCTGGCCTGATCCAGGATGGGAAAGGTGCGTTCCCAAACCCAACGTATCTTGCCATCGGCGCGAACAATGCGATATTCATAGTCGAGCCAGATGCCCTGATGCTGCCCAGACAGAGATTGAATAACACCTGGCCGATCATCGGGATGAATGGTCGCTATAAAAGAGAGCGGTTCGGCGATCAGGCTGGCAGATGTTCGCCCCCAGATCTGCTCATAGGCCGGGTTGACGTACAAGATTTCGTGGGTGTGTACGTCTTGCAGCCAGATAGCCTGGTGCATTGCGGCCGCGATTTGTCGCAGGCGGGTTTCGCTCTCTTGCACCTGCTGCTCGGCCACGATACGGTCGGTGATGTCTATGACCAGCCCCTCCAACATGGTTGTCTGGGTCTGCTCATCGAAAACGCCCTGCCCTTGCTCCCAAACCCATTTGGGCAGCCCGGCTCTGGAAACGAGGCGATAAACAATTTGAAAGAGCCGTTGTTCAGACAAAGCCGTTTGAATGTTTTCCCACACCATTTGACGATCATCAGGATGAACCAGGTCAGCAAAAGACAGTTCGCGATTGTGCAGCAAAGCCGCTGAAGGCCAGCCGGTCAAGGTCTGGCAACCCTCGCTGATCAATTCCATGGTCCAATAACGATCATTCTGACGACGATAGGCGATGCCGGGCAGGTTACTGAGCAACGAGGCCATGATCCGTTCACTTTCGCGCAAAGCAGCAGTACGCTCGGCGACCAATACCTCCAGGCGGCGATTTTGTGTGCGCACCGTGTGTTCACGCCAGCACAGCCCCCCATAGACCATACTGCCTGCACCGACAATGACCAATCCCCAAAACCACCAGGTAGCCCACCAGGGCGCGCGGATCGTCAGTTTGAGAATGGCCTCATGACGGCTCCACACTCCATCGTGATTGGTTCCCTGCACCCTCAAGGTGTACCTTCCAGGCGGCAGATGGGCATAGTTGGCCAGGCGACGGTCGCTGTTGGTCTCGCGCCAGTCTTTATCCAGGCCTTCCAGCCGGTAGCGATAGCGGTTTCGAGCGGGGATCACATAGTCCAGAGCGGCAAACTCGAAAGATAGAGTATTTTGCCAATGGGACAGATCGAGTTGCCGGGTTTGCCAGATCGGCGCGGTCAAGATCGAATCGGGTTCGACGAGCAATAGCTCACCTTCCAGTTGCAGGTTGGTCAGCACAATGGGTGGCTCGTAAAGGCTGTCGCGCACCCGGAGAGGATTAAAGCGATTCCATCCATCGCGACCACCAAAGAACATGTCACCCTGGCCGTTCAGGTAACAGGCGCCTGCGTTGAACGAATCGTCTTGTAATCCATCGTCGGTCGTGTAGGTTCTTGTCTGCCCGGCCGGCGCAGCCTGGAGATCGAACCGCTTCAGGCCATCGTTTGTGCTGAACCACACCCGCCCTTGGCCGTCTTGCAAAATGCAGCGCACGCTCCAACCGGCAGGGTTGCCGGTCTGTTCATAGCCGGTCACGTTTTCGGCCGCGGGATCGAAATGGTAAATGCCATGGGGGGTGCCCAGCCACAGCCCGCCGCCCCGATCTGTACGAAGGGCGACGATGGCATCCAACTGCCCGGCCTGAACCCGGTCCAAGGTCTCGCCGACAGGGTCAAAGCGGGTCAGGCCGCCAAACCAACTGCCCAACCAGAGAATACCGTTTGAGTCCTGCTCGATAACCCGCACATCGTCGGCAGCCAGGCTGTGGGGGTTGGCCGGATCGTGCCGGTAGACAGTAAATTGTTCATCGGCGCGGTCAAAGCGGTTCAGCCCATTGCGGGTGCCCACCCATAATACGCCTTGGCCGTCTTGATAGAGCGACAAGACGGCATTGTGGCTCAGGCTGTGTGGATCGCCGGCCTGGTGACGGTAGACGTGCCATTGGCCGGTTTGTTTGTCCAGGCGCACCAGGCCGCTGCCCCAACCGCCCAGCCACAGATATCCCTGCCCGTCGTCCAGGATGGCATGGGGAGCAAAGGGAAGCGCGAACAAAAGGTCATCATAGGGGTCTAGGAGATTGATCCGTTGCAACCCATCCTCGACGCCCAGCCAGAGAATGTTATCGCCATCTTGGACCAACGCATGCACCGGATTGTCTAACTCGAGATGGTCGCGTTCAACGATACGCCGATACAGCGTAAAATTAGCCAGAGTTTTGTCGGGCAGGTCTACGGTCCAGGTGTTCACTCCGCGCCGCGTGCCGACCCACAGCAAACCTGAACGATCTTGATAGATCACCCGCGCCTGATCGTCGCTCAGGCTGTCCGCATCGGCCGGATCGGCCCGATAATGCACCCAGTGGTCGTGGGCCTGATCAAAAGCGTTCAGGCCGCTTTCGGTGCCGACCCACAGCGTCCCGGCTTTATCCTGCAAGATGGACAGAATGACATCGTTGCTCAGGCTGTGTGGATCGCCTGGACGATGGTGGTAGCGAATAAACTGCCCTTGTTCGCGATCAAGGCGGTTCAGGCCGTTGCGGGTGCCTACCCAAATCTGGCCCAGGCGGTCTTGAAAGAGGGATAGGACGGTGTTGTTGCTCAAGCTGTTGGGGTTGTCAGGATCGTGGTGGTAATGCTCAAATTGTCGGCTGACCGGATCCAAGCGGTCCAGGCCATCGGCCGTGCCGATCCACAGCGCGCCGGTGTCGTCCTCCAACGTAGCCCAGATGATGTTGTGGCTCAGGCTGTGCGCATCCTGGGGGTCAGCCTGGTAACGGTCGGTCTGTCCGGTTGAGGGATCGAAACGGATCAAGCCACCGTCAAAAATGCCCACCCACAACGCGCCGCGGCGATCCTGGTCAATCGTGCGCACCCGCGTCTGGCCCAGACCGCCCTGATCGTGGCTAAAGCGTTGTGTTTGAGGATCGAATTTATCCAGGCCGCCTCCCCATGTGCCGATCCAGAGGGTGCCAGCCTGATCTTGCCACAAAGCCGAGACAAAATTGTGACTGAGCCCGGCAGCCGGTTGTTGCGGATTGGTTTGATACACTGTAAATTGATACCCATCATATCGGAACAATCCCTGGTCGGTGCCAAACCACATCAGTCCATCTCGATCTTGCCAGATGGCATTGACCGTGCGTTGGGAAACAAGTTGCGCCACCGGCGAGCGGTCAGCGGCCAGATGTTGAAAACGGATGGTTGGCGCAAAGCCCGTTTGTATGTTGATGGGGTGAAGGGTTGGTGATGGCGGCTGCGGGGTAGAGCATGGCTGGCCGGCCAATACGGCGTTCATGCACGAGGCGGCCTCGTCCAGTGCCGTCTGGGCATCCACCTCGCCCACAATCACCCGATTGATCGCCCCGCCCAGGCTGTTCAAAAACTCGTCAATCTGGACGATGCGCGGCCAGGGCGCTTCCGGGCCGGGGTTTTTCATCCCCGATACGGTCACGTTGGCCCAGGCGGGCTGTGGAAAGGCCGACAAAAATTCGGGGCTGCGCCAGACCGACTCGCGCGAGCTGGCCCCATTGCGCAGCGCCGTGCGCAGGCTGATGTCTCGACCAGTGGCCCAGGCGATGAACAAAAATGCTCCTCGTTTGTTTGACGATGCGGCATTGATGCCCATCATCCAGCCGAAACTGTTCGGCCACGATCCTGCCGGCCCGGCCGGCAGGGGCGCATAGCCCACCCGCCCGCTGACCGCCGATGTTTGCGGGTTTTCAAAGACGGCCATCAGCAAGCTGGATTCGATGTACATGGCTGCCCGCCCCTGGACAAAATCGTTTGTGCACTCTTGCCACGAATAATTCTCAACCTGCTGCGGACCGGCGTCTTGCAACAGGCGGGCATACATTTTGAGCGCGGCCACGCCGGCCGGGCTGTTGAATGTGGCCCGTCCAGGATGGGCCAGGTCGTCAAAGTGCTGCCCGCCAAAAGACCACAAAAAGCTGGAAAAGGGCATCACCGTAAAAATGTCGCGGCCGCGCAGACAAATGCCGGCCAGATGGTTGGGGTCATTCAACAGCAGTGCGGTTCGAGCCATCTCGTCCATTGTTTTTGGCACAGCCAGGCCGTGTTCGGCAAACAAGTCCTGTCGATAATAGAGAATTTGTGCATCACCGTTGACCGGAATGCCGTAAATCTGGCCATCTACGGTGCCAAAGCGCATCAACCCTTGCAGCAGGTCCGACATGTTGTAATCGTCCAGGTCTACCAGAGTGGGATCGCGGAAATAAGGGTCGAGCGGTTCGAGCCACCCGGCGCGGGCATATTGGGTGACTACCTGATCGAGCATCACGATGTCCGGGTGTTCTGCGCCAGAGGTCATATCGCTCGACCGTTTTTGCATATACTCGTCTTCGGGATAGGTTTCCACGCTGACGGTGATGCCGGTCAGGGCTTCAAATTCGGGGATGAGCGGCAACAGGCTGTCGGTATATGGGTGTTGGTTCAGGTTGATGACGAGACGCGTACCCTGCGCCTGTCGCCAATTGAGTGGGCCTTGGGCACGGCCTGGGAGAGGAATTGAGAACAATCCCCACATGATCACGAGTCCTATCGCTATTGCAGTTTTTGCTATACTGCGCACAGATCATCCTCCATCTGTGTGTTCTTGAGATTCATCTCTATGGTTCAACCATCTCAAAATCCGGTCATGTTCAAAGCCATGTACCAGTCTGGTCAACCAGTCAATCAATTGGGGGTCGCCGCCAATCTGATCCAACCGGCTCAGCAGGGTCAGCATTTGCTGCATATCGCCGACTGTGGCGGCCTGACGCATCGCCGACACCCATTCGACAGGCAGGCTGGCAGGCCGGTAGTGAGACTCGATGGTGTCATCAGTCCATGTTGGCACAGCCTGGATGTCCGGCAAGTTTTTCTGGTACATAAAGCGGATGCCCAGATGCCGGCTCAAGATATCGAACACCTGGCTTGCGCTGAACGGCTTGGGCAAAAAATCATCACAGCCGGCGGCCAGGATTTCGGCATGCTCATGCTCAAACGTGCTGGCCGACATGCCAATGATCACCGTTTGCTGTCCTTGCAAAGTGGCTTTGATGCGTCGGGTTGCCTGGTAGCCATCCAACACAGCCATGTGCATGTCCATCCAGATCAGGCACGGGTGCCATGTCTCCCAGATTTCAATCGCCTGTTCTCCGTTGGCTGCCTGACGCACCTCCAGGCCAGGCAGACTCAGCAACTCGACCAGCAGATCGCGGGTGGCTTGAACGTCTTCTACCACCAACAGGCAAAAGCAGCCGCCATCGGGGGCCTGCTGACCGGCCTCCAGCCCCACCACATGCCGTGACACGGTCTCAGCCAGGGTTTCTCGCTCCCTAGAGGGTAGACGGACCTGGATATAAAAACGGAAACACGATCCCTGACCTGCTGTGCTCTCGACAGCTATGTCGCCGCCCATCAGACGCACGTACTCGCGGCTGATCGGCAATCCCAACCCGGTGCCCTGTCCCAACTGTCGTCCGCTTGCGGTTTGCACAAAAGGCTCGAAAACCTGTTCCAGTTCCTCAGGCGCAATGCCTATGCCGGTGTCCTCGATTTCAAAGAACAGGGTAGACAAGGAGAGGGTAGACAAGGGGGGAAGAGGAGACAAGGAAACGGGGGCGATTTCTTTAACCCCTTCTTTCCTTATTCCTTCTTCCCTTATTCCTTGTCTACCTGTTACTCTTAGAATAATGCTGCCCCGTTCGGTGAACTTGACCGCATTGCCCAACAGGTTAATCAACACCTGGCGCAGCTTGGAGAGGTCGGCATCAATGTATTGCGGCACATCGGAGGCCAGGTCCACGACCAGGGTCAGTTTTTTTTGTTCGGCGCGCAGGCTAAACATCTCGCCCAAACCCAGCAGCATCTCGTGCAGGTCAAATATCTGAGGATTGAGCGTCGTTTTGCCAGCTTCGATGCGAGCCATGTCCAACACATCATTGATCAGTCCCAAAAGGTGTTCGCTGCTGCGGTAAATGATGTTCAGGTTTTCGCGCTGGCGAGGCATCAGTTGCTCATCGCCCAACATCAATTCGGTAAAACCCAGAATTGCCGTCAGGGGAGTGCGCAACTCGTGGCTTATGTTGGCCAGAAACTGACTTTTGGCCTGGTTGGCCGCCTCGGCAGCCTCTTTTTCAGCCAAAAGTTTTTGCCACAGCGGTTGGGTCACTATGACCTTGAGCGAAACGCCCTGTTCGTTCCATATCCCATCGTTGTTTGAGCCGATGACCCGAAACAGATATTCGCCGGCGGGCAGGTTGCTATAGCTGGCAAACCGCCGTTTGCTGTCTACATGGTTCCAATCCGGGTCAAACCCTTCCATCTTGTACCGATAGCTATTTCTGGTTGGAGCCTGATAGCTCAAGGCCGCAAACTCGAAAGCAAACACATAGTCCTCCGGCCCCAACACAACCTGGTCGGCAGCCCAGATGCCCGCAGGCAAAAGGTCGCCTCCTACCGACACCGGCTTGTTGAACAGCAGCATTTCGGTCAGTGCAATCGGCGGAATACAGAGGTTGTCTTGAACATTTTTAGAATTAAATATGTTAAATCCAGTGACGCCGCCAAAGTACAGATCGCCGTTGCTGCTTTTGAAACACGCACCGTACATAAACTGGTTGCTCTGCAAACCGTCGGCAGCTGTGTAATTTCTAAAGCTGCCTGCCTCAACATCGAAACAAGAGAGGCCGTTCATTGTGCTGATCCACAGCCGCCCATCGTCGTCTTGCAGGATGCCGCGAATGACGCTGCTGGGCAGACCATCGGCCTCGGTGTAATGGACAAAGGTCTCGGTAACCGGGTCAAAGCAGTCGAGTGCGTTGGCCGTGCCTATCCACAGTTTGCCATCTTGATCTTGCAGAATAGAGAGCACTGAGCGACCGGACAAAGAAGTTGGATCATCCTCTCTGGCGAGATAATGGCGGAAAGATATCGTTGGCGGGCTGGTGGTCCGGTCCACACTGGCCCGGATCAGCCCACCTCGCCAGCCCCCCATCCACAAATCACCGGCGCGATCCTGGTAGATGAGTTGAATGCTGTTGTTCATACTCGTTGGATTGTCTGGATAGGGCACATATAATTGGAAACGTTCGCCGACACGATCAAACCAGTTCAGACCACGTTCCATGCCGATCCATAGCTGCCCCTGGCGGTCTTGATAGATCACCTGCACCGTATCATCGCTCAAACTGTGCAGATTGTCTGGATCGTGCCGATAGATCTGGGTTTGTTCGCTGCGCGGGTCAAAGCGGATCAGACCGTTGCGGGTTGCCTCGCCACCTGACCAGATGTATCCCACATCATCTGCGCATACTGCCGCAAAGGTCAGCTCGTGCGTGCCAGACACATAGCGTGTCAACGGTCGGCCGGCATGGTCAAGCAGATACAGATCATCATTGGCTACCCACACTTCTCCGTTCAGCTCACAGAATGCCGTCACCGGCGCGGGACGCAGGCTGGATGGATCGGCAGGATCGTGCTTGCAATGGGTAAATTTCAAGGTGTGGAGGCAATCCACTCCTTTGTTGATGGTGCCGATCCAGACATTTTCCTCCCGATCGGCATAGACAGACCATGCGCCATTGTCAATGAGGCTGTCCGGATCGGTCGGGTTGGACAAGAACCGAGTGACCTGCTTTTTTCCCAGGTCAACGCAGCTCAAGCCGCGGCCCGCTGTGGCAACCCACAACCGTCCGCTCCGATCCTGGCAGATGTGCGTCACGGGACCAGGAATCGGCTCTAAATCGGGCATCGCTGCGCCATACATCATAAACTGCCCCGTTAACACATCCAGACAGCGCAATCCCCCTTCTGTGCCAACCCAAAAACGACTGTCGGTGTCTTGATAGAGCCAGTTGATCTGTTGGCCAAGCGGCTCCAGCGGGTCACCCGACGCATAGTGGACAAATTGCCCGCTCTGCCGATCCAACCGATCCAGGCCCGCCTGGGTTGCAACCCACAATTGCCCTTCTCGGTCTTTGATAATACAGCGCACATGATGGGCACTCAGGCTACCCGGAATAGCTGGGGTGTGCGCATAGTGGTGGGTAAACATTTCAGCGGATGGATCGAAACCGTACAAGCCCTGATCCAGGGTGCCGATCCAGATCATGCCTTGCCGGTCGCGGCACAAGCAAAAGGCTGCCGTGCCGGGCAGCGCATAATGGGTAAACGTCTCGGTACGCGGATCAAAACGATCCAGCTTGGCCGAGAGTCCCAGCCAGAAATATCCCTGCTCGTCTTCGAGCATGGCAAAAATGGTGCGATCCCCCAGACTGTTGGGGTTGCCCGGCTCGGCCCGGTACACGCGGAGTGCATAGCCATCAAAACGAACCAGCCCATCTTCGGTGGCAAACCAGATAAAGCCACAGCGATCCTGGAGTATCTTTCGCACGCTATTAGAAGGCAACCCATCCTCGACGGTCAGATGCCTGAACCTGAACGCGCCGCCAGGTGTCTCTCTACGAACCGATGAATCAGACACGATCTTGTGCATCGTCAGTCCGTCCTCACACCGATTTGACCCAACCATCTCAAAATTTTGTCGTGTTCAAAACCATGTACCAACTCGCTCAATCTGTCAATCAAGGCTGAGGAAATGTTCAAATGCTTACCATCGGCAAGCACATCAAGCATCTGTTGAACATCGCCCACTGCCACAGCCTGCTGTAGCGAGATCATCCACTCGACAGGCAAGTCTTGCGGGCTGAAACTCTCTAGCCGATCAGGTTGTGCTGGTTGAGTAGCCGCATCACCTGGCAGATCGCATGGAGGAAAGGTGTACGCAAACCAAATGTCCAGATGACGATGCAATACGTCCCAGATTTGCGCTTTACGGAAAGGCTTGATCACAATATCATCACACCCTCCGGCCAGGATTTCGGCGCATTCTTGCTCGAACGAACTGGCTGTGAGGGCCACCACGACGGTGCGCCGTCCCTGCGACAAGGCCTTGATCTGCCGGGTCGCTTCTTGCCCATCCATCACCGGCATGCGCATATCCATCCACACCAGATGCGGCTGCCACGACTGGAATAGTTCAACCGCCTCCTTTCCATTGGCCGCCTGGCGCATCTCGAACCCCAGCGGACGCAACATGTCGGTCAACAGCCGACGCAGCACCGCCGAATCGTCTGCCACCAGCAATCGGTATGGTTCACCGTCCGGTGCGCATGGGCCTTTTTCCAGCCCGACCACATCCTGTTCGGGTTGTTCTGTCTGCCCGTGAGCCATTACCTCAACCGGCAGGTTGAACGAAAATATGCTCCCCATACCAACCTGACTGCGCACGGCTATGTCGCCGCCCATCAGTTGCACATACTGGCGACTGATCGTCAACCCCAGGCCGGTGCCTGGCCCCATCTGTCGTCCATTTTCGGCTTGCACAAATGCTTCAAAGATATGAGACAATTCATCTGGAGCGATGCCAATGCCGGTGTCCTGGATTTCAAAGAATAGGGTAGACAAGGAGGGAGTAGACAAGGAAACAGGGACAATTTCTTTATCCTCTTCTTCCCTTATTCCTTCTTCCCCTACTCCTTGTCTACCTGATACTCTTAGAATAATGCGGCCCTGTTCGGTGAACTTGACCGCATTACCCAGCAGGTTGATCAACACCTGGCGCAGTTTGGGCAGGTCGGCATGAATGTATTGCGGCACATCTGGGGCCAGGTCAATCTGCATGGTCAGCCCTTTTTGTTCGGCGCGTAGGCTAAACATTTCACCCAAACTCAGCAGCATTTTGTGCAAATCGAAAACCCGTGGCTGCAATTCAACCTTGCCGGCCTCAATTTTAGACAGATCTAGCACATCATTGATCAGCGACAGCAGATATTCGCCGCTGCGATGAACAGTCTCCAGATTCTCACGCTGCCAGACGCTCAGCGACCTGTCCTGAGACATCAACTCGGTAAAACCCAAAATCGCCGTCAACGGCGTGCGCAACTCGTGGCTCATGTTGGACAAAAAGGTGCTTTTGGCTCGATTGGCCGCCTCGGCGGCTTGTTTTTGCCGGGTCAGTTCTCGAGTGCGCTCGGCCACGCGTGTTTCCAGGTCGGTCACCAGTTCGCGTATCTGAAGGATCATGGCGTTAAAGGCCTGGGTTAAAAAACCGATCTCATCGAGGTACTGCACCGGAATGGTCGTCTCCATGTCGCCCGCCTCGACCTGTTTGACTCCTTGAAGCAATCTGTTGAGCGGACGGATGAGATTCAAGTGGAAAGTGATCGGAAAGCCTACCACGACAAGCAGGCTGCCGCCCAGGATCAGGTAGGCCAGTGGCAAGAGAAATTGATTCAGATAGCAGCGAAACTCGATATAGTGATCTTGAATCACGCCGTGATCCCCCCCCTGGAGCGGCAGGTGGGCAAAATTGACCAACTGCGGCAGTTGGCCCGGTATGCCCGGCGACGCACCGACAACCCAGACGTTGTTGAACGGGCCGGCGTCGAACTGATAGGGCAGATCGGGCAGGCCATCAATGGTGATCTCGAACGCGCCGTCCTGGTATAGTGTCAATTGAAAGGTGAAAACCATCTGCGGATCAAACGCACATTCCATCCGAGACCATGTAATGACCAGATTCTCTGCTCCGACCCTGGCAAAAATGCCGCCGTCGTCGGTTGGAACCAGGCTAACAAACAAAGAGAAAATGGCCGGCATTGTCGCATAATTGTATTCCATACTGGGATAATGTAGCGGCATATCTATCCCCACTGCGCCGCTGCTGATCACCCATATTGTTTGAGCAACCTGTCCGTAAAAGGGGAATGGGAAGGCAATGTCGGCGATGTATTCGGCCGGCGGTGCGTCGGGGCGTAGAGGCCACAATGCTAATTTGTTTCCCCAATCGGCCTCAAAGCGCAAAGGTATTTGCTCCACATCATATCCGCCTCCGGCATTGGGGGTAAAGCGCAGGGTTTGTTGGTCAGCAAGCTGAGGCTGGTACCTGGCTGCATAGAGAGGCGTCATCACCCAGCCAATAGTGCCGAACATCGCCAGTACCGTCACCAACACGATGCCTACCAGGCGCACTTGAAAGCTGGTTATATCGGAGAGGATGTTGAGATAGATCAGAGAGAATAAAAACTGGGTGAGCAGTATCCCGGCCGACATACTCGATTGAAATACTACCTGAGGCAAACTATGAAGCGAGCGCATGAGATTGAGCAGACTCAATCCGAGCGGCAGCAAAAAGATCAGCATAAATGCGCGCACGGCTCGCGCAGCCTGGCCTCGAGGTCGCCACAGATCGGCCAGCCCGCTCCAATGCCAGAACCCATGTCGGGCTGCGCCGCGTTCTTGCTGCGAAGCAACGGCTATTTGGCGGAAAAACATGAGCGGCACCAGCAAAAAATTCACGACCAGAGCATAATCGGCGTTCAGGGGGCGATAGAGAACATCGCCGCTTTTCAGCAGCAAACTCCCTCGATACACGGCAAAGCTGGCTTCCCACAGCGTATAGGACAGGTTCACGGCCAGCACCAGGCACGCTTCCCATTTACGCTGCGGATAGAGTTGGGGAAAGCGGCAGGCGAACTGAGTCAGTAGGGTCAGAAACAGCCCGATAGTCGTATTTTCCAGATACACGGCATAAAGGCGGGATGAGGGCGGCAGGGCGGTGTCCAAAAAGAACAACCAGATCACCACGGCAATCGAGACAAAAAATCCAGCCATAAAAACAGACATAGACCTGCTTTTACGTTGCCGGGCGGTGAGGGCAAAGTAACCGGCAGTGACCCATGCCAGGATAAATTGAGCCAGATGGCTGATTGAAGCCGGAGAGAGATACAGGTTGGGCATCATCCTCCTCAAGTAGGGGCAGGGCTTGCCTCTGCCCTGCCAGTAGATCCTGGGTTACGCTGCTGCGTGACGCCTTGTCTTTTCCTCCAACAGTCTGCTAGTCAGCCGGCAAAGTGAAATAAAAACGGCAGCCCTGTCCCAACTCACTTTCTACGCCCACCCGACCGCCCAGCCGTTCGACGATGCGCTTGACGATGGACAATCCCAATCCATGCCCCTGAGCGCGCACCTGTCCCAACTGCTCAAACGGGGTGAACAGTTGAGTATGCTGTTCTGGAGTCAGGCCGCGGCCATTGTCGCACACCCAAAAGCGCACCCATTGGCTGTCTGGTGCGGTAAACGGTGGGTCGGCGCCAAACTCGACTCTCGGAGGCGTGCCGCCATACTTGATCGCATTGCTGAAATAGTTGACCCACACTTCTTCTACCCAAGGACCATAGCCCAATGCCGACGGCCACCGGTCGGGCAGGACTATGTCGGGGTGATATTCCTCAATCAGATGCCTGAGGCGGTAACGCGCCTGCTCGATCAACTCATCCATGTCCAACGGCTCTACCTGAATCTGATCCATTCCGCGCACACTGGCCAGCAGCAAGAGTTCGTCAATGATGCTGTTCATCTTGCGCCCGCTCTGCACCACGTATCCTGCCAACTCGGCCAGTTCGGCCGGGGTGCGACGATGCGCCCGCTCTTGCAACAGGGTGCCATAGCCGATCAGAGAGACCAGGGGGTTGCGCAAATCGTGGGCCACCGTGTGGGCAAAAGCATCCAGTTCGGCGTTTTGCGCTTCCAGTTCGACGGTGTGCCGTTCGAGCAGCGTACGCAATTGCACCTGCTGAATGGCCACCGACAGCATGGCGGCAACCTGGGCCACCGTGTTGACATGTTCCGGTGTCCAGATATGGGACTGCTCCGACTCGATGGTCAGCGTGCCCAATACTCGCTCCTGCGCCGCCAACGGTGCCACCAGATAGGCCCGCATGCCTTCAGATAGCAAAGTCTCTTGCAGCGGCGAACGGCGCGACAAGGCCTGCAAATCGCCCACTCCCAAAATGCGCCTCTCGCTGCCCACAGCCTGTTTGAGCAGGTCTGGCCAATGGGTGGCATGTCTGGGAAATCCTTCGGTGGTTTGCGCCGCCAGCATACGCGCCGTACCGTCCAGGCCAAACTCGGTCACCGAAATGCGCCGACAGGGAATGAGGTTGGCCAGCCGCCCCAAAATGGCCGCCGGCAGCAAATGTCCCTCCCCCTCGGCCAACGGCGATTGGGCGCCCAGGATGGCCTGGTCAATCTCGTGCAAAATTTGCAGGCGTTCGGCCATCTGGCGCAACGAAACCTGAGCGCGTTCCCGCTCGGCAATTTCAGCGCGCAATTGCTCGTTTGTTTGTTCCAGTTGGCTGTTACGTTCGGCCAGTTCTTTTTGCAGCCCGCGCAGCCGCAGATGGGTACGCACACGCGCCAGAATCTCGTCAATCTGAAAGGGTCTCTGGATATAATCTACCCCGCCCACGCGAAACGCTTTGACCTTGTCTTGAGTGGTGTCTAGTGCGCTGATGAAAAGGATGGGAATGTCTCGCGTTTTCTCGTCGGCTTTGAGCCGCTGACAAACCTCATAGCCATCCATTTCCGGCATCATCACGTCGAGCAAGATCAGGTCGGGCGGGGCAATGCGCACCGACTCGAACGCCGCCCGACCGTTAGAGACGACATGCACGCGATAGCCCTCGCCTGTCAGCACTTCAAACAGCAGATGCAGATTGGTGGTTGTGTCGTCCACAATGAGGATGGTTTCTCTACTTGTGCGAGCCTGGTTATTCATTCAACTTCTCCGAACCATCCGAGTCCACTGAAAAAGTGTTTTACCGCCGAGACGCCGAGTTCACAGAGAAAAAGAGCCTTAAAATTTTGTTGATTACCATCATTTTCTGCGTTCTCCGTCTCTGCGGTGAAAATAGTCTTTTCTCAAGAGTCATCAATGATTATTTAAGATATTCCATAGCTATTTGTGCATAAATTTGAGCTGACTTTGCCAGATCATCTATGCGCACCCGATCTTGAGTGGTGTGCGCATCCACTTCGCTGCCGGCGGCAAAACCAATCGTCGGGATGCCCAGCCGCCCCATCGTGGACACGCCATCGGTGGAAAAGACCCACCGGCCGATTTCGGGCTTGCGTCCACGCACCCGCTCAACAGCCCGCGCGCCGGCCTGCACCAGTGGGTGATCTGCATCCAGCACCCAGGTAGCAAAGTATTTTTTCTGCGCGCAGTGATAGCCGGTGTGGCTACATGCATCGTATTGCAGCACCGATACCTCGCCGTTTACGCCGGTCTCAGCCAATACCTGCTCCAGTTCGGCTATGCTGCTCGCCTCTGTCTCGCCGACAGTCAGCCGCCGATCTATGTAGATGGTGCAAGAATCGGGCACCACATTCAGCGAGCCGCTTGTGGACTCGATGCGTGTCACGGCAATCGTGCCTTTACCCAAAAAAGGATCGTCCTTGAGCCGCGGCCCAAGTGACCGGATGCCATCCAACACCTTGCCCATCTCGTACACGGCATTGAGGCCGCGCTCCGGCGCCGAGGCGTGACATGAGCGGCCATAGACAGTGATTTTTAGTTCCATCCGCCCGCGATGGCCACGATAAATGTCCAGGTCGGTGGCCTCGCCAATGACGACCGCATCAGGGCGCAGGTCTTCGCACAGTAGCCCGGCGGCATAGCCGTCGCAGTCTTCTTCTTGCACAATGCCGGCCACATAGAGAGTGCCGCCGAGCCGAACGCCGGCATCCAGCAGCAGTTTTGCACCGTAAACCATCGCAGCGATGCCTTGTTTATCGTCTGATGCGCCACGCCCATAAATGTAGCCGTCTTTCAGCTTGCCCTCGAACGGGTCATAGTCAATGAGTACATTGGCCCACGAGGCCGGGTCGCCGATGCCCACTGTGTCAATGTGTGATTCCATCAACAGCCGTTTGTCGCCGCTGCCGATCCGCCCGACCACGTTGCCCACGCGGTCAATCCACACCTCGTCAAATCCCACGCGGCGCATCTCGTCGGCGATGCGCGCCACCACCGCCCCTTCCTGCCCCGACAGACTGGGAATGTGGATCAGGTCGCGCAAAAAAGCGATCAGGTTGTTTGTATCCTCATCTTGTAATTCCATTGTTGACTCTCCTGAAAAAAGGTGGATTTAACCACAAAGAACACAAAGGTTACAAAGAAAATTCAGGTTGAGCTTGAAATTGTTCAAATACAACATTGAAATAATTAATTCAAGTCTTGACTTTCTTCGTGTACTTGGTGTTCTTGGTGGTTTTTTCAGTGGACTCATTGTTCTGTTCCTTTTTGATTGTAATGCCATGGCCTGCCTTTTCTCGGACAAAATGATCGCCCAATAGCCCCGATCAGGCGGGTGACAAGTTGCCAAAAGGCAATATGTTAATCGAGGTAGCGCAGCAGACGGGGAGCAATGCGTTCGGCCTGGCCACGTCGGCTTGAGATGACTTGGGCCTGGCCAACGACTTGTTTGAGGATGGGCATCGAGAGGGCGGGATCGCGCTGCGCAGCGACGGTGTTATCCATCAAAGCCAGCAAGGCCTGGCCCGGCGAGAGCGGCTGCGGCCGCCAGCGGGCGCGGGGCTGGTAGCGGGTGATCACGATCAGCCTCACCGGCAGCGGCGCGTCGCCGGCCTGCCCGCCCAGTGCCTCGACCGGTGTTTTGACGCCGACCTGATCGCGCTGTTGGCGGATGGACAGTGGCACGGCATAGGGGTGGACCCGACCCGCCGGATCCAGCACTGCAAACTCGTCCGAATAATAGGTTGCCCCGGCCTGCACCAGGGCGCGCACCAGCGTGGTCTTGCCGCTGAGGGTGCGGCCGGGGATGAGGATGGCCCGCATGCCCGCCTGCCCCGGCCAGCCGACCACGCCGGCGTGGACAAAGAGGCAGTTTTGGGCGCGAAAGGCGGTGAGCAGTTGAGCGTGGTTGGCAAAGACGATCCAGAGCTGATCGAGGTCGGACGTGCCGATCAACAGGGTGTCATCGCAGTACAGCATAGAGCGAGAACCGGGGGTCGGTTCCGGGCACACGCGATACTGCACATCGACCTGGCCGGGCGGCGCGGGCAGCCAGCCCAGCGGCAGGTGCGCGGCGGCCTGTGCCAGCATCGCCTCAACGGGCACTTGCAGGCCAAAGCGCAGGCCATAGGCGGTAAAGTATTGTTCACCTGGCATTGTTTTTTCCCGGAATAACCACTATGAATTCTGATTGTTGAGTTGAACGAATATGAAACCCAACCTACCCTGGCTGAGAGCGGCGGGTAGAAACCCGCCCGACAAGGCTCTTGTTCGCTCAAAAGGCTCTTGTTCGCTCAATCGGTATAAAAGTGAGGTCGCAATTCTTGATCGGCGATGTATTGGCCGGCCTGCCGGAAAATGATGCAATTTAGGCATACACCGGTTCCATTTCCATCGTCACCAACACCGGCGGATGAGCGCTCAACCCCAATTCCAGCAGGTCTTCACCTTCCAGGTGGAGCCGGATGGCCTCTCTGAGATTTTGCACGGTTTCGTCCAAGGTCTGGCCCTGCGTCACCACCGCCAGGTCGAGACACTCGGCCACATATCCCAATTCATCGCCTGGATTGTATACCTCGGCGCCATATTGGCCTCCTTTTGCTGCCTCTTGCTCACGTTCTGTACGAACACTCGCCTGATGACCCCATTATACTCTGATTTGAGCAAACAAAAAACAGGCTGGGGCAAGCGTTTGCCCAAACCCAGACCTGCCAGGTTTTAAAAATCTGGCAGGTCTGTAATAACCGTTGGTTGAGCCTGTCGAAACCAACGGTTCAGTTGGGTTGAACAAATGTGAAACCCAACCTGCCGAGCGGCGGGTTGGAAACCCGCCCTACAACCTAACCCCGATTGGGGCAAACAAAAAAACCAGGTTGGGGCGAGCGTTTGTCCCAACCTGGTTTTCCTGAGTGGCGGGTTGGAAACCCGCCCTACAAGCAGACCTGTCGGGTTTGGGAAACCCGACAGGTCTAAAATGATTAGGTGGCGGTGCAGTTGATGCTGTTCAGGATCTGGCCCAAATCGACAAAAGTGTCCGAGTAGTAATAGTCACCCGGCACGGAGGCGACCTGCTGCATCGTAGCCGTATCAGCATCACCGGTAATCGCCAGGGCGATGACGCGAATGCCCGCTCCTTTGGCCGCAGTGGCCGCATCGACCGGATTACCACCATCGGGCGGGCTCACATTTTGCCAGCCGTCGGTCATGACGATCAGGATCTGCCCATTGGCCGGGTTGTGGCGCGCGCTTGTCAGTTCGGCGGCGCCCTCATTGATGCCGGCATAGATGTTGGTGCTACCCGCCTGGGTCAGTGCATTGACCGCCGTGGTCAGCGAGCCGATATCTTGGGTCAGTGGGTGGTCCAGCGTGGAGAGCGACCCATAAGAAGCCAGCCCAACCTGGGTCGTCCCGCCCAACCCGACGTTGTTGATAAAGTCCAGGATGCCGTTTTTGGTATCCTGCAGCTCGGTAGCATCCACGCTGCCCGACATATCGGCGACTAGGACAATGTCATAGTTCCGGCATGTCCCAGAGGTGCTCGTCACCTCGATGGTCACCGTGGCGTCCGATGTGCCGGCGCTGTTGGTCAGGCGGTACTGGAACGTATAGGTGCCGGGCGTGGTCGGGTTGACCAGCGACACCGCGCCGTCTGCACCGACGGTGAGTGTACCGCCGGCCAGGGCCACACTGGCCCCTGCCGCATTCGTGGTCACCGTTCCGCCCAGGTCACCGCCGCCAAAGCTGGTCAGGGTGGCCGCCGGCGTGCCCAGGGTGTCGTTGGTCATGAGGTTGCCGGAAATGGTGCTGTTCGGCGCTCCGCTCAGGCTGTCATTCACCGCCGTGGGCGGGGTGTTCACCGGCGATTGCGCCGCCACCGGGCTGGGGGCCAGGATGGAGGTGATCACCGGCACCAGCATCGCCGACAAACCCCACTTGAGCATATCGCGCCGCGACACCGGCCTGAGGCCGCCCATCTTGGCCGCTTTGCCTTCGAGCAGGTGCGCGTCATACAACTGGGCCAGGCTGGCCTCGACCACGGCCTGAGCCTGGGTCGCATCCAGATCGGTCAGCAGGTTGGCGCGCAGTGCGCCGGCCATCTGCGCCGCGCTGGTCTCGCCATCACACAACTGCCAGACCTGGGCGACGGTGGGGTTGAGCGCGTGCACCTCTTTGCGCTGCCAGTCGTACAGGCACAATTCGTCATGCAGGGTTTCTACATGCACAGTCTTGGATTGTTTTGGGTACATAGTTTGTTTCCTTTTTTGATTTACAAATGGGTTGATTGAAAAAATGACGTTGCGTTCTGATCTCTAACTGTGCCCCACCTCCTTTCCGACAGCTTGGAGTTCAGCCAACAGGTCGTTCAGATCATCCAGCCGGGCCAGGATGTGCTGCTCGCTGCGCCAGACCTGCGCCTGGCCCTGCGCCCCGTCGAGGCCGATCACCCGCATATGCGGGTGGGCGGCCAAAAAGGCGGGCGCAAACTGATCTTTTGCCTCGTTCAGGTCATAGATCAGCACGCCTCTTTGCAGCGCCGCAAGCTCAGCCGGCGCGCCGGGGTAGGCCGGGTCCAGGCGCAGCACAGCCCAGACACCGCGCCGGCGTAGAGCCAGCTCGACGCCAGAGAGGAACAGAGAACTGCCGTACAAAACAACCTGGTTAGAATTGGACATCGATCTGTGTCCTAAAGACTATGATGCAGGGAATGGGAGGTCTGTTTGTCCCCACCCGTACAGCATAACACAAACAAGGGGTGAGGAGCAAGGGGAAAAAGCATAGGAAAAGTATAGTCTTGCGAGCCGGGGCGAATGAAACGTTCGCCCTACTCGCGCGGCGCGATGCCGCCGCGCCGCGCATAGGCGACGGCCTGCTGCCGGCTGCGCAGGTGCAGGCGATCCAAAATCTGCTTCATATGATACTTGATCGTCGTTTCGCTGAGGTACATGGCCTGACCCACCTGGCGGTAGGTAAGGCCCTGCGCCACCAGCGACAGCACCTGCTGCTGCTGCGCGGTCAGCTCGGCGTCGACGGTCAGCGCTTCTGATGGCGGCTGGGCAAATTCATTGCGCACACGCGCGGCCAGTTCGGGGGCAATGGGCGGTGCGCTGCGCTCCAGATTGAACAAGATGTCGATAAAGGCGTCGGCATCCATATTTTTGAGCAAATAGCCGGCCGCACCGGCCTTGAGCGCCTCAAACAGACTGTTAGCATCTGCCGACACGGTGAGAATGAGAATGCGCGTTTGCGGAAACTCGGCCAAAATGCGCCGCGTCGCCTCCAGGCCGTCGCAGCGCGGCATGTCCAGGTCCATCACCACCACATCGGGCTGGGTTTGATGCACCTGCTCGTGGGCCTCCAGGCCATCTTGGGCAACACCGACCACCTGCACCCCTTGCGCCTGGAGCAGGTTGCGCAGCCCCTCGACAAAGATCGGCTGATCATCAACCAGCAGCACGCGCAGCGATGACGCGTCGCCCGGCCGGGCGTCGCCCGAAACGATGGGCATCCGCAGCACGATGCGCGTTCCCTGGCCAGACGACGACGCGATCTCGATCTGCCCGCCAACCTGTACGGCCCGCTCGCGCATAATCGCCAGCCCAAAATGCCCTGCTTTATCCTCGATTCCTGATTCTCTATCCGCCTCAAACCCTATGCCGTTATCCATGACCGTCAAGATCAACTCGCTGTCCTGCTGCGCCAGGCAGACCTGCACTTGTCCGGCCTGGGCGTGTCGCAGGGCGTTGGTCAAAGCCTCCTGAACGAGACGCAGCAGGTGAATTTCGGCGGTCTGGCTCAACCAGGCGGCATCCCAGACCGGCGGCAAGTCGAGGATGACCGGCTGCCCATACCAGTGTTCGCACTGGGCCACATATTGGCGCAGTGCGGCCAAAAAATCGAGCGATGGCGGGCGGCTGGCTTGCTCATCATCGTCGCGGCGCATGCCCAAGATAAACTCGCGCACCTCGGCGTGACCCTGCTGAGCCAGGCCGACCAGCCGCGCCAGCAGGGCGTCGCCGGCGGCATTTTTGCCCTGAGCAAACAAGGTGCGGGCAGCCTGCGTCTGCACGTTGATATACCCCAGCACCTGCCCGATGCCGTCGTGCAGGTCGCGGCCCAGGCGGGCGCGCTCTTCCAGGGCGGCCAGCGCGCGCTGCTGGACGATGATGGTGGCATGAGCCTGTTCGCGAGCGGCTATTTCGGCGCGCAGGTCGGCATTGGCAGTGTTGAGTTCGGCGGTGCGCTCGGCCACACGCTCACCCAGATTGTAAATCAGGTCGCTCAACGCAGCAGCCAGTGTGTTGAACGAGCGGGTCAGCGAGCCAATTTCATCCTCAAACTGCACCGGCACGCGGCTTTCCAGCCGCCCCGCTTCCATCTGCCGCACGCCGTCCAGCAAGGTATTGAGCGGACGCATCAGGTTGATATAGAACAACAGTGGAAATCCGCCCACGATCAGGATGCTCACAGCCAAAACAAGTCCGGCCAGCGGAGCCATCAGGCGGTGCAGATATTGGCGAAATTCCAGGTGCATATCGTAAATCATTCCTTGTGCATCGCCGCGCGTCGGCAGATGGGCCAGAGAAAACATCGCCGGGCCGGGGCCGCCCAGGCGGCCGGGCAGTGCGCCCACCGCCCACAGGCTGGCCCCCGGATCGTCGTTGGGCAGAAACGGGATGTCTTGGGACAAGGCGGCATAAACAAAATCAAAGCGACCGTCGGTGTGTAGCACAGCCTGAAAGGTAAATTCGGCCTGCGGCTGGCGAAAGGCACGCAGGCGATTCCAGGTCACGATCAGGCGGCCGGCGTCCTGGCGAACAAAAACGCCACCGGGGCTGATGGTGGGGTCGAGGTCAATCAGCAGTGGCAGCAGCAGCGGCACGCCTGCCCCATAGTGATACTGATATTCGCGGTAACGCACCACCTGCCCCAAACTGATGGTGCCGTCGTTGCAGACATAGACCTGCCAATAGGTCTGCCCGTAAAAGGGAAAAACCATGTCCAGCGGCTCGCTGCACCCGCGCAGCCGGCCGTCATCCAGCCCGAGGTCTCGTCCCAGGTCGGGGTCAAATTCAAAGGGGATTTCGGCAATCCGATAGCCATTGGCATCGGGCGTAAAGCGCAAAGCGAGGGCTGATTTCAGAGCAGGACGATAGGTGGTGATATGGGGCGGCGCCACGATCCAGCCCACCAGGCCCAGAATGGACAGCATCACCACCAGCGTAGCACCGGAGAGCCTGATCGTAAAAGAGATGGTTTCGCTCTGCTGATTCAGGTAGGTCAGAGCAAAAGCAAACAGAGCGATCAAGATGCCGATGCCAATGCCGAGATTGGCCAGAGCGGTCGAGAGCAGGTAAAAAGTACGCAAAATACTGAATAGTCCCAAGGCGGCAACGCCCATAAAAATGAGGCTGAATGAACGCAAGGTGTGCACTTGGTGGGTGGGTGGACAGCGCCAGGGGGCAGCCACTCGTGCCGCCAGACGCCCGCTGGCCGGAGTGTGGCGATACATTTGCTGCAAAAACACCATCACCGGGCCCGAGAGGAACAGCAACAGCAGCCAGTCGCTCCAGTCGGGGCGATATTCGACCACGCCGACGCCCAGGCGAACAAAGCGAAAAGCGGCATAGCCCCATTCCCAGAGCGTGTACAGGCCGCTCAGGCTCAACACGATGTTGGTGACACGCCGCGGCGCCGACAAGGGGTGGGGGAAATGGCAGGCAAACCGGAGCAGACACATCCAGGCCAGGCAGAGCAACGGCGTTTGCAACAGCACCACACAGAGGTGCGGCGTGGCGGGCAGGGCGGCTTCGGCCAGCAGCGATGTCAGAAACGCGGTCAGCGCAACCCAAAAGCCGCTCAACAGACGCGCGTGCAGCGGGCTGCGCGGCCGCCACGCCCGCCACAGCATATAGCCGCTGATCAAAACAGCCAGGATCACCTGGGTCAAATAGCCAATGGCAGATGGGGTCAGGTATAACATAGCATTACCCTTGAACAATCACAGAAAATCACATCATTGACTGCACTGAAAAAAGTCTTTGCAGGTCAGGTGCCCGTCACTTTGGTGAATTTTTACGAAAATTCGACACTTCTAAAGCATAACCATATTCAATCAAATTCAAGTGACGGGCACCTCAGCGAGTTTTTTCAGTGAACCCATCATTGAAATGACAGAAAGTAAACTCATCCGCAGATGACACAGATTAAGACAAATTTACAACAATCTGTGTCATCTGCGCAATCTGTGGATGAGATCGTTTCATTTCAATTGTGCAGTTTTCTGATATGTTCAAACCTGATGTGAGCCTGTCGAAACCAACACTTTGGCAAGGAGGCGGCTGAAAAAGTCTATTTTTACCACAAAGGGCACCGAGAACACCAAGGTTTACGATACTTTCAAGTCGCTAGAAATGCTTTGTGTCCTTTGTGTCTTGGTGGTAAGAGGATTTTTCAGCACGCTCCAAGGCCTATTGTTCGGCCAGTTGCCGGATGCGCGCCAGGGCTTTGCGAATGTTGTCGGTCGAGGTGGCATACGAGAGCCGCAAATAGCCCTCTCCATAGCGACCAAAGGCCGTGCCGGACAGCACGGCCACGCCGGCCTCGTTGAGCAAACGGTCGGCAATCACTGCGGTCGGCGACGACCGCCCGGCATTTTCGCCCAGCCCGCGCGCGATCAATCCGCTGATGTTGGGAAACACGTAAAACGCGCCGCGCGGCATGCAGCAGCGGATGCCAGGAATCTCGTTCAGCCCGGCCACGATCAGGTCGCGGCGGCGGCGAAATTCCTGCACCATCTCGGCAGCCGGCCGCTGATCGCCGGTGAGGGCGGCCATGCCGGCCATCTGCGTAAACGCCGAGGTGCACGAGTTGCTGTTGACCATCAATTTGGTTGTCCAGGCCGCCAGTGTGGGGTTCATCACCCCGTAGCCCAGCCGCCAGCCGGTCATGGCATAGGTCTTGGAAAAGCCATCCAGGATGATGGTGCGCTCTTGCATGCCCGGCAGCGCGGCAATGCTGAAATGCTCGCTTTCATAGAGCATGCGCGAATAAACCTCGTCCGACAGCACATAGCAGTCGTGCTTGAGGGCCATCTCGGCTACGCCCTCCAGGTCGGCGCGGCTCATCACCCCGCCGCAGGGATTGCCCGGCGAGTTGAGGATGATCAGCTTGGTTTGGGGCGTAACCAGGCTTTTGAACTCGTCCAGGTCAAAGCTAAATTCGCGTGCCTCGCGCAAGGGCAGCGGCACAGCCACACCGCCCATAAAGTTGATCATGCTCTCGTAAATGGGAAAGCCGGGGTTGGGATAGATCACCTCGTCGCCGGGGTTGACCAGGGCCATGATCGCGTAAAACATGATCGGCTTGCCGCCGGGGACGACGACCACTTGGTCTACCGCCACCGGGATGCGGCGCGTCTCGGCGATGTAATCGGCGATGGTTTGACGCACCGGCGTCAGGCCGGCGGCGGGGGTGTAATGGGTGTATCCGGCGTCGAGAGCATCTTTGGCCGCCTGCTTGATGTAATCGGGCGTGTCAAAGTCTGGCTCGCCGATCTCCATGTGAATGATCTCGCGCCCCTGCGCCTCCAGGGCTTTGGCGCGGGCCAGCACTTCAAAAGCGGTTTCGGTGCCCAACAGGTTGAGACGGTCGGCAAAAGGTTTCATTGGTTCGCTCCTCTTTGAGTAAACAAGATAATGGTAGATAGGGAAAAAGGAAACCAGGTAGTTATTCAGGCGGCGGGTCGGGAATGGTGTAGACGATATTTGGGACGGCGAGGTAAAAGGAATTATTTGCCTTTTCTTTTCACAAACCGTTCGATGCCCCGCAAAATCCACTCTGGCGACAGGTGCGCTTCTTCCAGCACCTCGTCTATGGTGCCGCCGCTGCGCCAACGGTCATCCCAATCGGCCGAGAGGGCGTATTCTTCGGCCAGCGGGTTGAACAGCCAGTCGTGCATCAACCAGCGCGCCTGAGTGGTGATCACCGTCGAGTTGAGGCGGTCGGCAGGCGACAGCACCTGCTGGCGATACTCGGGCGGCTGCAAGGCAAACAACTGTGGGCTGACGGCGCAGACGATCTTGACATTGAGTCCGCGCCGGTCCAGTTCGGGCAAAACCTGGATCACGTTGGCTACCGCGCTGGTGCCCTGGACGATCAAGACGCCGCCTTGAGGCTGCCCGGCGCGATAATCGCGTATCACATAAGCACCCTGGGCCGCCTCAAAATGCGATGGGATGCCCAACGCGGCGCGGTCGGGAATGACCACTGGCGGGCGGGTGAGGTGCAAAGCCACAATGGGCGCGCTTTGCTTGAGCGCAGCCGCCAGCAGTACCGGCACCTCGTTGTGTTCCCAGGGGTGCAGGTTGATGACCTGTCCGCGTGGAAAGAGTTGTGTCACCCCCGGCGCAAAAATGCCAAAGTGCGTGCGGCTGTCCTCGGCTGTCTCTGGGCCAGAATGTCCGGCCACCCACAGCACCTTGCCCACCTTCCACTGACAATCTTGCGCCAACTGGCTGAACAGGCGAAACATGCCATATTTGAGATAAGAGAACGAGCCATAGGTCGAGCAACCGCCCCAAAAGCCGTCAAATTCCATCTCTGGGTTGAGGGCAAAATTGACCGTAGCCAAGCCCACCATCAGGCCGGCGTTGGCAAACTCGGTGATCTCTTGGGGCAGCAGCACGCCCTCTGATGTGCCAAACCGCGCATACCAGCCATAGCCGGGGAAATCGCCCCATTTTTCGGCAAACCCGCTGATATTGGTCGAAGCCGACAGATCGGCCGAGCAGACCATAAAGAGCGGCCGGCCATACTCGCGCGCTCCCCAGGCATTGACCCAGGCGCCCCATTTGGCCAGGGCGTTGCGGTTGGCAACAGAAACACCCGGTTTAACATAGAGTTCCGCCGGATAGTTTTGATAGTCGTACAGCCGCTCATCTTGAAAGGGATTGCCGCGCCCTTGCAGCTTGAAAGCAGGCAGATCGTTCGGCACGCTGTCGCCCAATTCCACCAGCCGGTCGGCCAGGTAATCTATCAACGCCTGATCGCCGCGCAGCACATCCATCACCACTTGCAGGTTGGTCGCAAACTCGGCCTGCAACGCCGCCGGGTCGTCGGGGGCGCAGGCACCAAAATTCTCAAACTCGACGCCATATTTTTCCATAAAAGGGCGTTTGGTTTCCCAAAAAGCCTCACAGTCCAGCGGGTGCGGTGCGCCGTGCGATGCGCTGTCAAATTTGCCATAGCCGCGCCCTTTGCGCGTCTTGAACCAGGCCATGCCCGGCTGTCGCTGCGGATTGGCGATGTTTACCATATCCAGAATGGCCGCCGTCACCGCCGCCCAGTCTTCGCCCTGCTCCGTTCCCCAGACGCGCCAGCCGTGTGAGGCGAACCAATCGGCCGGCGCGCCGTAAACCACTGTGCTGACCGGATGGTTGTCAATGCCAAAGTCGTTCCAGTCTACCAGGTAGTACAGGTTATCCAAAGCCAGCCCCCAGGCCGAATTCATCATCTCGTGATTGACGCCCGGCGTCAGGCCGCCCTCGCCCTCGATGGCAAAAACGCGCACTCTGCCGGCGCCGGCGCGTTGGAGCGCCAGGGCCATCCCAGCGGCTGCCGGGCCGCCGTGACCCGATGGGCCGGTGTTGAACTTGAGAAACAGGGTCTTGCCTTCCATCTCGGCGTGTCCTGACAGTCCCTTGTGGCGCCGAAAGGTGAGCAGGTCTTGCCAGTAGAGGGTGCGGTCCGGCGCGGGCAGACGATAGCGTGCGTTTCCGGTTTGTTCGTATTTAATACGCAGCGATTCATTGAGGACGGACAGGGTGCAATAGATCAGAGGGATGGTGTGTCCTGCGCTGAGGACAAAGCGGTCGCCAAAGCGTTTTTCGGGATGGCGAATGTCCCAACGCATCGCCCCGCTCAGCATGAGCGACAGCAAGGGGTACACTTTGGAGCGCGAGCCGCCGGGGTGTCCGCTCTGACGATAGTTCATGGTCAGGTCGAGCAGTTGATCGATCAGGTCTTTGGTTTTTTCCCAATTCAGAAATTGGGCAGGCAGGTCAAGAGACATCATTGGCTCCTTTTTTCAAATACACAACCGATGGTTGATAAAATATGTTGCGTTTCCGGCGCATCAAGGTCGTCGCCAGCCGGCAAGGTATGAATCACCCACTCGGATTGGCCGGAATGCCGCGCCACTAATACTACATCAGACGACAGAGGAACATTCAAGACCGGATCGGTGGTGGGTTTAGAGACCAGCATGGCACACCATAGATCGTTGGGCGGAAAAGACAGCGGCACAGCCAACCCCGGCGTAGATTGACTCATCGTAGCTTCAAACTGCTCTGGGGCTTGAGCGCGGGCGGTTTCTTGCACGGTCACTATGCGCCCGTCGTCCTGATTGAGCAGGTCAATGTACCGGGCCAGCCGCTCTTGCCCGGCCGATGACAATTTGGCCTGACGCTGCACGTCCCATCGCTGCCATATCAGAATGACGACCCCGACCAAAGTCAACCCGACAATAACCCATCCCCATACAGTGTGTCGGTTCATCTAACCCCCTTGGTTTTACCTTTCACCTGCTATGTCCGCCAGCGCGAGCAGATCATTCAACCAGCTTGAAAACAAGACAGTCGTCAGGCTGTGCGGCTGCGCTCGCAGCCAAAGCCGCTCTGGTTGCACATAGATTTCTCTAAAGCCTTTTTCTTTTTGCTCGCTCAACAGGCGGTGCAAGGCGGCCTGGGTCTCGGCCCGAGACAAAAATCGCCGCGCCCATGGCTCATCTTGAGCAAACACCTGAAAAGGCAGGTTCTCCACAATCACCGGAGGATCGTCGCGGCAGTCGAGCAATGGCCTGGATGTGCCGACGCACATCCGGGTGTGCAGATGAACCTCGACATAGACATTGAGCAGCGCGTTTTGCCCGCTCCGCATCGGCAGAAAATCCACACTCACGGCGTGTCCTTGTATTGTGCCACTGTACTGCCGCCCCCACAGCATATAGTCTTGTGCGGCAAATCCCAGCGGCATCAATGCCGGGTCGAGGAGACGACCGGCCCGTCGAAACGAGGCCACCCCATAGACGGTCAGGCCGACCAGATAGCCCGCACCCAGCAGGCCGACCACGACGGCCGCCGGCAGGTTGCGCTCACGGCTGAACGGCGCTGGCCAGAGACGCGGCAGCGGCGTCGCCAACATGCCCCAGGCCACGCAACCGATCAAGAGCCAAGGCACCAAAAATACCATCAAAAATCGCACCGCATTACTCCTTGAGCCGCCGGCCCGAGGCGCGCTTCGGGCCGGCCCTGCTCCAGATAGCGCAGCAGGTTGGTGCAGCCCAGCCCAGACAATATCTCCGGAAATTCGGGGGCATGCGGATCGTCGCCGATCTCGTGAACCACCCATTCGGCCATATACAAGTCTTGATGCAAGGCAATAAAAACCGTCTTGCGCTCACGAACCGCCGGCGTCGCACCGCTCTTTTTCTCCAACAAGGCGCACCACAAATCATCAGGCGGATAGGGCAGCGGTCGGCTGCTGTTCAATCCGCTGTATGGATGGTCAAGTTGAAAATAAAACCCTTCGCCCCAGACAGAGCCGCTCAACCCGGCATAAAAATTGTAGGGGCTGTGAGCATGGACAGCCTTTTTCAGCATCCATACGCGGCCGGCATCCACTCTTTGATGCTCAACATAGCGATTCAGCGTCATGTGCCAATCGGGCTGAGCGTGGCCGGTCCAGACCCAAAAGATGGCCGCCAGCAATGTCAGGGCAAACATCAGCATGATCAAAATAAAGCAAAACGACCGACTTTTGGTTCGTTCATTTTTGATGGACATATAAAAACCTTTTAGATTAAAAACGATTTTTTATGAACTGCCATCTGAAAAAGGACTGATGCCCATCTCATTGTAGGGGGCAACCTCGCCCCCTGCGATGCCCCAAAAGCCGCCCGCATTCTGTCGGCAGGGGCTGAAAACCAGGCCAAGTCGTTCTTATGTCTGGCTATGGCCCTTGCTTGATCTACGACGACAGAAAACACCCCGGTTTTCGGGGGGTTCGGGGGTCAAAGCACCCCCGACGGGGTTTGTCAAGGGGCTGGCTCCTTGACATAAAAAGCTATGTTGACATAAAAAGCTATGTTGACATAAAAATCTATGGTCAAATATGATCGGGCAATTTGAAGAAATCGAGAAAAAATGAGCGAACCGCAAGCTTGAGGTACAGAGATTTTACCATAGCCAGGCTCAAAAGACAATGGCATTTGCACATTTGGCGATTTTATGCTAGTATACTGGTTGCACCCTGCTTTTTCGGTGATGTGCTATTGCCGTTTTGAGCCAACACTTTGTTTTTTCGAGGGCCAATCTCTTTTAGAGAGCTCGACAGTCCTGGTGGCTGTTGGTTCCACAGGTAGGCCCACACCTGCGCAAGCAGGTTCAAAACCAGTTCACACACCAATCAGCGGGGTGCAGCGTTTGACCACCAGGCGCGTCCTGGTGGTTTTGCTTTAGTGGCTCAAGTGAGTTTGGGAGGAGGTTATGCTGCGTGAGCGTGTGGCTGAAGACATTTATGTCTTTACCAGTGACTTGTATCTCCAGGTGACAGCCAGCGTGATCTTGAGTGGAGAGGGGGCGATCATTGTAGACACCCTGCCTTTTCCTCAAGAGACGCGTGAAATGCTCCGTTTCGTTGAGCGGGTCAGCCCCAGGGGTATTCGCTATGTGATCTTGACCCATCACCATTCTGACCATGTTTATGGCGCCTATTTGCTGCCCGGCGAGTTGGTGGCGCATGAACGCTGTCGTCGCATTTTGCAGAAAAACGGCGAGCGTGTCCTTCAGGCCGATCGCACCCAAAACCCCGACCTGTCGTCGGTTCACATTCGCCTGCCCGAAGTGCTTTTTGATCGCGGCAGCATCTCGCTGCATCTGGGAAAAAAGACCATCTCACTGTTGCACACTCCCGGACACAGCAGCGACAGCATTTCGGTGTACATCAAAGAGGATCGTATGCTCCTGGCCGGCGACCTGGTGATGCCGGTGCCGTACATTGTGGGCGGCGATATTGACGAGATGCGCCAATCTTTGCGTTACATCGCAGATCTGCCGCTGGAAAACGTGGTACAGGGACACGGCGAGGTATTGCTGCGCGGCGAGATCGCCGAAAATCTGGAAAGCAGCATCAAGTATCTCGATGCCATTGAGAGCAAGGTGCAGGCGCGCCTGGAAAAGCCCACCCCTAAAAATTCGCTGCAAAAGGTAGATATTGAGCGCTGTTTCAAATCGCGCATTCCGCTCAACGGCATGGCCGAAACGCTGCACCAGGCTAATATGCGCTACCTTTACGATTTGCTGTCTACCGGTCACTCTCAAGAAGCTGAAGAAACGGTTTGATCTGCCCGACGCCCTGTCCAGATGAGCCAGGAGAGGAAGTGATTGATGAGCCAAACCCTTGCATCACCTCGTTATGTGATCAATAGCGTGGCCCCCATTCGTGTTTGCGATAACGGCGGGTGGACCGACACCTGGTTTGCCGGATATGGCAAGGTGTTCAACATTGGCGTCTATCCGTATGTCGAGGTGCAGATTCAGGTTTTTCCGCGCCAAACCCAAGATGAGCGCATCGTCTTGTTTGCCGAAAATTACGGCGACCGGTATGTGGTGCGCCGAAACGGCAACGGCTGGAACCATCACCCCCTGCTCGAAGCCGCCATCGAATATATGGGCGTGCCAGACGACCTGGCCGTGCAGATATCGATCTATTCCGAAGCCCCGGCCGGCTGTTCGACCGGCACATCGGCGGCGGTCAGTGTGGCCCTGATCGGCGCACTGGACTGTCTGACGCCCGGCCGCATGACCCCGCACGAAGTGGCGGCAGCGGCGCATCGTGTCGAGACCGATCTGCTCAAACAACAATCGGGCATTCAAGATCAGCTTTGCTCGGCCTACGGGGGGATCAATTTTATTGACATGTACCAGTATCCCCACGCTGCGGTGTCGCAAATCTATGTGCCGAACGCCACCTGGTGGGAATTAGAACGCCGCCTGGCTCTGATCTTTGTCGGCAAGTCGCACAGCTCGTCGGCCGTCCACGAAAAAGTGATCGCCGAACTGGAAAACGCCGGTCCCGACTGCCCCAAACTCACCCCGCTGCGCCAGACACCCGCGATGGCCCGCGATGCCCTGTATGCCGGCGATTTTGCCGCTCTGGGACGTTCCATGATCCTCAATACCGAGGCGCAGGCCGAACTCAACCCGGCCCTGGTGAGCCGGGATGCCCAATGTATCATTGACATCGCTCGTCAGCACGGCGCCATTGGCTGGAAGGTCAACGGTGCTGGCGGCGAGGGCGGCTCGCTCACCCTGTTGTGCGGCGACCTTTCCAGCCAAAAGCGGGATATGATCCGCCAGATTGAGGCGGCCAACCCGCTGTTCAAAAATATCCCCATCTACCTCAGCCGCTTTGGTCTGCGCACCTGGATTGAAAGCAGGTGATCGAATTATATGAAAATCAGCATCGTTTTATCTACCCATCAGGCACAATTTCAGGCCGTCGCCTTTAAGGGGGATTGGGCGGCCAATCTGGAGCGCATTGCTGCGCTGGGCTATGATGGCGTCGAATTGGCGATCCGTGACCCGCGTCTGGTAGACGCTCCGGCACTGCTGGCGGCTGCCCGCGCACATAGATTGAGCATTTCGGCCATCGGCACCGGGCAGGCCTGGGGCGAAGAAGGCCTGTCGTTCACCGACCCCGACGAAACGGTGCGACAGGCGGCCATCGAGCGGATATGCAGCCATGTGCCACTGGCCGAGGCTGCCGGCGCGGCTATCATCATCGGTCTGATTCGCGGCCTGGTCAGGCCGGGCGTGGCCCCGGCTCTGGCTATGGATTGGCTGGTGGACGCGCTGCGTCAATGCGCCACCGCCGCTGCTGCGCACGGCGTGCGCCTGGCCATCGAGCCGATCAATCGCTACGAGACCACTCTGATCAACACGGTGGGGCAATGCCTGGAACTGATCGCCGCCGTAGGCGCGCCCAATCTGGGCATACTGGCCGACACATTTCATATGAACATCGAAGAGCCGTCTATCCATGCCAGCCTGCGGCAGGCCGGTAGACGGCTCTTTCATGTGCATTTTGCCGACTCGAATCGTTGGTACCCCGGCGGCGGACACCTCGATTTTGCCGCCATCCTCCAAACGCTGTGCGAGGTCGGCTATGATGGCTATGTGTCTATCGAGGCATTGCCTCTGCCCGATGCCGAAACCTGCGCCGCCCGCTCGATGCAGACATGGCGTCAGTTGGAAACAAGTCGGTCCGGTCAATAGATTTCCGGCACAAAGGTCTGATCGGTGATCGGTGGGCGCACATAGCCGCCATCAGGCTGACGCGGCGGCATCTCGATGGGTTCGGGCGTCAGGTCCGCATAGGGGACCAGGCTGAGCAGGTGATGAATGCAGTTCAGACGGGCGCGTTTCTTGTCATCGGCATTGACTACATACCAGGGGGCCTGCTTGATGTCGGTAGAGGCAAACATGGCGTCTTTGGCTTTAGAGTACTCCACCCATTTGGTGCGGGCGCACAGGTCCATCGGGCTGAGCTTCCAGCGGCGGGTGGGGTCGTTGAGCCTGGCTTGAAACCGTCGTTCCTGCTCTTCATCGCTCACCGAGAACCAATATTTGATCAAAATAGTGCCGGAACGGATCAACATGCGCTCAAATTCGGGGCAAGAGCGCAAAAATTCGCGATACTCGTCCTCGGTGCAAAAACCCATCACTCGCTCAACTCCAGCGCGGTTGTACCAGCTACGGTCAAACAGCACCATCTCACCCCCGGCCGGCAGGTGCTGGACGTAACGCTGAAAGTACCACTGCGTCTTTTCCTTTTCGGTAGGGATGCCCAAAGCCACCACCCGACAGATGCGGGGGTTGAGGCTTTGGGTGACTGTCTTGATCACTCCTCCCTTGCCGGCAGCGTCTCGGCCCTCGAAAATGACCACCACTTTGAGCCCTTTGGCCTTGATCCACTCTTGCAGTTTGACTAGCTCGATTTCCAGCTTGCGCAACTCGCGTTCATAATCTCTGACGCTCATGCGCGGTGGCCTTTCGGGATGTTCTGGTCGCTCTTGTGGTTCGGGATGCTCTGGCGCGGCTACGTCGGCATGATTGTGCTTTTTCTTTTTAGACATAGTGGCCTCCTTTATTCATCTCGGTCCAAATCTTGAATCGCGCCGGTGCGCACAAAGGCAATGCGCTCGGCAATGTTGGTTACCCGTTCACCCACTCGTTTCAAAAAATAAGCCATGTTGTACAAACTATTGGTTTGCTCAAAATGGTTGGCTGGCAACGCGCTCATTTCATCCCTGAGTGCGCTGACCAGACTGTCAAACGACTGATTGACCAGGGACATTTCCGCGCAGACTCGTCGGGCTGTCTTGATGTCATCTCGCCCAAAAGCCTCCAAAACGCGGCGCAGCATATCGCACACCTGATCGGCTATTGCCGGCGTTTGCGCTGCTGCCTCGGGCAGCGGTTCGTGCCCCATGCGCAGGCGGATGCGGGCAATGTCGTGTCCGTAATCGCCCATCCGCTCCAACTCGGTGGCAATGTGATTGGCCGCCAGGACGGTGCGCAGAGGCAACTTGTCGGGGTGATGGGTGCGCAAAATGTCCAGGCAACTCTCTTCGATGCGACGGCGCAGGTAATCAATCTGGGTGTCGCCGGCGATGACGCTTTGTGCCAGCAGGTGATCGTCTTGCACCGCCGCTTCGACGGCGCGATGAATGGCTTGCTCGACCAGGCCGCCCATCTGGGCGATTTCGGCGCGGATGCGTCGGAGGGCGGTGTTGAGAGATTGGCGGGTGGAAATGACCAGGCTGACCTTGAACACCTGACGCAGCAGGCCCAACACCACAAAGATGGACACGGCGCCCAGAGCCGCCAGAAAATAGTCGCCCATGCCCACCGCCATACCCACCGCCGCCACCGACCAGATACCCGCCGCCGATGTAAGGCCATGCACCGTCTTGCCGCGCTGCATTACCACCCCCGCGCCCAAAAAACCGATGCCGGTGACGATCTGCGCGGCCACCCGGGCCGGATCACCGCCAAAGCGAAAAGAGAGGATGGTAAACATGCACGCACCTACCGAGACGAGCATAAACGTGCGCACACCGGCCGGCATATTGTGCCGTTCGCGTTCTAACCCCACCAGGCCGCCCAGCAGCAGGGCCAGCCCGATTTTCAGGGTGATTTGCAGAGCTAGAGCCGAGTCAAAGAGACCCAAGAGGTGAGAGAACATAGGCGACTTTTATCTAGCCCACTTGCGCCAGACGTACCGGGCCGCCCTCGCGCAGCGAGCGCATTGCCGCATGCCCCAGCACGGCGGCAGCGCGCCCATCCAGGCCGGTGACGGGCGGCGGCGTATCGTTTTGGATGCAAGAAATAAACTCTTGCATTTCGGCGATATAAGAATCTACATAACGTTCGATAAAAAAGTGCAGCGGCGCAGCGGTGTGAACGCCGTTGACATTGCTCCATGCCGTGCGGTTGGGTGTATTATTTTCGGCACAGGCCATCCCTTTGGCTCCAAACACCTCCACGCGCTGATCATAACCATACACCGCCTGCCGGCTGTTGTCAATGGCCCCCAGGCAGCCGTTGGCAAACCTCAGGCTGACCAGAGCTGTGTCAATGTCGCCGGCCTGCCCGATGGCCGGGTCCACCAGGTTGCCGCCCACCGCGTAGACCTGTTCCACCTCGGCGCCGACCAGGTAGCGGGCCATGTCAAAATCGTGAATGGTCATATCCAAAAACAGGCCGCCCGACACCTGAATATAGCCAATCGGCGGCGGGGCGGGGTCGCGGCTGGTGATGCGCAGCAGATGCGGTTTGCCAAGTTGCCCGCCGACCACCAGATCGCGCACACGCTTGAAATTGGGGTCAAAGCGGCGATTAAAGCCGATTTGCAGTTTGATATTGGCCCGCCCCACCGCAGCCAAAGCCCGGTCAATCCGCTTGAGGTCAAAATCAATCGGCTTTTCACAAAAAACGTGCTTGCCGGCCTGTGCGGCTTCTTCGATGATCTGAGCATGGGTGTCGGTGCTGGAGCAGACCACCACAGCCTCAATGTCGTCGCGCTCCAACAAGGTGCGATAGTTTTGTGCGGCCAGTGGAATGTGCCAGCGGGCGGCGCACTCTTGTGCGGCTTGAAAGGCTACATCGGCCACCGCCACCAGGCGGGCATCGGCGATGCGGGTGGATAGATGTTCGGCATGCAGTTTGCCAATGCGCCCTGCGCCGATCAGTCCAATGTTGATTTTGGTTGGCATAGGCTCCTCCGCCAGAATGTCGGACGCCATTCGTCATCGGAATGGCGTCCGCTGTTTGACCGAACCTCGACTAGATTTTTACTATAATTTTGGCGTCTTGCCGCTCGGTTGATTTGGCAATGGCCTGCACCACGTTATCCAGGGTATAGCGGGCGGTGATCATTTTGCGAGTATCAATCAGTCCAGAGGCCATCATCTCGATCACGTTGGGGAAAATGGCGTCGCCAGAATGTCCCTGCGAGCCAAAGACCTGGCCGCGTCGTACCTGCAACACTTCCAGATACATCGGCACACGGGTGGCTGCCCGGCCCACCTGAGCGATCTTGCCGTTGATGGCGATGCACTTTTCCATATAGGGGATGGTCTTGTTGGGCGCACCGGCAGCCTCGACCTGCATATCGGCGCCACGCCCGTGCGTCAGGTCCATCACCACCTCTACCGGGTCCACCTCCAGCGGATTATAGACGTAATCGGCGCCCATCGCCTGGGCTATCTCGCGCCGCGCCGCCGAGACTTCAAAGGCGATCAGTTTGGCCGCGCCCGAGGCCTTGCATTCGGCAGTGGTGGTCAGCCCGATTGGCCCCTGCCCGTATACGACGACGGTCGAGCCGGGCAAAAAGCCGCCGGCACGAATAAAGACACAGTTGTAGGCCACGCTGGACGGCTCGACTGTGGCGCCCATCTCGTAAAGAGCTTCCTTGTCGTTGCCGCAGATGGGCATCAGATCGTTGAGCTTCCAACAATACTTGGCTCCGATGGCAATATACTCGGCAAACGCACCATCAATGGTAAAACCGATCTCTTCCAGGTTGGCGCAGTGATTGGGAAATCCATCGCGGCACGGGCGGCAATGCCCACACCAGATCATCTCTTCGGCCGTCACCATGTCACCCACCTGGAGATCGTCTACTGCGCTGCCCACCTCCACCACCTCGCCCGAAAACTCGTGACCGAGAATGGCCGGGAATTTGGTCAGGCCGGGGTACAGGATGTATTTTTGGGCATCCGTTTCGTAAAAGTGCATGTCCGAGCCGCACACGCCGCAGGCTTTGATGCGGATCAAGACCTGGTCGGGCGCGATCTGGGGCATCGGCACCTGTTTGACCTCCAACTTGGGATATCGCCATACCGCACTGCCGGTAACTGCCTTGCCGGTTTTCTTTTCCCACTCGGAAACGGCATAATCGGGCTTGGGATCCCACTCGGCGGAAAGAACGAGACCTTTCATAATTGAACCTCCTGTTCAAGAAAAAAATATAGAGATACGAGACGATCAAGTTATAGCAGTGCAAGATGCCCGGATCATCAGTTGGGGTTGCAGCAAAATATCTTGCGCCGGCTGATTGGCGATCAGGGCCAGAGCCATTTCCATGGCATTCTGACCCAGCGCATAGCGGTCTTGGGCCACCGTCGTCAGCGGCGGGTCGAGGTAGGCGGCGGCGTCAATGTCATCATAGCCGATCAGCGACACATCTTGAGGCACGCGCAGCCCCAATGCCTTGATCTCGCCTAGTGCGCCCATCGCTGTACGGTCGTTGTAACAAAAAACCACAGTCGGGTGCGCATTGCTGATTGAGCCTGAAACCGGTAAGCCGGTCGAAACCGGTTGACCGCCTGCGAACAACTGCCGTACTGCCGCTGCTCCCCCCGGCGACGAACCATCGCCGGCAATGATCCGCGTCGTCGGAATTTCGATGCCGGCCCGGCCCAAGACGGCCTGGCAGCCATCCAGGCGCAGCCGGCTGGAAGTAGCCGCCTCGCGCCCGGAAATGTAGGCGATGTGGCGGTGTCCCAGACCGAGCAGATACTCGCCCACCAGTTGCCCACCACGAAAATCATCGGTGCGCACTGAAAAGCCATAGTCGCCCAGCTGCTGATTGTTGATCAACACCACCGGCACGCTGATCTCGGTCAATTCGGCATAAAAACTGCCCACCCGCGAGGCTGTCACGATCACGGCATCCACCCATTTCTCGCGCAGCGTGCGCACCGCCCGCACCTCACGGTCAGGGTCATCGGCCGAGGCGCACAAGATGACATTATAGCCGTAATTGAGCGCGGTCTCTTCAATGCCGCGCACCACTTCGGCTACAAAAGAATCGGCAATGGATGTGACCACCACTCCCACCGTGCGGGTGCGTCGGGTAGACATGGCCCGTGCCACCGCGCTGGGGCTATAGCCCATCTCTTGCGCCAGTTGCCGGATTTGCGCCTTGGTCACGTCGCTGATCAAAGGACTGTCGGCCAGAGCGCGCGAGACGGTCGAGTGAGAAACGCCGGCGCGCCGGGCAATGTCTTTGATGGAAATACGCATTTTATCACCACAAGTAACTAGGCCACCCTTTTGCACACGTGTGCAATTATATCTCAAAGTGAGGCTCTGTCAAACCAGCCCATTTGGTGCGTTGGCTGAGCGAGTTGGTTGAGCCTGTCGAAACCAACTCGCTCAGCCAACATCAATGGTCGACGAGCCCGGGCCAACCCTCATTGACCAGCTTGGGGTTCTGTGGTATGATCCAAGTACATTTGTAAGCCGATTTATTTGCGAGTATAATGACCGTTTTGGAGTGAAACGACTGTTTCTCAAGGAGCGTGCTGAAAAACCCTCTCACCACCAAGACACAAAGGACCCAAAGCATTTCTAGCGACTCAAAAGTATCGTAAACTTTTGTGTTCTCGGTATCCTTTGTGGTAAAAACAGACTTTTTCAGCGATCTACAAGGACGGAACAAGGAGGAACTATGCAGCATTTGCTCAGTATTGCCGGGACAAGCACATCCGAGATCAAACAGGTTCTCGCCGCCGCGCAGAATCTCAAGGCCGAGTGGCAGGCCGGCGGCAACAAGCCCATTCTGGCCGGCAAGGCCCTGGCCATGATCTTTGAAAAGCCCAGCCTGCGCACCCGCGTCTCGTTCGAGATGGCTATGGTGCACCTGGGCGGCCATGCCATCTATTTGTCGCCGCAAGAGATCGGCCTGGGCAAACGCGAGAGCGTGGCCGACGTGGCCCGTGTGCTGTCGCGGTATGTGCAAGGCATCGAAGCGCGCGTCTTTGACCATCGCAACATCGAGTTGCTGGCCCGCTATGCCACTGTGCCGGTGATCAACGGCCTGTCGGATTACGAGCATCCATGTCAGGCTTTGGGCGATGTGCTGACCATTCAAGAACACAAGGGGCGGGTGCAGGGGCTGAAGCTGGCCTTTGTGGGCGACGGCAACAATGTCGCCAACTCGCTGCTGTTCATCGGCGCCAGGCTGGGCATGAGTGTGGCGGTGGCCTGTCCGCGCGGATACGAGCCGCAGGCCGAGGTAGTGCGGCTGGCCCGGCAGTGGGCCGCCGAAACAGGCGCCGAGATGACCATCACACACAGCCCGACCGAAGCCGTGCGGAACGCCGATGTGGTGTACACCGACGTATGGGCCAGCATGGGTCAAGAGACCGAGGCGCAGGAGCGCAAGGAAAAATTTGCCGGTTTTCAGGTGCATGGTGCCTTGATGGCTCAGGCGCGCCCCGACGCCCTGTTCATGCACTGTTTGCCGGCTCATCGCGGCGAAGAAGTGACCGATCAGGTCGCCGATTCGGCACAGTCTGTCATTTTCGATCAGGCCGAAAACCGCCTGCATGCGCAAAAAGCCGTGCTGGCTCTCTTGATGGCCTGACAGGAGGGATGCCGTGGCAGGCAATCGTCGGGCGTATGATGCGGCAGTCAAACGCGCTGCCAGCCTGGCCTGGGAACAAAAATGGTCCAAGGCCATCGAAGAGTATAACAAGGCTCTGGCCGAATTTCCCCAAGATGTCAACGCGCTGACCGGTCTGGGGCTGGCCTATGTGGAAACGCGCCAGTTCAGAGAAGCCCTCGAAGCCTACAAACAGGCTGCCAGGCAGGCTCCCGATAACCCAGAGATCATTCAACGGGTGGGTTCGGTCTATGAGCGATTGGCCCAGTTTGCCGACGCGGCGCACATCTATGTGCTGGCCGGCGAGGCAGCGGCGCGCATGCGCGATATTTCGCAGGCGGCCGATCTGTGGCATCAGGCTACCATCCTGGCATCCGACAATCTGGACGCACACCGCAACCTGGCGCGCGTTTATCAGAACGCCCAAGAAAACAGCCTGGCCGCCTGGCATCACTTGATCATGACCCGCGTGCTGGCCCGCCAGGGCAAGTTTGACGAAGCCACCGAACACGCTCAAGAAGCAGTCAACCTGGATCCGCGCAATCTGGAAGCCGGTGGCATTTTGGAGGCATTACAACGCGGCCTGCCGCTGCCCGATGGCCCCACGGCCCGTTTGCAGCCCGACGCTGAAGGCAAGCGGTCGCTGGACAGCTTTGTAATTTTTGAGGATATCGAGGTGCAAGGCGGCACGATGCTGGATGCCGAGTCACTGGCCTCGCCCGCCGATATGCTGCTCAATCGTTCCCTGTCGCAGATGGCCGAAGCTCTCTTTTCCGACGATATTCCGCCCGATCAGATGCAGGCCTATATGCTGCTGGGGCAGGCCGCTGACCGGCATGCGCGCGGCCTGGTAGACGAGGCTATCGAAGCCTATTTGAGCGCGCTCAAAACCGGCATCCGCATGCCGTCTATTTATTTTAATTTAGGGCTGCTGTACAAAGAAAAGCGCAACTGGACTTTGGCCATCGAGAACCTCAAGCAGGCCTTGAACGATCCCGAACTGGCACCGGGAGTCTGCTATGCCATCGGTGAGTGCTATCAAACCTGGAACAAGCCGGATGAGGCCCTGCCTTATTTGCTCGACACGCTCAAACTGCTGGACTCGCAGACGGTGCGTCCCAGCCAGGTGGCCGAGTTGAATCAGGCTTATGATCGGCTGCGCGTGGAATATGCCGCTAAAAACGGCCAACGCAAAACATTGGCCGAATCCATCCTGGACTTTTTGGGGCGCAAGGGGTGGGGCGAGCGTATCGTACAGACGCGCCGGCAGATGGACCGCATGTATCAAGACGACGCCCTGGTCACACTGGGCGAAGCTATGATCGAACCCGAAGCCGCCATCGCATTGGAATCCATTTCGGTCATCTATCATTATCTGGAGAACGACAAGCTGTTCACGGCGCTGGAAGAATGTTTTTGCGCCGTGCGGCAGTCGCCCTATTATTTGCCTCTACACCTGTGCATGGCCGACATTTTGGTTCGCGAGGGCCGTCTGGACGAGGCCGCCCAAAAGTATCGAGTCGTTGCCCAAACCTATCATATCCGCGAGAACTTGCACCAGGCCACGCGGGTCTACCGCAAAGCGCTGGCGATTGCGCCGATGAACGTCACCACCCGTGAGCAGTTGATCAGCATTTTTATGCAAACCCGGCAGATGGACCAGGTGATCGAGCAGTATATTGCCATCGCTGACATTTATTACCAACTGGCGCAGGTCGATCAGGCGTTGGAAAGCTATGAAAAAGCGCTGACCTATGCACCGCAGAGCGACCCAGAGCGACATTGGGAAGTCAACATTTTGCACCGTATGGGCGATATTTACACCCAGCGAGTAGACTGGCGGCAGGCCCTCAAGGTGTACCAACGCATCTTGCGCCAAGAGCCGCAAGATGAACGGGCGCGATTCCAGGTTGTGGACATGTTTTACAAACTGGGCCAGGCTAACCTCGCTTTGGAACAGATAGACGCCATGATCGAGTTCTACAAAGCCAACTCGTTGCCCACCCAACTGGTATCGGCGATTCAATTGATCACGCGCGCTCATCCTCAAGAGATGAGCCTGCACATGCGGTTTGCCAAAGCGTGTCTGGATATGCGGCTCAAAGACCAGGCCATTGCCGAGTTGGATGCCGTAGGCGAAATCCAAGTGCAGCAGGGCAAAACTCAAGATGCCATCCGCACCATCCAGGCTATTATTCGCCTGGGGCCGGCCAACGTAGACCAGTACAAGCAGCTTTTGGCGCAATTGGCCCGTCGTTAGCTGGCTGTCAGAGATTCCTGAGCAGTGCCAAGTCCCCAACTTTAATTTTAGCGCGCTGAGTGGGGTGTCCCCGAACTTTTCGGGATCCCGACATCCAAGTGGGGCAACGAGTAGTCTCTTTGACAGGCTGTTAGGGACTTTGGTTATTTGTCGCTGCGCCAGGCACAGCAAACATCCGGGCATTTATATCGGGCGCAGTAAAATGCAGAATCCGGCCTGGCCGTATTCTGCATTTTATTCTAAGACTAGATCGGGAAATTGCCAGGTGAGATTGTGGCTTGATTTAAGTTGGTTCTTGCAACGCTTGGCTCAAGACTGGTGGAATGTCGTGGATATTCTGCTGGTCGCGTTGACCTTTTACTGGCTGCTGTACATCATTCGCGGCACCCAGGCCATTCCGTTGCTGCGCGGTGTGGTCATTTTTGCCATCATCACGACCCTGTCGGTCTATTTGCTGCCACTGCGCGCTCTGGGCTGGTTGATGGGCAAGGCTCTGCCGGCTTTGCTGGTGGCCATTCCGGTCATCTTTCAGCCCGAACTGCGCCGCGCTTTGGAGCGGTTGGGACGCGGCGATTATTTGCGGCCCTTGCAACATGAAGTATCCAAAGCCGAAGTGATCGAAGAGATTTGCACCGCCTGCACACGCCTGTCAGACCGGCACGATGGCGCCCTGATTGTGCTAGAGCTATCTACCGGCCTCAAAGATTACATCGAGTCGGGCGTACAGCTAGACAGCATTGTCACCTGGGAACTGCTGATGACCATTTTTTTCAAAAACACGGCTCTGCACGATGGGGCGGTGGTGATCCGAGATGGGCGGATTGTCGCCGCTGCCTGTGTGTTGCCTCTGGCCAACAGCACCATCTCAGACCGGCAAATGGGGCTGCGTCACCGCGCCGCCATCGGCATCACCGAGCAGACCGATGCTGTGGCGGTGGTGGTTTCCGAAGAGACCGGTATCATTTCGGTGGCGCACAATGGGCGGATCATCCGTCGCCTGGATGCCAAAAGGCTGCGCAATATCTTGCAGGCTTTTTATCAAACCAACACCTCGGCCGCCTGGCCGGGCATGTTCCAAAAGGCCCGTGAGCGCATCCAGCATCTGTTTCGCCGACGATAAGGTGCGGGCTGTTCTTTTCGGGTTCAGTGGATTTGATCATGACGTGGAAACGTTTTTTGGACAATTTGGGCATGATCCTGTTGGCCCTGTTTCTGGCTATCGTAGTCTGGATCGTCGCCATTCAAGAACAAAATCCTATCGAACGACGCGAGTTTCCTACGACCATCTTGGTGCAGGTGCGCAACCTGCCGCCCGATTTGATCTTGTTTCCGGCTTTGACAGAAAAAGTGTCCCTGACCCTGCGGGCGCCTCAGAGCAATTGGAACAGCTTGCGTCCCGACAAGTTAACCGCCTGGGTGGACCTGAGCGGCCTACGCGCCGATGTCTATGATGTTCAAGTACATGTCAACTGCACCGACCCCAACGTCATGGTCGTTGAAACCAAACCTGGCACGGTGACGGTGAGGCTGCACAACAAAATTTCACGCCAGGTGCCGGTGCAGGTACGGCTGTACGGCTCGGTGGCGTTGGGCTATCAAATGAAAACAGGCAATGAAGACACGGCTATCGAACCCGAAACGGTGACAATCACCGGCCCGGAGGCACTGATCGAGCAGGTAGACAAGGTCACTGCCGACCTTTATCTGGGCGGCGATGTCAAAGAAACCATTGTGCGCAAGCTGTCGGTGGTGGCCCGCCAGGCCAACGACGACCCGATTGGTTCCTTTGTCACCATCGAGCCTGCTGCTGTTACGGTAGTCATCCCGGTCGAACAAATGACCGGCTTTAACGAAGTGGCCGTCCGCCCGGTGGTGATTGGCTCGCCGGCACCGGGCTACCGCCTGACCGCCGTCAGTGTAGACCCGACCACCGTCACCCTGGCTGGTGACCCCGATGTGGTGGCGCAGATTCGCGGCTTTGTGGAAAACGTGCCACTTGACATTTCGGGAGCCAAAGATGATATTGTAGAAAGGCTCGCCCTCAAACTGCCCGAAGGCGTGTCTATCGTTGGCACGCAGGGTGTTCTGGTGACGGCCAGTATCGAGCCGCTGCCCGGCCGCCAAAGCGTCTTTCGCAAGCCCATCGTGCGCGGCCTCAAGACCGACCTGGTTGCCATCATATCACCCAATCAGGTGGTGGTCACGTTGACCGGCCCACTGCCGCGCCTGAATACCCTGACCGAAGACGATGTGCAAATTTATGTAGACCTGGTAGACAAAGGCATTGGACAATATCGCATCGAGATGACCTACCTGGTGCCCGAAGGTCTCAAGATCGAGTCGTTGGTGCCTTCAACGGTAGATGTAGTGGTGACAATGGCCACGCCCACGCCCTGGCCCACACCCACCTACACGCCCAGTCCCACGCCGGTGATCACTCATACGGTCAGTGTTAGCGACACCGCTACCCTGACCATCACCGTCACACCGTCCGTCACACCGTCGCCGACCGGGCGGTCTCATTCGCTTTTGCCCACACTGACGCCGGTGCCAACCATCCGGCCCAGACCTTGAATTTTTGCTCGCAGCATAGATGATGAGGTTCTCAAATGCCAAAACCTATTGTGGCCCTGGTGGGCCGTCCTAATACTGGCAAATCCACTATGTTCAACCGACTGGTCGGCGAACCGATGTCTATTGTATCAGACATCCCCGGCACGACACGGGATCGCCTGTATGCCGACTGTTTTTGGAACGGCGTCACCTTTACCCTGGTGGATACCGGCGGCATGGAGATTTTGGCCGAACATCGCCTTCAATCTGGCGAAGCGGCCGATATTTTGGCCGCCGGTTCGACGCATTTTGTGCGTGAAATTCGCGCCCAGGCGCAGGTGGCCATCCGTGAGGCCGATGTGGTGGTGCTGGTGGTGGATGCGCAGGCCGGCCTCACTGCCGCCGATGAGCAGGTGGCCGATGTGCTGCGCCACGCCAACAAGCCGATTATCATTGCCGCCAACAAGGCCGACAATCTGGCCTTGTGGAACGATGCCGCCGAATTTTACGCATTGGGCACGGGGCCGGTTCTGCCGGTATCGGCGCTGAGCGGGCGCGGCACCGGCGAACTGTTGGACGAAATTGTATCTGCCATTCCCCCGGCAGCCGGCACAGACAACGAGGCATCTGGCCTGCAAATTGCCATTGTCGGGCGGCCCAACGTAGGCAAATCGTCGCTGCTCAACCAACTGCTTGGCGAAGAGAGATCCATTGTCAGCGCGGTGCCCGGCACAACCCGCGATGCCATTGACACGTATATGCAGTGGGATGGGCAAGATATTGTCTTGATTGACACCGCCGGCATTCGGCGCAAGGGCAAGGTGGAAAAAGGGCTTGAATATTACAGCGTCTTGCGCGCCTTGCGGGCCATCGGTCGGGCCGATGTGGCCTTGCTGTTGGTAGATGCCACCGAAGGCGTTACTGCGCAGGATGCCCATGTAGCCAGCTATATTTTGCAAGAACACAAGAGCGCAGTGGTGTTGGTCAACAAGTGGGATGCGGTAGACAAGGATGCTTATACAATCAACGACTATACCGCCCATGTGCGCCAGGAACTCAAATTTATGGACTATGTGCCGGTGCTGTTCATCTCGGCGCTGACCGGTCAGCGGGTGGATCAGGTCATTCCCACCGCGTTGGAGGTTTATCAGGAGCGCAACCGGCGTGTGACTACGCACGAACTCAACGAACTGATCCAGGATGCCATGTTTCGCCACAGCCCACCCACCATCCGTCGGCAGCGGCTGCGCGTCTATTTTTGCACACAGGCCGAAGGCGCGCCGCCCACTTTTGTATTCTTTGTCAATGAACCCAAACTGGTGCATTTTGGGTATGAGCGTTACCTGGAAAATCAGATTCGCGCCGTCTATCCGTTTACCGGTACACCGATTAAGCTGTTGTTCAAAAATCGTCAGGAACGAGAATAAATTGATTTGGAGAGGAGCCAACGATGTCTCACAAACTGGGTTTTATCGAACGAGAACTGCAAATCCTTAAACAAGAAAAGCGATTCATCAACATCCGCGTGATGGGATCCCCGGCCGACGCCTGGATGGTGGTCAACAGCAAACGGGTGCTGAATTTTTGCACCAACAACTATCTCGGTCTGGCCAATCACCCCGAAATCAAACAGGCGGCCTGCCAGGCCATTGAGCGATGGGGCGTGGGGCCGGCTGCCGTGCGCACCATCGCCGGCACTCAAGAACTGCACCTCGAATTTGAGCAGCGCATGGCCCGTTTCAAGTCGGTCGAGGCGGCGATGCTGGTGCAAAGTGGCTTTTGCGCCAATCAGGCGGCCATCCCGGCGCTGGTGGGGCAAAACAGGGAAACCGGCGAGCAGGATGTCATTTTCTCCGACCGCCTCAACCATGCCAGCATCATTGACGGGGCGCGGCTGTCGGGGGCCAAGATTGTGGTCTTTGAACACTGCGACCCGGCCGACCTGGAAGCCAAGATTGTAGAGCATTTGCCCAAATATCGCCGTGGGCTGATGATCACCGACGGTGTGTTTAGCATGGACGGCGATATTGCCCCGTTGGACCAATTGTACGAGGTCGCCGACCGGCATGGTGTGTTGACGATGGTGGACGACGCGCATGGCGAGGGTGTGCTGGGGCGTGGCAAAGGCATCGTCAGCCATTTTGGGCTGGAGGGTCGTTTTGACGTCGAAATCGGTACATTGTCCAAAGCGTTTGGCGTGATGGGCGGGGTCATTGCCGGCAAATCCATCGTGGTCGAATACATCCGCCAAAAAGCGCGTCCCAACCTCTTTTCCAGCGCGCTCACCCCGGCCGACACCGCTGCATGCCTGGCTTCGCTGGACTATATCGAACGGCATCCAGAGCGGGTGGATATGTTGTGGGCCAACGCCGAGTATTTCAAAAAGGGCATGGCTGCATTGGGGCTGAACACCGGTCAAACCCAAACGCCCATCGTGCCGGTAATGCTGGGCGATGTGACTCTGGCCCAAGAGTTTAGCGCGCGACTGTTTGAGCAAGGTGTCTTTGCTATGGCTCTGGGTTTTCCTACCGTGCCGCAAGGCAAAGCGCGTATCCGCGTGATGAACACCGCGGCCCACAGTCGGGAAGACCTGGATCAGGGCTTGCAGGCCTTTGCGCAGGTGGCCCGCGATCTAGGGGTGATCTAGCAATCCAATCTGCCACTGTCAGAAGACTGTCGGCCAAGCGTCAAATTTAGAGGGCAATCTGGTGTACACTAGAGTGGCAGATTGATCGCTCTTTTTTAGGAGGAACATATATGGCTACGCTTTTGGAAAAAACGCAAACCCTGATTTCGGCCAATTTACACGCCATGCTTGACAAGGCCCTCAAGGCCAACTCTCTCGCCGTGCTGGATGAATACATTCGCCAGTCACAAAATAACCTGGACGATCTCGAAGACGCCGCAGCCACCGTCGGCGGGCAGGTTAAAACGCTGGAGCGCAAGCGCAAAGAATTTGAGCAAAAAGTACAGGAACTGGATCAGCAGATTGATGGCTTGCTGGCGCGTGGCAAAGACGACCTGGCCGTGGCTGTCCAACGCAAGCTCAACAATGCGCAGGCGATGGTCAAAGAGTATACCGAGCAATATGAGCGGCAAAGCAAAGAGTACAAACAGCTTCTCGACGCCCGTCTCAAACTGGAAGCCCGTTTGACCGAAATTCGCCAGGAGCGCGAGCAGTTGCAGGCTTTGCTTGAACTGGCCAAAGCCAAAGAAGTCTCGACCAGAACGCTGCGTTCGTTGGATGATCTGTCGGGTGTTGGCGATGCCGACATTGCCCGCATCGCCGACGGCATCCGCGCCCGGCTGGACAAGGCCAGCGCTCAAAGCGAAATGCGCGCTTCTCGCCTGGAAGAACAGATGGACCAGGTTCTTGAAGTGGACGAGATTCAGCTTCAGCTTGAAGAGCGCAAACGGCGGTTGGGCCTGGGGCGCGCCTCTGATGGGCCGCCCGAAGCCGACTCGGTCTCCGGACAGGGACGCAGATAACCCCCTCAACCAGGCTCACTGCGCCCGCTGTTCGGTCGGTGCAGTGAGCCATCCTGGCAAACGTCTGTCAGGATATTCGCGTGGACTGGAGGGAACAAGTCAACATGAACAAAACGCGGATCATTTTTTTTGTGATCATTGGCCTGGCTTTGTTGATCGTCGTGACCGGCCTGCTGGTCATCCAGTTGCCTAAAATGCTGGGGCAGACTCCACCCGGGGTCACGCCGACCCCCAAAACATCCCATGAGCCGCTCGATGTGCGCATCCTGGCCGCTCTGCCGGTCGAGCCGTGGGTCAGTGAGGCGGCCAAAAAGTTTAACGCCGAAGACCATCGCCTGGAAGGACGCAAAATCCTGGTGGTGGTGACGCCGATGGACGGCCTGACGGCGATGGGCTATTATGACCGGGAAGAGATGAACCCCCTTCCCACTGCCTGGATTCCCGACAGCCGCTATCTGGTGGACCTGGTCAACGCCACTTACAAGACCAAGCGCAACCGCGATGTGTTTTTGACCGACGGCGAATACCGTGCCAAACCCATCGCCCTGTCGCTGTTCTCTTGGGGTATCTATGCCAGCCGCGCCAGTGTGCTGCAAGCCCGCTATGACGACATTACCTGGCAGGCCATCCACGATGCGGCGATGGCCAAAGGCGGCTGGCGTGAGATCGGCGGCGCCGACTGTGCCGCCTGCCCACAATGGGGCTATTTCAAGCTGGTGGTGCCCAATCCGCGCAAAAACGTGGCCGGCCTGGTGGCCATGGTGGCCGCTGCCGGCGAATACTATGACAAGACCTCGATCACAGTCGAGGATGTGACTAACCCCGATTTTCAGGCCTGGATGGCCGAATTGATGGGCGCTGTCACCGATTATTCCAGCGCATACTCGGTTGAAGACCTGGCCTTGTTTGGCTATTCGATGGGCGACGGCGGTCAGTTGCTAGAGAGTGACCTGCTGATCAACATGGAAGGCATCCAGACCCGCTGGTCCGACCCGCTGGTGATTGCCTATCCGCAGTACCTCACCTATTTTGACTTTCCATTTACCGTGTGGATGGGTCCTGAAACCACCGCCGATGAAAAGAACGCCGCCCTGGAATTTCAAAAATATCTCTTGTCGGTCGAACAGCAGCAAGAAGCATTGAAACGTGGACTGCGCCCGGCCAACCTTCAGGTATCGTTGGAATCGTCGGACAGCCTGTTTGTCAAGTGGCAAAGCCAGGGGGCCATGACCCTGATCCCGCGCGCCACGCGCATGCACTCGCCCGACCGTGAAGTGCTGCTGGCCTTGCTGCGTTGGTTCGATCTCAACATCGGCAAGTAAAGGAGGATGGCGATGAATCCAGGCAGTAACGGTTTCAGAACCGCCCTGATCGGCGGAGTGATCGTCCTCCTGGCTTTTTTGAACGTCTGTTGCCTCAGCACGGCCAGCCTGACCCCCGGCGGCGGGCGGGCCACACCAACCCCGCCCCCGCCCGGCCTGGTGGTGGCTTTTTCGCCGGAAAAAGAAGAGGTTTTTCAGTCGCTCATCCAGGCGTTCAACAAGCAGGTGGCCGCTGTATCGCCCGACATTCTTCAAGTTCAGGCGGTACGCTATGAGCCCGACCTGATGATCGAGGCAGCCCTGGCCGGCCAGGTGCAGGCCATCTCGCCCGATTCGTCGGTGTGGCTGGACACGCTCGACCGCGAGTGGAAGGCTAAAACCGGCCGCGAGTCGCCGCTGGTCGGCCAGACCGAGCGGTATGCTGTCTCGCCCGTCGTCATTGCCATGTGGGAAGACGTGGCCCGCAGTATGGGCTATCCCGACAAACCGCTGGGCTGGGCCGACCTGATGGAGCGCGCCCGCAACGACCCCAACTTTAAGTGGAGTCACCCCTCCACCAACTCGGCGGCCGGGCTGCTGGCGACGCTGGCTATGTTTTACGCCGGCGCCGGCAAAACGCGCGGCCTCAGTGAGGCCGATGTGCAACAGCAAGCCACCCTCGACTATGTGGCCGCCGTGGAAAAGACGGTACGCTATTACGGCGAAGGGGAATGGTCGGTGATTCAGCGGGTGCGCAGCGAAGGACGCGCCTATCTGGATGCGTTTGTATGCCAGGAACAACTGGTGATCTATTACAACACCCAGGCCGGCAAGGAGCGGCTGGTGGCCATCTATCCGGTCGAAGGTACCCTGTGGGAAGACCATCCCCTGGCCTTGCTGGAGCAGGATGGTCTGACGGCGGCGCAGCGATCCACGTTCAGTCGCCTGGTCGAGTTTGTCAGGGCGCGCGAGCAGCAAATGAGCATTTTGGGGCGCGGCTATCGCCCTACCGACCTGAGCATCGCCCTCAATGCGCCTCCATCGCCGTTTACCTCGGCCAACGGCGTAGACCCCACTCAGCCGCAAACCGCCCTGCAAATGCCCGCCCCAACAGTGACGCAGATGGTGCGTGACGTGTGGTGGTACACCAAACGCCACACCAATGTCTACCTGGTGGCCGACGTGTCGGGCAGCATGCAGGAAAGCAGCAAATTGACTCACGCTCAGGCCGCTTTACGCATCTTTATGGAGCAGATCGAAGGGGATATGGAGCGGGTGGGGCTGATCACTTTTTCATCGAATGTCAACGAGATCACGCCGCTGGGCGAGCTAAAGGACAACCGCGCTATCATCAACCGCGAGATTGACGCACTCGATGCGCAGGGTGACACAGCCCTTCTGGATGCCGTAGATCTGGCCTATCAGCGATTGCAGGCCCTGGGCGACCGGGAGCGGATCAATGCCATTGTGGTCATGACTGATGGTCGCGAGAATCACTCACGGATCAAGGCCGGCGATCTGATCAAGCGCATTATGGACGGTAATCAGTCGGGCGTGCCGGTGGTGATCTTTTGCATTGGCTATGGCAGCGACGCCGATGTCAAACTGCTACAATCCATCGCCGAGGCCAGCGGCGGACAGTATCACGCCGGCGACCTGGACACCATCCGCCGGCTGTACAAAATCCTCTCTTCTTACTTTTAGGTCAAAACTATGTCCAACAAACCTTTGAGCGAAGAACTGCGAGATCGAGCGGCCAAAGCCCTGATCGCTTTTGCCTTTTTGCGCTGGGAAAGCGCAGTGATGCTGGCTATTACCCTGATTGCGGCAGTGTTGCTGCCTGTTCTGTTTTTTCCCGATGTCTTGTTGCTCGGCCAGTGGTGGTTTTGGTTGGCTCTGGGCGCCATCGGCGAGACCCTGGTGGTGGTCAGCAGCATCTATGACCCATCGGTGCGCGAACGGGTAGTGGGCGAAATGTTCCGCGAAAAGTTCAACCCCAAAGAAATTCGCACCAAAGAATATCGTTACAAGGTCGAAAAAGCACTCGAGTATCGTCGGCAGATGGAAGTGCTGATCCAGCACACCCGCGATGGGGCCTTGCGTCTGCACCTGGAGGCGACGGTGAGCGACGTGTCGGCCTGGATTGCCAACATGTTTGCCCTGGCGCGCAAGCTGGATCACTATCGCGCCAGCGACATTTTGCATCACGATATGCAGTCGGTGCCGGCGGCTATTCAGCAACTTGAGCAGCGTCTGGTCAACGAGACCGACATTCGGGTGCGCGAACAGCTCAAACAGACCATTGACAACAAGCGTGCTCAATGGGCCCAACTCGATCAACTGGACAATACAATGGAGCGCGCCGAATTGCAACTGGACGATACATTGAGCGCAATGGGCACCGTTTACGCTCAAATGCAACTCATTGATGCCAAAGACATTGACAGTGGACGGGCGCAGCGGCTGCGTCAAGACATTGCCACACAGGTCAACTCACTGCACGATGTGGCCGCCGCGATGGATGAAGTATACCTGTCACAAGGAGCATAAAATGAACAAATGGCTCAAACCGGTGATCATCTGTTTCTTACTGGTCGCCTTGGCGATGGCAGGCTGCCAACCTGCCGCCCCCACAGCGACAGAACCCACCAAAGGCGATGTATATGTCTATGTAGCCACTCCCTTGTCGGGTTTTCAAGCCAACGGCGGGCAAACCATTTTGGGTGGCGTCAATTTGATGGCCGATGAACTGAACCGCGCCGGCGGGCTGCTGGGCTATCGCGTAGTGGTGGTGCCGCTAGATGACGAGTCCAGTTCTGATGTGGCCATAGACGTCGCTGACCAGATCAAAGCAGACGTTTTGGCTGGCAAAAAGGTGCTGGGCGTGATCGGACACCTGAACAGCGGGCAGACATTGGCGGCGATGGAGATTTACAAAGACCTGCCGCTGCTGATTATCACCCCCACATCCAGCGAAGTGAGCATTTCGCAAAAGGGCTACACCAACTTTTTCCGCGTCAATGCCAACGACGCCGTGCAAAGCCAGGCCGATGCCCGCTTTTTGGTGGAAAAATTGGCCGCCAAACGGGTGGCTATTTTGCACAACGACACCGAATATGGCATCGGTCTGGCCCAGGCAATGGCCGATGCGCTGCAAAAATTGGGAGCTCAGGTTGTCTTGAAACTCCAGGTGGCCGAAGGTCAGGATCGCTACGAGCGGGAAATCCCGCAAATTCAGCAGGTCGCTCCCGACGCCATCTTTTACGCCGGATACGAGATCGAAGCCCCCTACTTGCGCATCGCTCTGGTGCAGGCCGGCATCCGGCTGTCTATGCTGGCCTCCGATGGAGCTTTTCTGGCCGCCACCATTGACGAGGCCGAAGGCGCCGCCGAGGGAATGTATGTCAGTGGCTTTGCCCCCAGCCCCAAGACGGCCGTAGATGCCATGTGGATTCGCGGCTATCAAAATGTCGAATTTCGCAACCCCGACACCTATTCCATCAACGGCTATAGCGCGCTCCAGGTATTGGCCGAGGGCGTCAAAAAAGCCAATTCCCTCGATGTCGGTGCAGTCAGCCAGGCGATCAGGTCGCTATCGGTGAAAACGCCGATGGGCCAACTGGCTTTTGAACCTAACGGCGATGTGCGCAATGCCACTGTTTACATCTTTCAGGTTAAAGAAGGGGCGTTTGTGCAGGTGTATCCCTGAAATTCGGGCCAGAGCCTGAACCTGCCACCCGACCCAAGACTCTTTGTTTATCGAACAATTTGGGAGCAAGTATGCAAACTCGACTCAAAGGACGCGATTTTATCGCCGACACAGACTGGTCTCTGGAAGAGATCGAAACCGCGCTCGATGTGGCCTGGGACCTCAAACGCAGCCGCGCCCTGGGCCTGCAAACCGACTATTTGCTGCGCAAAACCCTGTTTATGCTCTTTTTCTTTACCTCGACGCGCACGCGCAACTCGTTCGAGGCCGGCATGACCCAACTGGGCGGGCATGCGCACTTTATCGAATCCAGCACCACCCAGATATCGCACGGCGACACGCCCAAAGAGATCGGCAAAATCTTGGGTTCCTATGGCGACGGCATTGCCATCCGCCATTGCGATTGGGGTGTGGGCAACCGCTACATCACCGAGGTGGCTCAATACTCGCCGGTGCCGGTACTCAACATGCAGTGCGAAATCTATCACCCCTTTCAAATCCTGGCCGATATGATGACCATCATTGAGAAAAAGGGACGCAACTTGAAGGGAAAAAAGATCGCCGTTTCTTGGGCCTATGCGGCCAGCTATCAAAAACCGCTCTCGGTGCCGCAATCGCTGATCTTGCAGGCCGCCCGCTTTGGCATGCACGTCACCCTGGCCTATCCGCCCGAATTCAAGCTGATGCCCAATATTGAACAACAGGCCGCCGATCTGTCGCGGCAGTATGGCGGTCATTTCGAGATCGTCCACGATATGGACGAGGCCTTTACCGGCGCCGACGTGGTTTACCCCAAGAGCTGGGGCTGCATGCTCGCCACCGCCAACCTGCAAGAGAGCGCCCGGATCAGCCAGAAATACACCGACTGGATCACCGATGCCCGGCGGCTCGAGCTGGCCCAAGAAGATGCGATCTATATGCACCCCTTACCTGCCGACCGCGAGATTGAAGTGACCAATGAGGTCATAGACGGTCCCCATTCGGTGGTGTACGATCAGGCTGAGAACCGCCTGCACGCCCAAAAGGCCGTGATGGCGTTGACCATGTAGAGGTGAGGGCGCGCCGGGTCATGCCAAAATTTCGTCATGTTGCCTTGTTGCTCATCTTGCTGCTCACCGCCTGCCGACCGGGCCTGCGCAGCCATCAAGTGCATATCCGCGCAGACGGTCAGGATATAGACCTGACCACCTCGGCGCTGACCGTGCGCGAGGCCTTGAGCGAAGCCGGTGTCGCTGTCGGGCCGGACGATCTGGTTCGGCCCGACCTGTGGGTGCAGATCACCGATGGGCTGTCCATTCGGGTCATTCGCGTGCAAGAAGAGGTTATTGTCGAGCGCGAGACCATCCCCTATACCCAGCAGACCATCAAGAGCGAAGCTCTGCCTGTGGGCGAGCAAAAACTGCTTCAAACCGGCAAAAACGGCGAGGCGCAGGTGACATGGCGACTGCGCTTTGAAGATGGTGTCGAAATTTCTCGCAGCGTCTTGCAGCGCATTGTTATCGTCGAGGCCGCCGACCAGATCATCGCCGTCGGCATCGAAGGCGTGGTCGAGTCGGTCGAAATTCCTGGCGTCATCGCCTACCTCAACAGCGGCAATGCCTGGATCATGCGCGGGCAGAGCGGCGGTCGCCGTGCCGTCACCTCAGACGGCGCGCTGGATGGGCGGGTACTGGCCCTGTCGCCCGACGGGGCCTATTTGCTCTACTCGGTTGCGCTGGATTCTCCCCTCGATGGTCCGCTGAACGAGCTCTTTCTGCTCAATGTGCGGCTGATCAACGAAATATCCCAGTCGCTCAAAATCCAAAACGTGCTGTGGGCCGACTGGTCGCCGGATGGTCGTCAGATCGCCTACAGCACCGGCGTCAAAAGCGGCCCGCCCGGATGGAATGCCCACAACGATTTGTGGATGTTGACAGTGCGAAACGCTCAAGGCGATCTGGCGCGGGGTCAGCCGCAGCGTGTTCTGGCCGCTCAGACGACCAGCCTTTATAGCTGGCAAGGCACCCTGTATGCCTGGTCGCCTGATGGTAGCAAGATGGCCTATGCCCGCGCCGACGAGATCGGCTGGATTGACCTGTCTACGCGGCGCGGCTTTCCGCTGGCCTCTTTTGTCCCGCCCGAGATCGAGCGAGAGCGGGTGTGGCTTTCGCCGCCTTCGTGGTCGCCCGACAGCCAGTACGTGCTGGGTGTGGTTCACGGTCAGGCTGCCGCAGGACAGCCGGCCGCTTCTAGCGACATGTTCGAGGTGTGGGCTTTTTCGCTGAATCGGCAGGTGCGCGCTCGTCTGGTTTCGCCTTCGGGCATGTGGGCCATGCCGCGCTGGTCGCCCCTCGTCGGCTCTGACAGCCTGATCGCCTATGCGCAGGCCGAATACCCGCAGGTCTCGTTTGAGAGCCGTTATGTGCTGTATGTGATGGACCGCGACGGCAGCAATCGGCGCGTCCTCTTTCCCGCTCAGAGCGTCGGCGGGCTGCTATCACCGGCCATTCAACCCCCGCCGCGCTACGCCTGGTCGCCCGATGCCCGATACCTGGCCGTGATCTATGCCGGCAATCTATACCTGGTAGATTCGGCCACCGGGCAGGCGCGGCAGTTGACCGGCGATGGTCAATCACGACTGGTAGATTGGGAAAAATAAATGATGCAGAGTGTAAAAATTCTGTGGCACAAACTGCGCGACGAACGATGGCGATTGATCGTTTGGTCAATCCTGGCCGTGTTGAGCCTGAGCGGGGCTGGCCTGGCCTGGCGACAGGAATCGCTTCAGGCCCGATCATCAGCCATACCGCTGGACAACCCACTGGCTAACCTGAATGAATTGGGCGTCAACGTCAACCTGGAACAGTACGAGCCGGACGAACTGGCCCAGGTATTGGCCGACATTCGCGCCGCCGGCTTGCGCTGGGTGCGCCAGCGATTTCCCTGGAGCGACATCCAGCCGCAGCCGGATCGGTTCGAGTGGGATGTTTGGGATCGCATCGTACAGAGCTGTCACGAGTATGGCCTGGAATTGATCGCCGTGTTGGATCAGCCGCCAGACTGGGCCGTGAAGACGACCATCGCGCCCGGTCCTACCGCGCAGCCCACCCCCCTTTTGACCTCTCTGTCTCTGCCTGCGTCGGCCGGGCTGGCCGCCACGCCTACGACTGAACCGTTGCCCACCTGTCGGGCGGTGATCGCCGTTCCGCAACCTACCCCATTTGCTTCGCGCTCGTCGGTTAATAGCCGCCCACCTCAAGAGGCCGCCGATTGGGGCCGTTTTGTGGCCGCTTTTGCGCAGCGTTTTCGTGGGCAGATTGCTGCCTATCAGCTCTGGCACGAGCCCAACCTGGCCGAACACTGGGGCGGGCAGTATGTAGACCCGGCGGCTTTTACCGTGTTGCTGCGCGAAGGAGCCATCCACATTCGTCAGGCCGACCCCGGCGCGCCGATCTTGCTGGCCGCCCTGGCCCCCACCACCGAGAATGGTCCACTCAACCTCAACGAGGTGGCCTTTGTGCGCGGCGTGCTGGCTGCTGGCGGACGGCCTTTTTTCGATGCGCTGGCCTTGCAGCCTTTGGGAATGGGCGATTCGCCCGATCAAGAACCATCGCTGAACCGCCTGTCTTTTGGGCGCATCGGCCTGGCACGGCAGGCTCTGGCCGATATGGGGCTGGCCGATGTGCCGGTGTGGGCTACGGCCTGGGGCTGGAACGTCTTGCTCGACGATCAGGCCGAGCCATCGCAATGGGGAGCGGTGAGTTCGTCGCAGCAGGTGGATTACACCCTGGCGGCCATTCAAATGGCCCGCCGTCAGTGGCCGTGGCTGGGGCCGATGATCTTGTATACCTGGCAGCCCAACCTGCCGCTCGATGATCCGCGCTGGGGTTTTGCGCTGCGTGACGCCGCGGGGCAGTTCAGCCCCTTGTACCACGCTCTTGAGGCCAATGCCGACAAAAAGACGCCGCTGCCCATCGGCGTCTATGTACCGAGCGAACAAAATGCCACTCTGGTGGGTGAGTGGCGATTTGCGCCGGACGGAGCCGACCCGCCGCACCTGGCCGATGCAGCTCAACGCAACGCGACCCTGTCTTTTGACTTTGCCGGTACCGCCCTGGACCTGCGCGTGCGGCGCGGCGATTTTTGGGGCGTGTTCTATATTCAAATAGACGGCCGACCGGCCTGGGGGCTGCCCCGTGAGGAAAACGGTCTGTCTTACCTGGTGCTGTATGACCCCGACACGGCTCGACAGGGTGAAACTGTGTCGGTGCGAGTGGTGCAGGGCTTGTCGTCGCAGCAGGGACATCACATCGAGATTGTCGCCCACGGCGGGTGGGGGCAGTGGCCGCTGGTGGGCTGGACGGTATGGGGCCAAGAGCCGTCGCCGCCGCGCCATCGCATATCGGTGGGATTGCTGATCGTCGCCGTGCTGGCCATGCTGGCGGCGGCGGTGCAATTTCTGGCCGCGCCGCTGCTGGCTCGACCGATCTATGCCATGATCGGCGGCATATTTCGCCGTTATCGCGCCCTGCCCGAATGGATACCGGTCTCGGCTACGCTGACGGTGGCCCTGGTTTTTTATTTCTCGCCCTGGACGCCGCTGAGCATGCTGTTGCTGGTCGTCTTGTGGTTGCTGGTCTTTTTGCGCATAGATTTGGGGTTGTCTCTGGTGGCCCTGTCGCTGCCATTTTACCTGGCGCCCAAAACCCTGTTGGGCCGCCCCTTTTCGATCATTGAATTGGGGCTGGCCGTTTGCCTGTCGGCCTGGCTGGTGGCCCGCCTGCTCGACTGGGGGCGCGGTGTGGCAGATGGACGGGTGCGCGCCTGGCTGGCCGACCAACTGTCTCGCTGGAGAGAATGGCCAGAGCGACTGCGTCGCAGCCTGAACAGCCGCGCCAGGCTGGATTTCTTTTCTCTGGATGCCGGCATGGTTGCCCTGCTTTTGACGGCCTGGCTGGCAGCCGAGGGAGCAGCTCGTCAAGATGTGGCCTGGCGTGAGTTTCGGGTGGTGTTTGTGGATGGCGCGCTGTTTTATGCCCTGATCCGGCTGGCCGTGCGCAGCGAGCGCGCCCGACAGCGGCTGGTGGACGGCTGGCTGTTGGGGGCCGTAGCCGTGGCCGCGACCGGCATCGGGCAGGCCATAGTCGGGCAAAATCTGATCACCACCGACGCAGGATGGCGGGTGCGCGGGTTGTACGGCTCACCCAACAACCTGGCCCTGTACCTGGAGCGAGCCCTGCCGATGCTGGTATCGCTGACCGTCCTGCGACGCGAGCCGCGTTGGGCGCGCTGGGCGGGTGGGGCGGTGGCGTTGATCGTGCTGGGCGCATTGACACTGACTTTTTCCAAAGGCGCGTTGCTGCTGGGGCTGCCGACAATGGGGCTGATTCTGGGGGGATTTGTCTGGCCCAGCCTGGCTCTCCGGCCGGGCCGGCGACGTTGGCGGATATGGGGGACGCTGGCTGGTGCCGGTATTTTGATCGTCGTGGTCGGCGGGCTGGTCTTGAGCGGGCAGATGGCTGGCTGGTTTCAGCCGGGTAGCGGTACGGGCTTTTTCCGCCTGAAATTGTGGCAGTCCAGCCTGGCCATAATTGGTGATTATCCCCTGACCGGCGTCGGTCTGGACAATTTTTTATATCTGTATCGCTCGCGCTATGTCTTGCCGTCGGCCTGGAACGAACTCAACCTGTCACATCCGCACAATGTGCTGCTAGATGCCTGGACGCGATTGGGGCTGTGGGGGGTGCTGGCCTTGAGTGGGCTGCTGTTCACTTTTTTCCGCACAGCCCTGCTCAAGTGCAGGACAGCGACATCCCATCGCCCGCTGTTGGTAGGGGCGATCACGGCGGTGGGGGTGTTGCTGGCGCATGGCCTGGTCGATCAGGCCCTCTTTTTGCCCGACCTCTCTCTGGCTCTGGCCTTGCTGCTGGCTCTGACCCAAAATCTCTGAGCGGCATGTTGGGGCGAGGCTTGCCCTCGCCCGCTTGCGCCCCCGACGGGCAGCCCAGTCCACGGTGTTTCCATTTTTCAATCAGTCCATCTTGTCCAGCCCGGCAAACCCGGCGGCGAGGGTTTTGCTGCCGCGGCCCTTGAACGCCACCGTAACATCCCAATCGCTGCCGCGCGGCTCGACGCTCAAGACTACGCCTTCGCCGAACGCTTTGTGGCTTACTCTGTCGCCGGGGCGAAAAGGCGCATCGGCTGTGGCGCTGCGCCGCCCCGGCTGCGCGGCGCCAAATCGGGCCGCGTCCAGGTTGACGCGCGGGCGGGTTTGTTCTTTGGACGCAAATGACGCAGCCCGGCCATGCCCCGGAATATCCTTCAAATAACGCGACGGCGCAGACAGGTCGCTGCTGCCAAACGTGGTGCGGCGAAATGTATGCGACAGGTACAGGCGATCCTGCGCCCGTGTGATGCCCACGTAAAACAGCCGTCGCTCTTCTTCCATCGCGTCGGGGCTGTCAAAAGAACGACTGTGTGGGATCAGCCCATCATCTACCCCCACGATAAACACGACGCGAAATTCCAGCCCTTTGGCCGTGTGCAGGGTGAGCAGGGTGGGGGCGTTTGAAACGCCCTCGACATGGTCCAGACTGTCGGTGTCCGACACCAGGTCCATGTCCTGGATAAAAGCGGCCAGGCTTTCCTCCACTGGCATATTGTCATAGCGGGCGGCCACATTGCGCAATTCCAATACGTTTTCCCAGCGTTCATCGCCGCCCTCATCGTCGCACAAATAGGTTTCATAGCCGGTTTGGGCGATCACCTGATCCAGCAAATTGAGCGCAGACGCACTCTCTCGCTGCGCCACCCAGCCCCGCCACAGCTCATAAAATCCGAGCAAAGCCCGTCGCGCCGCTGTCGAAACCGGGCACTCGGCGCCCAGGGGCAGTTGCCCCAGCGCATCATACAGAGCCAGGCCACGCCCGGCCGCCCAGCGACTCAGATCGGCCAACGTCTTGGCGCCGATCTTGCGCGACGGCACATTGATGATGCGCTCCAGGTCGGCAGTGCTGTAGGGATTGTAAATGATGCTCATGTAGGCCTTCAGGTCGCGAATCTCGCGGCGATCATAAAAACGGGTGGCCCCCACCAGCCGGTAGGGCATGCCCTGGGCCACAAACGCATCTTCTATCGCCCGCGACTGGGCGTTGGTGCGATACATGACCGCACACTCGCCCGGCGAGGTGCGCTCGTGCCGCAAGGCCACAATCTGCTCTACCACCCAACGAGCTTCCTGGTTCTCATCATAGGCCTCATGCACCACAATCGGTGTGCCGCCGCGCCGCTGCGTAAACAGGGCTTTGTGTGTGCGCTGTGTGTTGGGCGCGATCACGGCTGTGGCTGCATCGAGGATGACCTGGGTAGAACGATAATTTTGCTCCAGCAAAATCTTGTTTGTCTTGGGGTAATCTTGCTCAAACCGCTGCACATTTCTAAAATCGGCTCCGCGAAACATATAGATAGATTGGTCCTCGTCGCCCACGCCAAACAAATTACCCGTGCCGCCAGAAAATTGACGCACCATTTCATACTGCACCCTGTTGGTGTCTTGAAATTCATCTACCAGCACATAGCGGTAACGCTGCTGATATTTTTGTCGCAGATCGGGGTTCTGGCGCAGTGCCAGCGTCACCCGCAGCAGCAAGTCATCAAAATCCAGCGCATTGCTCTCGTCCAACAACGCCTGGTAACGGGCATAGACCCGCCGCGCCACCTCTTCGACATACGAGCCAGTCGCCCAGTCATTGGGGGTGAGCAGGTTGGTTTTGGCCGTCGAGATCAGGTTGCGCATGGCGTTGGGGCGATATTGTTTGTCATCCAGATTGAGTTCCTTCAAGACGCGGTCAACCAACTTTTTTTGATCATCATCGTCATAGATGACAAAGTGCGCATCCATACCCAGCGCGGTCGCCTCGCGACGCAAAATGCGGGCGCAGATGGCGTGAAATGTGCCGATGGTGAGCTGTTCCAGGTCTACCCCGCCGATCAGCTGCTCCAGGCGAGCCTTCATTTCGCGGGCGGCCTTGTTGGTAAACGTCACGGCCATGATCTGCCAGGGGCGGACGCCCTTTTCCCGGATCAGAAAAGCCACTCGATGAGTCAATACCCGCGTCTTGCCCGAACCGGGGCCGGCCAGAACCAGCACCGGCCCCTCGGTGGTGGTGACGGCAAGCTGCTGCGCTGGATTGAGCTGCTCTAGCAATCCATTCATGGCGATCAAGCCGACCTCGTGGCATGGTGCGCTGCATCAATGGCGGCACGAATGTGGTCCCAATCGGTGTCGCCGGGCAGGGTGCAGTCGGCGGCCAGGATAAACTGCGCCGGAGCCGTGGCCACCACATCTGCCACTGCCGCCCGAATTTCCTCCACGCTGCCGTGTGCGATGATCCCATGCCGGTCCAGCCCGCCCATATAGGGCCGGCCAAACAGGTCGGCAGCCTGGCGCGCCGACAAGGGCCGGTCGCCCACATTCAGCGGGCAGTTGACCACGTGTCCGGGGTAATCGAGGAATGGCGTCAGGTCGTCATAAGGCAGGTGATAATCGCAAATATGCAGGATGTTGAACGAGAAAAGGCGATTGATTTCGTTCATGATCGCCAAATCGTGTGGCCGAATGTAGCGGGCAAACAGTGTCGGATCGGCAAACCGCCCTCTTTCTCCACCCTGCGTCGAGGCATAGAAACCATCCAGCCCTAGCCGGGCGCACTCGCGCACAAACCACAGCAGGCTGTCGGTGATGGCGGTCAGCCCAACCTGTACCAGATTGGGGGACTGCTCCAGGTGTGCCTGCAATGTCTCACTGCCGGCAGTGTGCCCGGCGCACATAAACGGCGAATAGAGCGTCTGAATTACCATCGCCTCGCCTTGCACGGCCTGCACCAACCCCTGCACAATGTCCAGTTGCGGCTGGAAAAATTCGCGTCCATAGCGCGGCATGTGCACCCAATCCTCCGGCTCGTTTATGTCGGCCCGGCGCGGAAAGGGCAACTCGTATTGAATCTTGACAAAATCCATGTCGGTGTGGCGAAAATACTCCAGATGCTTGTCCACCGCCGCCTGCCCGCGATGATAGGCCGGTGGAAAATGGATAAAGAACGCCGCCGGAACGTAATCGGTCAGGCCGCCCGGCTCGCCAAGCAGACGTAAAATGCGCTCTTTTTTGTTCATTTGATGCTCCTTTATTGGCTGTCTGAGGGTAACAGTTGATCCAATCGCTCCAGCACAAAATCGGGCTGCACGGGACTGCGCTCGAGTTGTTCCTGTCGGGTGGCCCCGGTGAGCGGCAACGCAGTAGCCATACCGGCTCGCTGTCCCATCGGCACATCGGTCTCCAACCGGTCGCCGACCATGATGCTCTCTTGCGGCGGCGTGCCGAGCAAGTCCAACGCCGTGCGCATCATGATCGACGACGGCTTGCCCACCACCTCTTCGACTTTGTGACCGGTGCAGGCCTCGATGGCCGCAATGATCGCCGCTGCATCCGGCTCACCGCCGCCCGGCACCGGACAAAAGGGGTCGGCGTTGGTGGCGATAAAATGCGCTCCGGCGCGGATGGCGTCAAAGGCAATTTGCAGCTTGCGGTAGACAAAGGTGCGATCAAAACTGGCGATCACGAAATCAATCTCGCCCGGCCGCTCGCTGATCGTCAATCCGACGGCGCGCAGCTCGTCAATCAGTGGCGGCTCGCCGATGGGAAACACCCGTGCCTGGGGGGCACGGGCCAGCAGGTAATTGACCATCACATGCGACGAGTTGATCACATCGGCTACGTCGGTCGGCAGGCCCAGCCGGGTGAGCTTGGCCGCATAATCGTGCCGCGTCTCGACCGGCTTGTTTGACACATAGACCACCCGGCAGCCGACCCGCCGCAGCGTCTCGATGGTCCGCCGCGCCCCCGGCAGCAACTCTTCGCCCAGATAGACCGTGCCATCCAGGTCAAATACATAACCCCGATACAAACGATGAGGCAAACGCAAATCCAAACCCAAGTTTTCTCCTGTATCCCAAACGGGCAAATCGATCCGCTCTCTCTGCAAGCCCTGATTATAGCCGTGTTTGTCTTACAACACAACCCCGCTCGCTGCGCACCCGGCAAATTGATGGTTGTCCAGCGGCCAATCCGTGTTATAATAGGCTCAAATCACAGTCAGAGGTAGCCATGTCCCCCAATGAGCATCCCCACGATAAATACCTGGTTCAGCGCGAGCGCATGGTCGCCGATCAAATCCAGGCGCGCGGCGTGCGCGACCCGTTGGTGCTGGCTGCCATGCGCGCCGTGCCGCGCCATCGCTTTGTGCCGGCGCACCTGATAGATTCGGCTTACAACGATTCGCCCCTGCCTATCGGCCAGGGGCAGACCATCTCGCAGCCCTACATTGTCGCCTTGATGACTGAACTGCTGGAACTGCGCGGCGGTGAATCGGTGCTTGAGGTCGGCGCCGGTTCGGGGTACCAGGCTGCCGTGCTGTCTCAGATTGTCGGGCAGGTATGGACGGTGGAACGCCTGCCCGACCTGGCGCGGCAGGCCGGGCAAACGCTAGAGGCGGTCGGCTGCGCCAATGTCTGTGTGCAGGTGGGCGACGGCAGCGCAGGCTGGCCGGAAAAAGCCCCGTTCGATGCCATCATTGTTACGGCAGCGGCGCCTCAAATACCCCAGCCATTGCAGGAACAACTCGCCGACGGCGGACGACTGGTGGCACCGGTGGGTCCGCGCTGGACCCAAGAGTTGGTGCGGGTGCGGCGGCGCGGCGACCGATTCTTCAGCGAAGAGATTCTCCATGTGGCCTTTGTGCCGCTGTTGGGAGCGCACGGCTGGCAAGAACGCGGCGAAAGTCACTGGAGTTGAGACAAGGACAAGAGAGGAATGATGATGCAAGAGGCCATACTGTACCAAAAATCCGATCATCAGACGGTGCACTGCGCCCTGTGCGCTCACCGCTGCCACATCCACCCCGGGCAGCGAGGCATCTGCCGCGTGCGTCAAAATCGTGATGGCGTGCTGTACACACTGGTATACGGTCAGGCTGTGGCGGCGGCCGTAGATCCTATCGAAAAAAAACCCTTGTTTCACTTTTTTCCGGGCGCATCGTCATTTTCCATCGCCACAGCCGGCTGCAATTTTCGCTGCCAGTTTTGCCAAAACGCCGACATTTCGCAACTGCCCCGCGAGCAGATCAACCTGGAACGCCACAGCCGCCCCCTGTCGCCGCAGCAAGTGGTCGAACTGGCGCAGCGAGAAAACTGCCAGACCATCGCCTATACCTATACCGAGCCGACCATCTTTTTTGAATATGCCCATGATTGTGCCAACCTGGCCGTCCGGGCCGGGCTGAAAAACATTTTTGTCACCAACGGCTATATGACCGCCGAAGCATTGCAGGCCATCAGCGGCAACCTGCACGCCGCCAATGTAGACCTCAAAGGCAACGACGAGTTTTATCGCACTCTGTGCGGGGCGCGAGCGCAGCCGGTGATGGACACCATCGCCCTGATGCGCCGGCAAGGTGTGTGGGTAGAGGTGACTACCCTGATCATACCGGGCCACAACGATGATGAGGATACATTACGCAGCATTGCCAATTTTCTCGCTTCAGTAGATCGCGATATGCCCTGGCATCTCTCGCGGTTCGTGCCGCGCTATCAAATGCTCGACGCCACGCCTACGCCAGTTAAAACACTGCACCGTGCCGCCGAGATCGGCGCAGAGGCCGGGCTGCGCTATGTCTATGCCGGCAATGTGCCGGGCGACCCGTATGAACACACCCGTTGCCCTGAATGTGGACAAATATGCATCCATCGCTACGGTTATACCATCCGCAACCTGATGAACGGCAAAAAATGCCCCACCTGCGGCTATGAGCTGGCTATCATTTTGTCAGAATGACCTGGAGCTACTCGTCTTCCCGCACCGGCGGACAGGCAGCCGGGTCGTACAAGGGGCTGATATCACGCAATTTTTGCACAATGCCGGGCAAATGGGCGATCACAAAATCCACGTCCTCCTGGGTGTTCTCGCGCCCCAGAGTCAGGCGCAGGCTGCCGTGCGCTACTTCGACCGGCACCCCCATCGCCGCCAGCACGTGCGACGGATCGAGCGATGCCGATGTGCAGGCCGACCCACTGCTGGCGCACACGCCCAGCGCGTCCAGGTTGAGCAAAATGCCTTCCCCTTCGACATATTTGAACACAAAGGTGGCGCTGTTGGGCAAACGCTGTGTGGGGTGTCCAGTCAGCATCGCTTCCGGCACACGCTCCAGAATCCCTTGAATCAGGCGGTCGCGCAGCGCGCTGATGCGCCGGTTTTCGGCCTCGATGTTTTCATACGCCAGTTCCAACGCCTTGACCATACCGATAATATAGGGAATGTTTTCGGTGCCGGCGCGGCGGCGGTTCTCGTGCGCCCCACCGGTTTGCAGCGGCCAAAACTTGACCTTGCGCTGCGCATACAACAGTCCCACCCCTTTGGGGCCATAAAACTTGTGCGCCGAGAGCGACAACAAATCCACGCCCAACCGCCCCACATTCAGGTCCAACGATCCGCTGGCCTGCACTGCATCGGTGTGAAAAGGCACGCCGTGAGCCCTGGTTACCCGGGCAATGTCGGCCAGCGGCTGAATTGTCCCCACCTCGTTGTTGGCATACATAATGCTCACCAGTGCCGTATCCGGGCGGATGGCCCGCGCCACATCGTCCGGCGACACCATACCATAGCGGTCTACCGGCACATAGGTGACCTCAAAGCCAAATTTTTCGCGCAATTGCTCCATCGTGTGGCCGATGGCGTGATGCTCAATCGGCGAGGTGATCAGGTGCTTTTTGTCCTGCTCGGCCTGAGCAAAGGCCACCCCGCGCAAGGCCAGATTGTCGCTTTCGCTGCCGCCGCTGGTGAAGATGATCTCGCGTTCCTTGCAGCCCAAAATCTGTGCCGCCGACCGGCGAGCAGCTTCCAGCGACTCGGCGGCCTCGCGCCCCTTATGGTGAATGCTGGATGCGTTGCCATATTTTTCGGTAAAAAAAGGTAGCATCGCCTCTACCACGCGCGGATCTACCGCTGTGGTGGCCGCATGGTCAAGGTAAATGGTGCGTTTATCCATAGGTTCTCTCCCTGCTCTAGGCCAGATCGGCCAATGATATGCCATCCAAAGCATCTCGAACACGCCGATGCACCAACTCCCACACAACGCGCGCCGCACAACGATCTTGTTGATCGCACGAGTGGTCCGGGTCGTGACGCACACATTGCACCGGCAACAAATCTCCCTCCAGAGCGCGCAGCACGTCGCCCACCGTGATCTCGGCTGGCGGACGCGCCAACTCATAGCCGCCCCTGGCCCCTCGCTTGCTCGACACCAGGCCGGCCTGGCGCAGCAACGGAATGACCTGTTCCAGGTAATCCAGCGACATGTGCAACGATTGGGCCACATCGCCCAATGAAACCGGCCCGTTGCCATACTGCGCAGCCAGCGCAGCAGCAGCCCGCAGTCCATATTCTTCTCTGGCCGACACTTTCATCTCGGTCGCTCCAATTCTGAGTAAATACTCGGAATTATTGTACACCCCTTTTGTGTTTCTGTCAATAGGTCGAGGCGATGGAATTGTAATTTTTCCGTAACCCGGCAACCAGACCTTTTATGATACGCTAAATGCAGTCCACTGAAAGAGGTTTTCATCCAAAGGGCACCAGGAGATTGCTGAAAAAATCATCTACCACCAAGACATCGAGGACACAAAGGATCATCAAGCGTTCAAAAGCGTTGTAAATCTTGGTGCTCTTTGTGGCAAAAACGGACTCTTTCAGCACACTCCTGACAGTCTGTCGGAGAGACTAATCGTTGCCCCACTTGGGGAGGTCGGAATCCCGAACTTGTTCGAGGACATGCCAGGAAAATTCGGGTTGAGATTGAAATTGCTCACACAAAACCTTGCAATAATCAATGCAAGCCCTGACTTGCTTTGTGTACCTGGTGTTCTTGGTGGTTTTCTCAGTGGACTCTGTTGGACGAGATAAAAATGTCGTCGGAGAAGTCAGATGAACAAGCGCATTTTGATCGTGGACGACCATGATCGGGTAGCCTTTTTTCTGCGCGAGGGGCTGGCCGACTTGGCGTCCGACTCGGCGGGCAATGAATACGAGGTGCAGATACTGGGGTCGGGCGAGCAGGCGTTGGAGCAGATTCGCCATCACCGCTTTGATCTGCTAATTGTGGATTTTCGGCTGCCGGGCATCAACGGGTTGGATGTCATCCGGCAGGCCCGCGATCTGGCGCCGACCGCCCGTTCGATTTTGATCACGGCTTATGGATCCAGCGAGATAGATCAAGAGGCCCAACGCCTGCAAGCCTGCCAATGTCTGCACAAGCCGTTTCGCCTTCAAGACCTGATACACACCGTGCGACAGGCCATGCAAAATGCGCAGCCGTAACCAATGGCTGCGCATTTTGCCGGAAAACCAGATTGCCGGGGTGTTTATTCTTCTTTCTTGTCCTCGGCTTTACCTTCCTGTTCGGGCTTTTTCACTTCTTTGCGGAACGCGCTGATCGCTCCGCCCAACCCGGTGCCAATGTCTTTGAGACGACTGGCGCCAAAGACCAAAAGCACAATCACCAGAATAATAACCAGTTCAGGAAGACCAAAATGTGGCATGTTTTTAACCTCTCCTTCTTTAATTTTTGATCCGGTCAGTTCATCAGAGCTTGGGCCGAATGTCTGACCGTGTACTCGCTCAAAGGTGCATTTGCTCAAAGGTGCATTTGCTTCTTGATCAGGTCTACAATGACCTGTATCCCCGATTCGGTCATCCGATACAGCAGAGGATGAGCTGCAGCCGGAAGGGTGGTGACCGTTTGAGCTGCGGCCATTGCCAGGTGAGCCAACCGCGGCTCTTTTGCCCAAGACAACCATTCGGCCATGCCCAGCAGGCGGTTTTGCAAGACAGCGGTTCGCTGCTTGTCGAAATAAATCTGTGTCAGTTGGGTTGTCCAGGTTTTCCAATGTGGGGACTGGAACGTCGACCAGGCCTTGAATATGTAATCAACGGCCTGATTGTCATAGACAAACCACCCTTTGAATGCCGGGTGATCGAGCAATTGGGGCATCTCATCCAGCCAGAGCAGCGGATTTTCCACCTCGACCGGCGGCGGGCCGGATGCATCCTCTTGATATTCCCATAGCCGGTGCCCCATCATGCGATACTCGGGGGGCATTTCGTGATCTCGCGCCCAGGTGAGTTGCTGCCATTCTCGCACCAGCCTGCGCCCATAATCCAGATTGGCTTCCAGCATGTTCAGCATACTGTGATCGGGCAGCGACACAACGTGAAAATATCCCTGCGGCTGGTGCGGCGGCAGCAACAGCACCGGCACTGCCGACCCACCATAAGCGTTGACGGTCTCTTGCTCACCCGATAGAGTTAACCCCAAAAACCAACAGGTTGAATCAGACCTGGTGGCATCCGAGTTGTAATGGATAAACCACACTACCTGGCTGCCTACCCCATCCAGCGGGCTGACCAGTGTGCGCCAGGATGCGTCTACCGGCAGAAGATCGGACAGTGGCACCCCGCTAAACTGCAATTTGCGCAGGTTGCGTTCGGCCAGGGAACGGCGGTCGGGCGGCAGCATAGCTATCAGTGAGCGTAACCATTGCGCAGTGAGCGGGTAACGCAACTGCCCCATCGCCTTGATGGCTGACTGAGCGGCATACTCGGACTGTTCCTGGGCCAGCACGCCCAAAATGGGCGCTGCCTGCTCCTGCCCCATCTGAACCAGCGTGGCCACCATCCGATCCAACACCTGAGAAGACTGCCGGGCCATCTCTCTGGCATATCCGATCAAGAGATTGGGATCTTGGCGGGTGCTGTCAATGATCTCGGCGACCGAATCGGCCACCAATGCGCTGGGGTCGTTCAGTGTGCCGACCAACTCGGCATCTGGATCGATGTCCAGAAACCGCTCCATAATGGCCATCGCAGCCGCTCGATTTCGGTCGGGCAAACTCGTGTCGGCGGCAATTTCATACAGCCGTTCGCCCAGTTCATCTCGGTCGGGATAGAATGACGAGATGACACCCAGCACGCTGAGCAGCGATGAACTGGGATGTTTCAAGTTGTTCAAGATCACCGGAATGACCTGATCGCCGCTGCGGGCGATGCGGTGGGCGCGCTTTTTGAACTCTTGTTCCGAGGTCTCGTTCAGCAGATATTGAATTTGCTCGTTGATTTTTTGCCGCTCGCGCAGACTGGTGATAATTTGGGCCATCGGTCTTTCCTTGAGGGAAAAATTATATCACAGGTTGGCAGTGAGAACAAATAACCTGTTAGCAGGCTGTTGGAGATCCCTGAGCGGTGGTGAGCCCCCAACCTGGCAATTTTAGCGCACGGAGTGGGGTGTTTCCGAACTTGTTCGGGACCCCGATATCCTCAAGTGGGGCAACGAATAGTCTCTCCGACAGACTGCTAGAGCGGCGGGTTGAGTCGTTGGTCGGCTTGATAGCGCATTTCATCAAAGGCAACCTGCACGTGCGGATACAGCATCCAGATGGTGCCCAGCCCGCCCAGCCCGCCGGTGAACAACCGCAGCCAGACATTGCTTTCGCGCAGGCCGATCAGTTGAGTGCCGCCGTCCAATACCAGGGGCAGCAGGCAGAGACCAAAAGCCAGCAGGGACATGGGTTTGAGGCGGCGGCGCACCAGGCCAAACGCCAGCCCACCGATCAGCAATCCGCCATACAGGGCCAGATCGCGCTGACAAAATGCTGTCTTGTAGCCTACCAGCGGCGAGCCGATAAACTGTTTGCGTGACAAAAGGTCGGTTTGAGGCAATTCGCCCAAAGCCCACAATTCGTCTACGGTGTAGGTGAGTTGGGGGCCAAAAAAGAACAGCGAGCGTTCGGGCAGTTGATGGCAGGCCGGCGCGTACAAGAGATAGATGATCCGCCCGGCTTGCGGGGCGCTCCAGGCCATCAACAGCGGCGCCAGCACTGGCAGCAGGGTATAAATGGCTGCGCAGACATTGAATACGGCCAGCCAGTGCCGCGCCAGGCGGGCAATCTGCCGGTCGAGAAAAAGAATCAAACTGCGCCGCCAACCTTGCGTATAGAGGGTCTGAGGATCTGAGATCATTTGATTCCCATCTTGTTCAAATAGCTCGTGATTTGCTTTTGATTGATCATGCCGACATGAATGTACTGGATCACCCCATCGCTGTCTATGAAAATGCTGGTAGGCAGGCCATAAATCTTGTAGTCGAGCATCACTCGCCCTTCTTGATCCAGCAAAATCGGAAAGGCGATTCCGGCATCCTGGATGAACGGCTCGACCGATTCGGGTTTGTCTTGCAAATTGATTCCCAAAATCACAAAGCCTTGATCGGCATAGCGGGCAAAAGTGGATTGCAAGGCCGGCATTTCCTGTCGACAGGGGCCGCACCACAGGGCCCAAAAGTTGAGCATCACGACCTTCCCTCGCCAGTCGCTCAGGTTTACCGACTGGCCTTGCAGATCATAGAGGGTGAAATCGAGTGCAGTTTGCCCTTCCTGGACGCCTTCTGATGGACGATCTGTCGGTGGATTGGCGGCTGTGGTTGGCGTGGGGGTGGGCCGTCTGGTAGAGGTGGGGTGGGGCGTCGGTGTGATCAGCGGCGGAACGACTGTGGTAGGGCGCGCCCAGGTGCAACTCAACAGGCAGATCGCCAGCCACAAAATAGCTATGTAAAATTTCACAGATTTCATCTTGTTTACCCGCTCGAAATGGATGCAGTTTGCCAACTATAGCACAAAAGCCACCTAGCGTCAATGAAGCAGGTGGTTATCGGTTACTCCTCGTTCTCTATATTCCGCTGCATCAACGCACCAGCCGCTGGATGGCGCGCTGTTCGGCGACCGGCACCGGGATGCCTTTGGCGACAATCAACCAGGTCGGCGTCTTTTTGCTGTGCTGCACCGACCAGTTGTGATGTGCATCAAGCAAATCAGGTGGAAACACCTCTCGCATGGCGTCATACCAGCGTAGACCGTCGGTCTTTTGAAAGTGCCAGTGTTCGACGGCCACAAAATTGTTGTGCCAGTGAAAGTCGGGGTGATCGTGGGCGGCAATGCGCTGCCAGCCATACTGCGCCATCAGATCGGTCAGGTCTACATAATAGCCGGCAGGGATGGGCTTGCGCCGTCCGCCGGTGAGCGACTTGCGCGCATCATAGGTCAGGTCCCAGGGACGGGCTTTGAGCGGCATGCCCTGGCTGCCATCTTGTTTTTCGCAGTACAGATACAGCCGCCAGTACACTTCGCCGCCGCCCGGCTCGATCATCACCTCCAGCCAACGCTTGCGGCGGTCGGGCGAGAGATAGTCCATCAGCGTGTCAATGGCGCGGCCGGTCTTGTGCCAGCTCGAGTAATCGGACCATTCGCTGGAAAAGGTCATGCCGCGCCAGGCATCGCTGAGTTGGGCCAGAAAATCGCGCCCGGTTTCGGCGATGATGCGTTGGCGCATGGCAACAAACGAGTCGTCTACCTGATCGCTCAGCCAGGGATTGCCCACCTCGACCTCTGCCAGGCGAACCAGGTCAAAAGGCGCCCCCTGTCCGGGGTGAGTTTGTTCAACGTACAGGATCACCGGTTGACCCTGTGCCTCACTCCAGGCTGCATAGTGAGGCGTCCAGGTTAACGGCGCGGCGATAGGGAGTTCGGCGGTAAGACGAATGGGCAGACTGCCCGGTGATTCGGGCTGTTGGGCATACAGCCGCGCTCCGTGTGTATAACGCAGCAAAAAAGCCAGGTACGCGCCATCGGGCGAGCGGATGCCGGTTTCCACCGCCTGCCACCGGGTCAGCCTGCGGCCCGGCGATTCGGGATCATCATTCACCGAACGGCTGTAAATGTCCTGGGTTTCGCCGTCAATCAGCGAATAGACCAACTCGCCATCGGCGCGCCACTCGTGCAGATATTCGCCTGTGGGTGTCGAGGTGAGTTGGCGTGTTTCGCCGGTTTGTACATCCAATACGAGAATGTCTTCATCCTCGTAACGCCAGGAGGTAAAAGCAATCTGCCGACCGTCGGGCGACCAGACTGGGCTGCCATCGGCGCGGTCGCCGCCGCGAGCCAGGTCGGCGGGAGCGGTGAGGTTGCGCAGGCCACTGCCATCGGCATTCATCACCCACACATCCAGGTTGCCGGCGCGCATGCTCTCAAAGGCAATCTGCCGACCATCGGGTGACCAGGCCGGCGCACCATGATAGGGCAGGCCGTCGGTCAGCTGCGTTACCTCGCCGTTGGGTTTGAGCAGATAGAGATTCCACGAGCCGCCTCGCCGCGAGGCAAAAGCCAGCGTTTGACCGTCGGGCGAAAAGGCCGGGTAGCGATCCTCGGCCGGGTCGGCGGTCAGGCGAATTTGCTGCCCGCTGGCCGGATTCAGAGCGTAAATATCCCAGTTGTTGTTTATTCTTGCGCTAAAAGCGATCCAGCCTCTGGCCCAGGCCGGCGTGGGCGTGGCGGTCGGAACAGCGATTGGCGTGGCAGTCGGCGTGGCAGCGGGTGTGGCAGTGGGCGTGGCAGTCGGCGTCCAGTTGACGGACGGTGTGGCTGTTGGCGTGAGCGTCGGCGTCTGGGTTAGCGTCATTGTCGGTTGAGGAACCACAGTCGGCGATGGACGGGCGCAGGCGGTCAGGATCAGAACCAGGCACAGCGTATAGATGGCGAGCGATATGATGGTCGGTCGGGCTGAATTGAGCATGGGGCGATTATACCATATTTGAGATCAGATACCAAGATGGCAAATTTGATTTTCTTATCTTGATCTAATCAAGAGAGGGTATAATCAAACCTAAAATCAACACCAGACAAGGAGGAACCGTTTATGGATTTGAATAAATTGACCGACATGGCCCAAGAGGCCGTTTTGGGGGCGCAATCGTTGGCCCGGGAGATGAATCATGGTCAGATCGAGCCGGAACATTTGCTGGCGGCATTGTTGAATCAGGCCGATGGGGTGGCGCCACAGGTATTGGAGAAATTGGGCCGATCGGCGGTGCAGGTGGTCGCGCAGGTTCAGCAGGTGCTGGCCGGCAAACCCAAGGTCTATGGCGCAGCAGCACAGGTGGCCATTTCGCCGGCCCTCAGCCGCGTATTTAGTCAGGCCGAAAAAGAGGCCGCCCAGATGCGCGATGAATACATTTCGACCGAACACCTGTTGATGGCTTTGGTCGGTGTGGGCGAGGCCGGTCGCTTGCTGGCGCAAAACGGCATAGACAAAAATGGCATCTATGGTGCGCTGGCACAAATTCGCGGCTCGCAACGCGTGACCAGCCAAAACCCCGAAACCACCTACCAATCGCTGGAAAAATATGGCCGCGATCTGACGCAACTGGCCCGGCAGGGCAAACTCGACCCGGTGATCGGGCGCGATGAGGAAATTCGCCGGGTGGTGCAGGTGCTGAATCGCCGCACCAAAAACAACCCGGTGCTGATTGGCGAGGCCGGCGTGGGCAAGACGGCCATCGCCGAAGGGCTGGCACAGCGCATCGTGCGCGGCGATGTGCCGGAAGGGCTAAAGAACAAACGCATCATCGCCCTCGACCTGGGCGCCCTGGTGGCCGGAGCCAAGTATCGCGGCGAGTTTGAAGAACGGCTCAAAGCCGTGCTAAAAGATGTGACGCAGAGCGAAGGCCAGGTGATCCTGTTCATTGACGAACTGCACACCGTCGTCGGGGCGGGCGCGGCCGAGGGGGCGATGGATGCCAGCAATATGCTCAAACCGATGCTGGCGCGCGGCGAGTTGCACTGCATCGGAGCGACCACACTCGATGAATATCGTAAATATGTGGAAAAAGACGCCGCTCTGGAGCGCCGGTTTCAGCCGGTGATGGTGGGCGAGCCATCGGTTGAAGATACCATCAGCATCTTGCGCGGCCTCAAAGAGCGATACGAGGTGCATCATGGCGTGCGCATTCAGGATGCCGCCTGCATTGCCGCAGCGGCTATGTCGCACCGCTATATCGCCGACCGTTTTCTGCCCGACAAGGCCATTGACCTGATTGACGAGGCCGCTTCGCGCCTGCGCATGGAGATAGACTCCAAGCCGGAGGCCCTCGACCGGGTGGATCGCGAGATTATGCAGCGCGAGATCGAGCGCGAGGCCTTGAAAAAGGAAAAAGACCCGGCCAGCAAAGAGCGGCTGCGGGCCTTGGAAAAAGAGCTGGCCGACCTGCGCGAGCAGAGCCATGCTTTGCAGGCGCGTTGGAACGGTGAAAAAGAGGCCATCCAGGGTTTGCAGCGCACCAAAGAGCAGATGGATCAGGTGCGCTTGCAGATAGAACAGGCGCAGCGGGCTATGGACTATGCCCGCGCCTCAGAACTGCAATATGGCACCCTGCGCCAGTTGGAACGAACGCTGCAAGAGCAAGAACAGCGGCTCAAAGAGATGCAAGGGGGCGCCGGCCCATCTGGCGGGCAACCGTTGCTCAAAGAAGAGGTAGATGCCCAGGATGTGGCCCGGGTGGTGGCTCACTGGACCGGCATCCCGGTGTCCAAGTTGTTGGAAGGCGAAGTGGAAAAGCTGCTCAAGATGGAAGATCGTTTGCGCCTGCGGGTGGTGGGTCAGGATGACGCCGTGAGCGCGGTGAGCCATGCGGTGCGCCGGGCGCGGGCCGGCCTGCAAGACCCCAACCGCCCCATCGGCTCGTTCATCTTTTTGGGGCCAACCGGCGTGGGCAAAACCGAGTTGGCGCGGGCGCTGGCCGAGTTTCTGTTTGACGACGAGGACGCCATGATTCGCATTGATATGAGCGAGTATCAAGAGCGGCACACGGTGGCCCGGTTGATCGGTGCGCCGCCCGGCTATGTGGGCTATGAAGAAGGTGGGCAGCTTACCGAAGCGGTGCGCCGCCGCCCCTACTCGGTGGTGCTGCTCGACGAGATCGAAAAGGCGCACATGGAGGTGTTCAATGTGTTGCTGCAACTGCTCGATGATGGCCGCCTGACCGACGGACACGGGCGAACGGTGGATTTTAAGAATGTGGTGGTGATCATGACCTCGAATGTGGGCAGTCAATGGCTGCGCGATCTGGTCGGCGATGAACAGGCCATCCGCAGCCGGGTGATGGAGGCGTTGCAGGTCCAGTTCCGCCCGGAATTTCTCAACCGCGTGGATGAAATCATCCTGTTCCACAACCTGACTCTGGAGCATTTGCTCCAGATCGTAGACATTCAGATCGAACGGCTGCGCAAACTGCTGTCGGAGCGCAAGGTGGATGTTGAATTGAGCCAGGCGGCGCGGCGCAAACTGGCCGCCGACGGGTTTGATCCAGTCTATGGGGCGCGGCCGCTCAAGCGGGTCATTCAACGCGAAATCCAGGACCCGCTGGCGATGGCGATCTTGCGTGGGCAGTTTGGCGAAGGGGAGACTGTTTATATAGACGCAGTCAATGACCGGGTCGAGTTCTCGCCGCGCCGCCGGTAATCCGGCCTTTGACAAGTCGGCCTTTTCATGCTAGAATCTGCCCCAATTGAAAGGATGAGTGAAATGCACGTGTTGCCTGCTCCCAAGAATGTTCAGACGCGACCTGCCCCTCTTGCGGGGTTTGGTTGATCTGGCGCACGTGTTGCTCAAGATACCTCCACAAGCCAGCTTCCAAACCCCGGAAGCTGGCTTGATTTTTTTTGTGGTGATCTGAGACAACGGCGTCCATTGGGCAACGCACAGCCTTTTGAAACCGCTCCTACCGTCGGGCGGCGGCGAAACAGGCTGTGCGTTGCGCTTTTTACGGCCTGCTCGCCAAATTCGGCGGCAGGCCGTTTTTTTTACCTGGTCATGCTGACGGCAGCGCCGCCTTCACATGCTCTGCCAGGAACATTTATTTCATTCCGCGAAAGAAAGGGAGAGCAAAATGTCATCGGTTACTGTAATGGAAGGTTTGGAAGGCGTCGTTGTGGCTGAAAGTCAGCTCTGTCACATTGACGGTGAAAAAGGCGTATTGGGGTATCGCGGCCTGGACATCGGCGACCTGGCCCGCTATTCCACCTATGAAGAAACGGCCTATTTGTTGTGGTACGGTCAACTGCCTACTGCCGCTCAACTGGCTGCGTTCAAGGCGCGTCTGGTGACCGAGCGCGAGCTGAACGGCAAAATTTGGGCAGTGATCTCGAACATGCCCTATCGCGCCCAGCCGATGGAGGCCTTGCGCACGGCGGTCTCGGCCATCTGCGCCTATGACCCCGATGTGGACAATTACACTCGCGAAGCCAACCTGAACAAGTCTATCCGCCTGACGGTGCGCCTGCCCATCGTCATCGCCGACTATGCCCATTTTCTGCGCGGCGAAGCGCGGGTGTCTCAAGACCCCGCCCTGGATCATGCGGCCAATCTGCTTTATATGCTGCGCGGCACGCCCGGCACGCCCATCGAGGTGCGCGCCCTGGATATGTGTATGGTATTGATGGCCGAACACGATTTCAATGCCTCGACATTTGCCGCCCGCGTCACCGCCTCGACCCTGTCGGACATTTATTCGGCCATCGTATCGGCCATCGGCGCGCTCAAGGGACCGCTGCACGGCGGGGCCAACGAAAAGGCGATGGAGATGCTGCTGGAAATCGGCGCGCTCGACAATGTAGAGCCTTATATTGACGCCGCTCTGGCGGCCAGGAAACGAATCATGGGCTTTGGACATCGCATATATCGCAAGATGGCCGATCCGCGCTCGATCTATCTCAAAGAGATGCTGCATCAACTCTGTGCCGAGCGCGGCGATATGTACCTGTATGACCTGGCCATGCGGGTAGATGAGGTGGTGGTGGCGAAAAAAGGCGTTTATCCCAACGTAGATTTTTACACCGCACCGTTGCTTTACCTGCTGGGTATCCCCATCACCATGTTTACCTCGATCTTTGCGGCCAGCCGCATTGTGGGCTGGACGGCGCACGTGATGGAGCAGTATGCCGACAATCGGCTGATTCGTCCCATTTCCGACTATGTCGGCCCGGCCGAATATCCTTACATTCCCATCGAACAACGGGGATAAATACAAGAACGAGCCTGGCCCAGGTTTAACCTGGGCCAGGCTTTGATCACAGGAGATAACATAATGAATCAAAATTTAACTCGCAAGATCATCGCCGCCCACTTAGTTGTCGGTGAAATGATCGCCGGTCAAGAGATTGCCATCCGCATAGACCGCACCCTGACTCAAGACGCCACCGGCACGATGGCCTGGCTGCAATTCGAGGCCATGGGACTGCCTCGCGTGCGTGCCGAATGTGCCGTCAGCGTGGTAGACCACAACATGCTGCAAAGCGATTATCGCAACGCCGACGATCATCGCTATCTGCAAAGCGCGGCGGCCAGATATGGGGCCTGGTTCTCGCGTCCTGGCAACGGCATTTGCCATCAGGTGATGTTGGAGCGATTTGGCGCGCCGGGTTGCACCCTGCTCGGCTCAGACAGCCATACCCCCAACGCCGGCGGCGTGGGTATGCTGGCTATCGGCGCCGGCGGGCTGGATGTGGCCGTGGCCATGGGCGGCGGGCCGTTCTACCTGGCCATGCCCCAGGTGTTGGGCGTGCGCCTGATCGGCCAGCTTTCGCCCTGGGTGTCGGCCAAAGACGTGATCCTGGAGATGCTGCGCCGTCTCACGGTCAAAGGCGGGGTGAACAAGGTGATCGAGTACCTGGGCCCTGGCGTCAGCACGCTGACCGTCAGCCAGCGCGCCACCATCTGCAATATGGGCGCAGAATTGGGGGCCACCTCGTCTGTCTTTGCCAGCGACGAGCAAACGCGGCTGTTTTTGCAGGCGCAGAACCGCGTCCAAGATTGGCTGCCTCTGGCGGCCGACGAGGGCGCAGAATATGACGAGATGATCGAACTCGACTTGAGCGAGCTAGAGCCGCTGATCGCCCAGCCCTCCAGCCCCGACCGGGTTGTCCCGGTGCAAAATGTGGCCGGCATTCCGGTGGATCAGGTGTGCGTGGGCGCATGCACCAATTCGTCGTTTGACGATTTGATGATCGTGGCGGCGATCCTCAAGGGCAAAACCGTGCATCCACGAGTCAGTCTCACCGTGACGCCGGGCAGCCGGCAGGTCTTGCAAATGATCGCCGAAAATGGCGCCCTGGCCGACCTGATCGCCGCCGGAGCGCGGGTGCTGGAAGCCGCCTGCGGGCCGTGTGTGGGCATGGGCCAGGCCCCGGCCACCGGTGCCGTTTCGCTGCGCTCGTTCAACCGCAACTTTGAAGGGCGCAGCGGCACACCCAACGACCAGGTCTACCTGTGCAGCCCGGCCGTCTGTGCTGCCGCCGCTCTGACCGGCCGCATCACCGACCCGCGCAGCCTGGCGCAGCCGGCACCTCTCATTCAACCGGCTGTCCCTGCCTGCGACGACGCCATGATCCTGCCGCCGGCCGACAATCTCGATCAGGTTCAGGTGGTGATGGGTCCCAACATCAAACCGGTGCCGCAGGGTCGCCCCCTGCCCGAACGCCTCGCCGGGCGTGTGCTGATTCGTGTGGGCGATCACATTACCACCGATCACATCATGCCGGCCGGTGCCAAGGTGTTGCCCTATCGCTCCAACATTCCGGCCATGTCCGATTTTGTGTTTGAGCGCGTGGATGCCAGTTTTGCGCAGCGGGCCCGAGAATGGGGCGACGGCATCATCGTGGGCGGGGCCAACTATGGGCAGGGCTCTAGCCGCGAGCATGCCGCCCTCGCACCGATGTATCTGGGCGTGCGGGCGGTGATCGTCAAGTCATTTGCCCGCATCCACCGCGCCAACCTGATCAACGTGGGCATTTTACCGCTCATCCTGGTGCGTCAAGACGACTATGAGGGATTGGAGCAAGGAGACGAGCTGGAAATTACTGGCCTTGATACAGGGCTGGCAGGTGGGGAAACGCTTTGGGTGAAAAATCCAAGCAAGGGGACGATGTTTGAGGTCAAACACAATCTCACGCCGCGCCAGGCGCGCATCGTGCTGGCCGGCGGATTGTTGAATTATATCCGAGATGGCGGCCAATAGAATTTGCCCGAAAACCCACAAAGAGTATAATCCATTGTGAGATCGAGATCAAAAAACGTCGGCGGTGTGCAACCGCCGACGTTTTTGAACCTGCTTACGCGATGCAAGCTGTGCAGGCCACCAGCATCAAGATGGTCACTGCCACACCTGCCAACCAAAGCAACTTGTTCCAGTTCATCAATGTCCCCCCTTTCATCAAAAAAACGAGAACAAAACCCGGTGGCCATATTATAGCCCAAATTTTAGCCAAGACAAATCAGGAGACTGCACATGAATGAACGTTTGAAAGAGACAGATTTTCACACCCGCGCCGTGCATGGTGGCGAGCGCATGCCTCGCCCCGACTTTACGCCGACCGCCACGCCGATCTATCCGACATCAAGCTTTATGTATGACGACATGGACGATCTGGATGCCATTTTTGCCCGGCAGCGCGATGGCTATGTCTACACCCGCTATGGCAACCCGACGGTCAAGGCCTTTGAAAACGCTATGGCTCTGCTGGAAGAGGGCAAAGCAGCACTGGCTTTCGGCTCTGGCATGGCCGCCATCCACACCGCCCTGCTGGGTCTGGGGTTGACCGCCGGCCGCGCGGTGGTGGCAGCCCGCGACGTGTACGGAGCCACGTTTGCCCTGCTGACGCAGGTGTTTGAAAAACAGGGGGTGACGGTGCACCTGATCGATGCTGCCGACCTGCCTGCGGTGGAAGCGGCCTGCGCCGAACTCAAACCCGCCGTGCTGCTGGTCGAAACCATCTCCAACCCTCTGCTCAAGGTGGCCGACATTGGCGCGCTGGCGCGCATTGCCCATGCGCACGGTGCTGCCCTGCTGGTAGACAATACCTTTGCCACTCCCTACCTGTGCCGTCCCCTGTCGCTGGGTGCCGATGTGGTGGTTCACAGCGCCACCAAGTACATCGGCGGGCACGGAGATGCGCTGGGCGGCGTGGTGATTACCTCTCCAGAGCGCATCGAGCCGATCTATCAAATGCTCAAGTTGACCGGCGGCAACCTGGGGCCGTTTGAGGCCTGGACGCTGCTGCGTGGCCTCAAGACGCTGCCGCTGCGGATGGCTCGTCACTGTGCCAATGCCCTTCAGGTGGCCAATGGGCTGGCACGGTTGGGCGGCATCACCCGCGTCATTTACCCTGGACGCCCCGACCATCCGCAGCACAGTCTGGCCACGCGGCTTTTGGGCGGCAAAGGGTATGGCGGCATGCTCGCTTTTGAACTACGCAATGGCAGCCAGGAGCGGGTATTTCGCTTTTTCGAGTCGCTCAAGCTTTGTCTGCCGGCCACCACGCTGGGTGACGTGTATACTTTGGTGCTGTACCCGGCCCACTCTTCGCACCGCGCCCTCACCGCTCAAGAACGGGCGGCTATCGGTATCGGCGATGGCCTGGTGCGCATGTCGGTGGGCATCGAAGATGTCCAGGACATTCTCAACGATGTTCGCCAGGCTTTTCAGGCAATAGATTGAATAGACAGAGAGGTTATATGCGCAAAAAAATCTTGCCGTTTGCTCTGCTCGGCGCGGTACTGGTCGGGCTGATTGTTTTTGGCATCTCGTTGTATCGAGCTGCACCCGTCCTGGATCCCAGTATGCCCCCAGAGCTTCAAGACTCGATGAAAAAAATCTATGGGTTGGAAAGCCCAATGACCAGCCTGGCCCGCGATTTGGGCATTGTTAGATATGCCAAATCATCCCATAAACCGGCCCCCAATGGTGCGGGTCAAGCCCAAATTCCCACCACTGTACCGGCGTCTCAGACGTCGCGTCTGATCATCTATAATGTCTCGCTCTCTCTGGTGGTGGCAGATACAGAGACCTCGCTGATCCAGATCGAAGACCTGGTCAGGCAGGCCGGCGGCTATGTTGTTTCATCAAATATCAAGCAGTACGAAAAGGGAGCATCCGCTACGATCTCGGTTCGGGTGCCTTCCGAGCTTTTGGACCAAACAGTGGCCCAGATGCGAGACCTGGCCCTAGAGGTGGAGAATCAAAGCAAATCGGGACAGGATATCACCGATGAATATGTTGATCTGGAATCGCGGCTCCGAGTCCTCCAGGCTGCCGAACAAGAATTGCTCGATCTGTACCAGACACGCCTGGGCAACGGCCAGGTTTCCGAAATTCTCGAGGTCTATCAAGAACTGCTAAAATTCCGCAAAGAAATTGAATCGGTGATGGGGCGAATTCAATACTTGAAACAGTCGGTCGAACTGGCGCAGATCAGCATCGCCCTCACGCCCGACATTTTGGCGCAGCCGCCCGAAATTGGCAAATGGCATCCCAAAGGAACAATTCGTGTGGCATTTCAAGTCTTGCTTTCCAGCCTACAGGTTTTGGTGGATCTAGTGATATGGATATTTGTCTTTATTATCCCCTGGCTTGTCATTGTCGGCGCACCCGGCTATGGAATCTGGTTCCTGATTCGCCGATACCGCAGCAAAAAAGGTCCCTCAACTGACCATACCCGGTCACAAGAAACGATGCAGGCCGACAAACGTTGAGGACATTGAATACGACATCCTCTATGTGCCATCCGGCGGCCGGGCTTAGCGGTTGCCAATTTCAAGGCAGTATAGTAAAATAGTCTTGTCTATTTGCCACGTTCCTTTATTCGATCAAGGAGGCCACAATGACCGATTTTGTCCAGGTCGCCACCCGCGAACAACTCCCCATCGGCAGTATGGTATCGGCTTGGGCCGGCGGGCGTCGGGTGCTGGTATACAATGTCAACGGCAAGTATTACGCCACCGACGAGCAATGCACACACCGCGAATGTTCTCTGGCTCAAGGTCAGTTCATCGGCCAGACCATCAGCTGCCCATGTCACTGGGCCAGGTTTGATGTGACCAACGGCGCGGTGCTGAGTCCACCGGCCACCATCCCCTTGCCCACTCATCCGGTCAAAATCGAAGGAAACCGCATTTTGGTGGGCATAGACATCACCGATATTGTTTAATCTCCCCCAGCCCGGTATGATGATCGGGACATTTTCATTCAAGGAAAGCCAGCATGCCAATTTCAACGACAATTCAACAAATCATCGAACAGGCCATTCAATTTGAAGAAAAGGCCTACGAGTTTTACACCCAGGCCATGGGTATGGTCAAACTGCCGCCAGTGCGCGACACGTTGCAAGAACTGGCCGATCAAGAAGTGATCCACAAGCAAAAACTGGAACAACTCTTGCAAGGCGATACCGAACGTCTCATCGGCATCACGCCGCAACAGGTCCAAGACCTCAAACTGGCCGATTATCTGGTGGCGCAGCCGCTCACCGCCGACGCCACTTTTCAAGATGTGCTGATCGTGGCTATGAATCGCGAAAAGGCATCCTACGAATTTTACACCACCATGAGCCAGATTGCCCAGGATCAGACGACCAAAGACCTGTTTGCGTTTTTTGCCCAAGAAGAACTCAAACACAAAAACCGCATCGAAGTACTTTATGACGAGCAGGTGTACAAAGAATTTTAGGCCAAATTCATTTCTAGCTCAAGGAGGCAATCTATGAAAAAGTACGAATGTATGGCGTGTGGCTATGTCTACGACCCGGCAGTGGGCGACCCCGATGGCGGCATCGCGCCCGGCACCCCCTTTGAAGACCTCCCCGAAGATTGGGTCTGCCCCGAATGTGGCGTAGGCAAGGATATGTTCGAGCCGGTAGATTAGGATGCCTGGATCGGATACTCGGGCAATATATTGAACGATCAAGGGGTGGCTGACCAGGCGTCTGCCGCCCCTTGATGTCTTGAGAAAGGAGAGGCTATGAACTGGAGCGATCTGCTCAAAAGCGAAATCGAGCGCGAATATCGAATTGCGGCAGACCTGATCGGGCGGGTGAGCGACGATCAATTGGACTGGCAGCCGCCCATCGGCCCAAACTGGATGACCATGCGCCAACTGTTGGCCCACCTGGTCACATCGGGTGCAGCCGTGTTCAAGGGCTTTATCACCGGGCAATGGGAGCAGCCATCTGAGGAAACACCCATCCAAAGCGTGGCCCAGGCCCAGGAAATGCTGTCTGCCGACAAGCAGCAGGTGCTGGAATTGTTGGCCCAATGTGGCGAGGACCGACTGGCCAACGAGCCTTGCCCGGCGCCATGGAACCCCACGCCGATGATATTGGGGCATCGTTTGCTGAGCATGGTGCAACATTTCAGCCAGCACAAAGGGCAATTGTTCTATTACCTCAAGATGCAGGGGCAGCCGGTGGGCACCCGCGAACTGTGGGGATAATTCAGCGAGAGGCCCGCCGCCCGACCGTGTTTGCCGGCGGCGGGCCTGTTCAAAACACAATGAAAGGTCTCCTTTGCTCGACCCGATTGATTTAACCCTTATGCCGACCCTCAGTGGCAACTCGTTGTACCTGGATTATTCAAGCGGACAAGGCCGCGCTCGCCGATTTTTTAGCCATTCTCCTCTGGATTTTGCCGCTGCCCTGAACGCCCATCAGGCCTGGAGCGGGCCTCGTGCGGCTCTGGTACAACGACTATACAAGTATCACGCTCAACTGGGCGCATCGGCGCAGACACGGCAGCACATTGACCAGCTGGCCGAGCCGACTACCTGGTGCGTTATCACCGGGCAGCAGGCCGGGCTGATGGGCGGTCCTGTGTACACGGCCTACAAGATCATCACGGCCATCCGCCTGGCACAAGCGTTGAGCTGTCCAACGGCCCAGGTAGTGCCTGTTTTTTGGCTGGCCTCCGAAGATCACGATTTTGCCGAGATCAATCACACCTTTTACATGCAGCCCGATGGCGAGGTGGGGCAGGTGAAATTTGGCTGGGCAGAAGAGGGGCGGCCGATTGCCGACCTGCCCATTACCGACGAGGTGAAACACGCCGTCGCCGCCTACCTGGACAGCCTGCCGCTTACACCCTATAGTGACCTGACCCGCACCCTCTGCGCACCCGACCCCGACGACACATTCTGCTCCTGGCAGGCGCGTTTTTGGCTGCGCCTGTTCGCTGACCAGGGCTTGATCGTGGTCGAGCCACACGTGCTGCGCCCGCTCAGCGGCGATTTTATGCGCTTTGCATTGGAAAACAGCGACGAGATAGGGCATCGGCTGAGCCAGGTTGCCGCCGAGCTGACCGCCGTCGGCTATCAACCGGCTCTCGATCCACAGCAGGCCGGGCGGCTGTTCACCTTTGACGCCGAGGGGCGACGTGTGCGCGTCTCGGATGCGGCACCGCACATCGAATCGGCTGCCGCATACCCCGAACGCTACTCGACCGACGCCGGTTTGCGTCCGCTGTGGGCCGACACCATATTGCCAACGGTGATCAGCGTGCTGGGGCCCGGCGAGACGGCTTATCAGGCCATGCTCAAGCCGCTGTACGAGTTGTTCGGCACGCCGCAGCCGGTTTTGTTTCCGCGCAAGAGCTATACCATCGTCTCGCCGACGCAGGCCGGCCTGTTGAGCCGCTACCGGGTTGGCGCCCGTGACATTCTGGCCGAACAACTGGACATCGAGGCGGCGTTTCAGGCCTTGATGCCGGCAGAGGAGCGTGCCATGTTTGAGACGGCGCGGCAGAATATCCGCGCCGCGCTGGCGCCCTTGCAGCCCTACCTGGCCGACCTGGACCCCGGCCTGGAGAAAACCTGGGCGCAGACGGTGAGCTATGCGGCTCAAAACGTGGACAAGCTGGAAGAGCGGGCCGTACGGGCGCGGCTGAGCCGATTGGGTCTGACGCGGCGCGACCTGCAAACCCTCAAAAACGTCCTGCTGCCGCGCGGCCGCCCCCAAGAGCGCGTTTTCCCGCTGCCCCATTTCCTCAACCAGTATGGCATGTCGTTTATCCAGGAATTATCAGGCGCAGGCGAATTGAGCGATTTCAGACATCACCTTCTCACCATGCCCGATTCGTCAGGTGATGGAGGAGGCTCTCGTTGACCAACGTGGATGTCATGGCCTTTGGCGCTCACCCCGACGACATTGAGTTGGGCTGCGCTGGCACGCTGATCAAGCTGACCGACCGGGGCCATTCGGTGGTGCTGGTAGATTTGAGCCTGGCCGAACTCAGCACGCGCGGCACGGTTGAAACGCGGCAGGTTGAAGCCGCCCGCGCCGCCGAAATGATCGGGGCGCAGGCGCGCGAAAATCTGGCTCTGCCCGACGGCGACATTCGCGCCGACGACGCATCCAGGCGCAAGGTGGTGCAGGTGATCCGACAATACCGCCCGCGCCTGATTTTGATTCCTTTTTACCAAGATCGTCACCCCGATCATGTGCATGCCAGCGAGCTGGTCTATGAAAGCGCGTTCATGGCCGGTCTGCCGCGCTATGAAACCGGCTTGCCGGCCTATCGCCCGGTGCAGGTGATCTATTATATGCACTGGTACGAATTCACGCCGACCTTTATTGTGGACATTGGCGACCAGTTTGAGCGTAAAATGGCCGCCATCGCCGCCTATTCCACCCAGTTCAAGGCCGATGAAGGTGGCTGGCAGCAAACCCGCCTGACCTCGCCAGAGTACAACTGGCTGTTGGTGCATCGTATGGCCCATTATGGAGCTAAGATCGGCAAACAGTACGGTGAGGGGTTTTTGATCCGCGGGCAGATGGAGGCCGAGACGCCGCTGGATGTGCGGTTTGCAACGTTTTGAAAAGAATAGGTCACCTTTTTTCAGTGAATTTGCGTCAACGAACTTCTTATGCGTTTCAAACCAGATTGATCAAGGAGTCTACCATGCGCATTGGCATAACCTGTTACCCCACTCACGGCGGCAGCGGCGTGGTGGCCACCGAATTGGGCAAGCACCTGGCCGAGATGGGCCACGAGGTGGCGTTCATCAGCTATTCGCTGCCCCTGCGCCTGGGCGACCTGCCCGACGGCGTCAGCTTTTATGATGTGCAGGTGGTGGAATATCCCCTGCTCAAGACCTTTCCCTACACTCTGGCCCTGGCCTCCAAAATGGCCGAAGTGGCCCAGATGAAAAAGCTCCAGGTACTGCACGTTCATTATGCCATCCCCTTTGCCGCCGCGGCTATGCTGGCCAGGCAGATCGTGCCAGAATTGAACCTCAAAGTGGTCACTACCTTGCACGGCACCGATGTGACCATCGTCGGCAGCAACCCTTCACTCAAGCCCGTCACCGAGATGAGCATCAACCAGTCCGACGCTGTAACCGCTGTGTCGCACTGGCTCAAGGCCGAGACCTATCGTCATTTCAACTTGACACGAGAGATTGACGTGGTTTATAATTTCATTGACCCGCTGCGCCACGAACGCCCCATCCCCCGTTGCATCGGGCCGTGCCAGTGCGAGGGGCAGGTCACATTGATGCACATTTCCAATTTCAGGCCGGTCAAGCGGGTGACCGATGTGGTAGAGGTGTTTGCGCGGGTGGCGCAGGTGATGGAAGCGCGCCTGATCATGATCGGCGACGGCCCCGACCAGCCCAAAGCCTTTCATCTGGCCCAAGAACTGGGCGTAGCCGACCGGATCAAGTTCATTGGCGTGGTAGACCAAGTGGCCCCTTATTTGCGTGCCGCCGACCTGCTTTTGCTGCCCAGCGAGACCGAGAGCTTTGGCCTGGTGGCCCTGGAGGCCATGGCCAGCGGCGTGCCGGTGATCGCCAGCGATGTGGGCGGCATCCCCGAAGTGGTCGAACACGGCGTATGCGGCTATCTGGCCCCGCTGGGCGACGTGGACAAGATGGCCGAGTATGCCATCCAGGTTCTCTCCGACTGCGACCGCCGCCGCGAATTTGCCCGTTCCGCCGCCCGTCGTGCTGCCGTGCAGTTCGATTATCGCCAGATTGTGCCGCAGTACGAAGCAATTTACGAACGCATTTTATCGCACAACAAGTAGAAAGGAGAAACGACATGGCAATGGACAAACAAGCCCTGGTCGCCATGCTCAACCAGGATTTTGCCGACGAACACATTTCGGTGATCCGCTATCTGATCCATGCCTATCAGGTGGGCGAAGATTCGCCACTCGGCTCGATGCTGCTGGCGATGGCCCGCGAAGAAATGTGGCACGTAGACTGGCTGGGCGACCTGTTGGGCGAACTGGGCGCCGAACCCAACATGGTTCCGGGCGTTTACCCACACGACCCCACCTCCAATGCATCTCTGCTGCGTTCCTACATTGCCTGGGAAGAAAACCTGATCGTTGCCTATAAAAAGCAGGCCGATCTGGTAGACGATCCCGAAATCAAGCAGGTGTTGATGCAGCAAAGCATCGAGTCGGCCGTACACAGCCGGCGATTCGCCGACATGCTGCGCAAATTGGGACCCGAAGCCGAACAGCCTTTGGCTTTTGGCGACCCCGGCGAGTTTTCACCGGCCATGCTGGGGCGAATGCAAAGCGAAATGGGCGACGAATATCAACTGGTTTTGCAGCATTTGCGCGATTCGTTTGCCTTTGAAGACGAGTGCACGGCCAGCAAAGAGCTCGAACTGACGGCCATGCGTCACATGAAACACCTGTCGCATTTTGCCGAAAGCCTGGCCGAAGCCGGACAAAATCCCCAATTTATCCCGCCGCCTATCACCCCTCATTCTACCATCCAGGCGGCCTTGCAGACCAACCTGGAGCTGACTCGGGCCGCCGAGGCTCGCTTTGAATCGCTGAGCCATGACTCCGATCTGGCCGAACACACCGGCTTGCAGATCGAAGTGCAGCAAATGATCAACCAGGAAAAATTCCTGGCCGAACGATTAGATGAAATGCTCGAAGGATGGCCGACCACACCGCCCAATCCATTGGGACAATTCACGGTCGGCAGTCTGTTCCAAGACCCCCACAAAGAATAAGGAGGATAAAATGGCAGATTTTTTGATGCGTCAAGATGCACCGCTGAATGAGACGGAATGGAACCATCTGGATCAGATCGTTATTCAGGTGGCACGTCAATTGTTGGTTGGCCGCCGCGTGATCGAACTGACCGGGCCGGTGGGTATCGGCACTCAGGTCGTGCCACTGTTCACAGTGGGTCGCGAAAATGACACAGCTCAGGTCACCCGACGAGACTTTGTGCCGCTGACTTTGGTTGAGCAAGATTTTGTGCTGTCGTGGCACGACATCGAAATCGCTCAACAGCAAGGATTCGCCATCGAATTGGGGCCGGCCGCCGCTGCCGCTGCCGCTTGCGCCCGCACCGAAGATGAGTTGATCTTGCATGGCTTGCTCCATGCGCCCGGTCACAAAAGTGTCCCGCTGAAGGACTGGAACCAGGATGGCGCGGCATTGGAGAATATTGTCGCGGCCACCGAAAGCCTGGTCTCGGATGGATTTTTTGGGCCGTTTGCCGTGATTCTCAGCCCGGCCCTCTATGCCCAAACCCAGCGAGTAGACCGAAGCATGGGGCGGCTGGTCGCCAAACTGATCGGCGATGTAGCCGAGGGCGGCCTGTTCCGCTCGCCGCTGCTTCAGGCCAACCAGGGCATTGTGCTGTCTCAGGGCAAGCACAACCTCGATCTGGTCATCGGCCAGGACCTGATTGCGGCCTATCTGGGGCCAGAAGCGATGAACCATCGCTTCCGTCTGTTGGAAAATCTGGCTCTGCGCATCAAGCGGCCCGGAGCCATCTGCGTGTTGGGCGATTGATAGAGGAACAGGATCGAGGAGACGTACAAATGAGCGAAACGATGGATGTGTTGAACCGCGCCCTCAAGCTGGAGCAAGAAGGGCAGGCTTTTTATCTGCAAGCCGCACAGCGCACTCTGGATGCCAGAGGTGCGGCCATGTTCCGCTCGCTGGCCGATGACGAGCAAAAACACGCGGCCATGATTCAGCGACAGATTGACGCGCTCCATCGCGGTGAAGGCTGGCTGCCGCCCGAGTCCGTTGCCGAACCGATTGATCTGGACACGCCACTCTTTCCGCGCGGGGCAGAGGCCTTGGAAAAGGCCGTGCCGACCAACACCAATGAACTGGAAGCCCTGGCCTTTGCCCTCAAGATCGAGAACGACAGCTTTGACCTGTACTCGCATACGGCCAAAACGTCCGAGGATCCCGCAGCCAAACAGATGTACATGTATCTGGCCGCTGCCGAGCGCACTCACTTTAACCTGCTGATGAGCAACTATGAGAGCATTGCTTCGCTGGGCGGCTGGGTGAGCTAGAGACGCCATCCCCATCAACAAAAAATCGGCCAGGTTGTCACACCTGGCCGATTTTTTGTTACGACTCGATGACCAGCGAATTTTCTTTGCCGATGGCAAAATCGGGCTGAAGCGGCAGCAAAAAGGTAAAACGCGTTCCCTGCCCTACGGCCGACTGCACCCGAATCTGCCCGCCGTAAATCTCGATAATTCGTTTGACGATGGACAGCCCCAAACCGGTGCCGTGTCGCTCCATCGCTTTGGCCGTGTCGGTGCGGTAGAAATCTTGAAAGATATGGGCGCAATCTTGGGGCGAAATGCCGATACCGGTATCTTGCACCGTGCCGATCAGGTATCGTCCATCTTGGGTCAGCGAGATCGTCACCTGTCCACCTGCCGGCGTGTATTTGATGCCATTACTGATCAGGTTGATCCACAACTGCTTGACATGGTTGGCAATCATGGTCACCGGAGGCACCCCCTCGGCCACCTCGATGTTCAATCCCACCCCTTTATCCCGCGCATACGAACGCATCAACTCGGCAATGCCATCCAACACATAATCTACGGCCACAGCCTCTTTTTGCTCGCGGGTGGCCTTTTGCTGAATTTTGCCCAGTTCCAACAGATCGGCGATCAGGTCAAGCTGCTCGCGGGCGCGTTGCTCCGAACGCTCCAAAATCTCACGCTGCTTTTCCGGCGGCACATAACCATCCAGGATCAGCTTGATATAGCTATGAATGGCTGCTACCGGCGCCCGCAGTTCGTGCGTCACCAGCAGAGTAAACTGCATACGCGCGTCGTCCAACTCTTTGAGCCGCTCGTTCATAGCCGCCAATTCTTGGGTGCGCAGCTCGCAGGCCAGGTTCGAGGCAGCCAACTGCTCATTGAGGGCAGTCAGTTCCTGGGTGCGCAACTCGCAGGCCAGGTTCGAGGTGGCCAACTGCTCGTTGAGGACGGTCAATTCCTGGGTACGCAGCTCGCAGGCCAGATTTGAAGCGGCCAACTCGGCGTTGACATGAGACATCTCGCGCGCTTCGGCCCGCACATGCTCCATGATCGAAGAAGCAAAATAGGCCGTGAGCAAAAGAACAGAGGAAAGAGAAGCACTGATAGATACAATATGCAGCGGTTCGGTGTATCGAGTAGACAGGCGATACCCCTTGAGATTATAGTGTGGGATCACCCCGCCGGCTTCCAGGACCAACATCCCACAGGTCAGCAAGATGGCCAGCCCGGCGTAAATAAAGCTGTCCTTTTTGGATAACAAAATGCTTGAGGTGATGATGTGCAGCACATAAAAAAAGATGAACGGGTTTTCCAGGCCGCCCGAAAAATGCAGCAGCAGGGTGAGAGTCAGCAAATCCAGGGTGATCTGTACATGGGTGTTGGTCGTTGCGGAGTTGCAGCGGGCCGCTGCATCCAGATGGCTCAGGCGACGCGCATGCAGGTATAAAGCCAGGTTGTAGGCCAATACCCCGCCGATCACCCCCATCAGCGCGCCCAGCGGTAAGACCTGCGGCAGCACGCCGTTGGTCACCCAGACCAACAAGAATGCCGCTGCCGCGCCCAGCCAGCGCAGGCGGATCATCCAAAAAATCCGCTTTTCAAGTTCCTGGTGAATCGGAATCACCAACAGATCGCTCATGTCGGCCCCTTTCAAGGCAGCTCAAAAGCACGCTCAAGGGCGGCTACCGCGTCGCCCAACCGCTGCGCATCAATGACGCACGAGACCGTCGAGATAGAGGTCGAGATGGCCTGGATATTGATGCCGCAGCCGGCCAACGCCTCAAACATGGTGCCGGCAATGCCCGGCCGCTCGCGAAAATCGGGGCCAAAGATGGACACTACCGCAACCGGCGAGCAGATGACTATGCTGCCGGCCTGTACCTGGTCTTTGACCTGCTCGACGATGCCCAGCACGGTGTTCAAATCGCCCTCATTGACACAAAACACCACATGATCCACCGCCCGGTTGCGATCCATCATGTCGGCGCATTGGACGATGAAACGGACATTGAGGCCGGCCCGCCCCAACGCTCCCAAAATCGCTGCCGCCGTGCCTGGGCGAGCCGGCATCCCCAGCACGCTGATTTCGGCCAGCGGTGCGTTTTGCATAATGCCGCCGATCTTGATCTTGGGCATATCGCCTCCTTGAGACAAGCCGCCGCTATCGCAGCAGCCTTTGCACCAGGGACAACAACTGCTCTGCCGAAATGGGCTTGGTTAGAAAAGCGTCAATGTGAATAGCCTGATCGGTGGGGAACAGCGCGGCATAGTCGGTGTTGGCAATGGATGTGACCATGATGATCGGAATATTTTTGTACTCGGCCGACTCTTGCATCCGCTGGCTGACATACAGGCCATCCAGAATGGTGCTCATAATCACGTCCAGGATCACCAGGTCGGGCTTTTCCGCAGAAATCTGGCGTAATCCCTCGTCGCCGCTGCCGGCGCTGGCAATGACATGGCCGTGCGGTTCCAGCATCAGGCGAATGGATTCGACAAAATCGGGATCGTCATCTATAACCAAAATTTTGGGCATGTTGGGCTCCTTGCGTTATGCCTGGGCGGTCATGCACCGCTTGTGGGTGAGGTGATATTCAAATTCGGGGCGAAAATGACGCAGCGCGCCCAACACCGGGGCCACGGCGGCGTCGCCCATTGGACAAAAGGTGTGGCCGGCGATGCCCTGGCATAGCGATTCCAGCAACTCGACATCGCCCGACCGTCCCTTGCCGCCCTCTATGCGCTCCAGCACTTCGAGCAGTCGGCGAGTGCCCACCCGGCAGGGTGTGCATTTGCCGCAGGACTCGTGGACAAAAAAGCGCATCAGGCGGCGGATTACATCGGGGATGCAGGTTTGCTGGTCAATCACAATGATCGCCCCGGTGCCTAATGCCGAGCCAACCTGCGCTAGCGACTCGAAATCCAGCGGCGTATCCAGGTGTTCGGCGGTGAGCATGGGTGTAGACGCGCCGCCGGGGATGATGGCCTTGATGGTTTTGCCCTCGCGCAGGCCGCCGGCATGCTCAAAAATCACCTCGCGCAGCGTCGTGCCGAGCGGCAACTCGTAATTGCCGCGCCGATTGACGGCTCCGCTGATGCAGAACAATTTGGGGCCGGTGCTTTGCGCCGTGCCGATGCCGGCATACCACTGCGGACCGCGTAACACAATGTGCGGGACATTGGCCAGCGTTTCCACGTTATGCACCAGGGTGGGCTGCCCCCAAAAACCCTGCTGCGCCGGATAGGGCGGTTTGAGGCGCGGCTCGCCCCGCGCCCCCTCCAGGCTGTTGATCATGGCTGTTTCTTCGCCGCAGATATAGGCCCCCGCGCCGCGATGCACCGACAGGTGCAGGTCAAAGCCGCTGCCCAAAATGTTTTTGCCCAAAAATCCTCGTGCATAGGCATCGTCAATGGCCTTGATCCATCGTTTGACGCCCAGAAAAAACTCGCCGCGAATGTACACAAAAGCGCGATGCGCCCCCACTGCATAGCTGGCCAGGATCACCCCTTCGATCACCTGGTGCGGGTCTCGCTCGATCAACAGACGGTCTTTGAACGTGCCGGGCTCGCCCTCATCGGTGTTGACACACACATACCTGACTCCCTCACCTTTGGGCATAAAGCTCCACTTGAGGCCGGCCGGAAAGCCCGCCCCGCCCCGCCCGCGCAGTTTGGAGGCCTTGACCATCTCGATCAGGTCGGCCGGGGTATGTTCACGCAGGGTCTGGCGCAAGGCCTGATAGCCACCCTGCGCCAGATAGGTGTCTATTTTCTCCGAGTTGGGTAGATTGACGTTGCGGGTCAAAATTTTTTCCATTGCTCACCTCTCCACCAGTTGATCCAGCAAGCGGTCTACCTGCTCGACAGTCAAATTTTCATACAACTCGTCATTGATGCGCATAGCCGGCGATGTGCCGCAAGAAGCCAGACATTGCACCGTTTTCAGGGTAAACATCCCGTCGGCGGTGGTCTGGCCGGGAGCGATGCCCAGCTTGTGCGATACATAATCCACCAACCGCTCGGCGCCGTCGGCCAAAAAGCACGACAATCCTTCGCAGACCTGAATCACATAGCGACCCTGCCGCCCAGTGCGGAACATGGAGTAAAAACTGGCAGTCGAAAACACCTCGGCGACTGGCAATTCCAGCCGTTCGGCGGTGCGTTGAATGGCCTCCTGGCTCAAATGTCCATACTGCTCTTGAGCGATATACAGTGCCGTCAGCAACATGGCCTGTTTGGCCGGGTCACGGACCGATCGGGGCATATTCCACCTCTTTCACTCTCGCTGCTGAGATAGCACCTCGGCGACCTTGCGCAAGAGGTCACCCGGCTCTATCGGTTTGGTTAAAAAAGCCGTTACAAAGGGCGATGCACCATTTTCGTCGGGCATGGCGTGCGGCCCGGATAGAATGGCCGAAACGACGATGAGCGGAATGCCGCTCAGTTCGACATCCTCGCGCATAGTGCGAGTCACGTTCAACCCATCCATCGAGTACGACATCAACATGTCCAACAAAACCAGGTCGGGCAGGGCGTCGCGCATCAAGGCCAACCCCTGTTCGGCATTATAGGCGCACAACACCTGATACCCCACCGATTCCAGGACGATGCGTACAAACTCGACAAAATCAGGGTCATCGTCAATGACCAAAATAGTCCTCACCGGCAACCTCCTCTCTGGGGCGCGCTTGAGCGGACAGGTCAGGGCCTATCCCCCAAGATCGTTGCTTTTTGGGCAAGAATTTCGCCCCGGGCAGATGGGCCCTATTCAGTTCCGATCTGGTCGGGCTAGGAGCGTGCTGAAAAACCCTCTCACCACTAAGACACAAAGGGCACAAAGCATTTCTAGTGACTCAAAAATATCGTAAACCTTTGTGTTCCTGGTGTCCTTTGTGGACTTTTTCAGCGGTTTCCTAGGCCTGACGGACGAAACGGGACACTGCGCCGACCAGTTCTTTGGGCTGCACCGGTTTGGACAGCCAGCGGCTCATATGCAGATATTCGTCGGTAGGGAACATTTCGGCGTGTTCGGTGCTGGCAATCGAGGAGACCATGATCACCGGAATCTGGTTCAATTCGGGGTCGTCGCGCAGTACCCGGCTGACATTGACGCCGTCGAGGACGGTAGACATCATAATGTCCAACACGACCAGAGCCGGCCTGTCCTGGCGCATTTTAGTCAGTGCCTCATCGCCGTTTGATGCAGTGATCACCTCATACCCTTCTTTGAGCAGAATGGTGCGCGAGATTTCCACAAAATCGGGGTCGTCGTCTACGACCATAATTTTTGCCGCCATTTGAACCTCCTTGTCAAACCATGTGGCCCAATCGGCTATGACCGGGCAAATTTTTTCAACAAACGATGGACTTCTTTGACCAATTTTTCGGGGGGAATGGGCTTGGAGAGAAAACTGGCCGCCGGAAAATCGCCCTCAGTGGGAAACATGTCGGCATACTCGGAATTGGCAATCGAGGAAACCATCAAAACCGGCACCTGACGCAGTTCGGGGTCGGTCTGTATTTGCCAGCTGGCGTTCAGGCCGTCTAAAACCCCCTTCATCATCACATCCATGATCACCAGGGCGGGCTTGTGGGTGTGCAGGATGTTCAAGGCCTCGTCTCCGCTCGACGCCGTTTGCACCGCCATCCCCTCTGCTTCCAGTACGATGCGGGCGATCTGCAAAAAATCGGGGTCATCATCTACGACCAGGATGCCGGGCAACCTGGGCGCAGGCAGCCTCCAGTGATAGACTTCTTGAATGCGTTTCAGCACATGCCAGGTGGAAATTTTGCGAATCCCTTCGATGGCGGCCAGGTCGTCGGTGAGAAAATGTAGCAAATCCTGGTTGGAGACAAACACCGCCTGCACAAACAAGTCATACTCGCCGGTGGTGTAATAAACCGAGCGCACACACGGCATGCCGGTCAGTCGTTCGGCAATGCCGCCGATGCGCGCCAGGTCTACCTGCAAACCGATCAAGGCCATCGTATCTAGCCCCACCTGCTCCAGGTTGACCGACGCGGTGATACGGATGATCCCTTCATTGATCAGCCGCTCTAATCGCTTGCGCACAGTGGCCTCGGCGGCGCCGATCTCGCGGGCAATATCTACGTTCGACATGCGCCCGTTGCCCTGCAAAAGGCGAATGATTTGTCGGTCGGTGGCATCTAGTGTGTTAGGCATGGTTTCCTCATCGCTGCTGTTTTCGTCTCCTATTGTACCATACAAGACGAAAAAAGTCAATATATTCTTGAAAAATTGCGAAATTCGTATGCATGCCTGTCGCAGGCATGTTGTAAGAAACCGATTTGCGGCTATAATAATGTCATATACCGATTGATTCGCGCTACAAGCCGCTAGTTCCGGTTTATCCGGGTCAGGAGATTCAAGATGAAACCTGTTGAGGTCGTTATTTTGGGTGCGGGTTCGCGAGGCATGCACAGCTATGGACAGTGGATTCTTCAGCATCCCGATCAGGTGCGGGTGGTAGCTGTAGCCGAGCCCAACGCAGCGCGACGTGAGCAGTTTGCGCAGGCACATCAACTGCCTGCTGACCGTGTATTTGCCGATCACAACGAATTGTTGGCACAGGGCCAACTGGCGCAAGGCCTGATCAATGCCACGCAAGATCGCCAGCATGTCGAAACCACATTGGGCGCGCTCAAGGTCGGCTATGATGTGCTGCTGGAAAAACCCATGTCCACCACGCCGCACGAATGTGTGCGCCTGGTGCGCGCCGCCGAGGCCGCCGGCAAGATGTTGAGCATTTGCCACGTCATGCGCTACAGCCCCTTTTACATCACCCTGTACGACACGCTGCGCTCCGGCGCGGTGGGCGAGGTGATGACGGTGGATCACCGCGAAAATGTGGCCTTTTGGCATCAGGCACACAGCTTTGTGCGCGGCAACTGGGGCAACAGCCAACGCTCATCGCCCATGATCCTGGCCAAGTGCTGCCATGATATGGACATTCTCTACTGGCTGCTGGGCCGCCGCGTGGTCAGCCTGTCCTCTTTTGGCTCGCTCAGCCATTTCCGCCCCGAACAGGCCCCGCCCGGCGCGCCATCCCGCTGCACCGACGGCTGTCCACACGAGCAAGATTGTCCTTACAACGCCCAGCGCATTTATTTGGGCGATTACACCGGCTGGCCGGTCAATGTGATCGCTGCCGACCTGAGTCATGAGGGGCGCATAGACGCCCTGCGCACCGGCCCCTATGGTCGCTGCGTCTATCACTGCGACAATGACGTGGTGGACCACATGACCATCAACATGTTGCTGGAGGGCCATTTGACCATCACCTTTACCATGCATGCCTTTTCGCACGAAAATGTGCGCACCATGCGCTATGATGGCACGCGGGCCAGCCTGATCGGACACGAAGGCCATCATGAACTGACCCTGTATCCCTTCTGCAGCCGCGAGGCGCAGACCATCCCCATCAGCGAGCCGCAGGGCGGACACGGCGGCGGCGATCACGGCGTGATGACTGCCTTTGTGCGTGCCCTCAGGGGTGAAAAGGAGGCCTTGCACACCACTGCTCGCGATTCGCTGGAAAGCCACCTGATGGCCTTTGCCGCTGAAACGTCGCGTCTGGGCGGGGGACAGCTCATAGATATGGCCGCGTATCGGGCGCGCATCGAGGCCGAGGCCGCTGCCGAATGAGGTCTGGTGGCATATGATCGGGCAGACAGGGTGGAATCGCTATGTGCTGGCCGGCGGAGCTATAGAGCAGTCTGACGATACGCTGCGTTTGATCAACTGTGATGCCGCAGCGGGACAGCTTTGCGAAGCTCAAATTGACGACTATCAGGGCTTGCCCCGCCGCCGCTTTTTGCACCGCCCGCCGCTGACTCTGACCGTGCAAGCGCGGTTTTCGCACCCGGCCGGTCAGTTGTGCGGCACGGCCGGGTGGGGCTTTTGGAACGACCCGTTCATGATGACCGGTCGGCGGCTGCCCACCCTGCCCCGCGCCATCTGGTTCTTTTATGCTTCACCGCCGTCGGATATGCGGTTGGCTCTGGATGTGCCGGGCTGCGGCTGGAAAGCAGCCACCATAGACGCCTTGCGCCCATCCTTTTTCCTGCTCTTGCCCACCGCGCCGCTGGCTGTTCCTCTGATGAACATCCGCTCGCTTTACCGCTGCCTGTGGCCGCTAGGACAGCAAGCCATCGGCGTGCGCGAGGCCATGGTCGGCGCAGACATGACCGGGTGGCACACCTACCGCATCGAGTGGAACGTCGCCTCGGCGCGATTTTTTCTCGATAATCAGGCCATTTTAGAGAGCAATACGTCACCAGACGGGCCGTTGGGTTTTGTGATGTGGCTGGACAATCAATATATGGCCGTCACACCATGGGGAGCATTTCGCTACGGGCTGCTGGCATCGCCCGGCCGGCAGTGGCTAAAAGTGCAAGAATTGCGCATCGAGCCGGGCAATTCATCGAGGACGGATGCTGTCTAGCAACCGCCCTAGCAGGCACGGGTGTGCTGTCACCAGCGGCTCGGTTATCGGGCGACCGTCCAGCAGGCCGCTCCAGCACACCGCTCGCCCCGACAGGTAGCGAAATTCGGCGCCTAGCCGCCCCAGGACGGCTGCGCCGGCTGCCACATCCCAGATGGCGGCATGCTCCAGCAGCGCGCCCAGCGCCGTCCCGCGTGCCGTATAGACCATATTAGCGGCCAGTGTACCCAACGCTCGCGCCCGTTTGACGCCGATGTGATAATGGTTGTGTGTGCTGGACGAGATCGCCAGGAAGGACTGATCGTCCCATTCGGTGCGCAGCGAGTGGATCAGCGCGCGCCCGTTGCAGATCACGGCATCGGCTGTGGTATATGTCCAGTCGTTGAGCAAAGGCATGTAAAACAGGCCGAAATAAGGTACTCCCTGATACAATACGCCTATTGAGATGCCCCAACAGGGTAAACCTTGCACAAAGGCTCGCGTGCCATCAATCGGATCAATAGCCCATACCCAGTCAGAATCGGCACGGCCGCCCCGTGCTCCTTCTTCGCCGATCAGGGCGTGACCGGGGTAGGCTGCCTGTACATAGCCGCTCAACATGGCTTCTATCTGCCGGTCGGCCTGCGTCACCATCGTCTGATCGGCCTTGAACATCACCTGAGCATGATTGAAATGCTCCATAGCAATCTGTCCGGCCTCTTGCGCCCAGGCGCGCACCTGTTCGACTTGGATTTCAAATTGCATTCTGTATTTCCTTTCTTGAATCGGGAGGAACTGCGATGAAAACCGTTTACCTGCTGCGCCATGCCAAATCCAAACACGACCCGGAATATGCCGCCGATTCTGAGCGGCCTCTGGCTAAAAGAGGGCGACAGGAAGCCCGGTACATTGGCGAGTGGATGGCCGATCACGGCATCATCACCGATCTGATCATCAGTTCGCCGGCCGAGCGCGCCCAAGACACAGTCCGTCGCTGCGCTCAGGCCGCCGATTATCAGGGCGAGATTCGCCTGGCCGAATCCCTTTACATTTCCAATGTCGAAAGCTATGTCTCGCTGCTAGAAGACCTGGACGATTCGCTAGACTCGGTCATGTTGGTCGGCCACAACCCCGACATTTCAGAAGCGGTCGAGGCACTGAGCGGTATGTATCACCGCATGCCTACCGGCACCCTGGCCTGCATTGACCTGCCCATTCAACACTGGATCGAATTGAGCGAAACCATCGGTCAACTCACCTGGGTGCAAGAACCGATTGTCGCTTGACATCCAGGTTGCTCCATTATAGAATTACAATCATTGTGCATTTGAAAGGACGTGAACATGGAACGCCAGGTTATTTCAACCCCGCATGCGCCGGCAGCGGTTGGCCCCTATTCACAGGCCATCCAGGTCGGCAGCTTGCTCTACACTGCCGGACAACTGGGACTGAACCCGCAAACCCGCCAACTGGTTGAGGGTGGCGTGCAGGCGCAAACCCGCCAGGCCTTGCTCAACCTCCAGGCCATTTTGGAGGCTGCCGGAAGCTCGCTACAGCACGTGATCAAAACTACCGTCTTTATGCAAGACATGGGCGATTTTGCGGCCATGAACCAAGTCTATGCCGAATTTTTCCCGGCCCAGTCGCCGGCCCGCTCGGCGGTGCAGGTGGCCGCGCTGCCATTGGGAGGAGTGGTCGAGATTGAAGCGGTCGCTCTCATAGCCTCCTCCACATAATCTCTGACAGGAGGGCTATGGCCAAGTCATACAAATACCAGTGCCGTCCATGTCCTCCGTCAACCCGCGACCAATGCATCGAGCAAACCGAACTGTCGCCGGGTATTCGGCGTATTGTGCGTCAGGCTTTTCTCTCGCAAACCGACACCGAAGACACCTGGGACTCGCTCCAGCCTACCTGTTTGTTGGTACGGCTGGAGCAGGCATCGGCAAATCAGCCCGCCCCTCGACGGTCGGCCCTGCGAGAGCGCATCCAGCAGCATGAGCAAGCAGCCCATGTATTGCATGATGACGGCACTGCGGCGCCGAGTTCACCTGCGCCGCTGCCAGCTCCCCAGCATCCTTCCCTTTGCTATCCGGCTGCGGCGCGCCCGCATCCATCACCGCTGGAAACGCCCGGCCCACGCATATTGGTCTCGGCGGCCAACGGTCATCGCATCCTCCTTCCCGAAGATGGCGACCTGATTCTGGGCCGTTTTGATCCCGAGGCCGAAACTCACCCTGATGTAGACCTGACCCTTGAGGATCGTCTCGCGTGGGGCATTTCGCGCCGCCATGCCCGCATTATTGGCTGGCGCGGCCAATACGAGATCGAAGACCTGGGCAGCCGACACGGCACCTGGGTCAACGAGGCTCAGGTTGCCGCCCAGTCACGTCGCGGGCTACACATTGGTGATGAGGTGCGGCTGGGCGGCAGCACATTTTACCTCGACCGTCCCCCAACCCTGTGGCAGGCAACAGGCGCAAACCGCCAGTTCATTCTCTATGTCACCTTGACTGGCCGCTATTATCCCTTGCCGCCGCAAAATGTGATCCTCATCGGCCGCGCCGATCCGCACCTCAACCTGGTGCCCGACATTGACCTGAGCGATGAGGATGATGCCATTGCTGTCGTTTCACGACGACATGCCAAGCTCACCCTGCGCGGCGAGCAATGGATGATCGAAGATATGGGCAGCACATTCAAGACGCAGGTCAACGGTCAAAAGATCTATGCCGGCATCAAGGTGCCCATCTATCCGGGCCAGCACATCTGGTTGGGCGGCTATACGCTGGCCTTTGATGTGCTGGAGCTATAAAGCAAAAAACCTGGTCGAGATTCACCAGGTTTCCAATATCGTTGATCGGGATGCCATCTCACAGACGCCGTCTGCAAGACATTGCCCCACTCATTCGGTAGACATGGCCGCCAGGTCAATGCCTACGGCGGCGATGGGCGCCAGCGTCATTAGCATGTCCAGATCATGCTCGTTGAACGGCTGCCCAGAAAACTTGTTCACCACCTCAATCACGCCCAAAATTTGCCCCCGACTGATCAGTGGCACGCAAACCAAAGACTGTGTGCGAAACTGAAACTGATTGTCTACCCAGGCAGAAAATCGCTCATCGTGAGCAATGTCGTTGGCAATCACCGGCTCGCGATACTGGGCCACCCACCCGGCAATGCCCGTATCCTGGGGCATACGCTGCCCTTGCAAGATTCCTTGCAAGGCCCCGCGCACCAGCACAAATACCAGTTCTCCGGTCTCGTGATCGATCAAGATCAACGAGCCATCGGCGGCGTCTACCACCCGCAACGCTTCATACAAAATGCGATCCAGCAAAGGTTGCAGTTCTACCCGCATATCCAGATTGGCCACCACTTGCTGCAAACCCCGCACTGATTTGAGACATTCGCGTAGAGCGGTTACTTCATCTCGAATATCTTTATTTTCTGCCAGCAATCGCTGATTTTCTTCTTGCAAAAAACGCAGGGTCGAACTGCCTGTATTGCTATCCACGTCTGCCTCCTCAGCGCCCGCCCCCTTCGATAAAGCACTTGATCCCGTTCACAATGCCGGCCGCCACTCGATCTTGTTTTTTGGTCAACAGTTCACGGTCGGTATACATAAAGCCGATCTCGATAATAGCACCCGGCGTTTTGGGCGCGATTTCGTAAAAGGCATGATACTCGGTCATGTCGAACGTGATCGTGTCTCGATGAAAATTTAATTGCGTTTCCTGGCGATACTTGTCAATCAGACAAGAAACCAGACGATCCTCCAGCTCAGGCACCAGGCTGGAAGAAACCCGCGCCACCTTGAATCCCGACACATCCAACGGCATACACGAATCGGTATGAATGGAAATCAATGCCGCTGCCTGATACCCGCTGAGTTTGGGCGAAAATTCGGCCAGCATCTCGGCGTCATAACCGGCCAGGGATAACAACGCCACTACACGCTGCGCAATGTCCAGGTTGATCTGGACTTCTTGCAGCCCATCATCGCACACCGCACCCGGATCGTTTTGCCAGTGACCGGCCACGATACCCACTTTGAGAGGCCGAAGGGGTTGCGCCGATGCAGTTTGCCGGGCTGCGGCGGTGGCTGTGCGGCGCGGCAATGGGGTCATCAACGGCACCGCAGTGGGAGGCGGGGTGCTGTCTGGCAATTCCGAAACTGCCAGATGGGTAGATGGCACCGGCGGATTCCGGATCTTCCAGGCCATGCGGATGCTCAACGTAGCTACGGCCAGGACGATCACCAACAATGCCGCGACCAAGACACGTTGCACCCCCTCTAAAACTGTGCGCCGGATCAATGACATGTCATATCCATTGCCTGTCAGGGCATCGGCAGCAAAGCCTGAGGGTCTTGCAGCTCACCCTGATACCGAATTTCAAAGTGCAGATGCGGTCCTGTTGATCGCCCTGTATCTCCACGTGCGCCAATTGCATCACCACGCTGCACCGACTGTCCTATATCTACATAGAACCCGTAGAGATGGGCGTAATAAGTGACAAACCCATTGCCGTGATCGATCACCACCAGATTCCCATACCCTGCACTGTCCCATGCCGCATAAACGACAAATCCCGAGTCGGCGGCCGCCACAATATCGCCCTCATCGCCGGCAATGTCAATGGCGCGGTGCAGATCCCATGATACCTGAGAGATCACGCCCTTGACCGGCCAGATAAAGTTACCCGTCCCATGCGCGGCCGTGTCGGGGATGGGGCCGCGATAGCCGTTGACATATCGTGGCGCAAAAGCCTTGACTCCACCCGGCACCACCACTTTTTGGTTGGGGATCAGCACGCCATACATATCGGCTATCAGGTGATTGTATGGACATTGCCAAATATCTGACCCGCTGGCATGATAGCGTTGGGCAATGGTCTCAACAGTTTCCCCCTCGCCGGTCGTGTGGTAAATGCCATCCAGCGGCAAAATAATCAACACCTGGCCAACATACAGTTTGTCCGGGTCGTCTTCCAACTCTTTGTTCGACCAGATCAGGGTATCGGGTCTACGCCCGACCATCGCCGCGATGCTCAGAATGGTGTCGCCGGGTAACACAGTATAAGAGGCGATGGGCGGCAAAGCCGGGTTGTTCGCCGGTGTCATGTCCGACGCCATCAAAGGGGGCAGGGGAGAAGAAAAAGCCAGAGTCGTCATAGTGGGCGGCGCCGCTGCCGCGACTGTCGCCGATCCGGTCAGGGTTTGAGTGTTGCTGATCGTCACCAAAACGGCCACTGTCTCGGTCATCTGCCCCCCGATTTGAGGCGTGACACGAGGCATCCACCCAATCTCATCCAGGTCTAGCACGGTAATGCTGAGCGAGGACTGAACCGCCAGGGTCACAGGGCAGGTAAGCGCCGAAATCGGTTGTGCAGCATCCACATCACTTACCGGTGTGGGAACCGCCGGTTCGGCCAACGATTCGGCGCCAGACAGAGAGGCAACTGGCGCATTCGGCCCATCGGTGAACACGAGTGGCGCTGCGTCGGCGGCATCATTTGGTGAGCCAGGGTTCAGAGTGGGCGCATAAACGGTGAGGTGACTCCACAAGACGGCCAGAGCCACCAGCGCCAACACCCCCAGGTGAAACCGGCTGCGCGACAGCAGCGGATAGACCGCCTGCATGATGTGCTGCCGGTTATATTGTCGCCATCTCGCTGCATCTCGCCGCGGCGACACGATCAATTGTCGTTCTGGCTGCATCGCCTGTTCGGCGAGCAGCCTGGAATTTGATTTCATTTTGCTCAGTTATCGGGCATCGCGATTCAATACGTTCAAAAATTCTTCATTGTCTTTGGTGCTTGACATGCGCTCGATCAGGAATGAAGTGGCATCGGCCACATCATAACCGGCCCCGCTCGGCGGATTGCTCATCAACTGGATCAACATACGCCGCATCAACCACACTTTGCCCAGCGTGTCCTTGTCCAGCAGCAACTCTTCGCGCCGTGTACCGGACCGTTCTACATCAAAGGCCGGATAAATGCGCCGTTCGGCCAGGCGGCGGTTGAGATGCAACTCCATGTTGCCAGTGCCTTTGAATTCTTCGTAAATCAAGTCATCCATACGGCTGCCGGTGTCAATCAGGCAGGTGGCAATGACGGTGAGGCTGCCGCCCTCTTCAATATTACGTGCTGCGCCAAAGAAATGTTTCGGCGGGTACAACGCTGCCGGGTCCATACCGCCCGACAGCATTCGTCCGCTGGGCGGGACGATCATGTTATAAGAGCGGGTCAGGCGGGTGATCGAGTCGAGCAAGATCACCACATCTCGCCCGCCTTCCACCAGGCGTTTGGCCCGATTCATGGCCATTTCGGCCACACGCACATGGTCGCGCTCCGGCTCGTCAAAGGTTGAGGCAATGACCTCAGCCTCTACCGAGCGATCCATGTCGGTCACCTCTTCGGGTCGCTCGCCGATTAGACAGACCATTAAATGAACGTCGTCATAGTTTTCGGTGATGCCGTTGGCGATTTGTTTGAGGATGGTGGTTTTGCCGGCTTTGGGCGGCGACACGATCAGGCCGCGCTGTCCGCGTCCAATCGGCGAAACCAGGTTGATCAACCGCGGCGCTAGAGGGCGACGGCCTGTTTCCAGGTTGAAAAGTTGGTTGGGAAAGATTGGGGTGAGTTGCTCAAAGCGGGGCCGCTGCTTGGCCGTTTCGGGGTCCAGGCCGTTTACGGCATCAATGCGCAGCAGTCCGAAATACTTTTCGGTGTCTTTGGGCGGACGCACCTGGCCGATGACCATATCGCCGGTGCGCAGGCCAAAGCGGCGGATCTGCGATTGCGATACATAGACATCTTCGGGCGAGGGCAAAAAGCCGCGCGGCCGCAAAAAGCCTATCCCGTCCTCTACCACATCCAGGACGCCGCCGCCAAAGTCATAACCCTGCTGCTCGGCCTGCGTGCGCAACAGCCGCATGATCAGGTCATACTTTTTCAGGCGGCTGTACCCCGAAGTGCCCATTTCACGGGCCAGGCCGCGCAGTTCTTCCAGTGTCTTGAGTTCTAGTTCACCAAAAGATAACATAGGAAAATCTCCACATCAAATATATTACTCAATATCTTGCATCTGGTCAAGTTTGCAAACACGACAGGCAAGAGATCTCTTTCCGCCACAAAGGGGAAAATCCATCTCTCCTGAATCGGATTGCCAGGATAGCGCGCCATTGGCTTGAAGCAAGGCCGCATATATTATGCAGCCCTTTGATAGTTTGAATTGAAACACAGTTTGGAAAAACAAGGACTTTGGGTGGGATAATCCGGTACAACCTTTGGGCGTCAAACCCAAATTGGGGCCAGATCGCAAAGAGGTGAAATGAAATATAAATAGATTTGAATTCATTATAACACCGTTCCAGTTCAGAGTCAAATGAAAAATCCGGCGGACATTGACCCCCAGGTCAGGACAGAGTATAATGCACCTATCCCGAGTCAATCGGAATTGAACAGGGGGTGCCGTCCCAAAAACCCTTGCTCAAAAAGCAACAATTTCATAGGACAGACACGATGAACGATCTGGTATTACAGGTGTACGGCACGAACGCAGCCCATCGAGGCAACCTGGTCGGCGTTCAGCCTTATATGTTCACCGACGATTATCGCTCGGCAACCCGGTTTCGTGCCAGCCTGGAGCGGTATTTGAGCGCGGCGGCGGCCGCCGGCTGGCTGAGTGAGCGCAGCGTGGTGGTTTTTCCAGAGTACATCGGCGCGTGGCTGGTCGCGTTGGGCGAGGCAGAGGGCGTCTATCGCGTCCGCACGCTCCAACAGGCCATGCTTCGGCTGGCAACACATCACCCGTTTTCGCTGCTGCGTGTCTGGCTGCATTCACGGCCTTATGCGCACGCTCGGCTGGAGTACAGTTTGTTTTGCCGGCAAGCCGAGGCTATGGCCGAGACCTATCACACCGTCCTGTCCGGCCTGGCCCGCCAATATGCGGTGACGCTGGTCGGCGGATCGATCTTGCTGCCCTGTCCTCGCATCGAGGCCGACCGTTTGGTAGTGCAGCCGGGGCCTCTGTACAATGTGACGGCAGTGTATCGGCCCGATGGACGGGCGTATCCACGCCTGGTATACAAGGCTTTTCCCATTCAAGATGAACTGGGTTTTGTGACGGCCGGTCACCCCGATGATCTGCCCGTTTTTGACACGCCGGCCGGCCGGTTGGGTGTACTGATCTGCGCCGATTCCTGGTATCCGGCCGCGTATGCGGCTTGGGCTGCTCAAAAAGTCGAACTGATCGTCGTGCCATCTTTTCTGTCGCACAACGGTGCCTGGAGCGGCCCCTGGCGCGGATACAGCGGCGCGCCGGCGCCGGCCGATGTGGATGCAGCAGACCTCGGTCGCCTGAGTGAAGGTCAGGCCTGGCTCAAGTATGCCCTGGCCGCTCGCCTGTCGTCCGCCGGGGCGCGGTACGGCCTCAATGTCTTTTTACGCGGCCAGTTGTGGGACCTCGGTTCGGATGGACAGACCATCGTGGTCGGTCCCAACGGCGCCATCCAGATCGCGCCGCAAGACGGCCCTGTGCTGGTCAATCTATGGCTTGACAAGGAGGTATTTCAATGACACTATCTCGACCGTTTCGGATTCAGATGCTTTACGGCGCGCCGATCACCCTCTATGGACGCACATTCACTCCGCTGGCGCGGGTGATTTCGGGCGGCGAACACCGCGGCACCGTCTATGCCGATCGGGTGCAGGGAATAGGCTGGGGGGCAGCCGCTATCCAGCCTTTGGCTCTGATCGAAAAATCTGGCGGTCAGGAGCGCAGATGGTTCATCGCCGACCTCACCCGCCAGGTGACGGCGATCATATCGGTGATCGCCATAGTCAGTATGATCGCTTCGCTTGCCACATTAACACTGATATTTATTAAACGACAGGTATTAACTTGAGAATAGGGAGGGCATCATGTCTTTGAATCAATTATTCCAGTCGGTTCGCGAGATTCGAGATCGGGTTTCGGTGGATGCCGCCTTTGGCAAACCCATTCAGGCCGAAGGGCGCATGCTGATTCCGGTGGCGCAGGTGCGGATGGGTATGGGGTTGGGTTTTGGTGAAAGCCAACCGACCGATCAGCCATCGGCCGAGTCATCTGCTGATCTGTTGACCGGCGACAGCGGAGGCGGGGGCGCAGGCGGCGGGGCGCGTCCGATTGCCCTGATCGAGATCTCGCCCGAGCGTACCGAAATCAAGCCGATTGTGGACCAGGGTAAATTGACCATCGCCGGCATTTTGCTGGGTATGTGGGTGGCCTTTTGGCTGGCCGTCACCCTGATAGCTATTTTTGGCAAACAAGAGCAATAAACTTGCGGTTCGCTCATTTTTTTTCGAGTTCTTCAAATTGCCCGATCATAAAGGTTTTTATATGTTCATCAAAAATGAACGAACCAAAAGATAAATCTATGACTCTGCTGAAAAGACTCGATGCCGAGTCACGGAGATACTGAAGCGCAGAGTCTTGATGTAGTTCAAGAGATTTTAAGGTATTTTAGCGTTCTCAGCGTCTCTGCTCCTCTGCATTAAAATTGACTTTTTTCAGGAGAGTCATCTATATCTCGGTGGCAAATGGACAGCCTGGCGATGAATCGCCAGGCTGTTTTTTCAGACGGTGGACATTCGGGCGCGGGAAACCTGCCGGCGCAATTTTTCGATGCGCGCACCCGATTCGGTGCGGGCATCGCGCAGGCGGCTCACCGACGGCGGGCCTTGACGCAGTGCATCGAGGATCACCTTTTCGGCGGCCACAAACTCATCGCCCACCTCGGCCACCTCAGCCGCAATCTCGCGCGGGATGGTGGTGACGCCGTTCAGGTCGCTGTGCAGCAGATCGTTGGGATAGATCAGCAGGCCGCCCACATGCACCGGCTGATGGACGTGCAAGATATGGCAATAGCCGTGCGCACAGACGGCGCCGTTGGTGAATACCGGAAAGCCGATGGCGCGCACCTGCTCCAGATCGCGCCCGCTGCCGCTGGTGATCAGCCCGACAGCCCCAAACGCCTGATACGTCGTACACATCACCTCGCCAAATGTGGCTGCCACGCACGGGGCATCCAGGTCTTGAAAGACCACGACCGGCGGGCCATCTAATTCACCAAAACGTTCCACCTGATCCTCGGTGCCGGCATAGGCGTCCTTGAGCGGTCGCCCCGAAGCGCGAAACGAGGCTGTAGCCGCAAAACCCACCATGGGCGGCATGTCGGGAAAACAGGCACGGATGCGGCCATCCATATAGCCGGTATGACGCGGCCGCACCTCGAACAACTCGATCAGGTTGCAGATGGTCGGCGTGTCAAATGTGCGCAGCCGCGCCAAAACATCCTCACTGATTTTTGTCATAACTCCTCCTTTATCTTTGATCAACACAAATCATCAACACGCCCATCGTATAGGGCAGCAGTTTCATCTCGACAGGCAGTGGCTCCAGGCTGGCCGGGTAGGGGTCGAACCACATGGCCTCGCCGTCGGGCAATCCTTCCAACCGGAATGAGATCGGGCACAATCCTTCGTTGCTTAAAAGATAATAATGCACCCTGTTTTTGATCACATGCCGGCAGCGCAGGTCGGGCTGCGGCGGTGACACTTGAATGTTGGGGCAGGTCAGGCGATCCAGAGCTGCCAGCAACGAGGACGCATCCCCCGACCAATCGATCAGCCGCCCGGCCTGTCGCAGCATGTCCAGGGCCGGCCCGGCCAGGGGGGGCATATCTCCTATATCTTCGACAATTAACGCTCTGTAGTGCATATTGGCGATGTGGATGCCGGTCATATCGGTGTGGGCATTCTCCCATAGGTGACGTATTTCCAGGTAATTGAAATCGCGCTGATGCTCCAGACACACCTGTGCCGCCGACCAGGGCAAATAGTCGGCCTGGCCGAGAATGGCAATGTCGCAAACGTGTTGGCTGTCGGTGTTGAGCCAGCACACGCGGCGACAGCCATCGGCAAAGGGCTTGTAATCATTCCACCAGGGTGCGTGTGGGCCGACATCGGGTGGCCGCTCGTCGCGACGCGGGCCGCGAATGGAATAGTAAAATGCGTGAGGGTACAAGAGGTTCACTCCGCGCACGAAACACCAATGGACGATCCATTTCATCTCGTCCCAGGTGAACTGATGCCCGTACGCGCCAAAACACTCGTTGCTGTTGCGGCGGCGGCCCAAATGCTGCATGGCCGAAGATGAGCATTTGCCTTGAGTAGACTCGCGCCCCTGCACCGCCGTGCGGCCGGGCAGCACCCAACGCCACACAATATCCTGACCGGGGATGTGGAAATGGCGCAGCAGGCCGATCTCATCGCCGGCAGACGGATGACCGGCGAGGGCGATGCCATGCTCTGCACACCAGGCCGACAGGGGGCCATAAAAGGTCTCTTCCAGGCGATGCACCAGGGCGCGGGCATAGGCAGCCCGATGCCGCGCCGCGTCGGATTCGTCGTCGTACCACAGAGCCGGCAGGTACGGTGTAAAATCATAGCCGAGAAAGGCGTTGACATGCTGCAAAATGTCGGTCGTGCCGGGCCAGACATTCTTTTCGCGACAGCGGCCCAGCAGGCCCGGCTCGTCGGTGAACATGGCGATGACGGTTCGACCAAAATGATCGCCCAGCACTGCAAAATATCGATCATAGACCAGGTGGATGAACGTGGACACGGCGTCGGGGTTGAGAATGTCGGCGGCGGGCGGTTCGTCCTCTTGAGGCCCCTCGCCGATATAGTGCAGGCCGCGAATAAACGCGTTCACCGGGCGATCCACTATGGCCATTTTTTGTCCGTTCACCCGCTCGACAACGGCCACCAGATTCCAGCCGGAGGACAGCGCGGGCAATTCATCGCCGGCCAGGTTCATAGGGGCCAGGCAGCGGCATTGATACAGCGGATCTTCCTGCACCACCTGCCCCGATGACGAACCCGAAGGGTACATTCCTTCATCGTATAGCACCACCTGCATGCCGCGCCGGGCGGCCTCGTCAACGACAAACCGCACAAAATACAGCATCCGCTCCGACATCCAGCCGATGGAACGGGGCAGCCCCACGCGCGGGTGGATCACAAAGCCATACACACCGTGCGCCTCCATATCGTCCATCTGGCGCAACAGATCGTTCTCGCTCAGGTCGTCATTCCAAAACCAAAAGGGCAAAAGGCTGAATTCACGCGACGGATCCAGCAAAGCAGAATCGAGGATCATGGCTATCGCTCCTTACTCGGCCGTCTTGTCCAAAAAGACCGGCGCCAGCATTTGCTCTACCGGCGCGTATTGGTCGGTCAGCATCACCAGTTTATCCTGAGACAGCAAGGACTGCACCTGTGCTTCTGAGAGCAGGTTGCGTATAAACACCGAGTCGGCGGCAAAGCGATTCAGGTCCAGCGGCGTATCCGATGCTGCCAGGATAAAGGTGCTGCGTGAGGCCTGCCGCCAGTTTTCGATGGTGGGTGAAAGATAGACATATTTGAAGGTCTGGCGCAGGGTCTGCGTATAGGCGCGCACAAAACGGCCAAATGACCCGTCAATGATGTTGACCAGATACAGGCCATCGTCGTTGAGCCAGGCGCGCACTCGCTCGTTAAACTCGCGGGTGGTCAGGTGATAGGGCACCGAAAAGTCGTTGAACGCATCACCCATAATCAGGTCATACCGCCGCGTGGGAGCGCGGGTCAAAAACATGCGAGCGTCCTCGTTATAGCTCATCACGCGCGTGTCGGTCGAGAGTCCCAGTTTGTCATAGGCAATTTGGGTCACGCCGGGATCGATCTCGATCACGTCAATGTCGCTGCGCGGATAGGAGGCCTCCATGTAGCGTGGAAAGGTATAGCCGCCGCCGCCGATAAACAGAGCCGCCAGCGCGTCGTGACGGTTGGCCTGATAGCGGGTCAGTTCGGCATAAGCCTGCTCATAGCCATAGATCAGATGGGTGGGATCGGTCAGCGAGGTATAGCTATGTACCAGGCGGTCGAGAATCAGCACGCGCATGGGCTTGTTGTCGTGAAATTCATCTTTGACTTTGATGCAAAAATAGTTGGTTTCGCGAAGGCAGCGGCTGCGCAGCCAGCCCATCTGCCCGGCTACGAGTCCCGCCCCGATCAGTGCCGGCAGGATCAGGGCCATCCAGAGCCAGCGACGGCCCAAGGCTAGCAGTGCGCCCAGGGCCAGCAATACCAGGGCCACGCTGGCAACGATGGTATAGGTGCCCAGCCACGAGATCAGCCAAAAGCCGGTGAGAAACGTGCCGACGATGCTGCCCACCGAGCCAAAAGCGTAAATCTGACCGACCGTGCTGCCGGCGTGATCGAGATTGCGCACGGCCAGCTTGACCACCACCGGCGAGACGGTGCCCAGGATGGTGCAGGGCAAAAAGAACAAGAGCAGGATCAGGGTCAAAATTTCGACCATGATCGGCCATTCGACATGATCCATCAAATCCAATTGATCGAACACCAGGACATTGAGCGAGGCCAGGCCAGCGGCCACAAAAATCAGCCCCAGCAGGCGCGGCGAAGCCCAACGGTCGGCCATCCATCCGCCGAGAAAATTGCCTAGACTGATGCCGGCCAGGATTACCCCGATCACGCTGGTCCAGGTATAGAGAGAAACGCCCACGCTGGGCGCAATGATCCGCCCGGCCACCAACTCGAGAATCATGATGCAACCGCTGGACATGAACACAATCAGGTTGGGCTGCCAGAGCCAGGAACGAGAAGAAGGGTTCATAGAATATCCTTGATTTATAAATATCTGGAAAATCTCCACCCAGTGAGGGCAGGGCTCACTCCTGCCCCGTGCTAAAAAGATTCAGCTTGTCTGGGTCTTGGGCGGCGATCTCAGTATCCCAATTCTTTGAACATCGGCACGGTTTTGCTCACCCAATTCAATGCCGGGTCATCAGCGGTGGCCTGGACGCGCTGATTGCCGGCCAGGAACCACAGATAATAGGTGGTATGTCCCGGCGCACTGACGACGGTGTGATAGCCGTTGGGTGCCATCATGATCGTGCTGTCACGCACTGTAAAATTCTCTTCTTCGCCGCTGTCATTGTCATAATGGCACAGACCAAACCCCTCGGCGGGCGAAACCTTGAAATAGTACATCTCTTCATGATAGGCCTCGCGAGGCAGATCGTCTCTTTCGTGTTTGTGCGGCGGAAAGGTGCTCCAGTTGCCGCTGGGTGTGAATGTCTCGCCAACGATCAATCGCTGTGCCGGCAGGTCGGGCTGGCCGGCCAGGGTGAGAATCTGGTGAAAGTAGCGTTTGAAATTGGCTGCCCCCCATGTGCCGTTGGTCACCTGCGCCGGCGCAATGACAAATGGGGAGACAGCCAGATCGCCCGGCGCACTGACCAGCGCGATCTCGACCGCGCCCTCGGCCTGGATGGTGTACGCGGACCCGGCCGGCAGATAGACCGAGTGCGGTTTGCCGTTGAAGGGGTTGGGCCGCCCGCCGACCCGCTCAAAGCGATATGTGCCAACCTCAAAGGTGGCCTTGCCGCCCAGAATTACAGCCAGCACTTCCCGCCCGCCGCTCTCGCCGCTCCAGGTGTTGCCGGCAGCCAGCTTGAGCAAGCCAAAGTCGAGCAGTTGGCAGGGATTTTGAGGCAGGGTGTTCAAACCCAGGTTCGTCGCTACAGACGCAAAGTATTTCATCTATACATTCCTTTCGTTTTGATGGCCCTGGCGAAGGTTTTCAGCCTTCGCCAGGGTGCACCGATTATGGCTCTACCAGGTACAGATTCACCTTGCCGTCCCAATCGGAGGCGTAAAGGATTTTGCCGCCTTCCCAACTCCAGGTGGGGTGACAATGGCTGCTTTGGGTATGCCACGAAGTGTGATGACAGCATAGCGGGGTCAGCCGGGCCGGCTCGTTGGCAATGTCAATCAGCACCAGGTCATCCACATCGTCGCCGACCAGCACCGTGTTGTCGGGGTTGGCGTGATAGTGGTTGCAGTAAAAGGGCATCTCGATGCGCCGCACCACCTGCCCGTTGCGGTCGGCCAGGCCGACAAAAGGAATCATGACATTTTGGTTGACCGGTACCTCGCTGGCGACGGCCTGTGTGCGGCTGGAGGTGATGGTGCCGTCGTGACCAGGACCTCGATTGTCGAAAAAGATATAGCCGTCCTGCGTCCAAAATTCGTGTCCCACCGAATCTTGCTCATCCTGACGAAAGCACGGCCTGGCCTGACGCGATACAAAATCGAGCAGCCAGATGCGCTGCGTGACCAGGTTCCACGGCCCTTCGTGGCAAAAGGTGGCGATGGTGGGGTCGTCGGGGCAAAATTGGAAATGGCCCAGCCAATGGGTGTCTCTGTACAGATCGAACGCCCCCGATCCGTCCAGATAGGCCACAGTGATGCGCCCATCTTTGATGCGGTAAAAGCTCTCCTTAAAGCCGGTGTAATTGGGGCCGCGCGGTGCGTCTACCTTTTCGTTGCGGCTGAACGCGATATAGCGGCGATTGCAAGCGATGGACGGCGCCCCCACGCTGCAAGACCCGGTTTCCTCATACAAGACGATGGTCTGACCGCTGACCGTATCCAGCTTTTTGAGTTGCCCATTCGTCGCATACACCACAATCTGGCTGTCGGGCGTTTTGGTCACGCTGCCTACTGAGGTCGGTTCATCAGTGAGTTGAACGATCTCGCCGGTGTCCAGGCTCATGCGGAATAGATTATAGTGTGGGTGTTCGTGCGGGGCCGCATTCTGGCCGGCCGCGCGATCCGAGACAAAAATGATCTCGTTACGATGAATATCAAACGAGTTTTCTGTAAAATAGAGATGCACATTGTTTCCAATTTGAGTTAATTGGCGCACCGCGCGGCCGGTCTTCTTATCTCGAAACTCGCGCATCTCGGAAGGCCAGGTTTGTCCGATGGTCATATTGACTCCTTTTCTGTCTACCAGTTGGCCGGAAAGCTAAAGCGCGCTTTCAAATCTTCGTTGCCCGGCATATTGAGCAGGTCTTCCAGCACGGCCACACCTTGATCGTAGGAACGCGTTTGGTGGCTTTCCAGGACATTGAACAACAAAATAGACTTGTCGCCGGTCTTGAAGGCCAGCAGATCGCGCTCCATTTCCAGCAATTCAGGCCAGATGCACTCCCACATGATCTTGGGCGGCAGGCCGGCCACGCGGATCGGCTGGATGCCCTTGGCATTGACGATGGCCGGCACCTCGACCACCACATTGTCCGGCACGCCGGGCAGGGCGCCATTGTTGATCACGTTGACCTGAGCCTGGTACTCGTTGTTGTTGACCAGGCCGTCCATGATTGGCACCTGCTGCTCGCGGGTTTTCTCAGTGCCAAACACCTCGGCGATGCTGGCGGTTGGGTCGTTGGCCAGGCGGGTCATCTCGGCGATGCGCTTTTCCAGTCGCTCCACAAACACCGGTCGGGCCAGCTCGGTGTCGGGGCCGCCATACGGCTCACCATACCAGCGTTTTTTGGTTTCAAGGTCGATGTGATACCACCAGCCACCCCGCCGCGGCGTGTCACCGATGGGCATCAAGCCATACATCTTGTACTGTTGCACTTCGGCCGGCGAAATGTGAATGTCGTGCGTGCCTTGGGCCACATGGGTGCGCCAGAACTCGGGAGCGCGGGTGGCGATCCACTCGTCGAGCAGCGGATAGGCATCCATCAGCCGGCCGTCGTCGGTCTGATAGAGGAATTGGGTCAACCAGATGTTGTGATTGAGACCGGGGGCTTCCCATACCACCCGCTGAGGGTTCAGGCCGATCACCCGCGCCACTGCCTGATAGCCGTAATGACCGTGACACAGCCCGCAGATTTTGACACCGGTCTCGCGGGCCATCAGAGTGCAGCCCTCAAACACCGGGTTGGCCGACTGGATGATCCAGGCTTTGGGGCAGATTTTTTCCACATCGCGGGCCACGTCGAGCATCAGGCGAAACTGGTACCAGGAACCGAGGTGAACGCCGCCATAATAATAGCCGTATTTTGCCGTGATCTCGCGGGCGGCGCGGGCATGATAATGTCCCTGCACAAAGGCCGTGTTGACCACAAAATCGGCGTCTTGCAGCGAGGCCGCCCGGTCGGTAAACCGGTCAAAAGTGAGCGACGCGCCCAACTCGCCGGCATAACGCACGGCAAATTTGTGGATCATGTCCAGCCGTTCGGTGTTAATGTCCATAAACGAGACATGGCTGCCGGCCAGGCCGGGCGTCAGGCACAGGTCTTTGACCAGACCGAGTGAAAATTCGGCGCTACCCGCGCCAATGACTGTGATCTTGATTGGGGTTGACATGTTGATCTCCTTGAAAAAAATGATTATCTCTTGTGCACGCGCACAAAAGGCATAATGATCGCTACTTGTTCGGGTTCCCGACATCCTCGAGTGGTGTTCCCGAACAAGTTCGGGGTTCCGACAGGCTGCTAGACGATTGAAATGGCATCTACCGTCACCTGGCCGTTATCCCACATGACTGTGCCGCAGCCCATTGCCGCAAGGTCCACCCGGCCTTGTGGAAATGTCAGGGTCAGCGGAGCCGGTTCCAGGCCGTGATAGCCGACGACATAGCGGTTTTGCTGCGGGCAGGCCCACAGCCAGGCCGCCGCCGGGCCGCAGATCAACGTGGCCTCGCCCACCTGCACCCGCCCCGACCGCGTTTCCTGGGCCGTTGGTGATTGGAGCATCGGCCAATCCAGTTCGCCTTGGCCATTCCAACGGCGCAGACATCGCCAGGCCATCAGGTCTATCTCGATGCCCAAAGACTGCCCATCCCGCTCATATTGCACCGTCCACAACCGTTGTTGGTCGCCGGCATAGACAAAGGGCGGCTGCGCCCGGTCGGTCAGCGCACCGCCGGCCACCGCCTGCCCAAATGCCCGCCCATCCGCCCAATCGGCCCGCTCGGCGGCCTCCAGATAAAACCCACACTGCGGCTGTCCTTGATAAAACGCGCCGGGCCAGTTCATCTCCCAAAACGACTTGGCCGGCCCCAGGTAGGTATAGATTTCCAGCACCAGGTCGCCGGCCTTGTCCACCAGGCGGATCGGCGCGCCGCGCCCCAGATCTGTGCGGGTGAGCAGCCGCACGGCCAGCAGCGCATCGCCGCTGCCGATCACCACCGTGCTGTCGGGCGGCACGTCGGCCGGCAACGCCGTTACCGGTTGGTCGTTGACCCAAATTTCGTCAACCTGATCGCCGCTGCTCCAGATCAGGGCGGCCTTGGCACTGTGAACCACCCCCAGTCGGCGCGGGGCATAGAGGCCGATGGCGCGGGGGCCGTCTTGCGCGCCGAAAAACTGGCCTTCTTCGATGAGGTTGCGCGAGGTCGTGCGGTCGGTGGCATGATAAAAATCACCCAACCACTTGTCGTTGAGCAAATAGCGGGTATAAAACACGCCGGGTTTGTCGGCGCCCGGCCGGGTATAGTGCATGATGGCGGCATTGGCCTGATCGCCAAACTCTTTGTCGGCCACGCCCAGCGCGCAAGAGCGGCTGTGCCAGGTGGTCAGACCGAAATCACGCGGGCGAAAGGCCGTCTCGCGCACCTGAAAGGATTCGGGGCGACAGTCCAGCGCCTCGTTCAACCAGGCCGGCAACACACCGTCGGCGATCCATTGCCGAAACATGTCCACTTCGGGGGCGGTTTCGCAGGCGATGGTGGGCTGATAGGCCCGGCTATGCGGTCCGGCCCACCGTCCGCTGCCGCGATGGAGGTGCAATGCCACACTCAGGCCCACACGGGCCAGCATGGTGCGGGCGCGGATGCGCGTCTCGTCATGCCGCACATAGTTCACCAGCCTGCTCAATGCCCGTATGACCACAGCGGTATAGGTGGGGCTATTGTACTCGAATGGCACGCCGTGCTGATCGGTCAGAGCCATCCACATCACCAGCTTGCCATAGCCGCGTTCGGCCATAGCCGCGTCGCCCAGCAATTCACCGCCCAGGCACGAGTTGAGAATGTCCAGCACGGCAATGTTGGAATAGGCCACCAGCACATCCAAACGGCGAACCTCGGCCAATCCCATGCAGATTGCCTCTAACACCCGCTCTTGCATGTCGGGCCGCAGGCGGTCGGCGTGCTGAATCATCATCGGGACAAGATGCTCCAGGTTAAATTCCACCGCGTTGAGGTCTTGCACCACCTGATCCTCGATCATCCACATCCAGTTGCCACAATGCGGGTCGTCAGGATGTTTTTCCTGGGCGTTCAATACCACATCCAGCACCCGATGCGCCAGCTCCAGATCGGCCGGCGTGCCGTTGGCCACCAGTTGCGCCGCCCACGACGCACCTCGCCGCGACTCGTGAAAAACGCCATTTTCGGTATATCTGGCAATCAGGCCGGTTTGGGGATCGAATCCGTCCGGCATCGGTAAGGGAGATCGACACTCGCTCAATTTTTGCTCCTTGAAATGACGCTCAAACCCATCAACCCCTCCAGCACAGAGAGGGCCATCACCACCAGGGCCAACACCTGCCCTTCGCCATCTTGAAACCAACCGGCCAGGGCCAGCAAAACCAGTATCGCCGCGCTCCACATCAACCCCAGACCCAACAGAGCCGCCGGTCGGCGACGGCGCAAAACCAGCATTGCCAGGCCGCCGGCAAACAGGCCCAGGCCCAGCAGTATATAATGTGTCGGTGTAATCGTCCAGGTGCTCATGGCTCATCGGGCCTGGAGCGCAGCCGCCGCACCGCGCCCACAATGCCGGCCAACAAGGGCAGCCCCAAGAGGGCCAGCGACAATCCATTGTCCGCGATCAAGGTCTGCCCCAGCAGAGTCAGGTTGTCGGTCTGCGTCTGCCACACGGCAAAGGAACGAAAAATGGGCAGGCCGATGCGCCCGTTCCAGATGCCCCAGGCCAGCGTTCCCAGCATCAGCAGCCCCGACAGAACGGCCACGCCAGGCCATCCCCTCGACCGCGCCATGCCAGGTTCATGGGCAGGCAGACGAGCCGCGCTCCAGGCCGCCGCCGTCCACCAGACCGAAATGGCACACTGAAAGGCGGCCAAAAAATTCAGGCCGAGCAGCGCATACAGGCCGCCCACAGCCATCTGCGTGAGCAAGAAAAAGGCCAGGCTGTGGCGAACCTGCCGCGCCAGCCCCATGCCCGCCATGCCCACTCCGATCAGTGCCGCCAGCAGCCAAAACCACACCGCCGTCCAGATCATCGCTCCTCCTCTGAGCGATCCTGCAAAGCCTGCTCCGGGCAGACGGCCACACACAGGCCACAGCACATGCAGGCGCGCTCATCCACCTGCCAGGCCACCCGGCTCACCCGAATGCACTGTGTGGGGCATTGTTCGGCGCACCGGCCGCAGGCCGTACACCGGCTCTGACCTTGCTCGTCCAGACGCAAGGCCGGGCTACCACGCCAGGCTGTCGCACCGGCGGTTGCCCAGACGCGCCGCCGCCAGACCAGACGCCAGGCGCGCCATGTATGCTTTAATTGTTCCAGGTATGCCTGTCGGTGCATATCAGACGCCCACCATAGCCCAAACAGCAGTGATCACCAGATTGAGCGCGGTCAGCGGCGCCCATATCCGCCAAGTCAAATCGGCCTGCCGGCTCAGGACCGGCCGGGGCCAGGCTGCCCGCATCCACGTCCACAGCAGGGTCACTGCCGCCGCCTTGCTCGCCAGATAGAGCAGCCCCAAAACAGGCAGTTGCTCCACACCCGGCCCCTGCCATCCGCCCAAAAACAAGGTGCAGGTCAACAGCGCGCCGTTCCAGGTCAGCACCTCGTCGGCCCACGAGTCTGTTCCGCCAAACGGTCGGGCGACGATCAGCCAAAGTACAAACCCCAACGGCTGTCGCCAGACCAGCCAGCGCAGGCCGGCCCAGTGCCGCTGCGCCGCGAGGCAATCCAGCAGGCTCAGGCTGTTGGTGCCGTCCAGAGTGTGGACGGTCAACGCCAGGCTGCCGGCGATCAGGAGCATCGGCAGCGATTGCATCACCACCCAACCTGCCGTCGTCTTGCTGGCGCGAGGCCGCCAGAGCGACATCCACAGTTGACCGCCCCATTGTAACACCAGCACCCACAGCCAGGTCAAACCAGCCTGCTCCCATAGATACCAGGACCCGGCCGGCTCCAGTGGAATCAGTGATCCCGCCAGAACGAAGACCGGCAAGGTTAGCAGGTCGTCTGGGCAGAATGGCATCCAGGCGTGACCGGCGGCCCACCCTTGAAAACGGGCCAACAGCCCTTGCGTCAGCCATCTCTGCCCGCACAGGCCCGCCACGTACAGCCCCAGCCAGCCGATCAGCCGAATCGGGTTGTTCATCGCTCTGCCTCGCCGATAGACACATCCAGGCTGTCCAGAATGACCGCAACCTGTTCGACCGACACGTTGCGGGTGAGCAGAGGCAACAGCGACAGGTTGAACAAGGACGGGGCGCGCAGGTGGGCCAGACGCAGATGTGACCCCCCGTTGGATACCAGCCACATGCCCAGTTCGCCGCGCGGCGACTCGACCGCAGCATAGACGCTCCCGGCCGGCAAATCGGGCGGCAGACCATCGGGCAAGGCATTGACCGGACCCGGCATCAGCCGGTCCAGAGCCTGCCGAATCCAGTCCAGACTGACGCGCAGATCGGCCATGCGCACTCTCAGGCGCGACAGTGCATCGCCACAAACAGCCGCCGGGCGGACATCCGGCATATTCAGCCGATCATAGCCGCTGTAGGGGAAAAAGCGGCGCACATCATAATCCAGGCCGCAGGCGCGCAGACACGGTCCCGTAGCTCCCAGTCCCAACGCCGTGCCAGAATCCAGCATCCCCAGCCCCTCCAGGTGCGAGCACAAGGCCACACTGTGAACCAGCAGTTCATCCAGGTCATCCAGCAGCCCGGTCAGGTCGGCGTGCAGGCGGCGCATGTGCGCCTCGATGCCGGGCGGCATGTCTTGCCGCAGCCCGCCGACGGCGATCAGGTCAGGGGTTGTAGGGTTGCCGCCGATGTGCCGAAACATGTCCAGGATGGCCAGCCGCCCTTGCCAGGCACAAGAGGGGGCGACAAACGCCGAATCGGTCAATCGCCGCACCGCGCGCGCCAGCCAGAACAGGTGCGAAGCCATGCGCTGCCATTCAGCATAGAGGATGCGCCCATACTGCGCCCGGTACGGTGGCTCGATGCCCAACAGTTTTTCCACCGCCAGGGCAAAAGCCAGGTCGGCTTGTGCAGCCGAAAACCCATCCAGGCGAGCAGTCAGCAAGAGACCCTGCGACCAGGGGCGTTCGGTCAACCGCTTTTCTGCGCCGATGTGCCGATAGCCCAAACGCGGCACGGCCCGCTCAACCAGGCCATCCAAATCACCCGGCTCACGGTCCACAAACAACCCCTCGATGCTGTCCATTTGCGGGCAGCCGGCCGCCAGCCTGTCGGCGGAGCGAGACGCAAGTGGCTCGACCGGACGGAGCAGCGGGCGCGGGTCTGGGTGATGTCGCCAGGCCACATGCGCCAGGTCGCGCACCTGCCGCTCGGCCCAATTGGCGGCCGGCCAGACCCAGGCCAGGCTGTCGAGTATATGTGCCGGCGCAACGCGCAGGCACAGTCGCCGCCAATGCGTCAATGAGGCCAGAATATAATCTATTTGCTGCGGATCGCCGCCCAGGGTGAGCAACAGGTCATACCGGGCTTCTGGCTCGTCACGCAGAAATTCACCCAGCAGCGGCAGCAGTTCCGGCGTCACCAACCAGACCGGCATATCGTCGCCGCCCGGATCGGGCTGAACAGCAACCCGGCCGGCCTGGCCTTGAAAACGCGCTCGCGCCAGCGTCAGCAGGTCGCTCATCGCCCTCTCCGGCTCCATGTCATTTCAGGTGACAACCGGCTCAGGGCTTGCTCCAATGCCTGCACAGACGGCGGGCAGCCTGGAATCTCGATGTCTACCGGAATGATCTGGCGTGTTTCGGGGGTGTCCCACACTGCGCCCGACACGGCGCATGTGCCAAAAGCAATGACCCATCGCGGCGCGCCGAGGCGGCGATACAGCGCGGCCAGCCAGGGTACCAGGGGTGGGGTGATCCGCCCGGACACGATCAAGACATTGAAGCGACCATCCGGCGGCCTGAATCCGGCCAGGACATGCCCCGGCGCGCCCAATTGCAGCGCAGTCAAACCGCAACAGCCCAGGTCGAGAATACAAGGGGACAGATGGGCGATCATGGCTCATTCCTTTTTTTGTGCATGTGCGGTGCTTATCGCCACGACAGCCAGCAACAGACCGCCCACCCATAGGCCGGTTGGCCAGGCACGTGGGGAAAGGGTGATCAGAGGAAACAAGAGAAAAAGGACGATCAGACCGGACAGGGTGGCGAGCCATGTCGGAAACAGAGAGCCGGTCCATACCGGACGCCAGAAATCAGATCGGAGAGCGCGGCCGGGGTTGCGCCACAAGCCAGATAAAGCAGCGATCAGGGCGCTGCCCGCCAACAAGATCAAGAGGGCTGGAGCATTAGAGATCAGGGTTGAGTAGAGCGGCATCGTCTCATCCATCATGGAAATTTGAGCCACAGATACAGTCTATCATACGCCGGATCGTTTGTCAAAAGCGGGTCTCATTGACACCTGCCCCGGTTTTCGCTATACTTGGCCCGTCTGACCGGATTAAGAAAGGCAGGAACGATGACCCCGATCACCATTCGACTCGGCAGCGAGGCCCAAGACATTCAACGGGCGGTAGAGGTGCTGAACGGCGGCGGGCTGGTGGCCTTTCCCACCGATACAGTATACGGGGTGGGCGCACACGCCTGGCACGAGGATGCGGTGAACGGCCTGTACCGGGCCAAGGTCCGCCCGGACAACAAGGCCATTCCGCTGTTGATTGCCAGCCCAGAAGAACTGGCACAGGTAGCCCAAGATGTTCCTCCTCTGGCCTATACGCTGGCACAACGGTTCTGGCCCGGCGCCCTGACACTGGTGCTGCCGCGCACCCCGCTCATCTCTGACGCTATCACGGCGGGCGGTGACACGGTTGCCGTGCGTATGCCCGATCATCCTGTGTCGCTTGCGCTGCTGCGAGCCCTGGGCGCGCCGCTGGCCACCACCAGCGCCAACCTGTCAGGACAGCCGTCGGCCGTCACTGCCGCTGAGGTGTGGGCGCAACTGGCCGGGCGCATCGAGTTGCTGCTCGACGGCGGGGCCTGCCCCGGCGGGGTGGCCTCGACGGTGCTGGACCTGACCGTTCACCCGCCGCGGCTGCTGCGTGCCGGTGCGCTGCTCTCCGCCCTGGCCGAATGGCTCTAAAGCGGCGTTGAGTATGATGGCATTGTCGCAGGCTTGCGCAACTGGGAAATTCCTGATACAATTTCCCCCTCAGGTTTCTCTCATGTGCAGCCGGGCTACACCGCCTGAGCGGTATTATACCCGTGATTGGGACGATTGCAATTTGATTGAGGAGCGTCTATGCCTCGCCGCCGACTGGGCGTCGTCACCGACGGCGCGTTCAATGCCGGGCTGACCGTGCGGTTGGATCCCGATGTCTCGACCGAACAAATGCGCATCGGCGATTTTTGCCTGATCGAGGGCGAACAAAACCTCTATTTCAGCATGATCAGCGATATGCAGCTCCGCGTTACCGATCTGCGCCTTTCGGCCGATCCGCCGTTCGACGCGCCGCCGCTGGTGATCAGAGCCTTGCGCGGCTCGCTGACTTTTGCCACCGTGCAGGTCAAGCCGATGTTGATGATGGAGCGGCCCGCCCCTAACAGCTTTGTGGTAGACATGAGCGGCCCGCAGCCGGTGCGCACCATCCCCATGCACCTGGCGACACTGGTCGAGGCCAACGAGAGCGATTTTCGCGCCGTCTTTGGCGACGAGCAGCAGGGCAGTAAATTTTTCGCCATGGGTACGCCGCTGACGATGGACATTCCCATCTGCCTGAACCTGGAACGGCTGGTCGAACGCTCCAACGGCATTTTCGGACAGAGCGGCACCGGCAAGAGCTTTTTGGTGCGGCTGTTGCTGTGCGGGGTGATCAAGAGTCGCACGGCCGTCAACCTGATCTTTGACATGCACAACGAGTATGCCTTTGGCAAAGAAAGCGAAGAAGGCCGTTTTGTCAAGGGATTGACGCAGCTCTTTGGCCGCAGTCGCGTGCTGGTCTATTCGCTAGACTGCGATGCGGCGACCCTGGGCGGCGGGCGCGGCGCCGACCGTACCATTCAGATCGGCCTCGACCAGATCGAGCCGGACGACGTGATCTTGATGGCCCAAGAACTCAACCTGCGCGGCACCGCCGAGGCCACTATCGGGCTGTTGCAAGATGCTTTCAAGACAGACTGGCTGACCCGCCTGGTTCAAATGTCGCCGGCCGATCTGGAAACTTTTTGTGCCGACAGCGGTGCCCATCCGGCCTCGCTGGGCGCACTGCAACGAGCCATGCTGGTGTTGAAACGCAAGGGTTATATTGTTGAAAAAAGTAATTTTAACTTGATTGACGAAATGGTACAGACATTGGATGGCGGCCAAAACGTGATCGTCCACTTTGGCCGATACGACTCGCCGCTGGATCACATGCTGGTAGCCAACCTGATCACCCGCCGGGTGCGCCAGCTCTACCGTGACAAGGTCGAACGGTACGAGCAAACGCAAAAGACCGAAGACAAGCCGCGCCCGCTCATGATCACCATCGAAGAGGCGCACAGCTTTTTGAACCCGGCCGTCTCCAAACAGACCATTTTTGGCACCATCGCCCGCGAACTGCGCAAATATCACGTCACCTTGATGGTCATTGATCAGCGGCCCAGCAGCATTGATGATGAAGTGCTGTCCCAATTGGGCACTCGCGTCACCGGCAAGCTGACCGAAGAGCGCGACATTGAGGCTGTGCTGACTGGCGTGGCCAACCGCTCTTTTCTGCGTGGGGCGCTAGAGAGCCTGGACACCCGCGAGCAGGTCTTGTTGATGGGCCACGCTGTGCCGATGCCGGTGGTGGTGCGCACACGCAAATATGACGAGGCCTTTTACGCGGCGATGGCCGAGCGCGATCAACCCCAATCGGCCAACGAGGCAATCCGCGAATTGTTTGATTTTTAGACCGGATGGAGTAGAGATGAATCGTCGTTTCTTGATGTGGGGCGGCGGTGCCGCCCTGATCGTGGTTGTTCTGTCGGCCATCGCATGGCTGCCGCCCTTGCTGCAATCGTGGCATGCTGACCCCACGCCCACCATCACTCCCACCCCACTGCCACCGGCTCTGGCATCTATTCAGGTGCAGGTTCAGGATGCCGAAACCGGCCATCCCATCGCCGGGGCCAATGTCCAGATCGGCCCGGCGCAGGGCCAGACCGATGCGCAAGGGCTGTACACGGTTCGATTGAAAAATCAGACCACCTACGCCCTGTACATACAGGCCACTCGCTATCAAGATGTACAACAGCAGGTCGCGATCAGCCAGCCGCTGCCATCGTCCACTGCCACCCTCTCGATCCCCATGTCGCTCAACCAAACCAGCGGCCAGGTGACAGACGAGCAGGGCCGGTCACTCGCCGACGCCACACTCACATTCAACGGAACGCCAGCGTCTCTGGATACACAAGGGCGATTTACGCTGCACGGCGTATCAAAAGGAGACATCATCTCAGCCAGCCGGATGGGCTTTGTGACTCAACAGGTCGAATATGATGGCGCGCCTTTGCAACTTGTTCTCGCTGCCCTCTCGGCCGAGACGCGGGTATATGATGCGCTGACCGGCCTGGCCGTGTCGGGAGCATCGGTGTGCGTCGGTCAAAACTGTGCCATCACCGACCTACAAGGCGCCGCCGCTCTGCGCGCCATCCCTTCGCAAGCCACCCTGTCCATCGAGCGCGGCGGATACCTCTCGGCCACCCTGGTATGGGATGGCGCCGCCGTGCTGACCACCACCCTGCACCCGCAAATGCTGCAAGGGGCCATCCGCGACGCTGTCACCGGCCGTCCCATCACCAACGCCATCTTGCTGGTCAACGGGCAAATCTGGCCGCTGGACGAACAAGGCCGCTATCACCTGCCCGATTTAACGCAAGTATACACTCTGTTTGTCAAAAGCCCCGGCTATGAGCGCATCACCATCCCCGTCGACCCCGACACCACGGCGGTCCGCTATGATGCGCTGGACCCTTGCCAGGATGCCGGCGTACAGCCGTGTGCCGACCTGGTTTTGCGGCCTTTTGCTGTGCGTGGCGTGTATACCAATTTCAACCTGCTGATGTGGGACAAAAAACGCATGCTCCAGGTCATTGACATGGTCGATCGCAGCCCCATCCTCAACGCCATCGTCGTAGACATCAAGAGCGACCGCGGGCTGCTGGCCTTTGAGACCGATGATCCCATTGTCGCTTCGGGAAAGGCAATGTCTACGCCGCGCCTGCCGGTAGCCGAGTTTTTGCGCCTGTGCCAGGAGAAACACATTTACACCATTGCCCGCATGGTCATTTTCAAAGACGATGCCCTGATCAAGGCCCGCCCCGAACTGGCCGTTCGCCATCCCAACGGGGCCATCTTTTACGACCGCGAAGGGCTGGCCTGGGGCGACCCCACCCGCCCCGAAGTGTGGGAATACAACCTGGCCATCACCCGTGTGGTCATCGAAATGGGCTTTGATGAAGTGCAATACGACTATTTGCGATATCCTTCCGACAGCACCAGCGTCGAAGTGGTGCGGGCGTTAATCTATTCGATCCCCTACTCGTTCGAGTCGCGGATTGCCGCCATTTCGGGGTTTGTGGCTGCAGCCAAAGACCTGGTGAATGGCACAACGTCTTTTCTCTCGATTGACCTGTTTGGCTCGGTGCTGTCGCTGCCGCCTGAACAAGACATGCGCATCGGCCAGCGATTGATGGACCTGGCCCCGCATGCCGATTATGTCTGTCCGATGGTTTACCCATCCACTTTTATCCCCGGCAACCTGGGCTTGGAAAAACCCTCGGCAGCCCCGTATGAGGTGATTGCTCGCAGCATGAGATATGGGCAGCAGCGCACCGACACCCTGCTGCGCCCCTGGCTGCAACACTACTGGTATGGGCGGTTCCCCATCGCCGAGCAGCGTCGCGCCGCCGAAGCTGCCACCGATGCAGGCTGGTGCTATTGGAACGCCGGCGCTCAATACGATGAACTGTTTTTCATCCCCCCTGAACACCTGCAACCCTGACAGCGACAGCCCGACGCTAAAGCATAATGCTTGTGCGTCGGGCTGAAAGCGCAAACCCGGCAATCACTCCCGCACATCACCCTCTCAGGGCAGGGCTCAGCCTGGCCGACGCCTACCCGCCAAACCCTTGCATTTATCATTGCAATCATGTATAATGTAAACAAGGTTATGGCTTGCGCTCTCCTCATTCCTGATGCCTGGTTTCCCAACCGGTCAGGTCCACATCAAAGGCCATGCATCAACCGGGATTGATGGCCTTTTCTCGCATCAACCAAGCCCTACAAAGGAGCAAAGGAGGCAACAAGTATGGAAGTCATCAAAGTATCGGCCAAATCCAGATCGACATCTGTAGCAGGAGCCATTGCCGGAGTCATTCGCGAAAGCGGACGGGCAGAGGTGCAGGCTATCGGCGCCGGAGCGGTCAACCAGGCTATCAAAGCCATTGCCATCGCTCGAGGTTATCTCGAGATGGACCAGATTGATATTGTATGCATCCCCTCGTTTGTTGAAGTGGAAATTGACACTCAAGAACGCACAGCGATCAAGCTGGCCGTAGAGAAAAGAGCTTGATGGACCACGATTCCACAATCCGGGTAGACTTGCACCTGCATAGCACGGCGTCAGACGGGCAATATCCCCCTGCCGAACTGGTGCAGATGGCCTTGAAAAAAGGGCTGCGGGTGATCGCCTTGACTGATCATGACACAACAGAGGGGCTCGAAGAAGCTCTGAACGCGGCGCACGGCAGCGACCTGATGGTGATCCCCGGTATCGAGCTCAGCACCGATGTACCAGGCCAATACGAAGTTCACATTTTGGGCTATTGGATAGACTGGCACAATCCTTTATTTCAAGAGCGATTGACCACCATGCGCCAATCCAGGCTGCATCGCGCACGCCAGGTGTGGGAGAGGTTGGTGCAGATTGGTTGCCCCCTGTCTTGGGAGCGGCTTTTGGCTATTGCCGGTGGCGGCGCAGTAGGCCGCCCCCACATCGCTCAGGCTTTGATCGAGGCCGGCTATGCCGAATCGCTGCAAGATGCCTTTCAACGGTACATCGGGCGAAATGCGCCGGCCTATGTGACGCGCCCCAAGTTGCTGCCTCAACAGGCCATCGAGTTGGTGCGACAGGCACAGGGCCTGCCGGTGCTGGCCCATCCCGCACAGATCATCGAACGCATTCCGATGCTGGCTCAGGCCGGATTGGTAGGGCTGGAAGCCTATTACGACGGATATCCCCAGGCTCAAAAAGAATTTCTGGCCCGACTGGCGCGCAAACATAACCTGATCGCCACCGGAGGGAGCGACTTTCACGGGCCAGACAATGTGGGAACAAGCGATCTGGGGCAGGTAGATGTTCCCTATGCCGCGGTGATCGAACTGCAAGCTGCATACCACAAGAACCCATCAGTACAGCCCAAGTGACCTGGATTGGGGTGACAAGTGAGAATGTAAACGGGCTCGTCTGTCAGACAGGCGAGCCCGTTTTATTTGGTCATAGCTTTTCGGGCAAACGTTTGAGGCCGACCGGACCGTTACTCTTTCTTTTTCTGAGACCGTTTACGCCGTTGTCGCGAACGCCACCTGGATGGCCCGGCTGAGGAAACAACCGTTTCAGACTGGAGTTCGTCCAGCCGCCAGGTGGCCGTCGTTTCGTCGGGATATTCGACGACCAGATTTTCTTGCAAAATGTTTTGCACCACCACCTTGCCGGGCCCGCGTGGAGTCTCGATGGTTTGCCCAACCGGAGGCATCTGCTCTTTCATCTCATTGTAAAAGTCAAACTCGTAATCCAGGCAGCAGAGCAGCCGCCCGCATGCCCCCGAAATTTCCATCGGGCTGAGCGGCAAATCTTGCAGCTTGGCCATCCGGATCGAGATAGGACAAAACTCACTCAACCAGGTCGCGCAACAATGCGGCCGACCGCAGCGACCATAGCCGCCCAGCAATTTGACATCATCGCGCACCCCGATCTGTCGTAGTTCGATGCGTGTGCGAAAAATGTGCGCCAAGTCTTTGACCAGCTCGCGAAAGTCCACCCGTTTTTCCGAAGTAAAGTAAAACGTGAGGTGCGTGCCGTCAAAATTATACTCGGCGCGGATCAATTTCATCGGCAGATGATATTCGCTCACCTTTTCCTGACACAGCCGCATCGCTTCGGACTCTTGCTGATGATACTTTTCCATCAAGGTCAAATCGGGCGGGTTGGCCCGGCGCAAGATGGCCTTGAGCTGACCTGGAATATCTTGCTCTGATATGGGGCGCGGCGACATGACCACCAGGCCAGCCTCCTGACCGCGCGTGGTTTCGACGATCACATATTCACCCTTTTGAATATCTGGCACATCGCCGGGTGAAAAATAATACACTTTGGCCGAATTTCTAAATCTGACTCCGATCACAATCCTGGTAGACATTTCAACTTTCCAATCTGAACGACTCAAGGCAGATCGAGCATCAACACTTCGAGAGCCAGGCGTGGATTGGCGTTATGGTCCAATCGCCAGACCGTTTGATCGATGCAGCGCAGCGTGCGGGCTGCTGCCGAAGCGTCGTAATGGGCGGCCCATTCGCCAAGTTGAGCCGCATAGTCTATGTTGGTCAGCGGAACATTGCTACCCAAAGCAAGCAGCAAGACATCGTGCCACCAACTGCTCCAGATGCGCAAAATATCGCCGATCTGTTCCGCCTTTTTGCTGATCTGCTCGACATAAGCAAAACGAGCGGTGAAATTTTCCCTGACCAGTTCGATCAACCTGGTGATGACATGCTCGCGAAAATCGAGCGTATGAGCATCCTGAGCCATTTCAATCGCCCAACCAATTCGCCCGTTGGTTAGCCGCCCGATCAGATCGGCGCGGGCCGATGCCAGGCCGCGCTGCTGCAAAGCCGCAGTGACACGAGCTGCCGGCAGCGGACGCATCGGCACTACCTGGCAGCGAGACACGATGGTTGGCAGCACCATATCCAGGCAATTGGCCGTCAAGATCAAAATCACCCGCTCTGGCGGTTCTTCCAATGTCTTGAGCAAACAGTTGGCGGCGGCCGGGGTTGCGGCGTCTATGGGACTGATCACATAGACGCGAAAAGCCCCCTCTACCGGCGCCAACGCCGCCGAGGTTTGCAACTCGCGAATGGCCTCGATCTTGATCCGGTCGCCATCGGGCAGCAGCACCCGAATGTCGGGATGCTTGTCGTCTTGGGCCAGCCGGCAACTGCGACAAACGCCGCAGGGCTGCCCTTGCTGTGTGCGCCGCCCCACACAGTTCAAGGCCTGAGCAAACTGGCGCGCCAGCGTCGTTTTGCCAATCTGCGCCGCACCGGTCAACAGGTAGGCATGGCTGACACGCCGCATCTCGATGCTGCGCCCCAACAGTTCAACCGCCCACTCGTGACCGATCACCCAACTCATCTTTAACCTGGTCGGCTCCATATCTGCTCGCCTGTTCACATTGCTTTGGTAGCCTGGATTTTACCATAAAAAGTATCAAGCCGCAAAGCCATTCTTTTGCCAACAAGCCACAACTATGCTATAATTTTTTGCCAGGTTGGAGGCAGGTAGATGCATTGCAGGTCTTTATTCGATACCATCTCAAGGAGAGAAAATGAGTTGGGAATATAAAAGCGTGCAGGGTTTATCCCTAGCTTGGGGACGACTCGCATATTATATCTTGCTGATCTGCCTCGTCGCGGCCGGGTTTTATGCCGGCGGGTATGCCTATCAAACAATGCGGGCGTTTGCTGCCGATGTGCCATTCCGAACTGTGCCAATGATGCTGAGGTCGATGGCTCAACCTGTCGTTCAAGCCACCGTTCAGGCCGAACTGCCCTCGGCATCATCGCCATCTTTTCAACCTGTCGGCGCCCCCAAAATTGACATTTACCCCGATATCGAAAGCAAAGAACGCATCAACATCCTCTTTTTGGGGATCGATCAACGTCCGGGCGAGTCAACGGCCTGCCGCACCGATACCATGATCCTGGTATCGGTGGACCCGCAGACGCATAGTGTGAGCCTGCTCTCCATTCCCCGCGACCTGTGGATCAACATTCCTTTGGCCCAGCCCAGACAAGACAAGATCAATACGGCGCACTATTGGGGCGAGATCACCGGCTATCCCGGCGGCGGGCCGGCCCTGGCCATGCGCGCCGTCTATGATGTGCTGGGCATTCGGGCGCATTATTATGTGCGGCTCAATTTCACCGGCTTTGAGCATATCATTGACCGCATCGGCGGCATAGATGTCAACGTGCCGACGCGCATTGACGACACGCGCTACCCCAATGGCAGTCTGGGCTACGAACACCTGATCATCGAGGCCGGCTCACAGCACTTTGACGGTAAAACCGCCCTCAAATATGCTCGCACGCGCTATGGTAACGACGATTTTGGACGGATGGCGCGGCAACGAGAAATCATTCTGGCCGTGCAGAGCAAAGTGTTGGGCATGTCAGACCTGCCACAATTGATCTCGCAATTGCCGCAAATGTCGCGCGATCTGGGCGATTCACTGTCTACCGACATTCCGGTGGATATGATGTTTACGCTGGCCAATCTGGCCCGCGAGATCAAACGGCAAAATATGAATTTCGCCTCGATTGACCGCCGTATGACTCAAGACTATGAAACCGCCGACGGTCAGCAAGTGCTTTTGCTGCAACGCAACAAGGCCCAATTGGTGATCGATCAATTGTTCAAGTCGCCTACGCCCGAAGCTCAGGCCACCGAAGTCAGCCAGATTGCCCGGTTGGAGGCAGAAAAGGCTCGCATCATCGTCTATAATGGCACCAAAACGTTCGGGCTAGCGCGACGCGTCTGTGAGTTTTTGGCCATGCAAGGGTTCCAGGTGAGCGAGCCACAAAATGCCGATTCGGACTATGCCCAGACCGTCTTGCATGTCTATACCGACAAGCCGTTCACCATAGATTGGCTGGTGAATATTTTGGCCGTTTCGCCCAATAATGTGGTCTATCACCAGACCGAATCAAGTGAGGTTGATATTTCTATCATCATCGGGCAGGATTTTCCGGTCGCCAAGATCAAATAATCTGCTCATCCGTGCATCAGCGCGAACAGTGAGGTTTTTAACTTGAATTTACGCCAGATTGTATCTATTATCAAAGGCATCTTTTTAACATCGAATAACACTCAGGACAGCGATTTGGATATCGAGGTGCAGTTTGCCTTTAGCGCAGACCTGATGAGCGATGTCCTGCGATTCGGCCACGAAGATGTGTTGCTGATCACTGGCCTGACCAACCCGCAGGTGATTCGCACTGCTGAAATGCTGGGCATTCGCGCCTTGCTGTTTGTGCGGGCCAAATTGCCTTCGCCGGAAATGGTGGCTTTGGCCAAAGAGGCAGGCATTACCTTGATGGCCACCCAATTTACCATGTATGAATCTAGCGGGTTGCTATACCGGGCCGGGTTGAGCGGTCTAGGCTCTTGCGGCGACTTTTACCAGGCATCATGACTACCGACATTACCAAAGTCCAGGAAATTTTTTACGAACTGCGGGTTGAAGAAGTGATGACGCGCCGGGTAATCACGGTGACACCACAGACGCCCATGAGCGAATTTAAGGAGATTTTGCGCACACATCGCATCTCTGGCGTGCCGGTGGTGCAAGATGACCAACTAATTGGGGTGGTCAGCCTGGCCAATCTGCTTCAGGCGATGGAAGCCGGTCAGATGGATCAACCGGTCAGTGAATGGATGACCCGGCAACTTGAAGTCCTGTATGCCAACGATATGCTGGTGACGGCCATCCACAAGCTGGAAAAGACCCGCTTTGGACGCTTTCCGGTGTTAAATCGCAACACCGGCCGGCTGGTAGGCATTTTGACGCGCGGTGATGTCATTCAGGGCACCCTCAAAAGGCTAGACGTAGATTATCGCAAGCAAGAGGCAGAAAGCTACCGCGCACGCTATTTCTTTCAAGATGTCGTATCCGAAGATACCAGCATCACCTTGCGCTATACCGTCCAGGCCCAAGATTTTGTGCGCGGCGGCCAGGCCTCCAGCCAGATCAAACGGTCGCTACAAAGCCTGGGCCTGGATCCGAAAATTCTGCGTCGGGTAGCAGTGGCTGTCTACGAGTCCGAGATGAACCTCATCGTCCACACTACACATGGCGGACGGATTGAGGCCTGTATTCGCCCTCAAGTATTGAGCATTGATGTCACCGATGATGGCCCCGGCATTCCCGACATCGAAAAAGCCTTGCAGCCCGGATTTTCCACCGCGCCAGAATGGATCCGCGAAATGGGCTTTGGTGCCGGAATGGGGCTGAACAACATTCAACGATGCGCTGATGAAATGAAACTCGAATCTGTGGTCGGACAAGGCACCCGGCTGCACATCGCCTTTTCGCTCAAACCACCACAAAATATTGATTGAGGCAGGTTAGATCATGATCTCGGTTCGTGAAATGGCTGAACATACTGGTTTGACAATCATTCATGACGCTGACCTGGATCGGCCGGTGAGTGGCGGCTATGCGTCGGACCTGCTGAGTTGTGTGATGGCCGGCGCCCGAGAGAACTTTGTATGGGTGACGCTTCAGGCCCATCCCAATGTGGTGGCCGTCGCGGCGCTGGTGGGGCTATCGGCGGTGATCATCACCGAGGGCATTCAACCCGATCAGGAAACCGTTCGCAAAGCCCAAGATGAGGGGCTCAACCTGTTCGGCTCGGCCGAAAACACCTTTAACCTGGTTGGCCGGCTGGCGGCTTTGGGTATCTGATTCTCACCATGGTCGCGCTGAAATGTCTGCCGGCCGATTTGCACATTCACACAGTTCTGTCAGCATGCGCCGAAATTGAAATGATCCCTCCCCTGATCGTACAGCGGGCATTGGATCTGGGCCTGAAACTCGTTGCCATTACCGATCACAACAGCGCGGCCAACGCATCGGCGGTGATCGAGGCGGCCCAGGGCTATGACCTGACCGTGCTGCCCGGCATCGAAGTACAGAGCCGCGAAGAGGCACATTTATTGTGTTTGTTTGATACGATACAACAGGCTAACGAGTGCGAGCAGATCGTGACGGCCGCCTTGCCTGTGCTGGAAAACAACGAAGCATTTTTCGGCGCACAGTATGTGGTGGATCGAACCGGAGAGTATCGCTACACAGAAAACAGGTTGCTGGCCACCTCGCTTTCGCTTTCAGTCGAACAGATCGTGAGCCAGGTTCATGCGCTGGGGGGATTGTGTATTCCGGCGCATATAGATCGCCCCGCATACAGTTTGATTTCCAATTTGGGCTTTATCCCACCTCAACTGCCCATCATCGGCGTCGAGCTTTCATCGCAGGCTGTGCCCAAAGTCGTTTTGAAACGGTTTCCACAATTATCTCGTTACGGCCTGGTGATTGATGGAGACGCGCATCGCTTGAGTGAAATGATCGCCCGCATGCAATTTTATGTTGAATCGCCAACGATACCTGAACTGCGCCTGGCCCTGACTTGCGCTCAAGATCGCCGGGTGCAGCTTGATTAGTGAGCGGATCAATGCCGATCATACCCGGCCCTGTTCATCTATATGATCAGCGAGCCCGATACCCAAGACCGGGAGCGTACTGAAAACCCTCTCACCACCAAGACACAAAGGACACAAAGCATTTCTAGCGACTCAAAAGTATCGTAAACCTTTGTGTTCTCGGTATCCTTTGTGGTAAAAATAGACTTTGTCAGCGGCCTCCCAGGCGCAAGAAAAGGGCGTCGCTCTATACTACTCATTTGACTTGAAGGAGCAAGCATGGAAGAACAAGAACTCGATCTGGCCCCTCTGTATGATGTGTTGGCCCATTACAAGACTCAAAAAGGCGCCATCATTCCGGTGTTGCAAAAAGCCCAAGAGATCTATGGCTGGCTGCCCAAAGAAGTGCTGGAAACCGTTTCCCGGCATATGCATGTCCCCCTCAGCCAGGTATACGGCGTGGTGACATTCTATGCCCAGTTTTACCTTCAGCGGCGCGGCCGCAACATCATTCGCCAATGCGATGGCACAGCCTGTCATGTGCGCGGCGCGGCGGCCATTGTCGAAGCGGTGGAAAGCCATCTCGGCATCCGCGCCGGCGAAACCACCCTCGATTACAAATACACTTTTGAAGTGGTGTATTGCCTGGGATCGTGTGGCCTGGCCCCGGTGGCCATGATCAACGATCAGGTAGTTGGACATTTGGTGCCGGGCAAAATGATCGAGATTTTGGACGAGATGGAATAAAACAAACACTGAGATTGCCCCAATGCGCGAGCTGGCATTGCACATTTTGGATATTGCCGAAAACTCGATCATGGCCGGCGCCCGGCATATTGACCTGCGCATTGACGAAGACCTGGCCGCCGACCGGCTGACCATCACCATTCGGGATGATGGGCGGGGAATGGACGCCGAGACGGTGAAACGGGTGCGCGACCCGTTTTTCACCACCCGCACCACCCGACATATCGGCCTGGGCATCCCACTGTTTGCCGCCGCCGCCGAGCGATGCGCCGGCTCGTTGACCATCGAATCGCAGCCCGGACGAGGCACCACGGTGCGGGCCGTCTTTCAACACAGCCATCTTGACCGTGCGCCGTTGGGTAATCTGACCGATACCTTGTTGAGCATCTTGCTGCGCGATCAGCACCTCGATCTGCACTATGTTCACACCATAGGCGGCCGCTCTTTTGAACTGGACACCACCGAAATCCGGCAGGTGCTGGAAGACCTGCCACTGACTCACCCACAGGTGTGGACATGGCTGCAAGAACTGATCCTGGATGGAGAATCGCAAATTAAACATCAGACATCATCGCCATCTCTTGATGTTTGATATTCTATGAAAGGAGTTTTTCATGCCCAAGATCAAGTCTCTGGAAGAACTGAAACAAATCCGCGAACAAGCGCGGCGCGATTTGACCGTGCGTCAAAAGACCGGCACCACGATCACTGTCGGGATGGGCACTTGTGGCATTGCCTCGGGCGCCCGCGAGACCATGCATGCGATTATGGAAGAACTGGCCCGTCGCCACATCGAAGCGAACGTGGCCACCGTAGGCTGCATTGGCATGTGTTCCAAAGAACCCCTGGTAGACATTGAGCAGGCCGGGCAGCCGCGCGTGACCTATGGCAATATTCACCCCGACATGGTTTCCCGCCTCATTCAAGAGCATCTGGTTGAAGGGCGAATCGTGGAAGAATGGGTTTTTGGCCGCATATCCACCGACGGCATCACACCGGGCTCAACCCAGGCATAAATTGAGGAGAAAAGAATGACTGAACTTGATATAGACACAACCGCGCGCCGCTCACAGCCTTTCTACCGTGCCAACGTCTTGATCTGCGGCGGCACCGGCTGCGATGCCTCTGGATCGGCCAACACGTTGCGTGCCCTGGTACAAGAACTGGAAAAACGCGGCATCGAAAACGAAGTCCAGGTGATCCACACCGGCTGTCGCGGTTTTTGCGCCATGGGGCCAGTGATGATCGTTTACCCCGAAGGCATCTTTTACTGCCAGGTGCATGCCGAAGACATTCCCCTGCTGGTCGAAGAAACCCTGATCAAGGGCCGCGTGGTCGAGCGGCTCACCTACAAAACGCCCGATGTCCAGGCCTCGGTGCCTTTTTATGGCGACATTCCCTTTTACAGCAAGCAGGTGCGCGTCACCCTGCGCAATTGCGGCATGATTGACCCGGAAAACATTGAAGAATATATCGCCCACGACGGCTATGCCGCTCTGAGCAAAGCCCTGTTCTCTATGACCCCTCAGCATGTCATTGACGAGGTGCGCAATTCGGGGCTGCGCGGGCGCGGCGGCGCCGGCTTTCCCACCGGCCTCAAATGGGAATTTACTGCCCGCGCCCCCAGCGACAAGAAATTTGTCGTCTGTAATGCCGACGAGGGCGACCCCGGCGCGTTTATGGATCGTTCCATCATCGAAGGCGACCCTCACTCGTTGATCGAAGGCATGGTCCTGTGCGGCTATTCCATCGGCTCAGACGAAGGATACATCTATTGCCGCGCCGAATATCCCCTGGCGATCAAACGACTGCATACGGCCATCGCCCAGGCCACCGAGTATGGCCTGCTGGGCGACAATATCATGGGCACCGATTTCAGCTTTCACCTCCACGTCAAAGAAGGCGCCGGCGCCTTTGTCTGCGGCGAAGAAACGGCCCTGTTGGCCTCTATCGAAGGCCGTCGCGGCGAACCACGCCCCCGTCCACCCTTCCCGGCAGTCAAGGGATTGTGGGGCAAACCCACCAACCTGAACAATGTTAAATCGTATGCCAACGTACCGCAGATCATTGTCAACGGCGCCGAATGGTTCCAAAATATCGGCACACCCAAAAGCCCCGGCACGGCCATCTTTGCCCTCACCGGCAAAGTCAACAACACCGGTCTGGTCGAAGTGCCGATGGGCATTACCGTCGGTGAGATCGTCTATGACATCGGTGGCGGCATCCCCGACGGCAAGCCGTTCAAGGCCGTGCAAACCGGCGGGCCGCTGGGCGGCTGCATCCCTACCCAACACCTCAATGTCAAGGTAGACTTTGACTCGCTCAAAGAAATCGGTGCGGTGATGGGATCGGGCGGCATGATCGTGGTAGATGACGGCACCTGCATGGTCGAGTTTTCCAAGTTTTTCCTCACCTTTGCACAGGCCGAAAGCTGCGGCAAGTGCGTGCCATGCCGCGTCGGCGGCAAGCGCATGCTCGAAGTGCTGACCCGCATCACCAACGGGTTTGGCACGCTGGAAGACATTCGCACCATCGAACAGATCGCCGAAGGGATGGAGACCGGCTCGCTGTGCGCCCTGGGGCAGCTCACCCCCGGCCCGATCAAGTCGGCCTTGCGCTTTTTCCGCGACGAGTTCGAGATGCACGCCCTGGACAAACGATGTCCATCGGGCGTGTGCAAGGCTTTGGTGGTGGCTCGCTGCATCAATGCCTGCCCGGCCGAGATTGACATCCCTAGCTGGATCGCCCTGGTGGCCCAGGGGCGCACCGCCGAAGGCATCGAAATTCACCGCCGCAAGAACCCCTTTGTGCTGGCCTGCGGGCGCGTCTGCCCGGCTTTTTGCGAAACTCGTTGCCGCCGCGGCGACATTGACGAGCCGATTGCCATCCGCCAGATCAAGCGATACATGGCCGATCAAGAACTGGAGCATCCTTGGACGCCTCAAACGGGCAATCCCAAACCGCACAAAGTGGCCGTGGTCGGCGGCGGACCGGCCGGCCTCACGGCTGCGCTGCGCCTGGCGCAAATGGGCTACAAGGTGAAAATTTTTGAAAAGCTGCCCTTGCTGGGCGGTATGATGGCAGTGGGCATCCCCGATTACCGCCTGCCCCGCCAGATTTTGGATTTCGAGATTCAGGGCATTTTGCGCGCCGGCATCGAGGTGCAAACCAACTGCAATGTGGGCGTAGATATTACCTTTGAGCAATTGCGCACCGATTTTGACGCCCTGGTGCTAGCCATTGGCGCACATCGTTGCCGCGGGCTGGGCATCGCGGGCGAAAAACTAGGCGGCGTCTATCCTGGTGTAGACTTTTTGCGCGATGTGGCCCTGGGCCATGCGCCCGACCTGAGCGGTCAGCGCGTGGGCGTGGTGGGCGGCGGCGATGTGGCCATTGACGCCGTGCGCACGGCCTGGCGGTTGGGCGCCAGCCAGGTGCATCTGATCTACCGCCGCGACCGCGAGCAAATGCCCGCGCACAAGGAAGAGATCGAGGGCGCCGCCGAAGAAGGCGTCAAATTCCACTTTTTGACCAACCCGGTCAAAATTCTGGGCGGATCGAACGGTGCCACCGGTCACATGGTTGGGGTTGAGTGTCTCAAGTATGTGCTGGGCGATTTTGACAGCAGCGGCCGCCGCCGTCCGGTGGCCGTCAAAGGCTCCGAGTTTATCCTGCCACTGGATGTGCTGATTCCGGCCATCGGCCAGGAGCCCGACCTGCAATGCTTTGACCCCGATGCCGATTCGTGTGAGGCCTGTGGCATGGGCTTTAACCGCGACTCGACCTTTATCACCGACAGCACGCTGCAAACCACCCGCACCGGCGTCTTTGCCGCCGGCGATGTGGTGAGCGGCCCGGCCACGGTGATTCAGGCAGTGGCGCAGGGCAACCTGGTGGCCCGCTCGGTAGACCTGTATCTGCGCACCGGCAAAGCGACCAAAGAAGTGCTTTTGCCCGGCTATGAGGTGGTGGAGCAGCTCTACAATCTCGATGATTACGCCGACGCGCGGCGGCCGCACTCTGATGTGCTGTCGGTGCCTGAGCGCAAAGGCAATTTCGACGAGGTTGAGCCATGTATGCCCGAGCAGGCCATCCGTGAAGAGTGCAAGCGCTGCCTGCGCTGCGACCTGGAATGGCTGCAAACTTTTGGTCTGCCACGCGAAGCCAGGCCAGATCGTTTGGCCACCGACGAGGAATTTGCTCTGCTCAAACAAGATTGATTTTGGGGCGGCACCCTGGGCGGTATTCTGCAAGTTGTGTCGAATGGCTCTATCATTTGCACAAAAATCGGGATACCGCCCTTGTTCAAGACATCGGGTACTATCCTGAGTTTAGAGTTCGCACAAAATCTAATCACGAATAATGGCGGTGCAGTTTACCGCAATAAACAATTTAACGAATAAAAAAGATAAAATTCGTTTTATTCGTCCATTCACGGAATTCGTGATGAAATGGACTCTGGATCCCAGTTGTTACAGACTCTTCTGAAAAACAAGTATTTTAGCATCACCTTTGAACAGAAATCGGGTAATTGCATAAATGAAAGTTTTGCTGTAGATGGCACATTATGTCAACTATGTTAGAAGTCGCAAACCATCGTAAACTGCGTATAGCCCGAATGGCTGCGGCTTGATTTGCTCGATGACCTGCGCCATGCAGCAGTGGTTTCTCGCGAACTGAGTGTAAATTTTGTTTGATTTTCGTTATTTTGATTTCGAAATAGCTTGACATAAACTCCAAATTTCAATTGTGCAATTCTTTTCGAGTGTTCAAAAGTGATGTTAACCCCGAGTTCACAGAGAATAGAGAGCCTTCAAGTTATGCTAATTTATATCAATGTTCATCTATTCTCGGTGTCACGGTGATCAAAAATATGGTATCATCGCCGGGATGTCGGCCAGGACCAGGTCGCCACCTTGTGCGCCTGGCCACCGTTCAAAACCAGATCCGCGCATGGGTGGCCCGGTCGGGCAATCTCCTACATGCCTTGATCGGCCTGATCTATGCGGGGCTGCGATACTATCATTTTCACACAGTCGAGCAGGTGGCCGAGTTTTATGATACGCTGGATTATATGCGTGTGGCTTTGTGGTCGCTTGGAGATGGGCGATTCTGGAGCGGCATCAAGCCGCCGGTCATCCCGCTCTGGTTCAAGTTGTTCAACGGTAACCTGGGACTGATCGCCTGGGGACAATTGCTCTTTTCGATATGTGCCTGGCTTGCGCTGGCCGTTGTGCTGGCGCGGGCTATGCGCTCAAAAGGACTTCAGATAGCCGCCTTGATCGGGGTGCTTGGTTTCAGCCTGAACGCCGACATTTTGATGTGGGACACGGTGCTATTGAGCGAGTCGCTGGCTCTGTCGCTGACCGCTCTGTTGATAGCCGGCTGGCTGGCGCTGACCAGAAAATGGACAGGGCTGCGAGCCGTTTTGCTTTGCCTGGTCGCCGTCTTGTGGACGTTTACCCGCGACGTACATGCCTGGCTGCTGCTGCCGATGGCCGCCCTGATCGGAGCCGCCTCATTCATCCGCCCGGCGCAGCGGCGTGGTCTGTTCATCGCCGCCGTCTTGGTGATCGCTTTTGTGGTCAATTCGGCCTCGGCCGGGCGCGGAGAGGGCATAGACAAGCGCTGGGTGCTGCCGCTGATCAACGTGATTACGCAGCGGGTGCTGCCCAACCCGGCCATGCTCGCCTGGTTTGAACAGCAGGGCATGCCGGTTTCGCCCGCGCTGCTGCGGCTGAGCGGCAGTCTGGGCTGGGAGAACAACTGGGCTGCTTTTGATGACTATGCCTTGCAGCCCTTTCGCGATTGGCTGACCGCCAGTGGCAAATCGGTCTACCTGCGCTACCTGCTGGCACATCCGCTCTGGCTGCTGGGCGAGCCGCTGCGTCACCTGGATGACATTCTGACGCCGTCGAATTTGCACATTTATCCCAGTCCCACATTCAAGCCACTGCTGCCGCCGCTGCTGACCGGATTTTTGTCGTTGGGACGCAATGCTTGGTTTCTGGGCTGGGCGGCCGCCGCAGCCATGATTGCCGTAACCGTCGCGGCGGTCTGGAAGCGATCTCGGCCCGACTCGCGCTGGCTCATCGTCGCGCTGGTCATTGCCCTGGCCTACCCGCACGCGCTGATCGTCTGGCACGGCGACGCCGCCGAAGTAGGACGGCACAGCATCACCGTAAACATGCAGCTGCGACTGGGATTGTGGATGCTGATCTGGCTTGCTGCTGATGAGGTTTGGACACGTTCCGGTCGGCGAATGACCCTGCCTGCTTGGTCGGTCCAACATCGGTCGGGCATCGCCTATGGAGTGGCCGCCTTGATCGGCGTGGGGGTGCTGATGGCCGGATACGCATTGGGGCGCGAGTTCGTCCTTCGCCGGACGGCTGGCGGCGAGATGGAAGCGGCCTATCGCGCTATTTCGCGCCTGCCCCAAGACGAATTGGTGTACATCCCGCGCCCCGAACCGCTGCCCGGCAGCCTGCTGTTTGGTTTGGGCAACACGCCCAGCGGACGGGTCAAGAGCTTTTGCAGCGGGCAGGGCAGCCTGCCCATCGGCGTCGCGGCGGGGGCCACTTTTTTGATTCACCCTGCCGAAACGCGCACCCTGGCTGATCTGCAAAACCGCCTGCCGCATGGTCAGGTTGATCGTCGCTCGCCCTTTTTGACCGTCTTGCGCATCTCGTCTGGCCAGCCGATCCCAGGTCACCTGCTGCGTGCCAACTGGAGCGACCAGGTGTCTCTGCTGGGATTTGATCTCTCTGCCCAGGCGGTCGCACCCGGCCAGACCATCCAGATCACGGTGTATTGGCAGGCCCGGCGCAAGATGGACCGCCCCTGGACATTTTTCGTCCACCTGGTCGGCGAGCAAATCAACCCGGATACGGCATCACTGCTGTGGGGACAGCACGATGCCCAGCCTGCGGCGGCCACCTATCCCACCACTTTTTGGTCGCCGGGTGAGATGGTGATCGGCGAATATGCCGTGCCGGTATCGCCTCATGCGCCTCCCGGCCAATACGAGCTGCGAGCTGGCTGGTACTTTTTGCCCACTCTGGAGCGGCTGCCGGCGACGGATGAACAGGGGCAGCTAACAGGCGATCATGTTGTTCTGGCCGAGATTCAACTGGTGAACGGCCGGTAACGCCATGCACGAACTAGGAGCGTGCTGAAAAACCCGCTCACCACCAAGACACAAAGAGCACAAAGCA
>CAYVBK010000007.1:0-151166 GCA_964449465.1 uncultured Anaerolineae bacterium
TTGTGACCTTTGTGTTCTTTGTGGTTAAATCCACCTTTTTTCAGGAGAGTCATTTGTTTCGTTTGCAAGAAGAACTGCGTGAGCAAACCTATACACCGGGCGCGTATACCAATTTTTACATTCGCGAGCCCAAACGACGGCTGGTTTCGGCGGCGCCGTTTCGCGACCGGGTGGTGCATCATGCCCTGTGTCAGGTAATCGCGCCTATCTGGGAGCGGCGGTTTATTCATACCAGCTATGCCTGCCGGGTGGGCAAGGGGGTGCATAAAGCCCTAGATCAATGCCATGCCTGGACGCGCCAATACGAGTATGCTTTTCATGGCGATGTGGTGAAATATTTTCCGTCTATCGATCATCAGATCATGCGCGATTTGTTGGCCCGTCGCATTGCCGACCGCCAGGTGATGTGGTTGATCGAGCGCATTTTGGCCAGCGGCGCCGGCATTTTGGACAATGAACGACCCAAGGTTTATTTTCCGGGCGACGATTTGTTTGCCATTTTGCGCCCGTGTGGGCTGCCCATCGGCAACCTGACCAGCCAGTTTGCCGCCAATGTGTACCTGCACGAATTGGACATGTTTGTCAAGCATCAACTGCGCTGCCCGGCCTATTTGCGCTACATGGACGATTTTATGCTGTTCTCAGATCACAAGGCGCAATTGCACAAGTGGAAAGCGGCCATCGGCGCGTTTCTGGCCACGCGTTTGCGCCTGACACTGCACCCGGCCAAGAGCCAGGTTTTTCCGGTGACAACGGGTGTAGATTTTTGTGGGTTTCGCCTTTTTCCGACCCATCGCCGCCTGCGCCGCAGCAATGTTCGTCGTTTTGTGCAGCGGTTTCGCCGTCAGCGCGAGGCTTTTCGGCGCGGTGACCTGCCGCTGGCTGACCTGACTCGTTCGGTGCAAAGCTGGATCGCTCACGCCGCGCACGGCGATACCTGGCGGCTGCGGCAGCGGCTGTTTACCGATTATCCGCTGGGGAGGTGCAATGATGGCTCATGTCAACGTAAACGAACCTCGTCCTCAATCGCCGCTGTTTGCCAAAACCTATGATCTGCTGCTCTGGCTGATTCCGCTTGCGCTCAAATTTCCCAAAGCCCAACGGTTTTTGTTGGCCGAACGATTGTGCAATATGACGCTGGATTTTTATGACCTGATCCTGGACGCCGTGATCGAGTCGGAATCGGGCGACAGACCAGATGAACTGATTCGACAGGCCGACCGGCAATTGACCAAAATTCGCCTCTATGTGCGCCTGAGTTACGACCTGGCCTGGGCAGTGGGAGCAAACTGGCAAACGGGTGGATGAGGTGGGGCGACTGCTGGGTGGCTGGCAACGCAAGCGGGCGCAAGAACGGGCGGCCAGGACGCCCAAACATTGAGGCGTCGAGCAGGCCAGCCTTGCTACGCTGGCCTGTGGCGTGGGGGCAGGCCGATCAGGTGACACGCTGCGGGGCGGCGGCTGGAACAACAAATCGGCGAACGTTCGCGCAGACTACCGCAACAACAACGATCCAGACAATCGCAACGACAATATCGGCTTTCGCTGCGTGGTGCGCCCAGGTATATCTCCCAAAGGCCAGGTGTGGTCAATTTACGGATTGCCACTGTCGCCCAGGGAGCATACTCCAGGTCTGTTCCCGGTCAAACAGATGGTTTGACCCAAGATAAATCATTCCGCTCTGTGTGGTAGGCGTGCGTGTGCATGGCTCGACGCTCAGGGCGGATTTTTTTGATCCTGTCCCTCTCAGCCCGGATGTCCACATCCGGGCCAAGAGAGACAAGCCTGTCGAAACCGACATCCAGGCCGAGAGATGGATGGATGCAATCATCCTGCTTTTTTGGCCGCCAACAACTGCGTCAGCATCTCGCGGCGCGGCGGCACCAAAGTAAGTTGACCTTTACTTTCCAAAATGCGCTGTGTTTCCAAAATCTCAAACAACACGGTTGCCACTTCGGGGTCGGCGGCGATGGTCTGCATAGCCTGGCCGACAATGCGTGGGCGGATGGCCGCGGCTTTGGCAAACTCGACGGCAGCCTGACGTTCGGCAGTGCTGGTGATGATGTTGACCTGGTTGGCCCCATCCTGCTTGATTGCCGAAGTGACCTGGCGCAGGCGGTTGACCACTTTGGCCTCGATCTGGTGAATCATGCCGGCGTCGCGAAAATGGACTTTGCGGATATAGACCGAGCCGAGCCGATAGCCCCACTCGTGCGAACGCGGCGAGACCTCTTCGCGCACGGTGCGGCTCATGGCGTGTCGGTCAATCAACATTTTGTCCAGAGGCAGGTTGCTCAAAGAGCGCACTACCGCATTGCTGACGTTGGCCGCCAGCGAGCCGCGCGGGTCGGCGTTTTTGAACAAATAGGCCACCGGATCGCTGATATACATCTCGTACCAGATGCCTACCCCCATCGGGGCGCCCTCTTCCGAGTTGACCGGGTTGCTGCGCAAGTACTGCTGATCGAGGCGCATGTCCAACACCCGGCGGCTGCCCAGCCAGTTGACCAGCAGCGCGCTCGTCCCCAACCGCAGGGGCAAGATGTGCAGCCCCGGCTCTTTCAAGATGCCCACCACCCGACCAAACAGCACAAAAACCTGGCAGGTGCCTTCCTGGACGATGGTGTACATGCCGATCAGCCGCAAGCAAAAGAAAAAGATCGGTACGATAAACCACATTGCGATAAATGTGATCACCGACGCACTGATAAAGCCGGCGATCAAATCAGCCAGCGATCCCATCATTCCACCTCCCGCACAATGTGCTGAGCCTGGGTATACAATCGCAGCCGCACGTTGCGCAAATAGGCCTGCAACGCCCCCGTCCCGCTCTGCTTGAGCATCTTGAGCTGCTCGGCCAGGGCCAGTAGCGGCTCGACTTCGGCCTGGGCGTTGAGGGTTTCAATCTCGACGGCGCGTTTGGATTGGACGATCTTTTGGTCGGCGGCGGCCTGGGCCAGGCTAATGTCGGACGAAACCTGGTTGTGGGCGGTGTTGATCGCCGCTAAGGCCGATTCGACTTCGCCTGGCGGGTCAATGCCGGTGATCAAGGAAGCGTCGAGGATGATGCCATAGCGTGCCGCCGATGAGGCGCACTCGCGCTCCATGTGTTCGTTCAAATCACGCAAATTTTTGCGCAGATCGTTGATCGAGACACCCGCCACATTGCCGGCTTCGTTGCCTCGTTCGCCCGCGTCCGGCGCCTCAAAGCTGGCGATGCGTTCGCGCAGCACCGAGACAAAATAGCCCATCACGTGCGAAATAGGCCGCTTGACCCCGAACAGATAGGCGTACAGGTTGTTCTCGGCCACCCGATAGCGGATCTGGCCGGTGAGGCCAGTGTTGAGCTGGTCTTTGGTGACCGCCTCCAAAATGGTGCCGCCCGAGTTGGCGCGCGGGTCTTCGGGGTCGAGGGCCATATTCATCGTTTGCGTGGCCACCGACACCTTGTACACCCGCTCCCACGGCCATTTGAAATAGGGGCCGCCGGGCGGAATGACCCGCACTTGAGGATAATTGTAACGCTGCCGGTGCTCCGGGCTGAGTGTCTCGCCCAGTGGCGAGGCGGCCGTGGTGGCATTGCCCACCCGCTCGGCCCGCCCAAACACCGTCTTGACGGCGCGCTCGTTCTGATCTACGGTGTAGAACGCCGTGAGCAGATAGCGCAAGAAAAACCAGGCGCAAAACCCGGCCATCATGCCCAACAAAATGCCCATATTCCACTCCTTTCACACAGAGCGCGTCAGATCAACCGGCCGGAGGCGGGGGCGGCTCGCGACCGACGCGCAGCCCATACGACAATTGCCATTCGATCTTGTACAAGACATAGCATGCCAGAAAAAAGACCATCGCCCCAAACAAATATCCCTCGACCATGTTGGCCTGCATGACAAAGATGGCCGCCATGCCCAGGGCGCAACCGGTCAGGTCAATGGCCAGGGTGGCTCCCAGCGGCCCCAGTCCCAGCCGCGCCAGGCGGTGCGAGGTGTGATCAATGCCGCCCTGCATCGGTGAGACGCCGCGCCGCATCCTGGAGATAAAGACCATGGTCGTATCGAACAGTGGCACGCCCAACACCAGCACCGGCACCATCCAGGTGACAAAGTTGATGTTGTCGGGAAAGCGCAGTTTGATGCCCAGGTTGGCCAGCACAAAGCCCAAAAAAAGCGCGCCGGCGTCGCCCATAAAAATCTGAGCGCGGGGCAGGGGTAGATTGTAGCGCAAAAAACCCAGACATGCCCCCATCACCGCGGCAGCCAGCGCTGCCACCAGGTATTGGCGGTTCATCGCCGCGATCAGGGTGAAAAACGCCGCCGCCGCCGCCGACACGCCCCCGGCCACGCCGTCCATATTGTCCGAAAAATTGATTCCGTTGGTCACATACAGCACCCAGCACACCGTGAGAACAATGTTGAGAGGCATGGGGATGGGCAGGCGGATGGATACGCCGGTGAGGATGGGGATGGCCGCGGCGACAAATTGCGGCAAGAGCTTGGCCCAGGGTTTGAGGCGTACCCGATCATCCCACAGACCCAGGGCGGCCATACAGGTGGCCCCGGCCAGGATGCCGGTTAGTTCGTTCAGGTTGCGCCAACTGCCCAGAAAAAAACGGACGATCAGGCTGCCCAAGAGCAGGGCCACCGTGGCTCCGCCGTAAATGGCTACGCCGCCCATCATGGCCGTCGGTTCTTGATGCGCCCGGTCGGCGCGGGGGATGGAAATCAGCCCAAATTTGAAGGCCAGTCGGCGCACTATTGGCGTGCCGAGCAGGGCAAAAGAGAGGGACCCGATAAACACCACAAGAACAGCAATCATGGCAGGCTCAATTCTGGGGTGACACCGGGCGCATGGATAACCGGCCCAGCGGCGGCAACGGCTCGCCGATCAGCGGGCGGGCGTAATGGATAAAATCGGGCGTGATGTCGTCGCCGGTGGCGGTGATGTACGAGAGCGGTAGCGTTTTTTCGGCATTGGCCACCTGGGAAAGCGGCGCCGTGCCGGTGTCGCAGCGATAGGCTTCGCCTGGCTGCCGCTCCAGTGTGACCATCACATCGCTCTGCCCGGCCAGGGCCAGCCGCACGGCCATTTGCCCCACCAGGTAAGCCTCTTGGGCGTCTGTTGTCGAGATGCAGACCGAGAACGAACGCTGCAAATAGTTGGGCTTGTCTATGCGCACCTTGAGATCGAGTCCTTGTTTGATCAGGCTCTCCAGGTATTCGGCGGCGCCGCCTTTCATCTGATGCCCGAATGCATCCACTTCGGACATGCCGGTGTCTGGCACGGCGCCTTCACTCAGGGCAATGACGCAGTGATCGCGCTGTGAGACGAGGCGGTCCACAGCGACCAGCACCTGCGCCGCTTCAATGGGCCGCTCTGGCGTATAGATCAGGTGCGGGGCGTCGCCCGACTCTTGACGTCCCAGCGCCGCCGCCGCCGTCAGCCAGCCGGCGTTACGCCCCATAATTTCCACAATTTTGACCGGGCTGCTCCGGCCCATTGCCTCGGTGTCGCGCCCGCTGTCGCGCAGGGCCAGAGCCACAAAGCGCGCTGCACTGCCATAGCCGGGGCAATGATCGGTGTAGGCCAGGTCATTGTCTACCGTTTTGGGCACGCCGATGACATACAGTTCATAGCTGGCCCTCTGTGCGGCCAGGTGAACCTGATGCGCCGTGTCCATCGAGTCGTTGCCGCCGATGTAGCAAAAATAGCGAATGTCGTGCGCCCGCAATGCGGCAATGATGCGCTCATAATCCTGGCTTTTGACTTTGTAGCGCACCGAGCCGAGCGCAGCCCCCGGCGTGCGTTGCAGCAGGGCCAGTGTTTCGGGCGATTCCTGAGCCAGGTCTATCAGGACGTTGTCGAGCAAACCGACAATGCCGCGCCGCATGCCATACACGCCGGTGACGTGAGGGTTTTGCATCGCCTCTTGAATCACGCCCACCAGGCTGCTATTGATCACCTGGGTGGGCCCGCCGGATTGGCCGACTACCAGTTTGCCTTTTGCCATCAATACCTCCATTGAGTGGTGTGTTCCAAAATTTCGTGTGCCTCGTTCCAACTGAGCGTTCCCAGGTCCATCAGCATATCGGCCAGCACCCGCACCGAGCCCCAATGTTTGACCAGCAAAGCCAGGGTTTGCTCCCACAGGGTCAGCACCACCACATCGCGCAACTTGTTTGCGGGGGAGATGGACAGCAATTGCTCAACGACGGCCAAGATCAGGGGATAATCTTCGGCGATGACCTGGGCGGTCAACCCGCCGTGATTGGTGTTCAAGGCTTCGGCGGCGGCGCCAGCCAGCCCGATGATCGCCGCATCTTGCAACCAGTGCTGTTGCGCTGCTTTATCGGGTGGCGGCACGAGAACGACTGAAGGCCGCCGCCGTCCTTCTGCGCCAGGGGCAATCGAGACCGATTCAAACTCACGGTTCAAGGCGCAGGCGGCAATGGCCCGCCCGGCCTCGTGCACGGCCATTTGTTCCTGGGTTTTCATCCTTCTGCTCCGTTATTTCTGGATTTGTTGGATTATGTCTCCGCTGACTTTGTCTTTCAAGATGATTTTGAGCGCGCCGTCGGGCATTTTTTCTTCTTTGATCAGCCAGTATTGCTCGTTGAACGAGGTGGGGCCGATCGGTTGGGCGACCTGTTCCGGCCCGCGCCAGATCAGGTCTACCGTTTCCCACTGCCGGGAACGGATCGAGCGATAGCAGGCGTCCATGATCGCGTTGACCACATAGCCGTCGTAAAGGGTCTCTTGCGGTGGCGTGCCGCGGTCCATCGCTTCAAACATATCGGTGAACATGTGGTGATAGCCCAGTTCATGCACTTCGTCGCCCACCGGAAATACCCAGCCCATTTCGCCTTCGGCTTTTTCGGCCACATAGCCGCCGCGTCCTGCCGCCGTAAACATTTCAAAACCGGTGCGCAAAAAGTGGTTCAGCCAGATGGTGCCCTGGGTGCCCGATACTTCGTCGCGCAGGTCCATGCCGCCGCGAAAGGCCCAACTCACCTCAAACTGGCCGATGGCGCCGTTGGCGTAACGCACCAAGCCGATGGCGCTGTCTTCGGCCTGGATGGGGTGCACCTGCGTATCGCCCCAGCACATCACCTCCAGCGGGCGATTTTCTTTGCCGATCATGGCGCGCGAAATTTCGATGCAGTGGCAGGCCAGGTCAATGATGGCGCCGCCGCCCGACTGAGCCGCGTCCCAAAACCAATCGCTGTGCGGGCCGGGGTGGGTTTCGCGCGAACGTGCCCACAAGACCTGCCCCAAGGCTCCGTTTTGGATGGCTTGTACGGCCTTGAGCGTTTTGGGCGTGTACACCAGGTCTTCCAGATAGCCGCCAAACACCCCGTGCTGCTCTACAATGTCGAGGATGGCCTGCGCTTCGGCGGCGGTGCGCGCCAGTGGCTTGGTGCAAAGCACGGCTTTGCCGGCCTGGGCGGCCAGGCGTGCGGCGTCGAGGTGCAGGTGATTGGGGATGCCAATGATCACGGTGTCGGTTTCGGCGTCCTGAATGGCTTGGGCCATATCGGTGCTCCATCGTGGAATGTCCCATTTGGCCGCAAACTCTTGGGCGCGCGCCGCCGAACGTGAATAGACCATCTCAACTCGATCACATCTGCGCTGGCTGTGCAGGGCTTGTGTGTAAAACAAGCCGATCAGTCCGGTGCCCAACATGGTGATTCGATGCATGGTTTACCCCCTTGAGTTTCGAGTTGGTGAGAATTATATTTATTATAGCACACAAATAAATCCGCCCAAAACCTGCCCGGACGCAGAAAAATCTGGCCGACCTCGAATAACAGTTCGAGGTCGGCCAGGTTGAGGTGAGAGGCAGGGATGGTTTTAGCCCGCCGCACACGCCGCACACAGGCCGGGCAGCGACAGGTGATCCAGGTCAACGGCAAAGCGGTATTGGTCGCGCAGATATTCGGCCCACGGCTGCATTTCTCGAGTCGAGATGCCGATGGCCTGGCCGCATTTTTTGCAGATCAGGTGGGTGTGGGGGCCGTGCAGTCCCAGCAACTCGTAGCGACGTTGTCCATCGCCACACTCCAGGCAGGCCACCAGCCCAAATTCTTGCAACAGGTCCAGGGTGCGGTACACGGTCGAAATGTCTACCGCCGCGCTGCGCATCTGGACGAGGGCAAAAATCTCTTCTGCCGTGGCCGTCCCATCAATCTGGTGCAGCGCCGATAACACCATCTCGCGCTGCGGAGTCAGGCGCAGGCCCTGCTGCCGCAATTTTTGGATGAACAGCTCTTCACATGTCATGCCCTGCTCCTTGTCTGCCCCGTCAGATCAGGGCGTTTCCAGCCCGTGCTGCTCCATCAATGCCGCATCTTGCAGCAAATCCGCCGTGGCCCCGTCGGCGATCAATTGCCCCTGATCCAGCAACACTGTGCGCGGGCAAAGCTCCCAGACCAGCCGCATATCATGGCTGGCGATCCACATGGTCTGCGGCAAGTCGCCCAGCAAACGAATCAGGCTGCGCCGCGCTCGCGGGTCCAGCCCGGCCGATGGCTCGTCCAGTACCAGAATGGGCGGCTCTATGGCCAGCACGGTGGCGATGGCAACACGTTTGCGTTCGCCCAGGCTGAGGTGATGTGGCATGCGCTCCTGGGCGCTGCTCATCCCGACGGCAGACAGGGCGCGCTCTACCCGCTTACGCACCTGGTCGGGCGAGCAGCCCATATGCAGCGGCCCAAAGGCCACATCATCAAACACGGTGGTGGAAAACAACTGATCGTCGGGGTTTTGAAAGACCAACCCCACCCGCGCCCGCGCCTGGCGAAGGGTGCGCGGGCCGATTTCGATGCCGTCTATGCGCACCAGTCCCTGTCCGCGCAAAATGCCGTTGAGGTGCAGAAACAGGGTAGATTTGCCGGCGCCGTTTGGCCCCACGGCAGCCACTTTTTCACCTGCGGCGATGCGCAGATTGATGTGGCTCAGCGCCGGCGGCCCGCCCGGATAGGCAAAGCACAGGTTTTGAATTTCGATCATCGGATGCGCGGTTGGGGTCATGCGATCACTTGCCCCCAGATGGTGATGCCGATCAGGGCGGCGGCCCAGACCAGCCCCGCCCAGCCGTCGCACTGCTGCCAGTGCAGCCGTTGGAGCGGGCGAGTGGGTCCGCTCAGGCCGCGCGACAGCATGGCCGCATAGATGCGCTCGCTGCGCTCATAACTGCGGATGAACAACGAGCCGATCATGTGGCCCAGCACCTCGATTCGCCAACGCACCGTCCTGCCCCGGCCTACCGAGCGCGCCTGACGTGCCGTCTGCAAGCGCATGGCTTCATCTACCAGCACGAACAGATAGCGGTACATGAACGACATAATGGTCACCAACACCGGCGGCACGCGCAGCAACTCGAGGGCCTGGAGCAGGCGGGTGAACGGGGTTGTGGCCACCAGCAAGCCGCCGATCAGCACTGACAGCCAGACCTTGACCATCAGTACGGCAGCCAGCCGCAACCCCTGCGCCGTGATCGTCCACTGCAAACTCCAAACCGCCGCGCTCCAGATAGGCCGGCCGGGCTGCGTAAAAGGCAGCGACAGTACGGCCATGCCCGCAAAAGGCAGCGCCGCCGCCGACCGTTTGAACAGGTCGAGCGGAGAAATGCGCGCTGCGATCACCGCCAGTCCGGCCAGCCCGGCCAGCAGCAGCAGTGCCGGCCAGCCTTCGACCGGAACGGCGGTGACAGCGATGATAAAAGTCAGCGCGGCCAGCAGTTTGAGCCGCCCATCCAGGTGATGGATTAGACTGTCGCGATCTTGATACGGTTCCAGATACTTCAAGTGACTAGGCCTTTTTCCGGTCGAGCGGGTTTCTCTTGCGCATCATCCAGGCCAGCCCATACACCAGCCCGAACACAATCAGGGTGCCAAACAGCCCGGCAGTGATAGTGGCCAGCCTGTCATTGCCGATGCCTGGAAAAGCATAATCGGGTATGAGTTGATACGGCGCGTCTTGCTGCCGATCCAAAAAGCCCTGCTCCTCGGCCACCCGCTCCAGGCCATCGGGGTGTGGAGAAGCCAGTGGTGAAAAGAGCGTCACGACCAGGGCCAGCAGCAGGCCCCAGACCCACCAGTATTTTTTGAGCAGCGTTGATTCGTTCATCATTCACCTCGCGCCGAATTCGAGTTGCAGCAGGTCCGGGCGTGCGGCACGCAGCAGGGTCAACACGGCCACCGTGATCAACCCCTCGCCGATGCCGATCAGGGCATGCACGCTGCCCATAGCCGGAATGACCAATCCCCACGGTGACGCTCCAGACACGGCCAGTTCGACCGCCGCCACCAGCGAGGCCGCCACTACCGAAAGCCAGGCCGCAGCAAATCCGGCCGCCAGCGGAGCCCATGTCTTGACCCCGGCTAGCCGCTTGATCCCGTTGTAGACGAACCAGGACAGCCAGACGCCGACCATAGCCATGTTGAAAATATTGGCCCCCATCGCGGCCAGGCCGCCATCTTGAAATAGCAAAGCCTGGACGGCCAGCACACTGGCGATGACCAGGGTGCCAGCCCACGGCCCCAGCAAAATGGCCGCCAGCGCGCCGCCCAGCAGGTGGCCCGATGTGCCGCCGGCTACCGTAAAGTTCATCATTTGCGCCGCAAAAATAAATGCCGCCGAAACGCCCATCAGCGGCACTTGACGCTCGTCCATCTCGCGGCTCACCCGCCGCACTGCATAGCCTACGCCGCCCGCCGCCGCCGCCCAGGTGATCACCGAAGTGGCCGTGTCGAGCAGCCCATCGGGAATGTGCATTTGCTCCTCCTTGTTGTGTGTGATTGGTTGTTGCAATTGGTTGCAAAAACGAATTATATCACAGAGAGGCAGGCAAATGCAAACGGGGCGGGTGTCACAAGCTCTGGTCAAAGCTCCGAGTCGTACTGCCGCCGCCGTTTGGTCTCGCTGCGTTGTCGCTTGGCCTCCAGACGGCGCAAAACGGCGGTGTGAGAAGGGCGGGTGGAGCGGCGGCGGCGCGGAACCTGGGCGGCCTGGCGGATCAACTCGATCAACCGCTCCAAAGCATCCTGGCGGTTTTGCTCCTGAGAACGGAATCGGCGGGCGTCAATGATCAGCACGCCTTCTTGATTCACCCTGCGCCTGGCCAGGTGAATCAACCGGGCGCGCACCTCATCGGGCAGGGAAGGAGAGTGTTGGGCATCGAAAAAAAGCTGCACCGCCGTCGAGACCTTGTTGACATTTTGGCCGCCGGGACCCGAGGCGCGCACAAATTCGATGTGAATTTCGTCCTCGTCCAGAACAAGGGTGTCGTTGATCGGGATCAATCAGTCATTCTCCAACAGCTCCAGGATCAGGTCGAGCTGCGCCGCGGCATCTATGTAGGCATAGCGGCCGCCGGTATAATCGCCTTTTTGCGCCAGGGGCATGCCCTCGGCCTCTAACGCGGCGACCTGATTGTCTATCCCCTTGATCTGAAAGGCGATATGATGCACGCCGGGGCCGTGCGTGTCCAGAAACTCTTGCCATGTGCTTGGCCCGCCCACCGGCTCGATCAGTTCTAGAGAGAGATTTTCGAGTTGGAAAAAGGCCAGTTTGGCTTGTGCCGGGGTGGGCTGGCCCTGGTAGCGGGTATGCGCCTTGTCTTCGGCGTCGGTCAAAAACCAGTGCGGCGCATCCACACCAAACAGCCGGGCAAAAGCCTGCGCCGATTTTTCAATGTCTCGCACAATCAGACCAATCTGGCAGACCTGCCTGCTTTTTAGTACGGGTTGATGGGACATGTTCATCTCCTTGAAAATGGGTTTGCTGTGAAAATATCGAACATGGTCAATTCGCTGATCGGAAAGTCATTTTATCGCTGTCGAGACAAACACCGGACTTGGGCCGGCTCTTTCAGCCCGACGCTTGAGCGTTGGACCGGGCCGGCAGGATGCCGGTGTTCCTGAAATCGGGCTTGGGCCAATGCCGGTCGAGTGCATTCAGTAGAATGCTGTCGAGATCGGCTCTTTCGGCCCGACGCTTGAGCGTCGGGCCGGGCCGGCAAGATGCCGGTGTTCTGTTTTTGTAGGATAAGATGGCGCAAGCATAGCACAGGCGGCATGGATTGTCAAAATTGCGAAAACATAGTAGAATACAAGCCGATTGGACTGACAAAACCGGGGAATCAAAGGAGGTGCGGCTACGGCACGGATATTAATAGTAGACGATGACCTAAGTGTTGCCAATACCATTGATCGTTTGCTGCGCAGCCGCGGTTATGAAACAGTGGTCGTCCACAGCGGATGGGATGCCCTGCGAGCGGCCAAGATACAAAGCCCAGACCTGGTGATCCTGGACGTGATGATGCCCGGTCTGGATGGGATGCAGGTCTGCAAAAAGCTGCGCGACGATCCCAACACCGCTCATCTGCCGGTCATCTTTTTGACCGCCAAAATGATGATGAATGACAAGATCGAAGGGTTTCAGGCCGGTGCCGACGATTATCTGACCAAGCCTTTTGATATTCAAGAGTTGTCTTTGAGGGTGCAGGCTGTTTTGCGGCGTTCTCAGCGCGGCAACGAGCCGACCGACAAGGATCAGGTTTTGGTGGCCGGAGACCTTGAACTCAACCCCAAGACGTTCCAGGTATCTACACCTTTTAATGTGGTGCAGTTGACTCCTGTCGAGTTTGAGTTGTTGTATCATCTGATGAAGCACAAGGGGCAGGTTTTTTCCAGCGAGCGGCTGTTGCACGAAATCTGGGGCTATCCCGAAGGCACCGGCGACCCGGCATTGGTGCGTATGCACATCCGCAATCTGCGCGCCAAGATCGAGCCGAACGACGCCAATGAGCCGGTTTTCATTCGCACGGTCAGCCGGCATGGCTATTTTATCAGCGATGAGCGGGTGGCAGGCGGGCAGGGCGGATGTTGAAACGCGGGCTGCTGCATCTGTTGATCAATGCGCTGGCCGTGTGGGCAACGGTCTACCTGGTGCCTGGCATCGAGGTGCTGCCCGACGGCCCGCAGTGGGCGGCCATCGTGGTATTTGCCCTGATTCTGGGGCTGATCAATGCTCTGCTGCGGCCGCTGCTCAAGTTGCTGACCCTGCCGGTGCTAATTTTGACCCTGGGCCTGTTTTCGCTGCTGATCAATACGCTCACATTTTGGCTGGCCGCGATGGTGGGCGAGTATTTGCATGTCGGCTTTTATGTGCGCGGTTTTTGGGCCGCGTTTTTGGGCGCATTGGTGGTCAGTGTGGTGAGCAGTGTGTTGAGCCTGCTGTTCCAGCCCGACCGGCATCCTCACTCCAAACCCAGGCTGCGCCCTCGTTCAGATCATTCGCGGCGGCATTGAGCCGGGCAGCGTAATTCGGGCGGCAGATTTTACCAGGTCGGATACAAGAGTTATCGGGGCGGTGGCGGAATGGCAGACGCTGCGGACTTAAACTCCGCTGACCTTCGCCGGTCGTGTGGGTTCGACTCCCATCCGCCCCATATCGTTTTTAACCCGTTTTCTGGCAAACCAACACCCTGTTTTGTTTGCTGAAAGCGGGTTTTTGATTTTCATCAGTCGGTTCAGAGGAGGTGGCAATGGGCGATCATATCCTGGCGATTGACCATGGCACGCAAAGTGTGCGCGCCATGATTTTCGATTTGAGCGGCAATCTGGTGAGCAAAACCAAAGTTCAGGTCGAGCCGTATGTCTCGCCTCGCCCGGGATGGGCCGAACAGCGCCCCGAATACTATTGGGAGAGCCTGTGTCAGGCCTGTCAGCAGCTCTGGCAGGAAACCAGTGTGCCTAAGGAGGCCATTGCCGGCGTTGCCCTGACCACCATGCGCAACACTTCGATCTGCGTGGATGCGCAGGGACACTCGCTGCGCCCGGCCATCGTGTGGATGGATCAGCGGCGCACCGAAGGGTTGAAACCGGTGGGGGGGCTGTGGGGGCTGTCCTTTCGGCTGGCCAACATGACCGAGACGGTGGCCTATTTGCAGGCCGAAGCCGACTGCAACTGGATTCGACGTCATCAACCACAGATATGGGACAAGACCCATAAATATCTTTATCTATCCGGTTATTTGACCTATCATCTGGTGGGTGATTTTGTGGATTCGGTGGCTTGCCAGGTGGGCTATGTGCCGTTTGATTACAAAGGGCTGTCTTGGGCCTCGCCGCTGAACTGGAAATGGGAGGCTGCGCCGGTAGATCGGGCCAAGCTGGTGCGGCTGGTCCCGCCGACCCAACCTTTGGGGCAGATTTCGCGCGCCGCTGCCGAGGCTACCGGCATTCCGGCCGGGCTGCCGCTGATGGCCGCCGCCGCCGACAAGGCTTGCGAGGTGTTGGGCTGCGGCTGTGTCGAGCCGTATCTGGGCTGCCTGAGCTATGGCACAGCGGCGACGATCAATACCACGCACCACAAATATATCGAGGTGATTCCGCTCATTCCGCCCTATCCCAGCGCGGTGCCTGGTGCGTATAGCCTGGAGATTCAGATTTATCGTGGTTTTTGGATGGTGAGTTGGTTCAAGCAGGAATTTGGCCTGGAAGAGCGGCAGCGGGCGGCCGAATTGGGCGTCGAAGCCGAGTTCTTGTTTGACGACCTGGTGAATCAGGTGCCGCCCGGCTCGATGGGCCTGATCTTGCAGCCGTATTGGTCGCCGGGCCTCAAACTGCCCGGCCCCGAGGCCAAAGGAGCGATGATCGGCTTTGGCGATGTGCATACACGGGCGCACATGTATCGCGCCATCATCGAAGGGCTGGCTTATGCTTTGCGCGAAGGTGCCGAGCGCACCAGCAGACGCTCCGGTGTGCCGATTCGCGAGATTCGAGTGGCTGGCGGGGGGTCGCAGAGCCGTGCGGCGATGCAGATTACCGCCGATGTGTTTGGTCTGCCGGCCGTGCGCCCGCACACCTATGAGGTGTCGGGGTTGGGCGCAGCCATGGATGCCGCCGTCGGCCTCAAGCTACACACTGATTTTGGCACTGCCGCTCGCGAAATGACCCGTCATGGCGAGGTCTATGAACCCAACGAGCATGCGCGAGACATTTACGAGCAGTTGTATCAGCGGGTATATCGCCAGATGTACACCAAATTGCGACCTTTGTATCAAGAAATTCGCGAAATTACGGGCTATCCGGCTCGTTGACCGGCCCGCCTTCCAGCCGAATTTCGGACACGGCAATGCCCAACCTGCGCTGATCGGTCGAGCGGCCATCTTGGGCCGGGCTGAGCCGGACGCGGGGGCGCAAGGCCAGCCAGGTCAGCCGGTCCGATTGGCCGCAGTCTTGTAGAGCTACCTTCACCTCTGACCAGGCCTGTGGCACGGCAGCCTGGCCCATCAGACGGCCGTCGCACCACACTTCGAGGACCTGATCGGGCGCAAAAGACCAGGCGCGCAAGACGATGGCTTGGGCCGATTGGGGCATCCAGATGCGTAGGGTGGCGCTGATCTCGCTGCCGGTCCATCGCCCGATCACTCCGCCGATTTCTTCGCGCCGATACCAGCCTTCCAGCAGGTATTTGGCGTCTTGGGGCGCGCCGATGGCGATGGTGCCGGATTCGGGCAGGGCAAAATCGGGTAGAGTCAGGCGGTCGGCCCGGCCATACAGATTGACCTCGACGCGGGCGTGCTTGGCGTGAATTTGCGGGTCGCGGACCAGGGTGCGCGTCTCGATCTCGACATACTGCTCGCCCAATCGCAACGATTCAGGGTCGGCGATGACGATATACGTGAATCGGCCCTGGGCAAATTCTTGCTCCAGCCTCTCGATGCCCCAGTATTCCTCAAAGCGCACATCCCAACCCGGCAAATGGTATTGCAAGGCATTGTATGACTGCCGCGCCACGATCACGGTTTGTTGCGGGTCGAGCCGGGCGGCGATATAGGCGGCGGCTTGCTCTGGCGGGGCGTAGATGGTGTGCAACCCTTGTGCCAGAGGCAAGGCCCGGTTGCCGACAATGCCCATGCTTAGCAAGGCCAGGCTTAGCCCCCAACGACGCGGCAGCGCATCCAGTCCGGCAGCGACCAGGATTGCCGCAGGAAACAGACAGGCCAGCAGATAGCGCGTCAGGGTGGGGTTCAAAAAGAGCAGGTGTGCGCCGAGTTGCGGCAATAGCCAGGCCAGGCAAAACCATAGCGCCCAAGAGTGAATGTGGCGGGCGCAGGCCCAACCGGCACCGCTCAGCGCACCGAGTGCCAGAGCCACGCGCAGCCATTCGGTCAGTGGCGCCCAAATGGCCTGACTGCCCCAAAACCACACCTGACCCCAGCGGGCGACCACCGATTGTGTCGAAAGGGTGGTGGCGAACAGGGATTCTTGAGCAGCCACAAACGAGGTGGCGCCGGAAAAATAATCCTGCAATGCGCCCCAGTCCCCATCAAAAGTGGCCAACAGGGGCAGCAGCCAGGTCAGTGTGCCGAGGACAACGGCCAGCGCAGCAGCCAGCCAGGCTGACGGCCGGCAGCGCAGCCAGAGGGCTGTCAACAGCAGTGCGGCGACCAGTCCCAGCACCCCTTGCGGCCTGAACCCGGCAGCGATGCCCAGCCCGACCCCGGCCGTCCACAAGGGAATTTTGCGGCGCGCGCTCGAGGCAATCAGCCCGGCGCAGATGACCTGAACGAGCAGCCCCGGCGCGTCGGAGAGGGCCTGGGCGGCGTTGAGCCACATAACCGGCGTTGCCAGGATCAATAGGACGGCATACAGCCCCACCCGCGCGTTGAACAGTGTGCGGGCCAGGGCAAACAGCAGGCCGCAGGCCAGTGCTGCTGCCGTCGCACTGAACAGTGTGAGGGCAAGGCGCGGGTCGCCGACCAGCCCTAAAAAGAGGCGTCCTGCTCCAATGTACAGCACATAGCCGGGCGGGTGCGGGGTGCCGTGGCGCGGGTCAAAGCGGGTCAGGGCGACGGCGAAATTGAACGAGTCCAGGTCATCGAGCGATATGCTTTGAAAGGGCAGGTAAATCAACAGTGCAGCGATGGCGATAAGCGTTGCCGCGATCCAGAGAGCGTGAGTTGAGGCGATCCTAGAGATCATCGGGCGCGACCACCCACAAGCTGACTGCGGATTGAAAGACCACTCGACCGTCGGGGAGGCGGCCGATGACCGTGCCATAGCCCAGCCGGGTGGTGCTTTTGGGCGCGGGCGACTCGATCTGCGCGGCGCCCGGATAGCGGGCCTCGATTTCGGCCCAGCGACCAAATCGCTCACGGGGTGGCAGTTGACGCTGTTCGCTATAGCCCTGCACGTCGCCGCTGGAATTCATCATGGCCACAAAACCGGCGGCCGCGGCGCCGACGGCGACCTGGCCCCAGCCGGTTTCGGCCCATTCGTCCAGGTTGAAATGCTGCATCTCGTGTTTCAAATCGCTTGTTTTGCTGGTCAACCAGTCCTTAAAGTGGGCGAACGCGCCCTTTTTCTCGCGTTCTTCGGTGATAGCAATGGATTGACGAAAGGCATTAAATCCGTGGAGTTGAGCCTGGGCGGCCTGTGTCACGCGCGGGTCAATGCCGCGCCCACCTTTGGTCAACGGGTTGAGTTGGCGTGCTGCCTTTTCCAATCGGTCGCGGTAGCGTGTCCAGACCTTCCATACCTGGAGCATGTCGGTCAATTTGTCCTGGCTCATGCCGCTCCAATCGCCCGACATCAAGGCGGCTGCACCGGTGCCGGCGATGGGCGTGACCTCGTCCACAAACTGCGCCCATAGCCGTTCAAAGCCGGTGACGGCCTCGACACCGCTGCCGCGCAGGCCGGATTGTCGGGCCAAGTCGGCAAAAGGGCGTGGGCACGAGCCCTGCCGGCCGGATAGGCCTTGCAAGATGTTGCGTAAATCAAACAGTTTGGTCAGATCCATAATATCCTCCTGGCGATGGGTGAATGGCTTGATTATATCATAGCCTCCATGTCGCGCCAAGCAAGGCGCAGAACGGGTTTAGGAGCGTGCTGAAACACCCTCTCACGACCAAGACACAAAGTATTTCTAACGACTCAAAAGTATCGTAAACCTTGGTGTTCTCGGTGTCCTTTGTGGTAAAAACAGACTTTTTCAGCTTGAGGGTGTCGGTATCCCGAACTTGTTCGGGGACACCTCACTCAGTTCGCTAAAATTGAAGTTGGGGACTCGCCACCGTCCAGGGATCTCCGACAGCCTGCCAGTGGGTCGCTTGACACGGTCATAGGGATAACCTGTTTTTCTGTCGGGTGGGCGACGGCATTGCCGTCGCCCACCCGACAATGCCGTCACCCACCCATTTGCATTGATATTCTGCAAGCACAGCGTGTTTCTTGCGGTTCGTTCATTTTTTTTTCGAGTTCTTCAAATTGCCCGATCATATTTGACCATAGCTTTTTATGTCAAGGGGCCAGCCCCTTGACATACCCCGTCGGGGGTGCTTGACCCCCCGAACCCCCCGAAAACCGGGGTGTTTTCTGTCGTCGCAGACCAGGCAGAGGCAATAGCCAGACATCAGAACGACTTGTGCCTGGTTTTCAGCCCCTGCCGACAGAATGGGGTGCAGTTGTACTTTGGGGCATTTTCTTTGCCGCCCCAAGCCCCCGTCCTCGAGAGCGGTCCAATGGCATTAAAGAACACCGTTTGTTGACGCTGAACTCGTCCCCAGAACGAGAACGAGAGCGTTTGTCCCAAACTCTGCGTGCACCCGCCATTTCTGGACGTTTGACTTTTCAGGCCGGTTTTGTTATAATATCTTTCTACTGTGATTGGAATATGAATCTTGCTTGTACAGCAGGGTGTTTTAGAGATATTTTTAGGAGGAAGGTTGGCTAATCTCAAGTCATCTATCAAGCGCGTGCGCAGTTCTCGTCGCAAAGCTGCGTCTAATCAGGTTCACGAGTCTCGCTCGCGGACATTGGTCAAAAAAGCTCGTCGCCTGATTGCCCAGGGCGATATGGCTCAGGCCGAAGCAGCCATTCGACAGGCCTCCAGCGCGCTGGACAAGGCCGCCAAAAAGGGTGTGATTCATTCCAACAATGCCGCGCGGCGCAAGTCTCGTCTGATGAAGCTGTACCATCAAGCCAGTCAAGACAAATAGCCTGGCCCAGGTTCTGGTTGGTCATTTGAAAAGGCTCGAACAGCGTTCGAGCCTTTTTTCTTTGCCGATTATGCGTTTTGCGGGGGCGAGTCTGGCAGCGCCGGCTCGCCGTGCGTGGCGTCGGGGGGGATGCCAAACCGGTAGCCAATTCCACGCACGGTGCGCAGGTATTGGGGTGCACTGGGGTTTTCTTCAATGCACTCGCGGATCCAGCGGACATGGACATCCAGTGTACGCGTGTCGCCCATATAGTCGGTGTTCCAGATGGTCTCCATCAAAAATTTGCGGGGCAACGTTTGCCCGGCATAACACATAAACACCTGGAGCAGCCTGGCTTGCTTGGGGGTTAGCCGATGGCACTGTTGAGAACGAAAGACCTGGCCGGTGCGCAGGTTTAGCGAGATTTCCCCAACCCGAAGCACGTACCAGGGGCGAGCGAGCAGTTCTTGTATCCTATCTGTTACCGCTCTGAATGTAAATGGATGGTGTATGATGTTGTTATATGTTAAAAGGCGACATTCTGCATTGGGGATAAATTGTGGTGTAGCCAACAAGATGAGTGGATGATCGAGGTAGGCCTGGCCGAGGTAGTGGCAGGCGACCGCGACATCGCCGCCGCCGGATGCGTCTATCAAGACCACATCCACATCCTGGATAGGTCTGGAAGCCTGTTGGGTCGGGCTGGGCGACACAGCGACTTGATAGCCTTCTTGCGCCAGCCAGTCAAGCAGCCCACTGGCCGGGGATGGTTCGAGTTGATGCACAAGAATTCTAGTCATCTGGCTGTCCTTTGATGAAACACACCTTTTTGAAATGCTCGCTCTGTCGGTACTGCTGAGGCTGTTTGAGTTCATTATAACAAATCCTAATGTTTCTGCAACCTCTGCTTTCGTTGACCTTTTGCCACGCCCATAGTATAATCGCTTGGCACGATCAGCCGCCATCTGTTTGATTCACAAGGTAATGGGAGAATCTTGTTGAACACATTATGGATAAAATACTGGCGAGATGCCCTGGTGGTTTTGGTGTTGTTTGCGCTGCCTCTGTTGTTGTTTTGGCAGGTGACGCTGGGCGGCCAGACGCTCATTCCGGCCGACAACCTGTATCAATGGGAGCCGTGGCGTTCTGAGGCGGCGGCGGTGGGTGTGGACGCGGTGCCACACAACGAGTTGCTTTCCGACCTGGTGCTGGAGAATTTTGCCTGGAAGCGGTTTATTTTGAAATCGCTGCATCAGCCGGGCGAAGGGTTGACCAACCGTTTGCCGCTGTGGAATCCCTATTTGTGGGCCGGCGCGCCGTTTTGGGCCGATGGGCAACATTCGGTGATGTATCCGTTCAGCATCTTGTTTTACGTTCTGCCTTTGTCGGCGGCCTATGGCTGGTTCACGGTGATTCAGTTCTGGTTGGCTGGGGTGTGCATGTATGTTCTGGCGCGCACGCTGGGCAGCAATCGCGTTGGCGGGCTGATTGCCGGCATGACCTATCAATTGTCATCCATCTTTGTGGTCAGCACGGTGTTTACCATGATCATTGCCTCGATGCCCTGGCTGCCCTTGTTGTTGGCGATCATCGAACAGGTGATTCGGCAACAGAGCAGGGCCAAGCCGGCTGCCGGAACGGTGCTGTATGTGGTCGGCGGGGCGCTGGCTCTGGGCTTTTTGATGCTGGCCGGGCACCCCGAATATACCGCCTATACCGGTATGGTGATGGGCATCTATACGCTGGCGCGGCTGCTTTACCAGGTGGTGGTTGGGCGCGGCCAGGGTGAGGTCTGGCGGCGGGCCATCGTCGCTGGTCTGTGGCTGCTGTTGATGGTGGGCCTGGGCGCCTGCATCGGCGCGGCACAGTTTGTGCCGCTCTACGAGTATGCGCAGGTCAATTTCAGGCAGGGATCGGCCAGCTATCAAGAGGTGGTGGGTTGGGCTTTTCCCAAGCGGCGGCTGATTGCCATGCTCATTCCCAACTTTTTCGGCAATCCTTCACATCATCGCTGGTTTGATATTTTGCGCTGGCAGTGGATGCCGGTGACGCAAAATATTTATGGCGAGCCGACCTCGCCGCCGCAGACCATTTATTGGGGGATCAAGAACGCCGTCGAAGGCGGCAGCTATGTGGGCATTTTGCCCTTGTTCCTGGCTCTGATTGCCGTGTGGGGGCGCGGAATCTCTAAATCTAGTCTTCTTCCCTCCCTGTCCTCTGTCCCTTACTCCTGGTCTCGTTTTTACACCTGGTTTTTCACTTTTTTGGCTCTTTTTTCATTGACTCTGGTTTACGGCCTGCCGACCTACCGCCTGATTTTTGCGCTGCCTTTTCTCAATCAGCTTCATTCGCCGTTCCGCTGGCTTTTTCCCTATACCTTGAGTGTGGCCGTGCTGGCCGGCCTGGGGACGACATACCTGTCTGGCGCAGAGCGCAAGATGACCAGCGCGACATCGCCGTTTACCACGCCGAACATGCAGCGTACCATCGGCTGGCCGGTGTTTTGGGCGGGAGTGGTCGGCGTGGGTGGTTTGCTCCTGTCGCTCTTGTTCGCCGACCGGCTCTATGGGCTGGCCGAGCGGGCCGTCCATGATCTGGCCCTGGCCGACCGCACTTTTGAGAGCGGGCGCATGTTTTTTATGTACCAGTGGCCCAACCTGCTGGTTTTTGCTTTGATGTTGGTTGCTGCGGGAGCGGTATTGCGCATCACCCGCTGCCCCATTTACCTGCCCGACCGGGCGGGGGGCTATGGGGTGTGGAAGTTGCTGGCCGTGCTGGTGGTCGCGCTAGACCTGTTTCTGGCCGGATACGGTTTCAACCCGGCGGCCGACCCGCGCTGGCTGAGTTTTGTGCCGCCGGCGGTGCGCTTTTTGCAAGAACGGCAGCAGGAGGACCTCCATTTTCGCATAACGAGTTATGTCGCTCCGCACGAAAAAACATTCAATGCCAACGGCCCCTGGTTGTATGATATTCAAGATGTTAGAGGGTACGGTTCGATTATCAGCAAGCAATACATGGATTACATGTCCATGATCTCGAACCAGTACGAGGCGCTGTATAACCGCGTGGCGCCCATTTCCACCGATCAATGGTGGGCGCTGGATTCGCCGTTGCTCGATTTGCTCAATGTGAAATATGTGGTGACGACCCAGGCGATCAGTTCGACCCGCTATAGCCTGGTTTACGCCGGCGAGGTGCGCATCTATGAGAACGGTGGGGTGATGCCGCGCGCGTTTACGCTGCCCGAACAGAGCGCGTTGTACACTCGGGATGTGGCTGGCGCGGTGCAGGGCTATGATCCACGCTATTTTGTGATTTTGGATGGGCAGGTGGCCGATCAACGGCCCACGGCCGGGCAGCCCGGCGCGGCACGCATCTCTCGTTATGGACACAACGAGGTGTTGGTGGATGTGTTGCTGGATGCGCCCGGCTGGTTGATCTTGACGGATTCGTATTTTCCTGGCTGGCGGGCTTATTTGCGGCCCTGGGGTGGCAGTGAATCGGATGAGCAAGAAGTGACCATTCAGCGGCATGCTGGGCAGTTTCGTGCTGTTCACCTGCCGGCCGGCCATCATACGGTGCGTTTCAAGTATACGCCGACCTCGGTCAAGGTGGGGTTCTTTCTGGCCTTTTTGGGGATGGCAATTCTGGTATTGATGGCGGCGGTGTGGGCCTGGCAACGCTGGGGGGGCGGTCAGGGTGAGCAGAGCGATTCGCGCCGGGTGGCCAAAAATTCGGTGGCGCCGATCGTGCTGCAATTGTTTAACAAGGGCATTGACACGGCTTTTATGATGCTGGCCCTACGCATCCTCAGCCCTCAAGGCGCGGGGCAGTATTATTTTATTGTCAACATTGTTACCTATACAGATATTTTTATCAACTTTGGGTTGAATATCTGGTTGCAGCGCGAGGTGGCCAAAGCGCGTCAGCAGGGAGGGCGTTATCTGGGCAATACCGTTTTGCTACGCCTGGCTTTGTGTCTGGCGGCGGCACCGCTGCTGATTTTGTTTGTGTTGGGTTGGGGCGCGGTGGTCGAGCCATTGGATGGATGGCAGGTGTGGGCGCTGGTTCTCTTTACCGTAGGCCTGATTCCGGCCAATGTGGCTGCCGCTCTGACGGCCATGTTTCAGGCTTATGAAAAGATGGAGCATCCGGCGGCCGTCACCGTGATCAGCACCATCGTCAAGGCCGGGTTGGGCACCGTGACGCTGCTGCTCGGCTGGGGCATCGTGGGGCTGGGCGGCGTGTCTATCGCCACCAACCTGGTGACGGTGGCGATCTTGGGTTGGTGGATGGCGCGCACGATCCAGGTGCCACTGGCCGATCTGTGCCCCGGTGCGGTGTGGGATGTGCGCCTGCAAGGGCAGATGTTGCGCGAATCCTGGCCGCTGATGGTCAACAATCTGCTTTCAATGGGTTTTTTCAAAGTGGATGTGCTGCTGCTCAAGGCCATGCAGGGTGACATTGTGTTGGGGTTGTATTCCAGCGTGGCCTACAAGCTGATTGACGCCATCAATATCATTCCTTCTTCGTTCACGTTCGCCTTGTTTCCGCTGCTGAGCCGGTATGCTGCCTCGACACAGCAGCAAGGTGCCGAGGCCTTGTATCGCGCTTTTACTCTGGCCGTGCGTTTGCTGGTTTTGATTGCGCTGCCGTTGGCCCTGGCACTGACCACTCTGGCGTTTCCGTTGTCCAACCTGATCGGCGGTTCGGGCTATATGCCCGATTCGGCCATTGCCTTGCAGTTGATGATCTGGTCTATTCCGCTGGGGTTTGTCAACAGCATCACCCATTATGTGATTATTGCGCAGGGACGCCAACAGTCTTTGATGATCACTTTTATCGTTGGATTGTTGTTTAATATCATTGCCAATGCCGTGTGTATTCCCGTTTGGAGCTACAAGGCTTCAGCGGTGATTCATATCCTGTCGGAGCTGGTGTTGCTGGCGGCGTTTTATGTGCTGTTGCGCCGCGATCTGCCGCATCAACCGGGCATGCGGGCGGTGCCCTGGCCAGAGTTGCTGTGGCGGCCGGTTTTGGCCGGTGTGGCGATGGGGCTGGCGGCCTGGGGATTGTATCAGGTTAACGTGTGGCTGGCGACGCTGGGCGGTTGGGCGGTGTATGTGGCGGTGTTGGGCGCGCTGGGCATGTTTCGTAGCCCAGAGATGGCTCTGATCGGGCAGCTTGTGCGGGGCAACCGCCCTTGATCGTTTGACAAAACCTTAAAACAGAGTATAATGCCCCTGTTTGGGCCGCTAGCTCAAGCTGGCAGAGCAGCTGACTCTTAATCAGCGGGTTACAGGTTCGAGTCCTGTGCGGCTCACAAGCCTCCACAGCATCACCGTGGAGGCTTTTTTGTTTGACTTGTACCCGCACAAAGGCCTTGTGATCGCCACCAGATGCCCGGCAGCCGACGCAGTTTGGCCCAACGGTTGAGATAGGCGCGGCGGGTAAAGACACTGTAATCGTGTTTTTCAATGTCTTGCAGGATGCCTTGATAAAACTCGGCGGCGGCGGCGATGGCCAGGCAGCCGTCGGAGTGGAGCAGTGACATTCCTGGCGCGGCCTCATCGTACAACTGGCGTGCCCGCTCGATTTGAAAGCGCATCAGGGCGCGCCAGCGGTCATCCACACGACCGGCGGCGACATCGGCTTCGCTCACCCCAAAGCGAGCCAGTTCATTCAGCGGCAAATAGAGCCGTCCCCGTTGCCAGTCTTCGCCTATGTCACGCAAAATGTTGGTCAGTTGCAAGGCCACACCCAGCTTGATCGCAAAAGGCACCGCTTGTCGGCCTTGAAAGCCGATGATGTGCATCGCCATCAACCCCACCGTCGCCGCCACGTTATAGGCATACTCGGCCAGGTCGTCAAAGGTCTGGTATCGCTTGACCGAAATATCTTGGGCCACGCCGTTAATCAACTGGTGAGCATATTGGATCGGGATGCCATATCGGATGCGCGTTTCGGCCCAGGCCAGCGTCACCAGATCATCTACCTGCGGTGTCAGACCCAGGGCTCGCTCGCGCCATGCCTGCAACTGTGTCAGGTCAATTTCGGCGCGGTCTACCAGGTCGTCGCTGATGCGGCAAAAGGCGTACAAGGCGTGGACGGCGCGCCGTTTGTGCGGGGGCAGCAAGCCGGCGGCCATGTAAAAAGTCTGGCTGTGGCGGGCGGTGACCTGGGCACAGTGCATAAAGGCGCGATCCAGGGTTTCGCGATCTGTGTGCAGTGGGGCGAGGCGGGCATTGTGTTCGAGCGGCGCGTAGGCCAATGCCAGCAGGCGGTTCTCCCACGATGGAGATGAAAAGGTCAAGGTGCGTCTCCTTGTTTCTATTTTGCTCCCACAATCAGCTTTTCGGCGATTTTAGAAGATGACAGGACGCCGGGCAGACCCGCACCGGGGTGTGTGCCGGCGCCGACCAGGATCAGGTTTTCGATGTCTTTGGAGCGGTTGTGTGGACGGAACCAGGCCGATTGACGGAAAATCGGCTCGACCGAAAAGGCCGATCCCATTGTGCTGCTCAAAGTGTCTCGAAAGTGCAGCGGGTCAATATAATGTTCGGCCACGATATTGGCTTGCAGGTCGGGCAAATAGTTGTCTTCCAAAAACTGCATGATCGCGTCGCGATAGGGTTTGGCCGTTTGCGTCCAATCTACGTTGGCGGCCAGGTGCGGCACCGGCGAAAGGACGTAAAATGTTTCGCCGCCTTGTGGTGCCAGCGACGGGTCGGTGATGGTGGGCATGTGTAAATAGAGCGAAAAGTCTTTTGCCAACACTTTTTTGTGAAAAATATCGTCGAGCAGGCCTTTGTATCGCTCTGACAAGATGATATTGTGGTGCGCCAGGCGGCTGTCGAGATAGCGGCGTTTGGTGCCAAAGTAAATGACAAATAACGACATGCTGTAGCGGGTCCATGTCTTGTAGCGGGCGTCCGAGTTGTGGCGGCGATGCTCGGGCTTGATCAGATGGAGGTAGGTGTAGGCGGCTTCGGCGTCTGAAACAACATAGTCGGCCTTGTGGATGCTGCCGTCGGCCAGGCGCACGCCGACAGTGCGCTGATTTTCAACCAGAATTTCTTGTACCGGCGCGTTGAGGTGAACCTGTCCGCCCAGTTCTTCGATCAGCCTGACCAGCGCCCTGACCAGGGCGCCGGTGCCGCCCATAGCAAAAAAGACGCCCCATTCGCGCTCCAGATAGTGAATCATGGCATAGATCGAGGTGGTGTCAAAGGGGTTGCCGCCCACCAGCAGCGGGTGGAAGGAAAAGCAGCGGCGCAAAAAGTCGCTCTTGATAAACTGGGCTACGTATTGATACACGGTTTTGTATGATTGCAGTTTGACCAGATCGGGGATGATGCGCAGCATGTCGCTGATCTGCGAAAAGGGCTTGTCGGCCAGTTCCAAAAAGCCTTTTTCAAAGATGGCCTTGGTGGTGGCGATGAATTTTTGATAGCCGACCTTGTCTTCGGGTGACCATTGCTCGATCTGCCCGAGGATGAAATCGGGGTCGCCGTTATAGTTAAAGGCGCGGCCGGTGTGATCAAAAATGCGGTAAAAGGGGTTGCACGGCACAAACTGCACATAGTCCTCACGTTTGCGCCCCGACAGGGCAAAAATTTCATCAAACATAAATGGGGCGGTGATCACAGTAGGGCCGCCGTCAAATTGAAAACCGTTGATTTCATAGACATAGCCGCGTCCGCCCGGCTTGTCGCGTTGCTCAAAAATTTCTACCTCGTAACCGGGGTGTGAGGCGATGCGCGCCGCCGCGCCCAACCCGCCAAACCCGCTGCCGATAATGATGATTTTGGGCATAATCTCTGATCTCCTTTCAAAAAGTAAACAAGGAACAGGTAGACAGGGGATGATTAGATGTTTGTCGGGGCCGGGCAGGCCAGGTCTGGCACGAACAGGATGTATTGCCAGACCAGCCAGATGACTCCGGCCATGATCAGCGCACCGAGCACACCGGGCGCGAATGGGCCAATGTTTTGCATTAAAAGGCCGGCCACAATCGGCGAGATGACCCGTGCCAGGCTGCTGAGCGAGGCCGACAGCCCCAATGTGCCGCCGACCTGCTCCGGGTAGACCGATTTGGTCAGCGCGCTGTTCGAGACAACGTTGAGTACGCCGCTGCTCAGGGCCAGCGGAATCAAGACGATCAGCAGCACGATCAGGTTGGGCGTCAGTCCCCAGGCCAGCAGCGACAATCCCAGCAGAATGCTGGCCGCGAAAATGAGTTGTTTATCGGAAAAGCGTTTGGTGAGCTGACCGATGCCACCGGCTTGCACGATCACCACCAGAACGCCCACATAGGTCAGTACATAGCTGGTGGCCTGGGCATCCAGGCTCAGCCGTCGCGCTGCAAACAGGGAGAAAATAGTCTCAAACATGGTAAAGGCCAGGCCGTACCACAGGCGCAGGTTGAGCAGCGGGCCGACGCAGGGCAGGCGCAAGGCTTCCCACAGTTGACGGAGCGAAAACTTGCTGCGCGGACTGGCAGCGATGGCCTGTCGTTTTTCGGGGGGCAGCGATTCGGGCAGCCAGAGCAGCACCGCGATCAGGTTGAATGCCGACAATCCGGCGGCCAGAAAAGCGGGCAGGGCATAATTGCCGCCTGCGCTCAAGGCCCCGCCCAGAGCCGGGCCCAAGATGAATCCCAACCCGAACGATGCCCCAATGATTCCCAGCCCTTTGGCGCGATTCTGATCGTCGGTCACATCGGTGATATAGGCCTGCGCCAGCGAAATGTTGCCACCCAGAAAACCGTCCACGATGCGGCTCAAGAACAGCATCCACAGCGCGCCGGCCCAGCCCAGCAGCATAAAGCCCACCACCGTGCCGGCCAGACAAAGCAGCAGCAGCGGTTTGCGCCCGTACCGGTCGGACAGACGGCCGATGATCGGCGAGCCGATCATTTGGGTGACAGCGTTGGCGGCCAGCAGCAGGCCCACTGTCGTGTCAGAGGCGTCGAAACTTTGGGCATAAAAAGGCAGCAAAGGCAAAATCAGGCTAAAACCAAGCACATCCACAAAGACAAAAGCCAGGATGATCGCTAATCGTTTATTCATGGGTGTTTTGAGCTCCTTTGACTTCGGATCAATAATTTTTCAATGCGCACGGCTGCCCATACCAGCACTCCTAATCCGGCACACCATGTCAGATCGGCGGCGGAAAGGGGCACGATCTGAAAGAAATGGTCCAGAAAAGGCACGTAAATCGCTGCGGCTTGCAAGGCAATGGTCAATCCGGCGAGCCAGATCATAGAGGGATTGGCGTACACCTGATCGCGCCAGGATGCCCGGTCGGCGCGCAGCCCCAAAGCATGGCCGATTTGGGTAAAGGCCAGCGTGGTAAAGAGCATGGTTTGCCAGGTGCGGTCTCCCGGTCGGTAATAGATGGCCGCTACGACCAGGCTCAGAAAGGCAATCAATATGCTGACCCACGCGATGTGCCAGGCAGCACCCTCGCCAAAAAGGCTGGCCTGTGGATGGCGCGGTGGCCGCTTCATCACATCCTTTTCAGCCGGTTCAAGTCCCAGCCCCAGGCCCATCAGGCCGTCGGTGAGCAGGTTGAGCCAGAGTAGTTGCAGCGGCAGCAAGGCCACATTGATCCCCAACAGTGGCGATAAAAGCATGATCAGGACTTTGGCCGCATTGCCACCAATCGAAAACTTGATGAAACGCAGCATGTTGTCATAGATAACCCGGCCTTCTTCGACGGCCGAGACGATGGTCGCAAAATTGTCGTCGAGCAACACAGTATCGGCGGCTTCTTTGGCGACATCGGTGCCGGTAATGCCCATCGCTATGCCGATGTCGGCCTTTCTGATGGCCGGTGAGTCGTTTACCCCATCGCCGGTCATGGCCACAATGTGGTTTCGCGCTTGCAAGGCATGCACGATTTTGAGTTTATCTTCAGGGGTGACACGAGCATAGACAGAGACCTCGTCAACCAGGTCGGCCAATTCTGAATCGGACAGACGAGCCAGGTCCTGGCCGGTCAAAATGCGATCTTGAGGGCGGGCAATTCCAAGCTGCCCGGCGATGGCTGCGGCGGTGAGTGGGTGATCGCCGGTGATCATCACCGGACGAATTCCGGCGTTCTGACAGATTTCGACCGCCGACCGGACCTCTGAACGTGGCGGGTCGATCATACCCACCATTCCCACAAAGACGAGGTTCTGCTCCTCAATCTCACTTGAGTGAGACGGGGCAGCGTCCATCCAGCGCAAGGCGATGCCCAGTACGCGCATGCCTCTGGCTGCCAGGCGGTTGTTGGCTGCCTGAATGCGCTCATGCCACGAGTCGGTCAGTGGTTCGATGTGCTCATCTATCCATACCTGGTTTGAAACGTCTAGCAGCCCATCTACGGCGCCTTTGGTGATGGCGATCCAATTCTTTTCTTTCTCCTGTTGAGCCGACCACAGTATGTCAATGGCGGCAGGCCTGGATGGGGCGCGATCCAGTGCATGCACGGTGGTCATGCGCTTCCGTTCCGAGTCAAAGGGGCGTTCAGCTACCCGTGGCAGGATGGTGTGCAGTTCGGTTTGGAACAAGCCGCGTTGCGCTGCGGCAACGACCAATGCGCCTTCGGTGGGGTCGCCGATGGCATGAAAGCAACCGGCCTGCGGGTCAGGCTTGAGCATTGCATCATTACACAATGCTCCGCCGACCAGCACAACCCGCATCGAATGTGGGTCGCTGCCGGCATTTTGAGATTGGAGCAGGCTTTCAGGACATCCATTGACATCAAAAGACGGCATACGGTGGCGCATTACCTCTTCCATTTCGAGGGTGTGCCCGGCGATGTCAATCACGGTGACGGTCATACGGTTTTCGGTGAGCGTGCCGGTTTTGTCTGAACAGATCACCGTGACCGAACCCAGCGTTTCGACGGCAGGTAGCTTGCGGATGAGGGCCTGGCGTTTGAGCATCCGTTGTGCGCCCAACGACAGTGTGATGGTGACGACTGCCGGAAGCCCTTCGGGGACGACGGCTACGGCTACGCTGACGGCGGTGACAAACATGTCCAGCAAAGGCTCGCCGCTCAGCCAGCCGATGACGGCAACCAGAATGGCCGCGATCACCCCAACAACGGCCAGCGTTTTGCCCACCCGGTCGAGTTTGCGTTGCAAGGGAGTTTGTTCGGGTTCTACCTGCTGGATCAAGGCGGCGATCTTGCCCAACTCGGTGCGCATTCCCGTCGCCACCACGACGCCGCTGCCGCGTCCCAAAGTGATCACCGTACCCATGTAGGCCATATTGCGGCGGTCGCCCAGCGGCAGTTCTGTGGCATCATCAAAAGCAGTTGTTTGCTTCTCAACCGGTTCCGATTCTCCGGTGAGGGCCGCTTCCTGGATGCGCAGGTTGACGCTTTCGATTAAACGCAGGTCGGCCGGCACGGCGTTGCCGGCTTCGAGTATCACCATATCTCCCGGCACCAGTTGAGCGGCGGTGATGGTGCGCAGTTCACCGCCGCGGCGGACGCGCACCATTGGCACAGCCAGCTTTTTCAGCGCGGCCATGGCTTGTTCGGCGCGGTATTCCTGAAAGAATCCTAACAGCGCAAACATCAGCACAATGACCAGAATGGCAATGGTTTCTGTCACTTTGCCCAACGCACCCGAGGCAATGGCGGCGATGATCAGAATGACGACCATCGTCTCGCTAAACTGTTCTAACAGCATGCGCAAGGGGCTTTTGCCGGCCTTTTCGGTTATTTCATTGGCTCCCCATATGGACAAACGGGCAGACGCTTCGGTGTCGGTCAATCCCTGAGCGGCATCCGTGTTGAGCAGGTTCAAGACATGCTCAACCGATTTCTGGTACCAGTTGGGTGGAGTGGTTGGAAGGTTTGGTGGATTAGACATTTTTGTCGTTTCTGATTGCCGTATCCATTAACTCTTGTCGCCGTTTGCGATACTCGATGATCGGATAATCGCCCTGGATCAGTTTTTCGCCGCTGCGTAGGGCGGATGGCTTGGGCTGTTGGGTGTTGACCACGCGGCGATCCTGGTGGGCTACCTTGAGGTTGAACGGCATGGCCAGTTGGGCAATCCAGCGGCCCAACACTGGCGCGGTCATAAATCGCTGATAGAAACGCAGGTAGAGCAGGGTGTGCTCATTGTCTACGGGAACAAAGGCAGCCAGCACGCGCACATCTTTTGAGATATAATTTTCCCACAGATTGGGAAAGAGAAATTCCAGCTTGAATTCGCGGTCGGTGGGCGGCACCGGCACCTCTTGCGGCGTGCGCGGTGTCGAGCCGTCGTCGGCCTTGTTGAACACATAGACGTGAAATTTGTTGGGGTGAACCCACTCGACGCCCGGCCCCTCGACCAAAGTGCGGCAGCCGCGCCCGATGGTGTTATAATGGACAAAGGGAAGATGCACGACATCAAGCTGATTCTCGATCACTCGCGAATAGTGGGCATCCCAAGGGTCAATGGCCTGGCCGTAGACCATCCCCTCCAGGTCGTTGAAAAATTCGGGCGGTTGCAGATCGGCCGACGGGTTTTGCCCCCACCAGATCCAGATGAATCCGTGTGCCTCGTGGGTGGGATAGCTATGCACTTTGAATCGCTCCGGCACGGGCGTATTTTGGCCGTTGGCCGGGATTTTGGTGATGCGGCCGCTCGCATCGTACTCAAAGCCGTGAAAGGGGCATTGCAACCGGCCGTTGCTGACCACGCGCCCTTTGCTCAGTTCGACGCCGCGATGGGCGCAGCGGTCAAACAGGCAACTCAGCCGGCCGGTCTGGTCGCGCCAGAAAACCAGCTTTTCGCCCATGCGGGTGACGCCGACGGGTTGGTCTCGAACCTGATCGGACGATAACACGACATACCATTGGTTGGGGATCATTGTCGTTTCCTTTCGAGAGAATGAGAGCCGTTATCGGTGTTGTTCAAGGTATTGCCTGGGTGACAGGTATATCAAGCAATTTTTTCATGGCTTGATTATACCACCGTCTTGAAGGGATACCAAAAGGTTTGTGCCTGACAGGACAATCTGAAACTGGCCGGCCGAGATGCCACCAGGCATAAAAACGCCGGGTGAGGAATTTGGCACGTCCTCGAGCCGAACTTGCCGCACGTGGGCGTGCGGACTCCTCAGAGACGGCACATTTTCAGAGCAGCTATTTGCAGATCAACTGAACAAAAAACCCGCCAGGTTTGAGCAAACTGGCGGGTTTTCATTGCAGGCAAGGTCGGCCTAATCGGTTTTCCAACCGGTGCTGTACAATTTTCCGGCTACGACGGCAAAATCTGGCGACAGGGAGCAGACAACGGGCTTGTCGTTGACCTTGACACCGTTGGGTGTCATTTCGATCTGAAAGACGTTGCCGTCTACCGAGATCATACCGGGGCCGGGCACATCTACCCGATAGGTCTTGCCGTCTATGGTGAGTTGGAGCGTTTTGTTTACCATTTGGGGGTTCCTCCCACTTGACGAACGCGCGGTCGGCCGGCAGTGCGCCAGCCCGACGGGGTGACGGCCATTTGTAGTTGCGGCCGTTCTTTTTCTTCGACTGCCGGCTTGGTCAGCAGTCCCTCTTTGTTGGCGACCAGAGCGGCGATGGCGGCGACGGTGGGGCTGCTGGCCGGCAGGCCGCCAGCCTTGCGCTGCTGCAAGAACTCTTTGGTCACTGCGCCAAAGATGGCATACGAGATGACATCCTCTTCGCTCTGCGCCAGGTCGCCCAACTCTTGGGCCGCCTTGGGCATTTCCGGGGCGATCAGGTCGGCCGGGCGGCAGGTGATCGGTGTTTCGTCGCCGATAGCCATGTGCTGCACCTCTTCATTGACCGGGGCAGGAGTTTGACCGTACATACCCTTCAAGTATTCTTTGACCTCGTTAATGATCACGCTGTAGCGTTTGCCGGTCAGCACATTAAAGGTTGCCTGTGTGCCGACAATCTGGCTGGTCGGCGTGACCAGGGGCGGGTAGCCCAGGTCGGCGCGCACGCGTGGAATCTCGTCGGTCACATCGCGATAGCGGTCGAGGGCATGCTGTTCGCGCAACTGGTTGACCAGGTTGGAGAGCATACCGCCGGGCACCTGGTAGCGCAGCACGCCCACATCGGGACCGCTGCCGCCGCTCTCGAATTTGGCGTATTTTTGGCGAGCGGCTTTGTAAAAGTCGGCAATTTTCATCAAGTGATCCAGGTTCATGCCGGTGTCGCGCTCGGTGCCCTGGAAAATGCCTACCAGCGTTTCCACTGCCGGCTGCCCGGTGCCCGACGACAGCGTCGAGATCGAGCAGTCTACCACATCTACGCCGGTCATTGCTGCGGCATAGCACGAGGCAGCGCCCAACCCGGCGGTGTCGTGGGTGTGGAACTGAATGGGCAGGTCTACGGCCTCTTTGAGGCGGCCGACCAGTTCGGCGGCGATGCCCGGCGTGACCAGGCCGGCCATGTCTTTGATGCAGATCGAATCTGCGTGCATATCTTGCATCCGTTTCGCCATCTCTACAAACGTGTCCAGGCTATGCACCGGGCTGGTGGTATAGCTGAAGCAGGCTTGCAGGTGTCCGCCTTCGCGCTTGACCACTTTGAATGACCATTCCATATTGCGCAGGTCGTTCAGGGCGTCAAAGACGCGGAAAATGTCAATGCCGTTCTCTTTGGCCTTGACAATGAATCGCTCGACCACATCGTCGGCATAGTGACGATAGCCCACCACATTTTGGCCGCGCAGGAGCATTTGAAAGGGGGTTTTGGGCATAGCTTTTTTGAGCAGGCGCAGCCGCTCCCAGGGGTCCTCGTTCAAAAAGCGCATGCTCGAATCGAAGGTGGCCCCACCCCACATCTCGACCGAGTGATAGCCGGCCGCGTCAATGATCGGAGCGATGGGCAGCATATCCTGGGTGCGCCAACGGGTGGCCAGCAGAGATTGATGAGCGTCGCGCAGGGTGGTGTCGGTGATTTTTAATGGGTTTTTCACAGTCATCAGTTACTCCTTGATAGTTTATGATGCGATTTCTGTCTCCTGCATCATGCTTTACAGTGGAATGTTGCCGTGTTTTTTGGGCGGCAGGCCGTCGCGCTTGTTTTCCAGCATAGCCAGCGACTCGATGATGCGCGGGCGGGTTTCGGCGGGCAAAATGACGGCGTCAATGTATCCCTGAGCGGCAGCCACATAGGGGTTGGCAAATTTCTCGCGATAGGTTTCTACCAGTTCGGCATGTCTGGCAGCCTTGTCTTCGGCCTCGGCAATCTCTTTGCGATAGACTACGCTGACCGCGCCTTTGGGTCCCATCACGGCGATCTCGGCACTGGGCCAGGCATAATTCACATCGGCGCGCAGGTGCTTGGAGCCCATCACAATGTATGCTCCGCCATAGGCTTTGCGGGTGATCACGGTGATTTTGGGGACGGTGGCTTCGGCATAGGCATAGAGCATCTTGGCCCCGTGGCGAATGATGCCGCCATGCTCCTGGTTGACGCCGGGCATAAAGCCGGGCGTGTCGCACAGGGTGATGATGGGGATGTTGAAACAGTCGCAAAAGCGGATGAAACGGGCGCCCTTGTCGGCAGCATTGATGTCAATGACCCCGGCCAGCACGCGGGGCTGCTGTGCCACAATGCCTACTGTCTGTCCGTTGATGTGAGCAAATCCCACGAGCAGGTTGGGGGCGAAACGAGGCATCACTTCCATCCAATCGCCGCCGTCCACCAGACTGACAATGACCTCTTTCATGTTGTAGGGCTGATTGGGGTCGGCGGGAACGATGCTGTCGAGTTTGGGATCGGTGCGACCCGAATCGTCGCCCAGGTCTACCAGCGGCGCATCGTCCATATTGTTCGACGGCAAAAAGGAGAGCAGTCGGCGCACCTGTTGCAGACATTCTTGCTCGTCCGGCGCGGTGAAATGGGCCACGCCGCTGCGCTGACTATGCGCCTGGGCACCGCCCAGGTCTTCATGGCTCACCTGCTCGCCCGTCTCTGATTTCAGCACGTCGGGCCCGGTGATGTACATGTTGCCGGTTTTTTCCACCATAAAGATAAAATCGGTGATGGCCGGCGAATAGACAGCCCCGCCGGCGCAAGGCCCCATAATCACCGAAATTTGTGGAATGACGCCCGAAGCCAGGGTGTTGCGGGTGAAAATTTCGCCATAGGCCCATAGCGAGTCTACTCCCTCCTGGATGCGCGCCCCGCCGGAATCGTTGATGCCGATCACCGGCGCGCCATTCTTGAGAGCCATATCCAGCACTTTGCACACCTTTTGCCCATGTACCAACCCCACCGATCCACCTTGAACGGTGAAATCTTGGGAAAAGACGTACACTGTGCGCCCGTCTACCGTGCCCCAACCGGTGACGACGCTTTCCGGCTTGAATTCGTCAGTGGAGCGGGTGGCAAAGGCATCCAACTCGTGAAAGCTGCCCCGATCGAGCAGCAAGTCAATGCGCTCGCGAGCGGTCAGCTTGTTCTTGCCATGTTGGGCGGCAATGCGGTCGGCTCCGCCACCCAAAATAACCGTTTGTTCCATTTGTATCAGTTTATCAAATGCCATTGATTTTCCTCCAAGTTTTGTCTGGACTGGAAACGTTTGCGTTTTTGTGTTGATTTATGACCAGGCAATCGGGCTGCGCGGTTTGGGCTGCTGATAAAACAGCGCGCTTTGGATGCGCAGGCGCAATACTTCAACAACATGATACATAACCATCCATTGCACCCATTCGGGGTGCTTTTTAATGTCGCCGGTGGCATAATAGAGTATAAATCGTGCCGCATCGAGATCGTTGGCCTGTTCCATATCATATATTTTTTCATACATTGCCAGCAAAATATCAATCGGCTCGCTGGATGTATGCAGCATATCGGCCAGTTTTTCGGAGGTGGGCGGGTTATCGCCGACCAGGTGATCGCTGAGAGAGAGAAATTGCATCATTCAATCCCAACCAAATTCTAGTGGTTTGCCACGTCAACGCGCCCACACCCAAGGCGCTGCCCAAAACAGCCAGGATCAGGGCAATCCCGCGCCGCTCCCACATCAGGCCGCTGCGGGTGAACAGCCAGGTGTAGGCCTGGACGATGATCAAATACACAGGAATTGCCGTGCGCCCCACCTGCCGCGCCCAGTCTTGCTTCCACCACAGCCCGCCGGCCGCCGCAAGTAGAGCCGCGCCGCTCAGCCCAAACAGGCTGCATATTGCCGTCAGCGTGGTAGGTGACAGGGTGCTGTTTAACTCGAACAGGACCTCGCGCTCGTGCCACAACGCCCACCCGCGCATCAGGCCGATGAGACCCAACCCACACATCCATAATATAAACACCCGTAAAGCCCAAAAGCGCCGCATCATGCCCTTTTTTCTTGGGCGGCCAACCCGGCATAGATCAGAGTCAGCAGGCCGGTCACGGCGATGGTATGCCATTGAATCGGTACAAAAGGAATGATCTGCGTGGGAAAGTGTGGATAGGTGAGAAACGGCCCGTAATCCATCCAGTCGCTCAAGCCGAACCACAAGGCGCACACGGCCACAGTCGGCCAATTGAGCCGCATAAAAGAAAACAGAAACAGCCCTTCCAGGATCATGCCGGTGTGAGCGGCGGCCATCACCACACTTTCGGTGGTAAAATCGCCGCCGGTGTTGATCCAGTAAAAAATCCAGACCGTCACCGTCCAGATGCCATACTTGATCAGCCCAAAGGCGACCCAGGCATGATAGGCGGCCACCAGTGAGGCGTGTTGTTGCAGCCAGGCAGACCGGCGAAACATAATCAGAGTCAGCGAGACCACAAACAACAGGGCAAACAAGGGGCAATCTGGCACAAAAGGCCACTGCCAGACCGGATACTGGCTAAAAGTGGGGCCATACCAATAAATGAACCCCACCACACCACCAAACAAGCCGACCAGGATGATGGCCACCGAGACCCATTTGATCAGGATCATATCGCGGATGCGCTGGTGGAGCATCATCACGGCTGCCGCTCCTCTGGCGGCACCTCGCCCAGTACGCGGATCGGCACGCCGCCGACGATGGTATGAGGCGGCACATCCTTGTTCACCAGGCTCATCGCCGAAATGACCGCACCATCGCCGATGACCACGCCCGGCAGGATGACCGACTTGGTGCCGACGGTGACGTTTTTGCCAATGACCACCGGGCCGGTGCGCCACTCGCGCTGCAAAAACTCGTGTGCCAGGATCAGCGAGTCGTAACCAAAAATGCAGTTCTCGCCGACCGTGATCAGGTGGGGGTAAAACACATCTACCATAGCGCACAGGCCAAATGAGCATCGTCGACCCACCTTCATACCGGTCAGACGATACAGCACATTCTTGAGGTTCTCAGATGGCACAAAGCGGTTGAGGTAAATGATCAAAAAATTCCAGATCACCGCTAGCGGGCTGCGGAATCGCGCCCAGTATTGCAGCGAATTCCACGCTCCTGGCGGCGTTTGGATGGTGATGCGCTCCATCCGTTTGTTTTCCAGCACAATGTCATTCATAACAGTTCCGGCAATGTGTTCCAGGTGGCTAAAAGTTTGTCAAACGAATCTTGCAGGCTTTCGGGGATGCAGCGCACATGGCCCAAAGTGGTGATAAAGTTGGTGTCGCCGGCCCAACGCGGCACAATGTGCATGTGGACATGATCACCAATGCCGGCACCGGCCACTTGCCCCATGTTGACGCCAATGTTGAATCCCTGCGCGTTCATAGCTGCACGCAACACGGTGACGCAGCGGTTCATCAAGGTCATGATCTCGGCCAAGGCTTCAGGCTCAAGTCCTTCAAACGTAGGCTGATGCGCATAAGGGATGATCATCAGGTGGCCGTTGTTGTAGGGGAAAAGGTTGAGAATGACTCCACTATGCCGGCCCCGATGCAAGACCAGGTATTCGCGGTCCTCGGTCGCCGCAAAGGCCTGGCAGAACACACAGCTTTGTCCGTGCTTTTCGCCGAGAATGTATTGCATGCGCCATGGCGACCACAATTGCTCCACGTTTGCTCCTCTTGTCAGTTGAATCGGCGTATTGTACTTCAAAACAAGGGTCTTGCCAAGTCCAGGTTTGTGATGGGGCATTTCGAGCGAGGATCGGATGAGTGGAAATTGCTTATTGACAATCTCTTTGATCCATGATATGATGGTAACGTTACCATTTGATCAACCTCTCATTTCTCATCCCAGTCTTTTGCTGACCCCATGCCTACCATTCATGATGTTGCCAGACGAGCCGGCGTGGCTCCAATTACAGTCTCCCGAGTCATCAACCATTCTGCCAGTGTCAGTGCAGAAACGCGCGATCTGGTTGAACAGGCGATTCGTGAATTGGGATACCGCCCTAACCGCCTGGCGCGCAGCCTGCGATTGAAACGCACACATACATTGGCGCTGGTTGTGACCGACATTACCAACCCCTTTTGGACCACGGTGGTGCGCGGCGTAGAAGATGCTGCGCGCACAAGTGGTTTTAATGTAATTCTGTGCAACACGGACGAATCTGAGGAAAAGCAAGATCAATATCTGGATGTGCTTTTGCAAAAGCAGGTTGACGGTATCCTGTTAGTGCCGGCCTGCACCAATTTCAGGTTGTGCCAGTGGATTCAAGCGTTGACAACGCCGATTGTGGTGTTGGATCGTCGTGTTCCCTCTATGCAAATAGATACGGTTCGCGGTGACTCGGAAGGCGGAGCTTATCAGTTGGTTCGGCACCTTGTTGATCTGGGGCATCGGCGTATTGCAGTATTGAGCGGTCCCTGTGAAATATCTACAGCCGAAGACCGGGTTGCCGGCTATTGCCGCGCATTGGGGGATATGGGGTTGGATATTCGGGCAGACTGGATACTGTATGGCGAGTTTAGCCGGACATCGGGATACGAGATGACCCGGCAGGTGCTGAACACCTCGCCGCGCCCGACGGCACTGTTTGCGGTCAATAACTTTATTGCATTGGGCGCGTTGAGCGCGCTCTATCAGCTTGGATTCAAGATTCCCCAAGACATGTCTGTGGTTTCTTTTGACGATCTGGTCAATGAGCAGGTTGTGGAACCATTTTTGACTGTGGCCGATCAGCCGGCTTATGCGATGGGACAGCGAGCGGCCGATCTGCTGGCAGCCAGGCTGTCTGGCGCGATGGTCGGCGAACCTCAAGAGGTTGTGCTTCCGGTCAAGATCATTGTGCGCAAGTCGAGCGACGCCCCTCCAGTTCTTTAGCGATTGCTGCGATCTGGCGTCCTTGTCTTGACCTCGAGTATGTGGTGGGCGATTTTTTTTGATTCATCAGTGAGGAGGAAAAATGAGAAAGCTCAGTCGTAGAGAATTTTTGCAGGTGTCGGCATTGGCGACCGCGGGCGTCGTTGCTGCTGCGTGCACCAAACCGGGGACTACGCCAAAAGTCGAGGCCACACCCAAGACCGAGGCGGTGGCTACTCCGACCCCGGTCAAAGAGACACCTAAGCAAAATGAGGCGCCCGCTCTGACCGAGATGGTCAAGTCGGGCAAACTGCCCCAGGTGAGTGAGCGACTGCCGATCAAGCCGTTTATGGTCGGGCCGGGCGTTTTGATCGTCAAAGAAGATCTGGATTGGGAGGTAGGTACCTATGATGGCGGCATTTTGCGCACCGTCACCACCAACCCCACCTGGTCTTATCCCTGCCAGCACGCCCTGGAGAACATTATCAACACCCCCAAGCACCATACCGGGCCAATGTCGGGTAACATTGTCGAGTCTTTTACGGTCAACGATGATGTGACCCGATACACATTTACCATGCGCAAGGGGATGAAGTGGTCGGATGGTCAGCCGCTGACTACCGAGGATATCCGCTTTGCCTGGGAAGACTGTATGTTGAACGGCCAGATCACAGCCAGTCTGGGCACGAATTTCAGGGATGCGGCCAAGCCCAACGGCGACCCGATGACGCTTGAAATTCAGGATGACTATAATTTCACCGTCACTTTCAAGAAACCTACCGGTCGTTTTCTCAACGAAATCGGGATGGGCAACCTGTGGGATCCGTATGGCGACCTGCTCCGCCCCAAGCACTATTTGAAGCAGTTTCACACCACCTATACCAAGATCGAGTCGCTCGAGCCGTTGCTGGTCAAAGAAGGGCTAACTACGGACGAGTGGCACCGTTTGTTCTCGGCGCGCGGCGGTACCTGGTGGGGCGGTGGCTGCGAGCATGAGGCCGAAGAACTGCCGGTCTTGCGCGGCTGGATAGTGATGAAATCGCCGGAAGAGCAGATCATCATGGAGCGCAACCCTTACTATCACAAGATAGACACTGAGGGCAAGCAGCTTCCTTATGTCGGTCGTATCGAGGCCAAAGTAGTGGCGACGCCGGAAAACATTCCTTCAACGATCATCACCGGCGAAATCAACTTTTGTCGCGAGATTTTGCGTCATACTGATGTGGCCTTGTACAAGCAAAACGAAAAGAATGCCTATCGCGTCAACCTGAACATGGTCTACCACAACGCCCCGGTTGCCTTTATGCTGAACTATTGCAACCCCAACAAAGCATGGCAACAAGTTGTGCTGGATGTGAGGTTCCGTCAGGCGATCAATGCGGCGATCAAGAACCAGGAGATCATTGACGCACTCTATCTGGGGCTGGGGACACACGATCCCTGGTTCCCGGCGGTGGATGATCCCGACAAGGCCAACAAACTGTTGGATGAGATGGGCATGGACAAGCGCGACGCCGAGGGATATCGCCTGTACCCGGATGGCAATCGGTTTGAAATCTTGTTCGAGATTGCCACAGACCCGCTGTTTATACAGCCGGCCGAGATGATTGCCCAACATCTGAATGCGGTTGGTTTGCGCACCACGTTAAAGCAACTCGACGGTTCGCTGTTCGGTGAGCGGCGGGATGCCAATGAACTGTTTGCCAGCGTGGATTGGTGTGACTGCTGCAACTGGCCGTACATCCACTGGTGGGATCGTATGCCGGATACCCGCATTCGCTGGGGCAGGTGTTGGGAGGACTGGATGCGCACAGACGGCAAGGAAGGAACCGAGCCGCCCGACTGGATCAAAGAACTGTATGAGATTGACAGCGAGCTGCAGGCAGTCGACCCCAGTACAGCAGTGGCCGAAGCTGCTTACAAGCGATTTGCCGATTGGGAAATGAAATATATTCCCATCTTCCCGGTTGCTCGCGACGTGGCCGACCCATGCATCGTTCCGCCCAACCTGGGCAATGTGCCAAAATCGGGCCGTTCATCGGCGATGATGTTTGCCGAAGAGCAGCTCTTTTTCAAGCAGTCCTGAGTCTACTAAAAAAAGAATGGGTTCACTGAAAAAACTCGCTGAGGTGCCCGTCACTTGAATTTGATTGAATATGGTTATACATTAGAAGCGTAAAATTTTCGTAAAAGACTGCCAAAGTGACGGGCACCTGACCTGCAAAGACTTTTTTCAGTGCAGTCAAGAATGAAAACAATGAACAAGCTGAAATAAACGGAACGTCAAATGTCTTGGAGCTTTGCTCTTTGTGCTTAGAAGGCCCAAGAACAATACCCTATCAGGCGATTTGACGGGCAAACGGCCTTTTTTCAGCAAAGCCAGTCCTGGTTAAAGGACATAGCGGCTTGATGAATGACACCCTGGGTGCTGTCCAGCACAGACGGCACCCAGGTGTTATCATAGCTCACAGGTTGGCGTTTTGGGACGCCGGTTGGTCCTGATCGTCGATCAGTAGAAGGGATCATATCTCTATGCTCACATTCATCTTGCGTCGTTTGGTTCTCATTGTCCCGATGTTGTTCGCGCTCTCGATCATTTCTTTTACCATCATTCAACTTCCGCCGGGCGACTATTTGTCAACCTATATACGGCGGTTGGAAGCGATGGGGCGAAAATTTGATCAGGCCGAAATCGAAAACCTCAAGCGGCAATATGGCCTGGATCAGCCGATGTATGTTCAGTATCTCAAATGGATGCAGAGTGTGTTCAGGGGGACTTTTGGTCGTTCTTTTACCTGGGAAATGACCGTCGCCGAGGTGCTCAGTACTCGCCTGCCGATGACTATTGTCATCTCGCTTTCCAGCCTGATTGTGGTATGGGCCATTGCCATCCCCATCGCCATCATTTCGGCGACGCGACACAATACGTTGATTGATTATATTTTTACCTTTTTCGGCTTTATCGGCCTGGCCAGTCCCAGTTTTTTGCTGGCCCTCGTTCTGGGGTATCTGCTGTATCTGGTTTCTGGAACGATGATCACCGGCCTGTACTCTCAAGAGTATGTCAACGCGCCATGGTCTTTGGCTAAATTGATGAATCTGTTGAGCAATGTGTGGTTTCCGATCATCATCATCGGCATTGGCGGCACCGCTGGCCTGATCCGCACGCTGCGGGCCACTCTACTCGACGAACTGCACAAGCCCTATGTGACCACCGCACGGGCCAAAGGGCTTTCTGAGACCCGACTGTTGTTGAAATACCCCATCCGCATTGCCATGAACCCCGTATTTAGCACCATCGGCTGGGTGCTGCCCGGGTTGATCAATGGCGGTGTCATTGTCGGTATTGTGCTAAATTTGCAGACCATCGGCCCGGTCTTGATGCAGGCTACGCTCTCACAGGATATGTACCTGGCCGGCAGCATTGTCTTGATCCTCAGTACATTGACCATCATCGGCACATTTATCTCGGATATTTTGCTGGCCTGGCTGGATCCGAGAATCCGGTTTGAAGGGAGATAGGACTGATGAGCGATACCCTATCTAAACTCAAGGCCACGCTGCCGGAACTGGGCGAGAAAAAAGAAGAGCGAATTTATTCGGCGACGCAGTGGCAGTTGATGTGGTGGCAGTACAAAAAGAATCGCATGGCCTTTATTGGCATGTTTGTTCTGGCCATCCTGTATTTGATAGCCCTCTTTGCACCGTTCGTCGCTCCTTATGCTCCGCTGGAACGGTTTGGGGGACTAGAGATGGCTCCGCCCGTTCGGGTGCATTTTCGAGATCAAGACGGCAAATGGCATCGTCCGTTTATCTATAAATTTTCTTCCAAGATTAACATGGAGACGCTGCGCCGGGAATTTGTGGAAAACACCAACCAGAGGTATCCGATCTATTTTTTGGTGCGAGGTGAGCCACGCAAGTTGTGGGGAATCATTCCGATCAGATGGCGGCTCTTGGGCACCGACGGCGCGCCGTTGCTGCTCTTTGGCGCCGATCATTTGGGCCGTGACCTTCTCTCGCGCACGCTGTATGGGTCTAGCATTTCGATGTTTATCGGTTTTACCAGCGTGATCATTACTTTTCTGATCGGTGTCTCATTGGGGGGCATGGCCGGGTACCTGGGCGGGGTCACAGATGAGATTATTATGCGCTCGATTGACTTTATGACCTCGATTCCCAACATTCCTCTGTGGATGGCTCTGGCTGCGGCCATTCCGCGCGATTGGACGGTAATTCAGACTTATTTTGCGATCACGATCATCCTGTCGGTGATCAGTTGGGGCGGGCTGGCGCGGGTGGTGCGCGGCAAGCTGCTGTCGTTGCGTGAGGACGATTTTGTCATGGCCGCCCGGCTGTATGGTGCATCGGGCTCGCGTGTGATCTTTCGCTATCTATTGCCCAACTTTACCAGCTATTTGCTGGTAGATATTACCCTGGCTATTCCATCCAACATTCTCGGCGAGACAGCGTTGAGCTTTTTGGGTCTGGGCATCCAGCCGCCGGCGGTCAGTTGGGGCACTCTGCTGCAAGATGCGCAAAACCTGACTGTTGTGGCTCAACGACCATGGCAGCTCATTCCTGGCGCATTTGTGGTGTTGACTGTGCTGATGTTCAACTTTATCGGCGATGGGCTGCGCGACGCCGCCGACCCTTATACCAGGGGCTAACAGGCTGTCGGAGATCCTTGAGCGGTAGAGTCCCCAATTTGAAGCAATTTTGGCGTACTGAGTGGGGTGTCTCCGAACAAGTTCGGAATCCCGACATTCTCAGGTGGGGCAACGAGTAGTCTCTCCAACAGATTGCTAGAACCAGATTTTCTTTCATACCCCAACATTGGTTTCGACAGGCTCAACCAACGTTGAGGCCGGTCCTGATCCTATCGCAGTTTTATATACCGCCACGAGGTGGCTCATTGCAGGGGGAAAATGACATGGTCTCGTTACCAGCCCGACAGATTCACCTGGATTTTCACACCTCTGAACACATCCCCGACGTGGGCTCCCGATTCGACAAAAAGCAGTTTCAGGCCGCACTCCAGGCCGGACATGTCAACCTGATCAACATCTTTGCCAAGTGCCACCACAGTTGGAGTTATTATCCCACCCAGGTGGGCAACATACACCCCACGCTCAAGATAGACCTGTTGGGACAGCAGATCGAGGCCTGCCACGAGATTGGCGTGCGCTGCCCGATCTATTTTACTGTTGGCTGGTCGGCCACCGACGCTGAAACGCACCCCGATTGGTGCGTCCGCAACAGGGACGGCACCATTGCAACGTCTCACTGGGATTTTAATGCCGGGCCAGACGATCCACGACCATCTGTCTCCTGGAAGTTCATGTGTCCGACCGGCGATTACCTGGCCCTGATCCTGGCTCAGACGGAAGAGATCTGCCAGCGCTATCCCGTAGATGGCTTTTGGTATGACATTGTCACCTCCTATCCGCTCTGCTACTGTGACCGCTGCCGCCAGGGTATGTCCCAGGAAGGCATTGACCTGGACGACCAGGGGGCTGTCTTGCGCTACCGGGTGCGGCAATGGAAGCATTTGATGCACGAGTGCACCCGCATCATACGGAAATATCATCCTGATGCGTCCATTTACTTTAATGGTACGACCAGCCTCGACCAGGCTCGTTGCAACGTCGAATACCAGATGTACGAATACAACACGCAGAACGACCTGGAAGACCTGCCCACCACCTGGGGTGGCTATGACGAGTTCCCGCTGCGCGCCAGGTTGTTTCACAATGTCGGACGCCCCATCGTGGCTATGAGCGGCAAGTTCCATACCTCGTGGGGCGAGTTTGGAGGCTTTAAACACCCTGATGCGCTCCGCTACGAGGCCGCAGCGATGATTGCTTGTGGCGCGGCGTGCAATTTTGGCGATCAGCTCCATCCGCTGGGCGAAATGGACATGGATACCTACCGCAACATCGGCGAGGCATTCAAGTACGTCGAGCAGATCGAGTCCTATGGCGTCGGGGCACGCCCGGCATCCAACCTGGGGCTGTGGCTCAGCAACAGCAAAAAGGATGACGACGGCGTGGCCTGCATGCTGCTGGAAACGCAGACCGATTTCAGAGTTGTCGCTCCCGAGTCCGACCTGTCGCAGTATGCGGCCATCGTGCTGCCCGGCGCAGCCTGCCTGACCGAGGCGCAGGCTCAGTCGCTCAACCGCTTTGCCGCAAACGGCGGGGGGCTGCTCGTCTTGGGCGAGAGTGCGTTGGATCGGGCGAAAACCAGGTTTCTCCTGGATGTCGGCGCAGACTATATCGGCCCGGCCGAATTTGACATTGATTACCTGATCGTCGGAGAAGCGCTGGCTCAGGGTACCGTGACCAGCCCATTTCTCAACTATGAGGCAGCCATGCGCGTCCGGCCTCAGCCCGGCACAGAGGTCCTGGCGGCCATCCGCGAACCCTATTTCAGCAGGACCTATGCCCACTATTGCTCGCATCAGAACACCCCTTACCGGCCTGAGAACGCACTTTACCCCGGCGCGGTGCGCGGCGGACGAACTGCGTCCGCCGGATGCATTGTTTTCCTGCCGCATGCGTTGGGGCGGATATATTATGCTCACGGCGCGCGCCTGCACCGTCAACTGTTCGTCAACGCGCTCAACCTGGTCTACCAGGCCGCACTGATCAAGACCGACATGCCCAGCGCCGGGCGGATCAGCCTTTTGCATCAGCCGGAGCAGCATCGCTATGTGGCTCATCTGCTCTATGGCCCGCCGATGAAACGCGGCCGCTGCCTGGTGATCGAAGACCTGCTGCCGCTCTATGAGGTGCCGCTCCAGGTGCGCCTGCCCCAGGCTATCGCCAAGGCATATCTGGTGCCGAGCGGCGATGCGCTGGCGATAGAGCGAAACCAAGATGTCCTTCGCGTCGTCGTCCCCAGGGTGCAGTGTCACCAGGCGGTGGTGTTTGAGTACTAGCAGGCTGCCGGAGATCCTTGATCGGTAGAGTCCCCAACCTGGCAATTTTAGCGCAATGAGTGGGGTGTCCCCGAACAAGTTCGGGATCCCGACATTCTCAAGTGGGGCAACGAGTAGTCTCTCCGACAGATTGCTAGCCGTATCGAATGTGGCAGTTTCTCTCTCGACCAAGAATAAGGAGAATGAGAGATGGTATACGAACCTGCATTAGAATCCATTCGCCAGCACACCGCGCCGATCTGGTTTCACGACGCCAAGCTAGGCATCTTTGTCCATTGGGGGCTGTACTCGGTGCCGGCCTGGGCGCCGCTCACCGGCGAACCGGGCAAGGTGATTGCCGAGCAAGGCTGGGCTGGCTGGTTTGCCCGCAATCCCTACGCTGAATGGTATATGAACTCGATGCGCATCGAGGGCAGCGCGACGCATCAATATCATCTCGAAACATACGGCGACCGTTTTACCTATCGCGATTTTATCCCCATGTTTAACCAGGCCACCCAAAACTGGGATGCCGGCGCATGGGCCGACCTGTTTCAGCGGGTCGGCGCGCAGTATGTCGTCCTCACCACCAAGCATCACGATGGCTTTTTGCTCTGGCCCAGCGAACATCCCAACCCATTTTACCCCAATCATCACGCCCAGCGCGACCTGGTCGGCGAGTTGACTGCGGCCGTGCGCGGGCGAGGGATGAAAATGGGGCTGTATTATTCTGGCGGAATTGACTGGACATTTAACGACCTGGTCATTCGCGATTTGAGCGACATGATGGCGGGCATTCCGCAAAGTGCCGACTATGTGGCCTATGCCAACACCCACTGGCGCGAGTTGATCGCCCGCTATCAGCCAGCGGTGATGTGGAACGACATCGGCTATCCGGCCAGGGCCAACCTGCTCGAGTTGTTTGCGCACTATTACAACGCCGTGCCGGATGGTGTCATCAATGACCGGTTTGCCCAGTTTCGCGTGCCCGGCAACCGCATCGCCCGCGCCCTGCTCAAGGCCATCATGCCGCTGTTGATGAAATGGCTGGCTAAACGGGGCGATGGAGGGATGCCGGCCAGCATCCATTTTGACTTTAGAACCCCTGAATATGCCTCTTTTGATCATATTGTGCAGACCAAGTGGGAAGCTACGCGCGGCATCGGCTATTCTTTTGGCTACAATCGCAACGAAGGCGTCGAAAATTACCTGTCGGTGCAAGAGTTGGTTCACTCTTTTGTGGACATTGTCAGCAAAAACGGCAATCTGCTGCTCAACGTGGGGCCGATGGCCGACGGCACCATCCCTGAGATGCAGCGCGAACGTCTGGAAGGGCTGGGTCGCTGGCTGGCCATCAACGGCGAGGCGATTTTTGGCACGCGCCCCTGGGCCAGGTCCGACGGCCGCGCCGGGGACGGTCTGGTCGTGCGGTATACCCAAAAAGCAGGCAGCCTTTACGCCATCGTGCTGGGCCGGCCGGCCGGAAACCGGCTAGGCATTGAGGGCTTGCAGCCCCAAGACAATGCCGTGATCAGCCTGCTCGGACATGGCATCCCGCTCAACTGGCAGCGAGATGGTGGCAATTTGACCATCTCCCTGCCGGATGAGTTGCCTGATCTGCCGGCCTGCGCTTTCAAAATCACTCCGCTGCCTCAACATGGGTGATACGGCAGCCTGCCACACAGAAAGGATCGAATGATGACAGCCCAAGAGATCACTGTTTCATTGCCCGAACCGATTGTGAAACGATTGGGCGAGATGGCCCAGGCTGAGGGCGTCGAGCTGGCCGACCTGGCCTCCTTGATGCTTGTTCATGCCATTGAATGGCCACCCTTGCGGTCGGCCCTTGCCGACGAGCGCGGGCAAAGACAAGAGGCCCGACGCGACCCGCGCCTGGACTGGTGGCGCGAGGCCCGCTTTGGCATGTTTATCCACTGGGGCTTGTACGCCATTCCGGCCGGTGAGTGGAAGGGCAAACGCATCCCCGGCATTGGCGAGTGGATCATGAAGCGCGCCCAGATTCCCGTTGCCGAGTACGAGCAACTCGCTCAGCAATTCAACCCGGTGCAGTTTGACGCTGCCGGGTGGGTCTCTCTGGCCAAACGGGCCGGGCAGAAATACCTGGTGATTACGGCCAAGCATCACGACGGCTTTTGCCTGTTCAAATCGGCTTATACCGGCTATAACATGGTGGATGCCACGCCATTTGGCCGCGACCCGCTGCAAGAACTGGCCGCCGAGTGCCAGAAACAGGGCATCAAACTCTGTTTCTATTACTCGCAGACCCAAGACTGGCATCACCCCGACGGTGACGGCAACGATTGGGATTACGACCCCAAAAAACAGGATTTTGCCGGCTATGTCGAGAATTACGTCAAGCCGCAGGTGCACGAATTGCTGACTCATTACGGGTCCATCGGCCTGATCTGGTTTGACACGCCCAAGCACATGACCGCCACCCAGAGCGAGTCGCTGCTGGAACTGGTGCATCAACTCCAGCCCGACTGCCTGGTCTGCGGGCGGGTGGGCAACGCGCAGGGCGATTATGCCTCGGCTGGCGACAACCGCATCCCAGAGCGGGCGGTGGATATGGACTGGGAAACTCCGGCGACGATCAATGACACCTGGGGATTCAAGTCCTACGATCACAACTGGAAATCGTCCCAAGAGTTGATCCGCAAACTGGTGGACATTGTTAGCAAGGGCGGCAACTATTTGCTCAATGTCGGGCCGACGGCCGAGGGCGTGATCCCACAGCCCAGCGTCGAGCGGCTGCTGGCCATGGGCGAGTGGCTCCAGGTCAACGGCGAAGCGGTGTACGGCACCAGGCCGGGGCCGATTCAGGGCCTCGAGTGGTGCCGCAGCACGACCCAAGCGGGCAAGGTTTACCTGCACGTGTTTGACTGGCCGCAAGATGGCACGATCACGGTAGCCTATCCTGGCGAGGTCAGCGGCGCGTACCTGCTGAGCGATGCCTCTCAATCACCGTTGGATATTCAACAAGAACAAGGCAGCTTGACGATCATTGGTCCGACTCGAGCACTCGACCAGGTTGACACCGTGATCGTTCTGGTCAAAAAGGAGTGAGGTAAGATGGAAACTGTGCTACTCGGAAATACAGGCGTTGAGGTCAGTGTGTTCTGCCAGGGCATTCTGTATTATGGCAATCGCATCGGCCAGGCCATGTCCTTTCGCTTGATGGATCAATATCAGGACGCCGGCGGGTTCTTTTTCGACACGGCCAACATTTATTCCTTTTGGCTGCCGGGTTTCAAGGGTGGCGAAAGCGAGACCGTGTTGGGCCAATGGATGCAGGCGCGCCAGAATCGCTCCCATCTGTTCATCGCTACCAAGCTGGGTTTTGCCTACCAGGATGTCGAGCGGGGGCTGCGTGCAGAGCAGATCGAGCGAGAATGTGAAAAAAGCCTCAGGCGTTTGCAGACCGACGTGATCGACCTGTACTATGCGCATGTGGATGACCGTAACACGCCGTTGGAAGAGACGATGGCGGCCTTTGATCGCCTGATCAAGGCCGGCAAGGTGCGCTATATCGGGGCCAGCAACTTTTTGGCCTGGCGGTTGGAAAAGGCGCGCGGGGTCAGCCGGGCTCATCACTGGGCCGAGTATTGTTGTATTCAGCAGCGCTACACCTTTCTTCGTCCCAAGCCTGGAGCCGATTTTGGGGCCCAGGTTTCGGCCAATGACGATTTGATGGACTATTGCCGGAGTGAAGGCGTGACCCTGCTGGCCTACTCGCCCTTGCTCAATGGGGCCTATACACGTCCAGAGCGCGAGTTCCAGCCGCAGTATCTCGGCCCAGACAGCGATGCGCGCCTGGCAGCCTTGCGCACCGTCGCTGCCGAGACGGGGGCGACGGAAAACCAGGTCATTTATGCCTGGATGATGCAAAGCGAACCGCCGGTGATCCCGCTCATGGCAGCCAGCACGGATGAACAAATGAAGGAAAACCTGGGCGCGCTAGACATTGTTCTCAGTCCAGAGCAAATGACCAGACTCAATACCGCCTCAGCTTGATATGATGACCGGTCGCCAAGACGAAACGAATTTACCCCAAGACCTTGATTGCGTCATGACCCGGCTCGCTGCTTGTGAGCAGGTCGAAGGCGTCCTGGCAGTCGGCTCGCTGGCAAATCATACACTGACGCCGACCAGCGATTACGATCTCGTCATCGTGCTGTGTGGTGTCGAGTGGACATGGTACGTGGGCGTGACCGAGGTTGGCGGGCGGTTTACCGACCTGCTTTTTGTCTCAACCGATGCACTGCGGCAAATTCAAGAGCAAGTGTCTCCATTCCCCGATGTTTGTGAACTGGCTGCGGTCATTCGTTGGTTTGAGTGCGGCAAAATTCTGTTTGACCGGAACGGCCACCTGGCCGGCACACAACAGCATGTTGGGCATCACAATCTTGTGCTGCCCATCTCTGATGAGGCTGTATACGGCGCCTGGTTTGCTACCAACTATAATCTGGCCGTCGCGTCCCGGCTCTGCCTGTCGCCCGCCCCGCACATCCAGGCCGTAGCGGATATTCGCATGGCCGTCTATGGACACTCGGATCTGTGGTTCAATTATTTTACCATCAGGCGCATCTCTTGGAGCGGAGACAAGGCGGCCGTCCAATACCTGAGCGAGAACGATCCAGGCTACCTGGAACTCTACCAAAGCCTGGTCAAGACCGCAGATAGGGTCGCCAAATTAGAGTGCTATCGGCGCGCTGCCGCACATGTGGCTGCGCCGTTGGGCGGCCTTTGGGTCTTTCCTTTGGACGTGATAAACATCCAGTCGCCGCCCTGGACGTGGGCGGAGCTGATGTCGGGATGATATGACCTTGTGTTACCAAGACGATTGATGAGATACGCAGGCTGAATGCTGACGGCTAATCGCCGAACACTGATTTGTAGGAGAATAAAGACATGCAAGAAAACCCAACTGCGATTACAACCTTGAACAAAGATGATCTGATCGTCATCACCGGCGCCGGTGGCTTTATTGCCGGCGCGTTGACCCGCTATTTCCATGACCAGGGCTTTACCCGCATCCGCGCGGTAGACAAAAAGCCACTGCCGCTGTGGTATCAGCGCGTGCCGGGCGTCGAGAGCCTGTGCATGGACTTGAGCGAGTATCCCAACTGCGTGCGCGCCGTCGCAGGGGCGGTCGAGGTGTACAACCTGGCCGCCGATATGGGCGGGATGGGCTTTATCGAGCGATTTCGCGTCGAGTGCCTGCGCAGCATCCTCATCAACACCCACATGATCGAAGCCGCCTATCGCGCCGGAGCCGAACGCTATTTCTTTTCCTCGTCGGCCTGCGCCTACAACACCGAGCTTCAGCAAGACCCCAACGTGCGCGCACTCAAAGAATCCGACGCCTATCCCGCTATGGCCGAGCGCGGCTATGGCTGGGAAAAGCTAATGTCGGAAATGTTTTGCCAGGAGTACTGGGCCGAACGTCGGCTCAAGACGGCGATTGCCCGTTTCCACAACGTCTATGGCCCCTATGGGACCTGGGATGGTGGGCGCGAAAAGGCCCCGGCGGCCATCTGTCGCAAGGTGATCGAGGCCAAAGATAGCGGCAAACACGAGATCACCATCTGGGGAGACGGCCATCAGACGCGCAGTTTTATGTATATTGACGACTGCGTCAAGGGCATTGATATGATCATGCACTGCGATGCCCTGATCGCCACGCCGATCAACCTGGGCTCCAGCGAGCTGATCGCCATCAACACCCTGGTCAGCCTGGCCGAAGAGATCGGCGGGGTGACATTGACGCGGCATTACGACCTCCATGCGCCGCGTGGCGTGGCCGGGCGCAACAGTGACAACACCTTTATTTTGCAGACACTCGGTTGGGAGCCCAAGACGCCCTTCCGCGAAGGCCTGGCCAAAACCTATGCCTGGATCGAACAGCAGTACTATGACCGCAAAGCCGGCAAACACACCGTGCAAGACTGATTCACCATTCACCGATCCGATGATCCGCTGATCCGCTGACTCGCTGATCCGCTCACTTTTCTGGAGGATTGCTATGGTAGACATGACCATTGAACCCGGGCCATTTGCGCCCACGTGGGACTCGCTGCGACAATTTCAATGCCCCGACTGGTACCGCGACGCCAAATTCGGCATCTGGTCGCACTGGGGGCCGCAGGCCGTGCCGATGTACGGCGACTGGTACGCCCGCAACATGTACATCGAAGGCTCGGACCAGTATCGCTATCACATCCGCAAATACGGACACCCCTCAAAATTTGGCTACAAAGATGTGGCGCGGTTGTGGAAGGCCGAAAAATTTGACCCGGAGGGTCTGATGCAGTTGTATGTGGCTGCTGGGGCGCGCTATTTTGTGGCCCAGGCTGCACATCACGACAACTTTCACAACTGGAATTCCAGCCATCCCTGGAATGCCGTCAACATGGGGCCGCAAAGAGACATTATCCAGGCCTGGAAGGACGCCGCGCAGGCACACGGGCTGCCCTTTGGCTTTTCCGAGCATATGGGGGCGACGTTTAGCTGGTATACGCCGACCAAAGGCGCCGACAAGACCGGCCCTTATGCCAGCGTTCCCTATGACGGCAGCGACCCTGCTTATGAAGAGCTGTACCTGCCCAACCGCGGGGCCAAAGACATCCGTCAGGGCGAGTGGTACACCAGCAACCCCTGGTGGCACGAGAAATGGTATGGCTATGTCAAAGAATTGATTGACATGTATCATCCCGATCTGTTGTATTCGGACGGTGGCGTGCCGTTTGGACAATATGGCCTGAACGCCATTGCCCATCTGTACAACACCAGCGCCAGGCTGCATGGCGGCGTCAACCAGGCGGTGTACAACCAAAAAGACAAGAACGTGGACGTGCTGTCGGTGGGCGTCTTTGACATTGAGCGCAGTCAGCGGCCCGACATTTTCCCCTATGTCTGGCAGACCGACACCAGCGTCGGCGACTGGTTCTATAACGTGCGCGACGTGTACAAGACGCCCAAACAGGTGGCCGAAATGCTGGTAGACATTGTCAGCAAGAACGGCAACCTGCTGCTCAACATCCCCCAGCGCCCCGACGGCACGCTGGACGACGAGTGTGTCTATCTTCTAGAGCGGACAGCCGCCTGGATCAGGGTCAACGGCGAGGGCATTTATGGCACCCGCCCATGGCGCGTGTCCGGCGAAGGGCCGTCATCGGTGGTGATCGAGGGCTTTCGCGAAGATGCCGTGCCATGGACGGTCGAGGATTTTCGCTTTACGAGCAAAGGCAACGAGGTGTATGCTTTTCAGATGAAATGGCCAGAAGGCGGCTATACCGTCGTGCGCGGCCTGGCGCAAGGCCAGGTTGGCACAGTGAGCGACGTGACTATGTTGGGGGCTGGCCCGGTCAAATGGGAGCAAACCGCGCGGGGTTTGGTGGTGGCCTTGCCCGAACAAAAGCCTTGCGATTATGCCCAATGCCTGCGGGTTACGCTGGCCCAAGAAATTAACTGATGAGAAAAAACGTCAACGACATCACTGCTGTGATCGGCCATCTTTCCTACCGCATGGCCTTTGCCGGCGGGTGGATCGATCAACCGTTTGTGTCCCAACACAACCCCGACCCGCCTGGCTCGATGGTGGTTGTTGCCATCGAGCCGACCTGTCGTTTTATGGATCGCTGTGGCATGGGCACCAGCACGCGCAAGGTGGCCTTGCGCCTGTGGCCCGCTGGCCTGCCCGACCGCGGTCATGCCGAATTGGTGCGCGAGTTGTATGCCCAAGAAAATCGCGGCCTGGCCGAGCCGTCGGGGTCTCAGGACATGATCGGCCTGCTCTATCCCGGCATCAACCGGCTGGACTATGATGCCGCACACGAGGGGGGCATTTTTCCGGTCCACATCGAAACCAACACCGACCCGGCTATAGCCCGCTGGCTGGAAAGCGTCATCTGGGTGTTGCCGGTAGCACAGCGACCCAACGGCTATAACCCGCTGGGCATCAAAAACCTTGACCCGACCTGGATTCGCCGGCTGGGGCAGTCAGGCAAGGACTGCTTTGAGGCCATTGTGTCTATGGACGCCGCTGCGCTGGGCCTTTCGATGAATGAGTGTATGCTTTGCTGGGAGACCATCCTGCCCGATGTAGTGCATCATCACACCCTCACCGTAGATTTGATGGCCCTGCTGCGTTTCTATCAGGCGCGCTACAGCGGGGCCATGTACTCGGGCAGCGGAGGCGGCTATCTCTATGTCGTCTCGGATGAGCCGGTGCCGGGCGGATTTCGTGTGCAGGTCAGCCTGCATTGAGGAGCGGGGGGACGGGTGCTGCCAGGCAGCGCCCGTCCCCCGCCGTACAGAGGGATGGGTATGCAAGTACTGGTAACAGGCGCATTTGACGATATTCGCTCGGACGACCTGCGCTTTTTGCAAGAGGCGGCCAGGCTGGGATCGCTGCACGTCTTGCTGTGGTCCGACCGCGTGGTCGAGATGCTCACCGGCCGCCCGCCCAAATTTTCTCAGGCTGAACGGCAGTACATTCTGCAAGCGGTGCGCTATGTAGACCGCCTGACCCTGATCGCCGAGCCGTCGGCGCTCGACGCGCTGCCTCAGATGGATGGGCTGACGCCGGGTCTGTGGGCCGTGCGGGCAGCAGAAGATACTCCGCTTAAACGTGCCCACTGCGCCGTGCGCGGCCTGGCCTATCGTGTTTTCACCGCCGCCGACCTGACCGGTTTTCCCGATCCAGCCATTCAAAAATCGCCTGGTCGCAAAGCTCTTGTCACCGGTTGCTATGACTGGCTGCACTCGGGCCATGTGCGCTTTTTTGAAGAGGTGTCTGCGCTGGGTGACCTCTATGTGGTGGTGGGCAATGATGCCAACGTGGCCCTGCTCAAAGGCGCAGGACACCCGCTGTTTCCCCAAGATGAGCGTCGTTATATGGTGCAATCCATTCGCTATGTCAGGCAAGCCTTGATTTCCACCGGCAGCGGATGGCTGGATGCCGAGCCTGAAATCGCCATCATCCGTCCCGACATCTATGCCGTCAACGAGGATGGCGACCGGCCCGAAAAGCGCGCTTTTTGTCAGGCGCACAGCATCGAATATGTGGTGCTGAGGCGTCTACCCAAAGAGGGACTGATCCGCCGCGCCAGCACCGACCTGCGCGGGTTTTAGCCCAACTCTCTCACAAGTAGCTCAAACCAGGTGCTTGATAAAGCAGCGTCGCCGCTTGTGCTGTCGTGCCTCGTAATACTTCCACTGCCCCTGGACATCCTGGTTGGTTTCCAGTTCGGGGTTCGATTCGACCTTGACGATGCCTCGTCGGGCGAACACCTGGTGAATCTCGTTCATCAAAATCGCGTTCACGCCTTTGCCCTGGTACTCGGAGCGCACCGCCACCAGGTACAAATCGCCGCGATCCCCCTTGCGCAAGGCGCGCAGCAGGTGAATAAATCCAAACGGCCAGAGCCGCCCGCCGCATTTTTGTAGCGCCCTGGACAGAGAGGGCATGGTGATGCCGAATGCCACCAGACGGTCGTCCTCGTCTACCACGATGGGGATAAATGAGAGCGAAAGCAGGTTGAAATAGAGCTTGATGTAATAATCAATCTGCCGGTCGGTCAGCGGCACCACACTATAGAGGTGTTCATATTCATCATTCAACACCTCAAACAACTCGTGCGCAAAAGAGGGCCGTCCCTTGTCCACGCGTGGGCGCAGCAGTTCTTTTTTGCTGTTCACCCGCAGCAGGCGCAGCCCATATCGCCGCGCCGACAGGTTGGCGATGCGGGCGATGGTGGTGTTCGGCTCTGGCGGAACGGCGATCTCGTATTCCACCCAATCCACATCTTTGACATAACCGTGCCGTTCCAGGTGAGCAGGATAATAGGCATAGTTGTAAAAGGTCGCCAGCGTCCCCAACTCTTCAAACCCATCCACCAACATTCCTTCGCGATCCAGGTCAGTGAACCCCAACGGCCCGTGAATGGCGCGCGCTCCCTTTTCTCTGGCCCAGGCTTCCACCTGCCCCAAGAGCGCCGCCGACACGTCCAAATCATCCACAAAGTCAATCCACCCAAAGCGCATATAGGGCTGCCGCCATTTTTCCACGTGCTTGTGGTTGTGGATCGCGGCAATCCGCCCGACCGGTTCGCCTCCGCGGTAGGCCAGCCAATAGTGGGCCTCGCAATACTCAAAAGCGGGGTTCCTGTCGCGGCGAAAGGTCTGCTCATCATCAAGCAAGAGCGATGGCACCCAGTAGGGGTGGCCCCGGTACAGTTTGAGGGGAAAACGGATAAACGCACGCAACTCGGGCAGCGTGGTTGCTTCTTTGATGGATAGGTTCACCAATACACTCCCTTTATCCAAAAACAGGCGATTTTTCAGATAGCTCATTCGTGCAGATGTCAACGACCATTCTCAAATTGTCTCAATGCCGGGACTGCCAGGTTTTGAACAGGGTGTTCTTGTCCAGGCACGAGACGGAAAAAAGCGGCCAGCCGGGCCTTTATCCTCCACCTACGGCCGGCAAGAACTGTATCTCGCTATGATCTCCTACCGGCTCTTGCAACCCTCGTCGGGCGATTCGTCCGTCAATCCAGGCTGTCAGTGAGGGCGTCAGTTTGTCTCCTTTGCACAGTCGGTCGCCGATGCCGGGGCAGGCGTCGTCTAGTGCGGCGATCACCTCGCCAAGTGTACGTCCACTCACCGTGACCCGATCTTGGCTGCCGGCAAGTGGGCGTAGCAGCGATGGAATCCATACTATTGCCATCGGTTATAACACGCCCATTCCGGTCAAGATGTGTTCCGGTGTGATGGGCAATTCTTCCACCCGCGCTCCGGTAGCGCGATAGATGGCGTTGGCCAGTGCGCCTGGCGGTGGCAAGATCGGCGTCTCTCCGACGCCACGCAGGCCAAAGGGATGCCCAGGGTAGGGCACCTCGACCAGCACAGTTTCAATCGGCGGCAGGTCGAGCGCAGTGGGCATTTTATAGTCGAGCAGAGTCGGGTTGAGCATGTGTCCATCGGCGTTGTAGCGATAGCCTTCCCACAACGCCCAGCCGATGCCCTGCGCCGCGCCGCCCTGGATTTGTCCTTCTACCTGCGTTGGGTGGATTGCTTTGCCCACGTCCTGTACCGCTGTATACCGCAAAATAGTCACCTGTCCTGTCTCTGGATCAACCTCTACATCGGCGATGTGCAGGCCCAGGCCTGCACCCCACTCGCGTGCATCAATGTTGCCTATGCCGGTGATCGGCCCGCCGGTGTTGTTGAGCTGTGCAGCCAGTTCGGCAAAGGTCATTGTTTGAGGATAGGGCTGATCGGTGCCAAACACACCGCGTTCAAACCTCACCGCCTCGACCGGCGTTCCCCACAGATCGGCGGCACGGGCGCGCATCTGATCGATCACCTCCTCGGCAGCCTTGACTACGGCTATACCGCTGGCAAAGGTGGTGCGGCTGCCCGCGCTGACCTCGGTATAGCCGACCTGATCGGTGTTGCCGATGGTTGGTTTGATTTTGTCCAGCGGCAGGTCCAGCACTTCAGCAGCCTGCATCGCCAGGCTGGTGCGTGTGCCGGTCAAATCAACTGAACCGAGCAGCAGGGCGAGAGTGCCATCGGCATTGACGGTGAGTGTGCAGCTCGAGATCGATCCCCAGTTGCCCCAATAGCCCAAAGCAATGCCCCGGCCACGATTGGGTCCCTGGAGCGGTGCCGAATAATGCGGGTGCGCCCTGGCCGCTTCCAATACCTGCCGCGCGCCGATATGCTGATGGATGCCACCATCAATCCGGCGCGTGCCGTTTTGGGCGCAGTTGCGCAGGCGAAATTCCAGCGGGTCGAGGCCGATTTTCTCGGCCAGTTCGTCAATGATGGCCTCGGCGGCGAACGCAGCAGGTGTCCCGCCGGGTGCGCGATAGGCGGCGACACGTGGCTTGTTGACCAACACATCATAGCCATCCAGTTGGCTGTTGGGAATGTCATAAGGGCCAAACATCACTCCCATCCCCGAACCGACCGGTGAACCGGGATAAGCTCCGGCCTCGTAATAGAGTTCGGCCTGAACGGCGGTAATTCGCCCGGCGTTCGTGGCGCCCATCTTGATCCGGATCACCGTGCCGGATGACGGCCCGCTGCCGAGTAGCACTTCGGCGCGGCTCATTACAATGCGCACCGGACGCCTGGCCTTGCGCGACAGCAAGACGACCACGGCGTCAAAATAGCTGGTGTTTTTGCCGCCAAACGCGCCGCCGACTTCGGTGGGAATGACTTTGACCTGGGACATTGGGTATTGCAGCAGTTCGGTTACGATATCGCGCACGGCAAACGCGCCCTGGGTGCTGGTATAGATGGTCACGGTGTTGTCGGGCGACCATACTGCGGTGGATGCGTGTGGCTCGATATAGCCTTGGTGAACCATCAAGGTGCGAAATTCGCGTTCGATTATGGCATCGGCCTCGGCCAAGCCCTGCGCCAGATTGCCTTTGAGCATTTGGTAATGTGCGGCGACGTTGCTCGGTTGCGATTCGATGCCAGCCAGCGAGTGGGTGCGCAAGTGCGCGTGCAGCAGCGGTGCGCCTGGCCTGGCTGCCTCCAGCACATCTATCACGGCAGGCAGCACCTCGTACTCGACATCAATCAGGCTCAGCGCATGTTCGGCGATGTGTGGGGCAGCCGCGGCGACGGCAGCGATGGCATGTCCCTGATAAAGCACCTTGTCGGAGGCCAGGGTATTGTCGCACAAGTACTTGAGGTTGATCGATCCCTCGCCTAACTGCCGGGTGGCGTCTTGGGCGGCAGGCAGGTCTTGCGCAGTGATCACGGCATAGACACCGGGCAGCGACTCGGCGCGGCTTGTGTTGAGTTTAAGGATGCGGGCGTGGGCGTGCGGGCTGCGCAAGATTTTGCCATATAGCATGCCGGGCAGCGCAATGTCGGTGCCGTACAAGGCCTGCCCGATCACTTTGGCCGGGGCGTCAACACGTGGTGGGCGCGTGCCGATGACGGTGTATTCATCATTCATCGGGTTTCCTCCTTGGACATCTGAGCGGCAGCAGATTGAACTGCCCGCACGATCTTGTCATAACCGGTGCAGCGACAAAGATTGCCGGCCAACCAGGTGCGGATTTCTGTTTCGCCAGGGTTGGGCTTGCGGTCGAGCAATGCTTTGGCGGCGATGAGCATACCTGGAGTGCAATAGCCACATTGCAAAGCATCCTCCTTGATAAAGGCTTGCTGGAGTGGGTGCAGACCGCGCCAATCGGCCAGCCCCTCGACAGTGGTTACGCCGCGTCCCTCGATCTCGACGCCTAGCACCAGGCACGAGTTGACCAGTTTGTCGTCGAGCAGGACACTGCACGCCCCGCAATTTCCATCATTGCAACCCTCCTTGGTCCCGGTCAGACCGAGAATGTCGCGTAGACACTCTAGCAAACTTTGGTGAGGGTGACAAAGGAATTCGGTCTCCTGACCGTTGATTGTGGCACATACTTTGGTTTTTTGCATTGTCTATTCTCCTCCAGATGCGGGCATCTGGGCACGTTTGAGTGCGGTGTCCAGTGTTCGCTGCACCAGTACGCCGATCAGGTGGGTGCGCTGAGCGGCCCCGCCGCGCACGTCGTTGATCGGACGGGCCGCTTTTTGAGCTGTTTGAGCGGCCGCTGCCAGGGCTTCCTGGTCTGGCACCCGGCCGATTAACACCTGCGCTGCCTGCGGCACGGGCAGGGGGACCGGAGCGACAGCGCTGAGGGCGATGCGGGCGTCGGCGATTTTGCCGTCTTGATCGAGGGCCAGCCATGTGCCGACTCCGGCAACGGCAATGTCCATCTCGTGGCGTGGCGTGAATCGCCGGTAGGCGGCTGCGCTGCGCGGCGCGGGTGGCGGCAGGTGGAGCGACACCAGCAACTCGTCGGGGCCGAGTATCGTCTGGCCCGGCCCGGTGCAAAATGCGTCGGCCGACAGCACTCGCCTCCCGGCCGGCCCGGCGATGGTGCAGCTTGTGCTGTAGACAATCAGCGCGGGGATCGAGTCGGCGCTGGGAGCGGCGTTGCACAGGTTGCCGCCGATGGTGGCGCGGTTCTGGATCGCCGCGCCGCCGATGATCGACACGGCATCAACCAGGCCGGGATACTGTTCGCACACGGTCGGGTGAGCGACCAGATCGGCGCAGGTCACTGCGGCGCCCAGAGTGAGACCGGCTTCGTCAACCGAGATGCGGGTCAGTTCGGGGATGTGCTTGATGTCGATCAGGCAGTCGGGCGCGATCCGCCCATAGCGTATCTTGACCAGCAGGTCAGTACCCCCGGCCAGTGGTCGGGCGTCTGCGCTGAGCAAGGCGATGGCCTGTTCAACTGTGGTGGGAGCCTGATAATCAAATAGGTTCATAACGATTTCTCCTTATTGTGGATGAGTCCACTGAAAAACCACCAAGAACCAGGTGAACAAAGAATGTTGATGCTTGTGTGAACAATTCAAAAGCTTGATGTGAACAATTTAAGCTCAGTCTGAATTTTCTTGACATCCTTGGCGGATAAGGCCCTCTTTTTCAGGGGAGTTATGCAGTGTATCGTGATTTCATTCTACCATATCTTCCAGCGATGTTCAATCATAAAAATAGACTTGTCAGGTCTGATGTGTGCAGCGCGCAGGGGCCAGGTATGTTCAATGCCATGTCGCATATTTACCCATAAAAATAACCGAGTATGTAGGCGAACAGACACCATTCGCCATAGCGCCATTCGTACAGCGATGCGATGAGCTGCCGGTTGTCTGCCTGGCCAACGCCTGGGCCAGCATATGTCCGGCCCAGCCTGCGCCAACAATCAATATCCGGCGACTGAACTGGGACAGACGGAATAGCGTGGCGTATGTCCAGCGCCACACAGTCAGGCCAATCAGGGCGGCGCCGACAAAAAAGAGGAAAAAAAGGCGCGGTAGCACATTGCGCGGCAAGAGAAAATAGGCGACCAGATAGCCGATGCCTATGATGGCTAGCACAGCCGTGATCCGCCTCAGCACAGCGAGCCGCATGGTGGCAACAGGAATGGTGTACAGATCGCCCAACCAGGCCAATACCCACCAACTCGCAGTTAACAGAGGAAACCATAGCCAGCGATACCCGACCAGTTCAACAAGAGATTGTCTGTCGATCCATGCCTATGCCCATATCGAGACGAGTATCGCCGCATTGATACACAGCGCATCCATGACCAACAGCAAAATGCGCCTTGATAAGAAATGCGGCGACGCTCGAAACAATAAATGAGCAGGCTGGGCCAATTTCGATTCATTTGAGCCATCTACAAACGCTAATGATTCGCTCATTCTTGACCTCTATGTTGCTGGTTTTCCCGATCTGGCCCAAGACCCTACATGGAAAATCGCCCCTCCTTGAGGAGAGCAGCACGCCGTGCTGCGCAGCGGTGTCCGTGCGGGGCGCCACTCGGTTGGTTGGGTGCGTTTGGTAGAATGCCGTCGAAACCAACGAGGCGCAGCTATCTGCCCGTTTTTATTCCACACGCCGGGCGCGCGCCGCCATGTAGGGCTTGCCGGGCAGTTCGATCCGTGTTTTGCCGCTAAACAGGCCCGGCAGCGGCGAGATGGTCATCTCCCAGGTGTCAATGAGGTCAATCTGATACTGTCCCTCGGCTGGCAAGGGCATATACCAGTACAGGGGTTGATGCTCACCCCAATAGACCAGGTAATAATGCCCTTCCTGTCCGCCACAGGCCACATCCCAGCCCCACGGCAGCGGCTCCAGCCCTTTGACCGGCGCGGCCTCGATAATTTGGCGCAAAAAGGCAATGCGCGCCGGGCTTTGCCCATACAACGCGCCCCCTTTGGACCACCACAAAATATCTTGTGGATGCACATAGGTTTCGCCGTGCCCCACATAGCCGCCGCGCACCACACCCTGCCAAAAATTGTGCGTCAGCCGCTGCGCCGTGATGTTGCCCCAGCCGTGATGGATGTTGCCCTCATAGCGGCACTCGTCCACCACCACCGGCTTGCGACACTGCTGCCGCCACAGCGACACCTGCTCCATATTGGGCCGCTGAATGCTCTGATGTGTCACCCAGGGCTTGGAGTGATCATAGAACTCGTGGCAGTTGTGGATCGAACGCAAATGCTGATAGGGGTCACATTCCTGGACGATGCGAAAAAAACGATCCCAATCCAGCATGCTCTTGGATTTCATCAAATCGTACTCGTTTGCCATAGACCACCATACATTGCGATAGGCGGCCAGGCGGGCCACCACATAGCGCAAATAGCGGTCGTCGGTCTGCGCCTCCATCGTACCAAAGCCCCAGCGGTCATAGGGGTGAAACAAGATCAGGTCGGCCTCGATGCCCAAATCTCGCAAATTGCCGACGCGCTGCTCCAGGTGACGGAAAAATGCCGGGTTAAAGCGCGTCCAATCCCAGCCCTTTTCCGGCGACCCCGCAAACGGGTAAAAAGGCGGCTCGTTGTGATTGAAATCATAGTGCTTGGGAAACACACACATACGCATCTTGTTGAATGGAGCGGCGCCGAGTGTGCGCAGTGTTTGCTCTTCCAGTTCGTCCCCTTGATGGTTCCACACATAACATGTCGTGCCGAACGAAAAGTGTGGCGTGCCGTCGGCATAGGCAAAATGGTAGGTGTTATGCACCCGCACCGGCCCATGACTGTTCGCGGCCGGCTCGATGCAGACAAACGACCCGTGCAGGCCGTCCAGGGCGGGGCAGTTGCTGGTGGTGACATAGCTCCACTCGCCGGGCGTGTCGGGCATGCAGCGCACCCGATAAATGCCCTCGCCGTCGTAAAAACCATCCGCCTGGATCGCGCGATGTTTGAATTGAAACCGCGCCCCAAAAGTCACATCGAGGAAAGGGTTGCCCTCTTGGGTACCTGGCGCGCTGACCTCAAAAATGTCCCATTGTCGAACCTGCTCGCTCATCTTGACTCCTCAATTAGAATATCTTGCGATAGACACGATGCACTTTGAAAGGCTTTCCGATATTGAGAAAGGCCAACAAAAATCCCACAGTTTTGCCCTCGTGTACGATCACCTTGACCATTTCGGGGCGGGTGATCTGGAGCATTTGGGCGGCGGCGATGGCCCCATCTTCTGGCGTGACCGGGGCATATTCCCAGTTTTGGGTAAAGGTGTGATTATAGGCATCAATGACCCCCGGCACGGCCTGGCGCACCTCATCCCACGAGGTAAAATGTTTGATCTGGAGACCGCGCCGCTCTTGCACCTTGTCGGCCAGCCGACGCACCCGCTCAGGCAGTTCAAATTTGCGTATATCCAGACAAAACGAGGTAAAATCTACTTCTTTTTCCAGGCCGATATGCTCGACCAGGCGGTTATAGTATTCGTAATTATAAGGCATACTCATCGCCGGCAGATACTCAAATCCCCGATAGAGCATGCCGATGCCTTCAAACACGCTAAAGCCTTTGGGTCCGATGATCCGCTCCAGTCCGCGCGCCCGACACCACGCTATCGCAGCGTCGAACAACCCATCGGCCGCCTGTTGATCGTCAATGGCGTCAAACAGGTAGAAAAACCCGCACTTTTTTTGATGATACTGGTTGTACAGGCGATTTTCCAGCACGGCGATGCGCCCGACCGTTTCTTGTCCGTTTTGAGCCAAAAAGAAATCGGCTTCCGAGTGGAGGAAAAAGGGGTTGCGTTTGCGGTTTACCTGTCGCCAGGCGTCGGAACGCATAGGCGGCACCCAATAGAGGCTGTGACGATACAGGTCAAAAGGAAACTGAACAAAACGACGGGCCAACGCCCGTCGTGTGGTGTCGAGCCGGAAAATTTGCATATCTCTTCTCCTCAACTCGATCATGACTCGAAAACAGCCCTGGCAGGCTCAGAGAAACCTGCCAGGGCTGAGGCCGGCGGCACTTATTTGTGATAGTAAACGTCCCACCCCATATAATTGCTCAAGGCTTCGTTGATCGCGCCGGCTACCTCGGACAGGTTGATGGCGACATGGTGTTCAAAGCCGTTGGCGCAGATGTGATGGAGCAGGTCTTGCAGATTGGGAATGTGCGCCACCCCATAGCCGCCGAACGTATCCAGCGGGTCGTTGGTAAAGGTGCCCTGGCCCAAATAGGCGCGAATTTCACCCCACTCGTCGTCGGTCGAGACGCGGCAATAGGTAAACGGCTCGGCCTTGATGCGCCCGACCACTGTGCCATAGGTGTTTTCCTTGCCCACCGTTCCGGCAATGATCTCTTGATAGTCCATCTTGGGCTGGCAGAACACCGCCTGCGGCAGATTGCTGCAATGGAACATCACACACTTGTCGGGGTCGCCGCCATAGTTGTTGTTCCAGTCGGCCAGGGCGCTGGGCGAGCCGGAGGCCAGGGTCATGGCATACATGCCGATGGCGCCAGTGATGTCGGTTTCGCACGCGCTGGGCATGAGCTTGTTGCTGAGCATACTCATCACCGTGCAGGGCACCACCCCAAAATACTCTTCCATCGAGGTCCAGCATTGCACGGCAGTGGCGACCAGTTCATTTTCGGCAATCCAGTCATCCATCACCAGGGCAAACCGGGCCATCCGGGCCAGGGCCTCGACCGAGATACCCGGCGTCGGCACATAGGCGCGAATCTCGTCCAGGCGGTCCTGCACGCGTGGATCGGCGTCGCTCAGGCGGGCGGCGCGTCCAAAGGCCTCCGACAGGTCTAGCACTTCAATGCTGATGCCGGCCTTTTCCAGCAGCTTTTCGCTATAGCGCACGGTGATAAACGCCGCCGGGCGGGCGCCCAACATGCCCAGCCGCGCCCCTCTCAGCCCGCGCACTATGCGGCAGGCCGCCGCAAACTGGCGCAAATCCTGGCGAAAGCTGGCCGATGTGGGCGATACGGTATGCAGGGTGGTCAGCGAATAGGGGATGCCGTACTGTCGCAGGTTGTTGCAGGCCGACATTTTGCCGCAAAAACTGTCGCGACGGTCGGCTACCGTCATCTTGTCGGCTACGTCGGGGTAGGCCTGCACCAAAACCGGCACATTTAGCCCGGCCATGCGCACCGCGTTGGCCACGCCGCGCTCGTCACCAAAGTTGGGCAACGTCACCAAAATGCCATCCAGTTTTTCACGATGTTGTTTGAACAGGGCGGCGCATTTTTCGGCATCTTTGAGGCTCTCTACCGACCCAAAAGGCGTGTCGTCGGGGCCGAGCGCAATGGCCCTGATACCCTCTTCTTCCAGCACGCGCAGCACCTCGGCCCGTCCGGTTTCGCAGAGATGCGATGGGAAAAAACCGCGATTGCCCACAATGACACCCAAAGTTGTTTTGTTCATCGTTCCTTTCTCCTATTAAAATGGTCTATCGCGCGGCCTGCTCCACCATGGCTCGCGCCGCTTCTCGAATGGTATCCAGTTTGTACAATCGGCTCCAGCGATGCACCGGCAGCAGATCGAACGCTCGCGCCCGCACATGCTGAATCCACCGCTCCATATTGAGCAAACACGAGATGGCCCCGCCGCCTCCACCGCCGGCGGCGGCTACGGCGATCACCGGCTTGCCCTTGAGCCGGCTGTCTTCGCCGAGAGTGGCCTCGCAGCGGCGCAGCCGGTCGGTGAGCGATTTAGCCGATTCGCTCAGGTCGCCCCAGTACACCGGCGTGACCAGCACCAGGGCATCGGCTTGCAAGATGCGGTCGTGCAAAGCCTGAAAATCATCCTGCACCTGGCACTCGTGGGCGGTGCGGCAGGTGCCCCAACCGTCGTTGCAGGCATAGCAGCGCCCTACATCGAGGCCGTTTAGCTGCACTTCTTCGGCCTGCCCGCCGCCCAGATGCACTCCCTGCACAGCAGCGGCGGCACAGGCGGCCGTCAGGCCGTCGGTGTTGGGGCTGGAGTGGATCACTATGACATTCATCGTCATTTCTCCTTTCAAATCAAAATCCCACTTGCAGGTTCAACTGCTGTCCGGTGCGCCACACCACCAGCGGCGCGGTCTGATTGTTGCGCAGGCCAGCCATGATGCGGTGAACATCGGCATCGCTGCGCACCGGCTGCCCGGCCAGTTGCACGATCACGTCGCCGACCTGCACGCCGGCCCAGGCTGCCGCCGAGCGCGGCGTGACCCGTCCCACCAGGGCGCCGGTCGGCAGCGATAGCCCCTTTTTGGCGGCCATCGTGGCCGCATCGGCCACCGAGACGCCCAGTTTGGGAAACTGGCTCATCCGCCGCGTCAAGAGTTGGTCAATGGCCGGCTGGTTGAAACCCACCACCACCTGATCATCCACCGTCACTACCGGCACGCCCTGCTGCCCCGACAGGCGCACCATCTCGGCGGCGGCGCGCGGGTTGCGGCTGACATCCACCTCGGCAAACGGCACATTGCGTCGCTGCAAATACATTTTTACCTGATGGCAGTAACCACATGTTGGAGTTGTGTAAACGATCACGCTCATATTTCACCTTGAAATATCTTCTTGTTGCAATAGTTTCAAAAAGGCAGCGGCGTCTTGAGGGTCGTTCAGTTCGCCGCCATGCGAGACCGCCAGCAAAAAGCCTTTGCCGCCCAGGTTTTGCACAATTCGCCGCGCTCCTTGCGGTCCCACAAAGACCTGACACAGCTTGCCACCATCGCGGATGCGTTTGAGCAGCGGCAGCCATTGATCAGGCGAGGGCTGTCCATCGCCGGGAATCCATTGGATGCCGCGCAGCCGTTCGATGCCCAACAGCAGGTCGAGGTGCGGAATCTCGCCTTTGCCGTCCAGGTGATAAAAGCCGTGATCCAGATGCGTACAGCAAGCGGTCAGATCGGGGATGACAAACCGCTCAAACATGGCCGGAGAAATCATGTACGAAAAATCGCATTGCAGCATATAGGTCTTGCCAGTTGACCAGATCGGCGTCCAGCATGTGCTGCCGCGGCAGGCCGGTCGGATTGCTGCATCCTGCTCGTCATAATAGCGCAGCCACAGGCGGGTGATCTCGCCGACCAGCCGATCTACCTGCTCTGGCTGATCGACCAGGTCCAACAGCAGCAGGTCGGTGCCGCGCAGCGAAGCCAGGATGTCCAGGTTACCGCCCAGATCGGTGCAGCCGATGGCGACCTGTCCGTTCCATCGCCGCACGGCCTCTTGGGTGATGGCCTGGACGCGCTGCCACCACATATTGTCGGTGTCATAGCGGGGGTGAATATCGGGCAGGTCAGTGGGGCCGGCCGGCTCAAACCAGGTGGTCTCGGACGGCTCGGTGACGGTATGGACGCTCGCCCCAACAAACCCGGCCATAATGCCTGGCCCGAAATTGATCCACATATAGGGGAAGGCGTCGCCATAGTAGCGCGTGGCTGCCAGGAGTGGCTCGTACAGGTCAATCACCTCTGCGGCCGGCATAGACAGGGGATAATTGCTCATAAAGCCGCGTCGCTGGGGCAAAGACACATCGTCCAGACCCCAAAAGACGACCAGGGGGCGATCCAGTTCGCCAGCCCACCAGGCCATCGTGTCACGCTCGACACGTTCCCAGTCTTGGGGGGTGAATTGAATGTCGGGCATACAGGCTCCTTCCTGAGCGTAATTTCTATTTTGGTTGATTGTGGGTGGTGGTTTTACCAGGTATTGGTCAAGTCAGGTGTTGGTTGAGCTTGTCAAAGCCAACACCTGGTCAAATTGGCAGTGGTTTTGACGGTGTTCTATCGAACGCACTCAACCGACGCTTGGGGTCTGGTTCTATACGGCTATGACCTGCCGCCGCCGCGCCGTTGACTGGAATTCCAGTGGAAAGTCTATCAGCAGTGCACTCAGGTGGCTGGTGAGTTGGCTGCGCAAAAACGTGCGCAGTTTGTCGGTGGGAGCAAAATGCTCGGTCAAAAAGGAAAAAATCGCATTGGTTTCGGCATTTTCCATCTCGGTGGCTAATTGATAGGCGTCATCGAGGTTTTTGACCGATGCCAATGTATTTTCGAGGGAAAACTGGAGAATTTTTTGCGCATCTTGTAATATAGTCGGGTCGGCCGGCGCGGCCAGTTGCGCATCTTCGAGCGAATCTGCCAGTTGCCGCAGCCAGTCGGCATGGGCAGCCTCTTGACGGGCATACATGTCCCAGAATTGTGCCACCTCATGGTATGCCGCAAATCGTTCGGTCATCCGGGTGTATAACGTTTCGGCGGCTCGTTCGGCCAGGATGGCCAGATTGAACAGGTCGGCTATGGTGTTTGAAGCAGACATGATCCCTCCTTGTGAAACCAGGGTTAAAAGGCAAATCGCTCGAAACGGTCGCGGTCGGCCTTGCAGATGGGGCATTTGAGCGGCGGCTGCGGGCGGGCGCACAAATAGCCGCATACCTTGCACCGCCACACCGGGATGCCGCTGGTCGTCCAGCCCACCAACTCGTGCTGATGCGCCTGTTCGACCGGTATACTGCCGCGCCGCTCGGGTACCGGTTCGGCCCGCTCGAGTCCTGTGGCAATCTCTTCCGAAACATACAAGGCGCAGTAGCACGCCCCAAACTCGGCCAGATCAGGGTCGCGGTAATCGCATGGGCAGATGATGTCCAGATCGCGCTCGCGCACGCCTTCGGCCAGACGACAGGGACACGACCAGTAGCCATAGCGCTGCTCGTTGGTCAGCAGTCCGTCCATCAGGTCCATCACCAGAGCGCGGTCGGGGTTCAAAAAATAGCCCGCCGCCAGGGCCTCGCGGTTCAGTCGCTCGTACAATGCCTGCGCTGCATCGCTCATAGCCCCAACGCCTCACGCAGTTGATCTTCTTTGAACCCGGCGATGACCTGCTGATCGTCTATTATGATGGTAGGAAAGGTGGCCTTGGGGTTCCACTGTCGCACCGTCTCCAAAACCTGGTCCTTTTCGACGCCGCGCAGCAGGTCTACGTAAACATAGTCATATTGAACATCGTGATCGTCCAGAAAGGCCTTGGCTTTTTTACACCAGCCGCATGTGCTGAGGGCGTACATCATTACTTTTTTCACCGTTGCTTCTCCTTGCCCGGTCAAACCGGAATATGGATCGTGCTGTAGACTCTTATTGTACCAAAAGAGGCGTGCTTTGGCAAAAAAAGCGGGTCACGCTGGAATCGGCGTAACCCGCTATATGGTTTTTCTGGGTTGCAGATGTCACGCTTGTAACGTGACTACACGTTGCCTCACCTGGATGTCGGAATCCCGAACTTGTTCGGAGGCATCCCACTTGAGAATGTCGGAATCCCGAACTTGTTCGGGGACACCTCGCTACTGCTCAAGGGTCTCCGATGGCCTGCTTAGCTCAAGGCAATGGCCTGGCTGGACTCCCACAGGCCGTGAATGTTGCAAAAGGCCACGGCGTGCAGCGTGCCGGGCTTGTCTGTCTTGAGCGCGGCAACCACGCTGGGCGATGTGACCAGGCCGCCGGCGCCGTGCGCGCTGAACTCGAAATGCCCGATTTGCAGTGGCACGCCACCTTCGGGCTGAAAGTACAGGGCGATCCAGGCGATGTGATGTTCGAGCGTGTTGGGGTGGGCAATCTCTTTGCCCAGGCTGGCCTTGACCTCAAAGACCTCGCCGGCCGGCACGGCTTCGGGGGCCTCGATCACGGGGGCATGCTTTTCTTTTTTCCAATCGGCCGATTTGATGGTGGCGCTGATCATATTGTTCTCCTTTTCTTGTTCTGGATCAGATATCGGACTAGAACTTTTTGAACACCTCTTTTTTGCACCCGCACACCGGGCATTTGTCTGGCGGGTCGCCGATCACGGTATAGCCGCAGGTGGGGCAGATGTAAACCGGGGCGGCCGGGCGGTCCTGGCCTTGCTTGACCAGGGTTTGGGCGTCTTTGTACATGGCCTCGTGAATCTTTTCGGCCTCTAGCGCATAGTGGATGCTCAGAGCGGCGCCTTTTTCGTCTTGGAGTTTGGCTACGGCGTCAAAGGCCGGGTACATTTCGACGTTCTCATAGCTTTCGCCGTCAAAAGCGGCCTGCAAATTGTCCACCGTCCTGCCGATGCCATAGAGCTGTTTGAAATGGTTGGTGGCATGTACCTGCTCGGCATACGAGATGGCGCGGAACAGGCGAGCTACTTCGGGAAAGCCCTCTTTTTCGGCCTGGTCGGCAAAAATCATGTACTTCATGTGTGCCTGGCTCTCGCCGGCAAAAGCGGCCTCTAGATTGGCTTTGGTCATTGGACGCATTTTTTCCTCCCTATTCAAAATAATGCAGAGATTTTCTCTGTTGTCATCTCTGCGCGGATACTGGAAACCAGTCGTTCAATTGAGCAGATACGTCTGTGCCTTGTTCGATCCACTGCTGAACTGTGCGTGCTCGCTGCACGTCGCCCAGCAAGATGGCTCCGACCACGCGATGGTCTTGCAGGGCCAGCTTTTGATACACGCCGGCGGCCGGGTCGCTGCGGCGCAGAATGTGCAGCCCGTCATCCACTGCCGCTGACCGGCCCAGGCAGGTCAGGTCAATGCCCACCACCTTGAGGGTAGTAGATGGTACGCTGCCGGCATAGGCGGTGCTGCCCGGATTGATCATGTTGGCGGCGGCCACCTGGGCCTGGTCCATCGCCGCCGGGATGATGCCATAGACCGTTTTATGAAATTCGGCGGCGTCGCCGGCAGCCCAGACATCGGGCGCGCTGGTGCGCATTTGCTCATCTACCACAATGCCGCGCTGTGTCTCGATGCCGGCGGCCTGCGCCAGTTCGATGCGAGAGCAGATGCCCGCCGAAATGATGGCCAGGTCGGCGGCGATGTGTCGCCCATCTTTGAGTTGCACCGCGTTCACCTGGCCGTTTCCCAATATGGCCTCGGTGCTGGCCGAGGTGACAATGCCGATGCCCAGACTTTCCAGGCGATTTTGCAGCACGGCCGCTCCTTGAGCGTCGAGCTGGCGCGGCAGCAGATGCCCCATCACCTCCAGCACGGCTACCTCCAGCCCGACCGATACCATGGCGCGCGCCGTTTCCAACCCCAACAGTCCTCCGCCAATGATCGCGGCGCGGCGGCAGCCGGCGGCATACGCCCGGATTGCCCGTGCGTCGTCGAGCGTGCGCAGGGTGAATACGCCGGGCTGCTCGGCGCCGTTCACCGGCGGCACAAATGGCCGCCCGCCGGTGGTCAGCAGCAGGGCATCATAGTGCAGCGATGCGCCATCTTGAAGGGTCAAGAAATGTTCTGCGGTGTTTAATGATGTGACGACACTGTTCAAATGCACCTGGATGTTTTGGCGGGCATACCATTCCGGCGGACGAAAGATCAATTCATCTTGCTGAATCTCGCCGGCGATCAGTTTCCACAGCAGCGGGCGTTGGTAATAATGATGCGCTTCTGCGCTCAAGACGTGTATCTCTGCGGCCGGGTTGGCGCGGCGGATGCGCTGGGCGGCAGTGATGCCTGCAATTCCGTTACCGACGATCACATAGTGGGGCATAATGACTTACCTTTCAGTTGAGGTGGAGCGGCAATTGGCGCAGTACCCCTGGATGGTCAGGTCGTACTTGAGCGGATCAAAATCATCGGGCGGCGCAAAAAGCTGTGGCAGGGCATCCCAACGCCCCCACAGGTCTCGGATCGCTCCACATTGAAGGCACACCATATGAGCATGGCTGTTCCGGCAGATTTCGTAATGCCGGCCGCGCCCGCCCAGGTCCAACTCGCGCGCCACCTGGGCCAGGCTTAGCTCGCGCAGCGAATTGTAGACCGTGGCCAGCGAAATGTCGGGCATGTCCTGGCGCACCTGCTCATAGATTTGTTCGGCGGTCAGGTGCGCGGCGCCGTTCATCAACACGGTCAAAATAGCGCGCCGTTGCGGGGTCATCTTGTAGCCCTGCTGCCTGAACTGCTGCACCAGGTTTTGGTATTCTGAGTCCTGACATTCTGTCATAATAAAAACTCCTGATTGGTATACATTATAAAATAGCCAGTTCTTTTTGTCAACACTGGACGAACCGCTCGGATCGTGCTATACTGCCTTGCGACTGAGAGGCGGTGTAGCCTCGTTTGATCAAGAAAGGAGATTCGATGATGAACGATCAGATTGAATCCTGGCTGGCGCAAATGACCCTGGAGGAAAAGGTGGCGATGGCCGCCGGCGCCGATATGTGGCACAGTACCGGCGTGCCGCGTCTGAACATTCCGCCGTTCAAGATGACCGATGGCCCCAACGGGGCGCGCGGAAGCAGCTTTGGTGGCGAAGTGCATGCGGCATGCTTTCCGGTAGGCGTCTGCCTGGGCAGTACCTGGAACCCCGATCTGGTGCGACAGGTTGGCGAAGCGTTGGGCCAGGAAGTGCAGTCCAAGAGCGCGCACGTGTTGTTGGCGCCCACCGTCAACATTCACCGTTCGCCGCTCAACGGGCGCAATTTCGAGTGCTATTCCGAAGACCCCTATCTCACCGCCCGGCTGGCTGTAGCCTATATTCAGGGCGTGCAGAGTCAGGGTGTGGGCGCCTGCGTCAAACATTTTGTCTGCAACGACTCTGAGTTTGAGCGCATGTCCATCAGCTCAGAGGTGAGCGAGCGAGCGCTGCGAGAGATTTATCTGCCACCTTTTCGCGCTGCCGTCCAAGAGGCCAAGACCTGGTGCGTGATGAGCGCGTACAACAAGCTCAACGGCACGTATTGCAGCGAAAATCGTCGCCTGTTGACCGAGATATTGAAACAAGAGTGGGGCTTTGAGGGCGCGGTCATTTCCGACTGGACCGGCGTGTACAGCACGGTGGGGCCGGCCAATGCCGGTCTCGACCTGGAGATGCCCGGCCCGGCGCGCTGGATGGGTGAAAAATTGCTTCAGGCCGTGCGCGATGGGTTGGTCAGCGAGGCGGACCTGGATGACCGGGTGCGCCGATTGCTGGGCGTTGTTCTCAAGGCCGGGGTGTTGGATCACCCCGAAACGGACGAGCAGGCCATTGATCGCCCCGAACATCGCCGCCTGATTCGCCAGGCTGCGGTGGCCGGTATGGTGTTGTTCAAGAACGAGGAAAATCTGCTGCCGCTGGATGCCGGGCGGATCAAGACCCTGGCCGTGATCGGCCCCAACGCCCAGGCGGCGCGCATCATGGGCGGCGGTAGCGCCCATGTCGGCGCACACTATGCTGTTTCGCCGCTCGATGGCCTCACCGAACGCTGCGGAAATGACATCGAGATTGTGTATGAGCAGGGGTGCAGCAATGACAAATCTACGCCACTGTTGGATGCGGCCTGGCTCACACCGGCCGATGGGCAGGGGCAGGGGCTAACCATCGAATTTTTCAACAATCTCGACCTGGAAGGCCAGCCGGCGTTGAGCCGCGTGGCTGCCGGGATGCGCCAGGTGTGGTTTGGGCCGGTGGCGCCAGAGGTGGATGCGAAAAACTTTGCGGCGCGGCTGAGCGGCACGCTGCGAGCGCCGGCCGATGGCGTTTACCTGTTCAGTCTGGTCAGCGCGGGGCTGAGCCGTCTGTATCTGGATGATCGCCTGGTGGTGGACAACTGGACGGCGCAAAAGCGCGGCGAGGCCTTTTTCGGCATGGGCAGCGAAGAGGTGTTGGGCCGCGCCGAGTTGGTGGGCGGGCAGGCCTATCAGATTCGGATTGAATACACCCGTCGAGAGGCCCCGATGATCGGCGCGCTGCTGGTGGGCTGTACCCAGGAGACGGTGGGCGACCCCATTGCCCGCGCCGCTCAAGTTGCCGCCCGGTCGGATGTGGCTCTGGTGTTTGTGGGCACCAACGGCGAGTGGGAGAGTGAGGGGTTTGACCGCCCCGATATGGAACTGCCTGGGCGGCAGGTGGAATTGATCGAGGCGGTGGCGGCGGCCAATCCCAACACGGTGGTGGTGCTGCAAACCGGCTCGCCTGTGCGCCTGCCCTGGCTCGATCAGGTCAAGGTGGTGCTGCAAGCGTGGTTTCCCGGCCAGGAGTGTGGCCATGCTATCGCCGATGTGCTGTTTGGCGATGCCGAGCCCGGCGGGCGACTGTCGCAGACCTGGCCGATGCGCCTGGAAGATAACCCAGCCTATATCAACTATCCCGGCGAGAACGGGCGGGTGGTTTATGGCGAAGGGCTGTTTGTGGGCTATCGCTATTACGACAAGAAAAAGGTGGCCCCGCGTTTCCCCTTTGGCTATGGCCTGACCTATACGACGTTTGCCTATAGCAATTTGCGTTTGAACGCCGCCGAGTATCAGCCTGGCGATCCGATTGTCGTTTCGGTGGATGTGACCAATACCGGCGCACGGGTCGGTACAGAGACGGTGCAGTTGTATGTGCGTGATGTGGCTTGCAGCCTGATGCGGCCAGAGCAAGAACTCGAGGCGTTTGACCGGGTGACGCTGGCCCCCGGCGAAACGCGCACCGTCACCCTGACGTTGGGGCTGGATGCGTTGTCGTTCTATGATGACGCCAAAAGGCAGTGGGTGGCCCAAGCCGGCGAGTTTGAGGTGCGGGCGGGTGCATCGTCGAGCGACATTCGGGCGATGGCACATTTTGTTCTGCTCAATCCGCCGATGCCGCAGTCGGCCGGGCTGTCGCGGGCCAGCATCTTGCGCGATCTGATGGCTCATCCTCAGGCGATGGCCGTGCTGCGGGAGCATCTCGGCCCGATGATGGACGCGCCGCAATTGGCGATGGCCATGGATATGACCCTGGACCAGATTGCTCCGTTTGCGTCGCAATTCCTGACCGCCGAAAAACTAGAGGCGGTGGATATCGCCTTGCGCGCTATCTAGGAGCGTGCTGAAAACCCCTTCACCGCCAAGACACCAAGAGCACAAAGCATTTTTAGAAACTCAAAAGTATCGTAGACCTTTGTGTTCTCGGTGTCCTTTGATAAAAATGGCTTTCCTGAAAAAAGTCGTTGCAGCTCAGGTGCCCGTCACTTTGAATTTTTACGAAAATTCGGTCGAATTCAGGTGACGGGCACCCTGTTGAGTTTTTTCAGTGGAGTCAATAGGCTTTTTCAGCGGCCTCCTGGCCACCCGAAAATACGCCGGCGGATTGAGCCTGTCAAAACCCTATCGAGGCAATCATTCTGAAAGGATAAAGGCAAGAGATGAACATTCAATTGGAACGCCGCACGCCCGAAGCACAAGGCGTCTCTTCGGCGGCGGTGCTGAACTGGGTGCAAAGCATCGAGCAAAACGTCCGCGATCTGCACAGTCTGATGCTGCTGCGGCGCGGTGCGGTGATCGCCGAGGGCTGGTGGCAACCCTACCGCCCCGAACGCCCGCACATGCTTTTTTCGTTGAGCAAAAGTTTCACTTCGACGGCGGTGGGTCTGGTTGTGGCTGAAGGCCGTTTGTCGGTGGACGATCCGGTGATTTCGTTCTTTCCCGACGACCTGCCCAGGCGGGTCAGTGACAACCTGGCGGCTATGCAGGTGCGCCATCTGCTCACCATGTCCACCGGCCACGATCAAGACACCCTGCCCCGTCTGTTTAGAAGGCAAAGCAAGAACTGGGTGCGCTCGTTTTTGGCGCAGCCGGTCAAGCACCAGCCTGGCGCACCGTTTGTCTATAACAGCGGAGCCACCTATATGCTGTCGGCCATCGTGCAGCGCGTTGCTGGCGTGACTCTGCTGGACTATTTGCAGCCGCGCTTGTTCGAGCCGTTGGGCATCCAAGGGGCGACGTGGGAAACCTGCCCGTTGGGGATCAACACCGGCGGCTGGGGGCTGAAAATCAAGACCGAAGACATTGCCCGTTTCGGCCAGATGTACCTGCAAGGGGGCGACTGGCAGGGACAGCGCATTTTGCCCGAAGCGTGGGTGCAGGCCGCGACCTCGGCGCAGGTCTCCAACGCGCCCAACGAAAACCCCGACTGGGCGCAGGGCTATGGCTATCAATTTTGGCGCTGCCAACACAATGCCTATCGCGGCGACGGCGCCTTTGGGCAATATTGCCTGGTGATGCCTGATCAAGAGGCCGTGTTGGCCATCACCGCCGGAGTGGGCAATATGCAGCAGGTACTCGACCTGGTGTGGGAGCATTTGTTGCCGGCCATGCAGCCGGCTGCGCTGCCCGCCGACGAGTCTGCTCAGTGCGAATTGAGCCGCACGCTGGCCGGCCTGTCCCTGTCGCCGCAGGCTGGAGCGCCTACCTCACCCGTTGCCGCCCAGGTATCGGGCAACAAGTACGTCATCGAAGCCAACGCCCAACGGGTTCAAAGCATCTCGCTGGACCTGACGCCCGCCGGCAGCACGTTGACCGTGCGCGCCGGGCGGAGAAAACATCAGGTGAATTGCGGCAACGGGGTCTGGGTGGAAGGAATGACCACGTTGGACGAAGGCCAGCGGCGCCCGGTGGCCGCCAGCGGCGCGTGGACCGCCGATGATACCTATACCATCAAACTGTGCTTTTATGAAACGCCGTTTTGCCCCACTATCACCTGCCGGTTCGATCAGGATCGTCTGATCTTTGATTTCAAGGCCAATGTCTCTTTTGGTCCCCTCGAACGGCCCACACTGGTAGGGCGGGTGTAACAGGTTTGAGCCGGTTCTGGTCAGGGGCTGGCACCCTGGCCAGAACTGTTTAGGGAGTGAGGGTCAAGATGATGGACTGGCATGTAGACGATTCGGAGCGAACCTATCTGCGCGAATTGGCCCGCCGACAGGCCGAGTATGCTCACCTGCCGGTGATGGCGCAGCGCAGGCAAATGTGGTATGATCTCAACGACGGTCGCCTCAACCCGCGTCCGCCGGTGATCATTGAAACCTGGACTTTTGACCGCGATTTTATGCCCGACAGCCTGTTTCGCTGTCAATCGCCGACCGGTCGCCGCATCGAACGTCAACTCTTGCGCAATGTCCGCAATCACGAATTGATTGACGATGACAAGGTTATCCCCGACACGTTCGACATGGGCTGGTTGGTGGACATTGACGAGTTTGGCGTGCCGATTCCCACCGAGACGATCCAGGATGCTCAGGGCATCGAAACCGGCTATCGGTTTTTGCATCCCATCCAGGACATCACCCGCGACCTGGATAAACTTCAGCCGGCGACCTGTCGGGTGGATCGCGAAGGGACGCTGGCTTATCAGGCCTTTTTGCAAGACCTGTTGGGCGATCTGCTGCCGGTGTGCATCCGCACCGGAACTTTTGGCAGCACCATGCTCACCCATCGTGTGATCGAGTTGATGGGCATGGAAGCATATTTTATGGCAATCTATGATTATCCCGATCTGGTGCATCGGCTGATGGCCTTTTTGCGCGACAATTCGCTGCGTATGATGCATTGGGCCGAGGCCGAAGGGCTGCTGCGGCTGAACAATGGCAATCAAGACAGCTTTGGCTCCAGTTACAACTTTACCACCCGTCTGCCGTCGCCCGGCTATGCCGGCGGCCCGGCGCGGCTGTGCGATATGTGGGGATCGTCGAACAGCCAGGAGACGGTGGGCATTTCGCCGGCCACGTTTCACGAGTTTTGCTTTCCCTATTATCGCGATGTGTGCGAGCCAGTGGGGCTGCTGTATTATGGTTGCTGCGAGCCGACCCACCCATTTTGGGATGACATCCGCCAATTGCCGCACCTGAAAAAAGTGTCCATCTCGCGGTGGTGCGATCAGCGATTTATGGGTGAGGCTTTGCGAGGCACAGACATTGTCTTTTCGCGCAAACCCGACCCCAACTTTTTGAGCGTGGACGATTGCCTGGATCAAGAGGCCTGGGCCGCCCATATCCGCGAGACGTTGCAAGCCACGCCCGACATCGCCGTCGAGATCATTATCCGCGATGTGTACACCGTGCATGGCAACTTGAACAATGCCCGCCGCGCCGTTGAGGTGGCGCGTGAGCAAATAGATCGCTGCAAATGAGTCTGCCCGACGCTAAAGCATCGGGCTAAAGTGGCCGGGTAGCCTCGCTGCCGCCCTGCCCGACACTCAAGCATTGGGTTGAAGGGGCCGGGTAGCCTCACTGCTACCGGCCTGCCCAACGCCAAAGCATCGGGCTAAAGGGGCCAGGCGAAACCATATGAATTAACAAGAAAATGGAGGATGAACTATGGTCAAAATTTTGTTGGACACCGACATCGGCTCAGACATTGACGATGCAGTATGTTTGGCTTATTTGCTGGCCCAGCCGCAGTGTGAGCTGTTGGGCATCACCACCGTCACCGGCGAGGGCAACCGGCGGGCCATGATGGCCAGCGCGCTGTGTCAGGTTGCGGGCAAAAACGTGCCGATCTATCCGGGCGTGGAAAAACCCTTGTTGATCGCCCAGCGTCAGCCCGAATGTCCGCAGGCGGCTATGCTGGATCGCTGGCCGCACGAAACCGAATTTCCGCAGGGCCAGGCCATCGAATTCTTGCGCCGCACCATCCGCGCCCACCCTGGCCAAGTTATTTTGCTCACCATCGGCCCGCTGACCAACGCCGCCCTGCTTTTTGCCACCGACCCCGAAATTCCCTCGCTGCTCAAGGGGCTGGTGATGATGTGTGGCGTCTTTACCAATCGGTTGGCCGGCGTGGGGCCGTTAGAGTGGAATGCCATGCTCGATCCGCACGCTACGGCCATCGTCTATCGCGCCGCTGCGCCGTTTCATCGCTCCATCGGCCTGGATGTGACCTGCCGGGTGACTATGCCGGCCGATGAGGTACGTCGCCGTTTCGACACGCCGCTGCTGCGCCCGGTGCGCGATTTTGCCGAGGTGTGGTTTCAGCACCGCCCGGTGATCACCTTTCACGACCCGCTGGCCGCTACCACCATCTTTGACGAGACGATTTGCGATTTCGAGGCGGGCCAGGTCGAGGTGGAGCTAACCAGCGAGCGGCTGGCTGGCATGACCCTGTGGCGAGCGGGGCAGGGGCCGCACGAAGTAGCCCTTCAAGTAAGTCCAGAGCAGTTCTTTGAACATTATTTTGCCGTGACGAGGTAGACGATGAACGCCTTTTTGAACTGGCTGACTGACTGGCAGGCGCAACTGCCTGCTTGGGCTTTTGCCGAGGCCATCCCGCAGCCAGAGCGGGCAGCGTTGTTGTGCGTGGACCTGATTGTTGGCTTTGCGCAGCAGGGGTCGCTGTCCAGCCCGCGCGTGGCCGCTCTCATCCCGCCGATTGTGCGTCTGTTCGAGCAGGCATATGCTGCTCGCGTGCCACACATGCTGCTCACCCAAGACTGTCATCCGCCGCACACGCCCGAATTTGCCAGCTTTGCGCCGCATTGTCTGTGTGGCAGCGTCGAAGCTCAGACCGTGCCAGAGTTGCTGCAACTGCCGTTTAGCAACCGGTTTGTGATCATTCCCAAAAACTCGCTCAGTTCGAGCATTGGCACCACGCTAGAGGCCTGGCTGAACGCCCATCATCAACAGGTGGATACCTTTGTGGTGGTCGGCGACTGCACCGACCTGTGCGTGTATCAACTGGCGGTGTACCTGCGCCTGCGTGCCAACGCGCACGGTTACGCGCAGCGGGTGATCGTGCCGGCCAACTGTGTGCAAACCTATGATTTACCGGTCGAGGCGGCCGCGGCGCTGGGGATTATGCCACATGACGGCAACCTGACCCATGCGCTGGCGTTGTATCAGATGGCCTTGAACGGCATCCAGGTGGTAGGCAGCCTGGTCTGAATGGAAAGTGAGGACGGGATGGATTTTGTGCGATTGGCCGACGAGATGACGGCCTGGTTGAGGGAACAACTGAGCGCGGCGCATGCCGATGGCTGGGTGGTGGGGCTGAGCGGCGGCATTGACTCGGCGGTGGTGGCTGCGCTGTGTCAGCGGGCCACGCCGGGCGGCGTGCTGGCCGTGTGGCTGCCCTGTCACAGCCTGGCCGAAGACGAGCAGTTTGCCCGTATGGCCGCACAGTCCATTGGCCTGGACCTCCAGACGGTGGACCTGGGGCCGGTGTATGATGCTTTTCTGGCTGTGCTGCCGCCCGGTGTAGATATGGCGCGCGCCAACCTCAAGCCGCGTTTGCGCATGAGCGCGCTGTATTTTTTGGCCCAGACGCACAATGACCTGGTGGCCGGCACCGGCAACAAGCCCGAAACGACGGTGGGCTTTTTCACCAAGCACGGCGACGGCGGCGTAGACATTAAACCGCTGGGCGAGTTGCTCAAATGCGAGGTGCGCGGACTGGCTGGCGTGCTGGGCATCCCTGAGGCGATCATTGTGCGCCCGCCGACGCCCGGCCTGTGGCCCGGCCAGACCGACGAAGGAGAGATGGGCATCACCTATGCCGAACTGGATGCCATTCTACTGGCGTGGGAGCGCGGCGAATCGCCCGACCTGCCGCCCGACCGCGTGGCTCATGTCGAGCGGATGATGGGGCGCACGGCACACAAACGCCTGCCGTCGCCGGTGTTTCCGGTTCGGCGTTTGTAGCAAGTATCGGTCGAGTCTTGATGAAAAATCAACATGCGGTGTGGCGCATTGATCTGGCGCGAAAATTAGCCCAAAGTATCAGCCTTTTTCAAGGAGTGCAGGCGATTGTGGTAGCCGGTTCTGTGGCGCGTGGCTATGCAGACGAGTATTCTGACCTGGAGATACCTGTCTTTTGGGATGCGTTGCCGGACGACACCAAACGACATGCCCTCATCAATTGTCTGAATGCCAGCCTGGTGTATGCGTTTGATGGGCCATCCGCCGAAGATCAGCTTTTGATCCAGGGCGTTCAGGTTGATTTGTGGCATGTCTCGGTTGCCGGGCAAGATGCGATCATTCAGGCGGTGTTGGGAGGTCATAGCCTGGACCTGGGCAGCCTGAACGCGATGGACACCATTCGCTCGTGCATTCCGCTTTATGGTCATGAACTGGTGCACGGGTGGAAGGAGCAGGCCCGACTTTACCCGGAAGAGCTGGCAAAACAGATCGTTCGAGAGCATATCGCTTGTTTCAAGTTGGCCGGGTTGTCTGTTCTGGCCGCCCGAGATAATCCGACCGCCTTTTACGGGGAGCTATGCCATTTGCATCAAGAGATGTTTTTGGTTTTGCTGGCCCTGAACCAAAGCTATTTTCCGACCTATAAATGGCTGCTTCGGGCGTTGGAAACGATGCAGGTCAAGCCGGAGAACATGGATCAACGGCTGCGCCGGGTTTTCAATTTGCCATATCAAGAGGCCATCGCCGATACCAAAAAACTGTTGGAGGAAATCATCGAGTTGGTTGAGCGGCAGTTTCCGAGCCTGGACACAAGCGCAGTGCGTCGTCAGTTGGGATATGCTCGTGCGGCGCACCTGAAACCAGTTGTCTGGCGATAGACCGGGTTGGGGAGATACAGGCCGCTGGCTGTTGCGCGTTTGGGCAGAAAATGATAAAATGAGGGCGTCTCTGGCCCCCATAGCTCAATGGATAGAGCAACTGCCTTCTAAGCAGTGGGCTGCGTGTTCGAGTCACGCTGGGGGCACAAACCAGGTTAAAACTAACCTGGTTTGTGTTGTTTATTGATATAATAACGCTCGTCCTCGTTTTCCGGCAGCGGCGAGGGCGCCCATTTTGTGCAGGCAATAATTCATGCGTTGAGCCAGGCGCAGAGGCAGCCTGGCTGCCTGAGCCAGATCGCGGTTGGTAAAAGGCCGCGCCAGGTCGGCCGGCAACAGGGCGGCAAAATCGGCCGGGTCGCTCAGGATGATTTGCCCAATCACCTCGATCAGCCGCCGGTCCTGGATGCTCCATCGCCCGCGCCGCCAACTTCCCTGCCGGTCGTCACACCAGATCACCTCTTCGCGGGTCAGCAGCACCTCGACGGTGAGGCGGGGATGAGCAGCCAGGTCGCTCAGGTAGACCAGTTCATCGAAAATCTGCTCCACCCGGCCACGTTTGGGCGATTTGCGTCGGCTGAGTTGGGTGCATCCATCGCCGGCCACGCGCACGACCCATCGCTCCAATGCAATGGGGTGCGCCAGCCGCACCGGATATAGAGCCAGCAGGTTGGTCAATTTGTCTTTGATAGAGCCAAAACTGGCGGTCTGAATTTCGATCAACAGGTCGCCGCGCACCACGTCAACGATATAGCCGGCTACCGGCTTTTCGATCTCGCCGTCGGGTTGGGCATACCAGGCTTTGAGGGCAGCGTGCAGCGATTTTTCGCGCAGTGTGCCGACTGTAACTGATTCGGGCATGGCCGATCCTCAATTTGAATTTTTTCTGGAGTATGGCAATGAGTCAAGATTTTTTGGTTTTCGATCTGGAAACCGGTTTGGTTCCAGGCGCGCTGGACCTGGATCGGTTCATTCCAGGCATTACCGTCGCGGCCACATACACCGGCAGCGGCGAACTGCGGCACTGGTTCGAGCCAAACGCGCAGGGGCGGCCTGTGGGCGGAGTGATGTCGCCGGCGACGGCGCAGGGATTGGTGCAATACCTGGCCGACAGGGCCGGGCGTGGCGATGTTCTGGTCACCTGGAACGGTGCCAGTTTTGATTGGCGGGTGCTGGCGAACGCTTCGGGTCTGACGCAGCCGTGCATTGACCTGGCCTGGCAGCACATTGACCTGATGTTTTGGTTTCATTGCAAAAAGGGCTTTTCCATCTCGCTGTCCAAGGCTGCCGAGGCGGTTGGCACCAGCAAGACCGAGGGCCTGAGCGGCGCCGATGCGCCCCAGTTGTGGGCCGAGGGCCGATTTGACACCGTGTTGGACTATGTGGCCCAAGATGTGCGGGTCACGGCGGCGGTGTATCAGGCGGCTCTGCGCAACAATGGCATTAGCTGGCGCACTGCTGCCGGCCGACCGTCCAAAGCGGCCGGGCGGCCGGTTTCGGTGCGCCAGGCCTGTCAACTGCCGCTGCCCGATACCTCGTGGATGAATCAGCCGTGGCCGCGCGACCGCTTTGTGGGCTGGATGCGGCATTGACGATCAGAGCTTTTGGCTGCTCAACACGTTGACGCTGCGTGGGGCCAGGATGATGGTGACGCCCGGCTCGCCGACCGACACCTCTTGTACCACTTCCAGGGTGTGGTTTTGGGTAGATTGGATGTGATAATATGTGCCGGGCGGCAACCCCTCGATCTGCACTGGCTGAAAGCGGATATTGTTGTTGATCAGATGAATCGCTGCGTGATCGGGCGCGGCGGCGGCCACGCTGTACAGAGTAAAGCTGTTGGGCGAGGTCTCGACTACCTGGGTGCCGGCCGGAAATTCGCGGGCAAATTGGGCGATGATGTCCATAATCGGAAAAGGCTGCTGCCCGTTGTTGATGTTGTAATCGCGACCGCTCATCTGCCAGTAGAGAAACACCTGGGCGCGGCTGAATTTGAGCATGCGGCTGTAAACCATCGCCAGGTTAAAAGCGTTCTCCCACGTGGGAAATTCGGCCGATCGTCTCCACAGCCCGGCATCCCAGCCTCCCTCTGTGACCCACAATTCCAGCTCGTTTTTTTGCGCAAACTGCCCCAACTGCTCAAGCTGTGCATCGGATATTTGCAGCACGTCCCACGAGTGACAGGCCAGCGGTCCCAATCCGGGGCGCGTTTCAACATCTTGCCAGATCGCGCCGGCATAGCGCTGACAGCCGCCCACATTGGCGGCGTCGGCCAGCAGCCAGCGTGTGGTCAGCCCCAGTTCGGCAAAGCGCGGGGCGGCCTGTTTGATCAGGGCTTGTTGCTCTTGTGGCGACAGCAGCACATTGATGCCAATATCGGCCTCGTTGAACGAAATGTATGAAACAGTGGCGCTATACACGTCGCGGGCGCGCAGCAGCCAGGTGGCCAGCGATTCGATGGCTTCGGCATACCGTTCGGGTGGGATGTGCCGCTCGCTCTTTTCGGTTGGGTTGGACACCAACCAGTCTGGAGCGTCCCACACGCTGCCGATCAGGGTGACGCCCTGAGCAGATAACTGGCGCAGCAGCAAAAAGGTGCCGTGGTTAAAGGACGTGTCGGCAAAGGCGGCCGGGTCGGACGTGTTGGGGTCGTCGTTGTCGTTGACCGGCTCCCAGCCGGCCAGGTCTATGCCCACGCGCACATAGCGCATGCCCAGCCGGTCCACATTCATCTGGCCGATGGTGTCCAAAGCGGTGGTAACCTGGGGAAATTTGTGGATGAAATTGCCGCCGCCCATTTCGCGGATGGTTTGCCGCGTGCGCGCCATGTCTACCTGGATGCGCGCCAGAACGGCCGTTTCGGGGGTGGGTGTGGCGATTGGCGCAGGCGTCGGCGACGGCATAGCAGTCGGCGTCGGCGCGGCGGTCGGTGTGACTGCCGGCGCGGTGCAGGCCGAGATGATCAGGATGATGGTCAAGAAACACAAACCGGGTTGGTGTTTCACTTTGCTCTCCAGATTGATATGGATCAGGCATGGGCGATGCGCGGCATGCGGGTAGGTTCGCGCTGTATCTCGGCCTGGATGAATTGATGCAGCAATTGGCACTTGATCCCGGCATAATCGGGGTCGTGCCAGCGGTTGTGCAGTTCGGCGGGGTCTTGGGCCAGGTCCCACAATTCGCCGTCCTCTCCGTTGCGGTACACTGTAATTTTATAGCAGTCGGTGATCAGGGTGCGCAGGTGAACGGTGGTGGGGTTGTGGCGGTTTTCTACCAACACCCATGTGCGATCATGTCCCGTTTCGCCGCGCCAGACCGGGGCCTGGCTCAGTCCCTGCATCAGGCCGGGGATGGGGATGCCGGCCACATTCAAAAAGGTGGGCGCCCAATCTACCTGGCATTGCAGGGCATTCGAGACCTGTCCGGCCGGCGACTGCCCTGGCCAGCGCACGATCAGAGGAATTCTGAGCAAGTCTTCATAATGAAATGCTCCTTTAGCGATCAGGCCATGTTGACCTAAAAAGTGACCATGATCGGTACTGAACAAGATCAGGGTGTTGTCGGAGATGCCCAGCCGGTCGAGGGCATCAAGGATGCGGCCGATCTCCTGGTCAATCAGGCTGACCATGCCATAGTAACAAGCCATGCTACGGCGCAGTTCTTCTTCGCTATGCAGATGAGAATGAAAGCCGTGCAGGGCCTTGCCGCCCGGCTCTTGATACATCGTATAGTCGGGGTGTTCTTCCAAGGTTTTGCCAAAGTGTGATGGCATCTGGCCGGGGGCCAATTCGCCGGAGGCAAGTTGACCCGGCTGCATGTCTTCCATATCATACATGCTGGCCCACGGCTCTGGCACCGCATACGGTGGGTGGGGGTCGAAAAAGCTGGTCCACAGGAAAAAGGGCTTGTTTTCTTGCACCGCCTGTTCCATGTTGGCGACTGTGCGCTCGCCTACCCAATGGCTGTGATGAAATTCCTCCGGCAGGTCCCACACCATGCTGCCGCGCGTGTATTGAGGGCCGCGATACCTGTCGTTGGGATCGGGTGGCCACTGTTGAAAATAATCGCGCCAGTTGGTCAGCCCCTTTTCTTCCATCCAGATCGCATAGTGCTGACCGGCGTGTGACTCGTGGGCGTGCATGCGCGCCGTCTCGACATGGTCAAAGCCATACCAGGGGCCGTGAAAATCGCGCCAAAAGGCCAGGTCGCGCATAAGCGGCTGACATTCAATAGATTCGCTGCCCGGCTGCGAGGCCAGCGGTTGAAAGTGGGCTTTGCCTATCAGGATGGAGCGATAGCCGTGGGCTTGAAATACATCGCCGACCGTCGGCACGTCTTCGGGCAGCTTGACGCCGATGGTCCAGCAGCCGTGCCAGGCCGGGTAGAGGCCGGTGATGATGGTGGAGCGCGAAGGTGAGCAGACCGGGTTGTTGCAATAGGCACGGTCAAAGCGGATGCCTTGACTGGCCAGACGATCCAGGTGCGGGGTGCGGATCAGCGGGTTGACCGAGCCGAGCGTGCTATAGTGCTGCTGATCGGAGGTGATCAGCAAAATGTTGGGCCGGGTTGATGGCACAGGTTGCTCCTTTCAAGTCAGGGTAAAGGTTGGGGGTAGACAATCTGCCCGTCTATGATGGTGTGCGCAACGTGCAAATCGGCAGTCAGCAGGGTCAGGTCGGCCGGCGCGCCCGGCGTCAGGTCGGCCTGGAGGCCCAGCAGCCGAGCCGGTACGGCGGTGACGGTGGAAACGGCCTGGGCGAGCGAGCAGCCGGTCATGGCGATCAGGTTGCGGATGGCGGCGTCGAGGGTCAGGATGCTGCCGGCCAGGGTGCCGTCGGCCAGGCGGGCGCTGGTCTGGTCTACGATCACCCGCATTTCGCCCAGTTCGTACACGCCAGCCGACATGCCCATGGCGGCCATCGCGTCGGTTACCAGGCTGAGGCGCGAGGGTCCCAGCAGCCGCCAGATCATGTCCACCATAGCCGGGTGCGTGTGGATGCCGTCGGCGATCAGGCCGGCGGCGGGGCGAGAGTCAACGAGCAGGGCGCCGGCAAGGCCAGGGTCACGATGATGCAGCGGCGGCATGGCGTTGAACAGATGGGTGCCGTAGCGGATGCCGGCGTCAAAACCGGCATGCGCCTGTTCAAACGTGGACATCGAGTGCCCGGCGCTGACGGCGACGCCGCGCTTGACCAGAGCGTGCACCAGGTCGAGGGCGTTGGGCAGCTCGGGGGCCAGCGTGACCAGCCGCACGCCCTGCTGCGGCGACCAGTCGGCGATGGCCTCCAAACTGGGCGAGCGCAAATAGTGGGCATTGTGCGCCCCCTTTTTTTGTGGGTTCAAAAAGGGGCCTTCGACGTGCAGGCCCAGGGGTTTGGCCCCTGCAAATTCGGCGGTGCGGCTCAGAACCACTTGTTGGGCGGCCTGCACCGTCTCGATCGGCGAGGTGATCACTGTCGGCAAAAAGGCGGTGACACCATAGCGCGGCAGTTGGGCCGCGACCGGCCAGATGGTGTGGGGGGCGGCGGTGAAATCATGGCCAAACCCGCCGTTGATCTGAATGTCTATCCAGCCGGGGGTGATGGTCAGACCGGCGGCGTCGAACGACCGGGCTTCTGAGGGACAGGCGATCTGCTCGACCGGCCCTGCTGCGACAATCTGCCCATGATCGATCAGCACGGCGCCACCAGCGATCTGCCGAGTTGCCGATAGAAGGGTGGCATGATGAATGTATAACATCATTAAACTCCTTTTAGAATCACGAATGATGAACTGTGGGTGATTATACTCGTTTTGAGGGGATAGATCAAAAGGGGGTTGTATGTCTCAAACATTTTTTGAGCGAGTCTATGGCGTGGTGCGAGTCATTCCGCGTGGGCAGGTGGCGACCTATGGGCAGATCGCCCGCATCTTGGAGCATCCACATGCCTCGCGCACGGTGGGTTGGGCGCTTCAGGCTTTGCGCGAAGGCACCGATGTGCCGTGGTATCGCGTGGTGACGGCTCTGGGCGCGGTGCATTTTGCCGAACAGCGCGCCTTGCTGGAGCAAGAGGGTGTCGTGTTTGATGCGCAGGGGCGGGTGGATATGCGGGCGTACCAATGGGCGGCACAGTCCTGGCTGGAAATCCAGTTGCCGCCGGATGATAAAAGTGCCTTTTGAAAAAAGGCGTAACTACACCCACTGTCATTTTTTGCCTGGTTTTCAGCCCTTGCCGACAGAATGTGGGCGGCTTTTGGGGCGTCGTAGGGGGCGAGGTTGCCCCCTGTCTCGGCAGCAACATTACGGCATCGAGCTGCAATCGGGATGGCCGACCCAAAAAGTAGCCTGTGCCCGTTCGCCGAACGATTCGACATAGAATGAACCGAGTGCATCGGCATTGGCGCCATATATCAGTTCATAGATGCACTCGTTCGAGTTGGTGGGGCCGCAAATCGCATCAATATCGCGGTAATAGGTGTACTGTCCGCGCCCGCCCCAGCCCAAAATTTTGAACTTGAGTCTCCATTGGGTCTTGGAAATGCAGCCAGATTCAAGCAGTGACCATTGAATCCCCAACGGCACGGCGGTGGCCGTCGGCGGCGGAGTGGGGGTGGGTGTGGGTGTGGCGGTGGGCGTCCAGGTGGCCGTTGGGCGCGGCGTGGCGGTGGCGGCGCGGGTGGGCGTGGCGGTGGGCGTATCCGTCGAGGTGGGCGTCGGTGTATGAGTAGGGGTGGCTGTGTGCGTGGCTGTCGGCGTCTCGGTGGGGGTCTCGGTCACGGTGGGCGTCGGTGTGAACGTCGGTGGACGCACGCGGGTGGGTGTGGATGTGCGTGTGGGCGTCGAGACCTGGCCTGGCCTCACGGTGAACGTGGGAGAGGCCGGCGCCATCTTGGGTGTGGGCGTCGAGGTGGGTTGGGCCAGCGGATTGGGCAAAACGCCGCCCAGCACCAACGCGCCGCCGGCCAGAATAGCCAGCAAGACCAGGCCGATCAGGCTCAGGCCGACGATCAGGCCAATGGGTGGCCCGGCCGGGACGACTGCCGCGCCGGGTGGCGGCGTCGGCGTGTAGAGCATGGTGGGTTGCACGGCCGCGGCCGCCGGAATGCCCCATTGAAAAGTCAGAACCACATCGCTGCCCAGCGCAATGGTCTGGCCCGGCTGAATCACGCGCGGCGCGGTGATGCGTTCGCCGTTGACAAAGGTGCCATAGGTGCTGCCCAAATCCTGGAGGACAAATTGTCCGTCCTGAAAACTGAGCTGCGCATGGCGGCGCGATACACCGGCGGCCGGGATGGCAATGCCTTCGCCCGGATCGCGCCCCAAAATTTCGGGGTTGCGTTTTAGCGGCCAGGTTTGCCCGGCCAGCGGCCCCGACACAACTTGAATGTACCAGGTTTCCTGATCCATGCGCTCCTCCTGATGGTCGTCTGTGCTGTGCGCCATTCACCGGCCAGATCGGTGAGGTTGGCTAGAGTATACGCCAACCGGCCTGGCGCGTCAAGACAGAGGTTGTCAAAATTGACCGCGCCTTGTATAATGCTAGAGTTTTGCAGAGAAAATGCCCGGTACGCCGACCGGTGTGCCGGGACGACCCTTTGAAAGAGAGGACATCTATGGCAGATGACATGCTCAATTCCAAACAGCGATGGCAGGCTCATACGCTCAAACCGTTGACCGACCGTTTTCCAGAGCGGCGCAAACAATTCACCACCCTGTCCAACATTCCTGTAGACACGCTCTATGCCCCCGCCGACCTGCCCGATCACGACGATCTGGGCGACGTGGGGTTTCCGGGCGAATATCCATTTACGCGCGGGGTGCAGCCCAACATGTATCGCGGCCGGCTGTGGACGATGCGTCAGTATGCCGGTTTTGCCACCGCCCAAGAAAGCAACCGTCGCTACAAATACCTGCTTGAGCAAGGGCAGACCGGCCTGTCGGTGGCGTTCGATCTGCCCACTCAGATCGGTTATGACGCCGACCATGCGCTGGCCGAAGGCGAAGTGGGCAAGGTGGGCGTTTCGATCTGTTCGCTGGCCGATATGGAAACCTTGTTTGACGGCATTCCGTTGGACAAGGTTTCGACCAGTATGACCATCAACGCGCCGGCGGCGGTGTTGCTGGCGATGTATGTAGCCGTTGGCAGGCAGCAGGGCGTGGCCGCGGCCGCGCTCAACGGCACCATCCAAAACGACATTCTCAAGGAATATATCGCCCGCGGCACCTATATCTATCCGCCCGGCCCCAGCATGCGCCTGATCACCGACATTTTTGCCTATTGCCGGGAACACCTGCCGCGCTGGAACACCATCTCGATCAGCGGCTATCACATCCGCGAGGCCGGCGCCGATGCCGTGCAAGAGGTGGCCTTTACGCTGGGCAATGCCATCGCCTATGTTCAGGCGGCCATCCGCGCCGGCCTGGCCGTAGACGAGTTTGCGCCGCAACTCAGCTTTTTCTTTAACGCCCACAACAATTTGTTTGAAGAGGTGGCTAAATTTCGGGCGGCGCGGCGCATCTGGGCGCGGTTGATGAAAGAGCGGTTTGCCGCCGGCAGCGCAAAATCTATGCTCCTGCGCTTTCACACCCAAACCGCCGGCTGCACGCTCACAGCTCAGCAGCCCGACAATAACATCATCCGTGTGACTTTGCAGGCTCTGGCCGCCGTGTTGGGCGGCACACAAAGCTTGCACACCAACTCGCGCGACGAGGCCCTCTGTTTGCCCACCACCCAGTCGGTGCAGATTGCCCTGCGCACGCAGCAGATCATTGCCTATGAGAGTGGCGTGGCCGACACGGTAGATCCGTTGGGGGGTAGCTATTATGTGGAATATCTTACCGACGAGATCGAGCGGCGGGTGATGGCCTATTTGCGCCAGATTGACGAGATGGGCGGTATGGAGCGGGCCATCGAGCAGGGTTATGTGCAGCGCGAGATTCAAAACAGCGCGTACCAGTATCAACGGGCTGTGGAGCAGGGCGACCTGGTGGTGGTGGGCGTCAATCAATTTGCGGTGCAGGAAGACCAAAAACTGGACATGCTGCGGGTGGACCCGGCCGTCGGCGAAGCGCAGAAAAAACGGCTGGCGCAACTCAAGGCGCAGCGCTATGCCGACCAGGTGGGGCAAAACCTGGCTGCCCTCAAGCAGGCGGCCCAAGGCAACGATAACCTGATGCCGTTCATCCTGGCCTGCGTCGAGTCTTATTGTACTTTGGGCGAAATTTGTGATACATTGAGGGCGGTTTTTGGCGAATACCGTCCCTCGTTGACATTCTAGGGAGGCAAGATGGAGCCATTGCGTTTTTCGACCTGCGATCCGCAGATCAAGGCACGCGCCGACGAGCTGCTGGCGCGCATGACGTTGGAGGAAAAAGTCGGGCAGATGGTGCAGGTTCACCTGCGCTGGCGGCCCGATGTGGATGATTATATCCGGCGCGGGCAGATCGGCTCGTTGTTGGGGCTGACCGACGTGCGCGAGATTAACCGGGTGCAGCGCATTGCCGTGCAGGAAACGCGGCTGGGCATCCCGTTGATCGTGGGCAACGATGTCATTCACGGCTATCGCACCATATTCCCCATTCCGCTGGCGCAGTCTTGCACGTGGAATCCCGAACTGGTAGAGCAGGCGGCTCGCATCGCCGCCGATGAAGCCGCCGCCAACGGCACCGACTGGATTTTTGCCCCGATGGTAGACATTGCCCGCGACCCGCGTTGGGGGCGCATCGCTGAGGGTGCCGGCGAGGATCCTTGTGTGGGCCAGGCGATGGCGCGAGCGCAGGTGCGCGGCTTTCAGGCCAGCGATCTGAGCAGCGGTCGGCGCATTGTGGCCTGTCCCAAGCACTATGTGGCCTATGGCGCCGCCGAGGCCGGGCGAGATTACAATCGCGTGGACATGTCTGAGCAAACCCTGCGCGATGTGTATCTGCCGCCGTTCAAGGCTGCCTTTGACGCCGGCGCCGGCTCGGTCATGTCGGCGTTCAACGAGATCAACGGCATTCCGGCGTCGGCCAATCCCTTTACCCTGCGCACCGTGCTGCGCGAAGAGTGGGGCTTTGAAGGGGTGGTGTTGAGCGATTACAATGCTGTGGCCGAGTTGATTCCGCACGGTTTTGTGGCCAATCTGCGCGAGGCCGCCGAAGAATCTGTTTTGGGCGGCGTGGATATGGATATGATGGGCGACGCCTATTTGAATCATCTGGTCGAGTTGGTCCAGTCGGGCGTGGTGCCGGAAGCGTTTGTGGACGAAGCGGTCAGCCGCATTTTGTGTCTCAAGATGGCTCTGGGCCTGTTTGAGCGTCCCTTTGCCGACGAGTCGCTGGCCGGACAGCCCATTTTGCGCCCAGAGCATCGTCAGGCGGCGTTGGAACTGGCGCAGCAGTCTATGGTGCTGCTCAAAAATGAGGGCGGCCTGCTGCCTCTCGCGCCCGACACGCCGCGCCTTGCAGTGATCGGCCCGCTGGCTGACGATCATTGCGCTCCGCTGGGCTGCTGGTCGTGGACCGGGCGCGCCGAAGATGTGGAAAGCGTGTTGGATGGCCTCCGTGCCGTGTGGCAGGGAAGTGGCGAGCCTGTCCATGTGGCCGGCTGTGAAGTGCGGGGCGATGACTGCTCTGGCCTGGATGCGGCTGTGCAGGCTGCCCGCGCTGCCGATGTGGCTGTGTTGGTGTTGGGCGAGAGCGCAGACATGAGCGGCGAGGCCCGTTCGCGCACCCATTTGGGGCTGCCCGGTCAGCAACAGCGGCTGCTGGAGGCCGTCTGCGCTACCGGTACGCCGGTGGTGGTGGTGCTGATGTCGGGCCGCCCGCTGGTGATTCCCTGGATGGCCCATCACGTGCCGGCCATTCTGGCGGCCTGGCACGGCGGCATCCGCACCGGGCGGGCTGTGGCCGACATTTTGTTCGGTCAGATCAATCCATCGGGCCGGCTGACGATCAGCTGGCCGCGCTGCGAAGGCCAGATTCCCATCTATTATGCGCACAAGAACACCGGTCGGCCGGTGTCGGGCAAAGGCACTACCCAGTTTGATGAGCCTTTCCGCTCCAACTATATGGACGAGCCGAACGAGCCGCTGTATCCTTTTGGCTATGGCCTGAGCTATACCTCATTTGACTATGAAAACCTGCGCGTGCATATGCCGATCTTGACCGAACGGGATGACCTGGTCGTTTCTGTCGAGGTGGTCAACAGCGGTGCCCGCAGTGGCGACGAGGTGGTGCAGCTCTATGTGCGCGACGAGGTGGGTTGCCTGACCCGGCCGGTCAAGGAACTCGAGGGTTTTCAACGGATTTCTTTGCAGCCCGGCGAGCGGCGCACGGTGGAATTTCGTCTGCCGGTGAGCGAGTTGGGTTTCCATGGCCCGGCCACGCTGTACATGGTCGAGATGGGGACGTTTCGCGTGTGGGTGGGGCGCAGTTCAGATGAAGGTCTGGAAGGTCGCTTTGAGGTGGTGGCCTAGCCCCAGGTGGACGCGGCCGCAAATGATTTTTCTGCTCGTTCTGCTGCTTGGGTTTGCCTTGATGATCTTGCGGCGGGCCTGGGTATGCGACGATGCCTATATCACTTTTCGCACATCGGTGCACCTGGCGCAGGGGTATGGCCCGCGCTGGAATGTGGCCGAGCGGGTGCAGTCATACACCAACCCGCTGTGGATGCTGTGCATGGCCGCCGCATACGCGCTGACCGGCGATGTGTTTTATACCGGCATCGCTCTGGGGTTGCTTTTGACGCTGGCGGCGGCCTGGCAGAATATTCGCATCGCCGATTCGTTTGCTGCGGCGGCATGGGGCATTCTGGCGCTGGCTTGCTCCAATGCGGTGTTAGATTATGCTACATCGGGCCTGGAGAATGCCTTGACGCATTTTCTGTTGGCCGTTTTTGCGGTGTGCTATTTTCGCTGTTCTTTGTCATTCAAGAGTCTTTTCTGTCTTGCTTTGGTTGCGGCTCTGGGCATGCTCAACCGGCTGGATGTGGTCTGGTTGTATGCGCCGCCGCTCGGCTATGCGCTGTGGCGGTGGTGGCGAGCGCGACACAGTTTGCCGGCGGGCTTGATCGCCGTGGGACTGGGGCAGTTGCCCTTGTGGTTGTGGGAAGGGTTTTCGCTGGTGTATTATGGCTTTCTCTTTCCCAACACGGCCTATGCCAAGCTGAATACGGCCATTCCGGCCGGGCAAATGATCGAACAGGGACTGGCTTACCTGGTGCGCTCGTGGCGTTATGATCCGCTGATTTTGACGCTGATCGGCGGCGGGCTGTTTTTGACCCTGTTTCGCCCGTCTGATCCGCAACTGGACCGCCCGCTGGCTTGGGGGCTGCTGCTGCAACTGGTCTACCTGGTGCGCATCGGCGGCGATTTTGCCAACGGGCGGTTTTTGACTGCGCCGCTGTGGGTGGCTGTCTTGTTGTTGCTGCGCCAGGATTGGAAGCGGCTCGGCGGGCGGGCCATCGCCGCTGCTGTGGGGGCGACCATTCTGATCGGGGCGCTGGCCGTTCACCCTACGTTTCTTTTCAGCCGCAATGATTTTGGCGCGCCGGATAACAGCGTCTTTATTGACGATCAAGGCATCGCCGACGAGCGGATGTGGTATGCCGCCACCAACAGCCTGATCGGCCCGCTGCGCGATGCATCACATTCTGTGCCACGTGCCGCCGACCTGCCTGCACATGGCTGGCGATACGACGGCATGCTGGCGCGTCAGTTGGGTCGCCGGGTAGTGACCACGTTTTCCATTGGTATGTTTGGCTTTTACGCCGGGTCGCAGGTGTATGTCATAGACCTGTACGCGCTGGCCGATCCCTTGCTGGCGCGGCTGCCGGCGCTGCACAACGAGCATTGGCGTATCGGCCATTTTACCCGCGCCCTGCCCGAAGGCTATGTGGAAACTCTGCTGTCGGGCCAAAATCAAATCGCCGACGCGGCTCTGGGCGCATACTATGATCGCCTGGCCCTGATCACCCGGGGGCCGTTGTTCGATCCGCAGCGATGGGTGGCGATCTGGCAGATCAACACCGGGCAGTATGATCGCTGGATCGATCAAGATGCGTACCGGTATCCCAAGATGGCCTATGTCAAATTGAATCAATTGAGTGGACGAACGGCATCCGTAGTGCCCTGGTTTGACGCCGGCACGGTGTTTTTTTACGATGGTGGTCTGGAGATTGAGCTGGCGCGGCCGAGCGATGCTTTTCGCATCGAAATGAGTGTGCGCGGCAGCCCGGCCTATGAACTGCGCTTTTTACGCGGGCAGACTGTGCAGGCTGTTCAAACTCTGCGCGCAGAGCAGCCCTGGCGCTGGCAAACTCTCAGCTTGAATGTGCCTGCGGCGGCCCGCGCAGCGGGATATGACCGGATTCAGGTGTTTTCACAGCGACCCGGCCAAGCCAGCGCGATCTGGCATATTCGGCTGGAATGAGGCAAGGGAGAACCGCATGATCATTGATGCACACCATCATGCCGGCTGGCGCGGCCATAACCTGGAGCGTTTTTTGGACAACATGGCGGCATGTCATATTGATCGCACCTGGCTGCTCAGTTGGGAATCGCCGCCCGACGAATATGATCCCGAAAATAATCATTTGTGGGTTGGCGGAGAGCGGGGGCCTGTTCCGTTCGAGTCGGGGCTGCGTTATCGAGAGGGCGCGCCGGGCCGATTTGTGCTGGGCTATGCGCCGGACCCGCGGCGGCCCGATGCCATAGACCGTTTGCAGGCGGTTATCGAGTTGTACGGCGTCCGGGTATGTGGCGAGTTGAAACTGCGCATGACCTATGACAATCCAGATGCGCTGCGCATGTTTCGCTTTTGTGGCAGCAAGGGCCTGCCGGTGACAGTGCATCTCGACTATGCGTTCAGCACCGGCCGGAAATATCCGCGTCCCGATTGGTGGTATGGCGGCGGCATTGACGCGCTGGAACGGGCCGTGCGCCTTTGCCCCGAAACCTGCTTTATCGGCCATGCGCCGGGCTTTTGGGCGCACATATCCGGCGATGATTTGTTCGATCAGGTCGTCTATCCGACCGGGCCGGTGCTTCCCGGTGGAAAGGTGATCGAGATGTTTCGTCAATACCCCAATCTTTACGCCGATCTGTCGGCTATGTCGGCGCGAAATGCCTTGACGCGCGACCGGGCTTTTGGGCGCGATTTTTTGCTGGAATTTCAAGATCGGCTGTTGTATGGACGCGATAGTTTTGATAATCGGCTGCAAGAGTTGCTGACCGAGATGGAGCTGCCGGCCCGGGTGTTGGACAAAATCTATGCCGGAAACGCGCTCAGATTGATTTCAGGGTCATAAGATTTGCTTTGGGCCTGGCATTGTTTTCAATGCTCGTTGAAAGAAAAGGAGAGTGCATCATGATTGAACTGGCGCGCATACGTGATCGCAAGGCCGGTCGTTTTTCCTCGTGGGACACGATGGGGCGCAACAATGACGCCTGGACCATCCCGCCGGGCGGGTCGGCAGTGCTGGCTGACATCCGGGGGCCGGCTTGCATCACCCACATCTGGATGACGCAGCCCAACCATTATCGCGAGTGTTTGCTCAAAATTACGTTCGACAACGCCGACTATCCCAGCGTATTGTGTCCGTTGGGCGACTTTTTCTGTCTGGGACACGGCCTGGTCAACTCGTTTCAATCGCTGCTGTTTACGGCATCTACTCATTTCAATTACACGTTCAATCAGGGCGCGGCGTTGAACTGTTATGTGCCGATGCCGTTCGGTCAACGCGCCGTGGTTGAGTTGATCAATGAGAGCGACGAGCCGCATCGCCAGTATTTTTATGTGGATTACGAAACATTGGGCGAGCCGCCGGCCGATCTGGGCTATTTTCACGCCGAGTTTCGTCGTGCCAATCCCTTTGGCGGTTGGGGCCACGAGATCACGGTCAACACGCCGCAGGCCAACATTGTCAACGCCGAACGCATGGCCTGGGACAATAACTATGTGATCCTGGAGACTCAGGGGCGCGGTCACTATATCGGCTGCAATTTGTCTGTGACCAATTTTCAAGGCACGTGGTGGGGCGAGGGCGATGACATGATTTGGGTGGATGGCTATAAATGGCCGCCCGATCTGCATGGCACCGGCAGCGAAGATTATCTCAATCAGGCCTGGGGCATGCAAGAGAATGCCTTTTTGCGTAACGGGTCGTCCATCTTTGAGGGCAAAACCATCACGCCGGGAAACGCCGCGATGACGCTGTGGCGTGGCGCGGGGGGCTATCAAACCAGCTATGTCTTTCACCTGGAAAACCCGGTGCGTTTTAGCCGCGAGATCAAGGTGACAATTGAACACGGGCATGGCAATCACCTGTGCAACGAGATGAGCAGCGTGGCTTATTGGTATGCCGACCAGCCAACCGCTGTGGCGACGCCGCCGTCGGTGGCGCAGCGCATGCCGGTGCTGCGCGACAACCAGGGGCATTGGCTGTTTGATGGGCGAAATCAATGCCCTGGCCAACCGGTCGAGGTCAATGAGGAAATGAGGCAAATGAAGGCCGACTGGGCCGCGCGGCCCCAGGTGGGTTGACGGCGTCTGGCTGGCAATAGAGGGTGATAATGTAGGGGCGGGCCTTGCGCCCGCCCTGACGGGGCAGGGGCAAGCCCTGCCCCTACCGGGTGACGATTTTGGGAATAGGGGATGGAGAATTGGAAACACGAGTTCAAAAGCTGGCTGAATTGATCTGTCGGCGCACGGGCTGCCGGCGCGATGATGTGCGCATGGTCTATTCGCCGCTGCGCATTTCGCCGCTGGGGGCGCACATTGATCACCAGGATGGCTGCGTGACCGGCATGACCCTGAATCAGGTGATCTTGCTGGCTTTTGTGCCGCGCGCCGACCGTCACGTCTGCGTCGAGAGTTTGAACTTTGCTCATCGGGTCGAGTTTGACCTGGATAATGTGCCACCTCGCTCGCCCGGCGATTGGGGCAACTATGTGCGCGGAGCTGTGCTGTCGTTGCGAGAGAAATACACCCTGCGCGTGGGCATGGATGCCATTGTCGAGGGCGAGATGCCCATTGGCGGGCTGAGTTCGTCGGCGGCGGTAGGGGTGGCCTATTTGCTGGCGTTGGAATCGGCCAACGATCTTTGCGTGTCGCCCCAGGAAAACATTCAGCACGACCGGTACATCGAAAACACCTATCTGGGGCTGCACAATGGCATTTTGGACCCGGCAGTGATCTTGATGAGCGATCACGATCATCTGACTTTTTTGGACTGCCGGTCGGTCGAGTTTCAAAAGTTTGCCTCTCCAAGTATCAACGGTCGCATGGGCATTATGATCGTCTATTCGGGGCTGGTCAAGTCACTGACCGGCACCGACTATAACCGGCGGGTGAGCGAATGTCAGGAGGCGGCTCGCCTGATGCTAGAGTGGAGCGGACAGCCTGCGCCGACCCTGCCGCGCCTGCGTATGGTTTCGCCAGATGTCTATGCCGAGGTGGGACACCGCCTGCCGCCGCCGCTCGACCGGCGGGCGCGGCACTTTTTCGGCGAAATGGAGCGCGTGCAGCAGGGTATGCAGGCCTGGCGGTCGGGTGACCTGGATCGTCTGGGACAGTTGATCAATGAATCAGGATACAGCTCGGTGCATTATTACGAGTCTGGATGTCCACATATGATCACTTTGTATCGCATCCTGTCCGAGTGCCCCGGTGTGTATGGGGCGCGGTTTAGCGGGGCGGGGTTTCGCGGTTCGTGCCTGGCCTTGATCGATCCGGCGCGCGATGACGAGATCAAGGCGGCCATTGATGCACAGTATCCGCAGGCGCACCCCGACGTGGCCGACCTGTATAGCGTGCATTTGTGCCAGCCCGACGGCCCGGCTCGTCTGTGGAACGGCAAAAAATGAAAGGATGTCTACCATGCAAGGCGTGATTCTGGCCGCCGGCAAAGGCTCGCGGCTGCATCCCATCACTCTGCGGCGATCCAAGGCCATGGTGCCGGTGTTGGGCAAGCCGCTGGTTGAGCGGGTGATGGAGGATTTGCTGCACAATGGCATCCAGGACTTTATCCTGGTGGTCAGCCCCGACGACCGCAACATTATCCATTATTTTCATCGTGAATCCAGCTTTCCGGCCGATGTGCGTTTCGTATATCAGGCAGAGCGGCGCGGTATGGCCAATGCGTTGATGCAGGCCGTGCCGCTGATCGAGCGGGACCTGATCTTGAGTGCGTGTGACAACCTCACCTCGGCGGCCTATGTGGGGCAAATGCTGGCTGCCTGGAACGCCGAGCCTCGCCCCAATGCCGTGTTGAGCCTGATGCCGGTGGCGCGCGAGCGGGTGAGCAGCACCGGTATTGTCGAGATGGACGGCGAATGGGTCACTCGCATCGTGGAAAAACCGCAGCCACACGAGGCCCCGTCCAACGTGTCCAGCCTGCCACTCTATTGTTTTCATCGTTCTTTTCTCGATTATCTGCCGCTGGTCAAGCCGTCGCCGCGCGGCGAATACGAGTTGCAAGATGCCATCCAAATGCTGATCGAACAAGAGGGGCGGGTGCGCGGCGTGTTTGTGGAGCAGCGACTCACCGTCACCGGCCCGGCTGATCTGCTCAACATCAACCGGGTGTATCTGACGCAGGGCAACGATCGCCCACAGTTGGCGCCGCAGACGGTGGGGATCAACACGCATCTGATCACGCCATTGCACATCGAAGGCGGCGTGATGATTGGCCCCAACTGTACCATCGGCCCCAATGTCTATATCGAGCGCGATTGCCGCATCGGGGCAGGGGCGCACATCAGCGACGCCGTTGTTCTGCGCGATGCCGTGATCCCCGATGGTGCTCAGATTGTCAATCAGGTGGTTTCATAAGCGAGGGATATTGTCTCCGATTCGTTCGTCGGCGGGTTTCTGGCATGAGCGGGGCGCCATAGTCAAAGACTGGGGCGGGCGGCTGCCCGTTGCCCTGATCTATCCCAACACCTACCAGGTGGGCATGTCCAGTCTGGGCTTGCAGACGGTGTATCGGCTGTTCAACGCCCACGCTGATGTGGTGTGCGAGCGGGTGTTCTGGCAAGCCGAGCCGGATCGCCGGCCGCCCTGCTCGGTAGAGACGCGGCGCCCGCTGGCAGATTTTGCCGTGCTGACTGCCTCGCTCTCGTTCGAGTTGGATTATGCCCATTTGCTCCAACTCTTGCGTCAGGCCGATATACCTCTGATGCCAGCAGAGCGGGCTGATGGCTGGCCGCCCGTCATCGTGGGCGGGCCGGCCGTCTCGGCCAACCCGCTGCCGCTGGCCGATTTTGTGGATGCGGTGGTGGTGGGCGAGGCCGAGCCGATTCTGGATCAATTGGTAGACGTGTTGTGTCAGGGGGTGTGGGGAGACCGTTCAAACCTGTGGGCGGCGCTGGCCGGAATCCCTGGAGTTTATGTGCCGCCGCTGCACTCGGACGATATGTCGCCGGTCAAGCGACAGTGGGTGCGCGACCTGGAGAACTGGCCCACGCACACGGTCATTTACACGCCTGATACCGAATTTGGCGATATGAGCCTGATCGAAGTGTCGCGCGGCTGCGGGCGCGGCTGTCGCTTTTGCATGGCCGGATTCATCACCCGCCCCAAGCGCGAACACAGCCTGGCCTCGATCCTGGCCCAAGCGCAGGCCAGCTTGGGGCAGAGCCGTCGCATTGGGCTGGTCGGCGCGGCGGTGTCCGATCACAGCCAGATTGATTTGTTGGCGACGCGTCTGCGCGAGATGAGAGCGGCCATTTCGGTCTCGTCGTTGCGCGTAGACCCGCTGTCCGAGCCGCTGCTGCGCGCCCTGGCCGAGAGCGGCAGCCGCACGTTGACCATGGCCCCCGAAGCTGGCTCGGAGCGACTGCGTCAGTTCATCAACAAGGGCGTTGGCGAGGCCGAGTTGGTTCACGCGGCTCAACGTGCCGCGTCCTGGCGATTTCACAGCCTCAAGCTGTATTTTATGATCGGCCTGCCCGGCGAAACCGACGAGGATGTGGCCGCCATCGGCGAGTTGTGCCGCCTGGTGGCCGGGTATTTCCCGGGCCGCCTGATCGCCAATGTGACTCCGTTTGTGCCAAAAGCGCAGACGCCCTTTCAGCGGGAAGCGATGGCTTCGATTGAGACATTGCAAACACGCTCGAATCAGCTTGGTCGGTTGCTGCGACCGCTGCATATCGAGGTCAAGGGCGAGAGTCCCCGTTGGGCGGCAGTACAGGGCGTCCTGGCTCGCGGAGACCGGCGTTGGGGGGCGGTGCTGGCGGCATTGGATGGCCCATCTTTTCGTTCGTGGCAGCGGGCCGCCCAGACACAAGGCCTCGATCTGCAGGCTGAGGCGGTTCGAGCGTTCGGCGATCCGTTGCCCTGGGGTTTTGTTCATTGCGGTGTCTCGCCGGCCGAGATGCAGCGCGAACAAGAGCGCGCTCATCGAGGACAATTCACGCCGCCTTGCCCGCCCGATGGGTGCGTTCGTTGCGGCGTCTGCGCGGGGTGAGGGGTGTAACGTAACTCTCCGGGTTGCGTCTTGGCACGTGGGCGTGCCAGGTCCTCATCTATTCAACTGCAATGAAACACGTCCCGACGATGTAAACAAAAACCCTCTCGCGGATTCGATCTGCGAGAGGGTTTTTGTTCTGACTGAATGTCGTTTTATCTGGAACGGCGCAACTTTCTCAGCCCAAAGATCAACCCGGCCAGCAAGACGCCGGCGGTGGGCAAGATGGGCGCCAGGCCGGTGACGGGCAGCACGCCATTGGTCTTTTCCACCACCTTGATCTGTACCTGTGTCTGTACGGCGGCGTTTTCTTGATAGTACAGCGCGGCGCGATGGGTGATCGTCTCGCCCAGTTTGGCATCTGCATTGACCTGGGCGGCGATGGTGACAATGGCCGCCGACTTGGGCGGCATTGGCCCCAGATCGGCCCACACCAGGCCTTGATCGAAAATCACTTGCCCCTGGCTGGCCGTCGCGCTGACAAATTGAAGGCCGGTCGGCAGATAATCGGCCACGATCACCTGGTGAATGTCGTGATCCCACGTGTTGCTCACCACCAGCGTAAAGGACAATGTATCATCGGGGCGTGCCTGTGGCGAAGAGGCGTTCATTTTCAAGATCGCCAGCGGATCGGGCGCCAGACCTTTGGCATAAAAGGCCAGGTTGATCACCAATTCCTGGTCGGAGCGCATGCGCACCGGCAGATCGGTGGTCAAAGCGACTAGATCGGGGCGGTCGGATGGCACAACAGCATTCAAAAAGACGATGCGATTGCCAATGTCTTGAAAGCCATATTCGCCCGACGCATTGGTATAAACCGGGATTTGTTCGCTGCTGGCTTGCAATACCACCTGGACGCCGGCCGGCATATAACCCTGACCCCAATTCATCACGCCGCCGCGCAGGCGAGGAATGGGTACAGAAGCTCCCATTGCCGGGCCGACGGATGGTGTAGTCGTGGGTGTCGGTGTGGGGGTCGGCGGCGTCTCGGTCAGCACAAAGGTGGGGCGAGGCGTAGACAGGGCATCCGAGCCGGTCTGCGCCAGGGCCGGAGCAGTCTGCCAGACTCCCAACCCCAGAATGAATATCACACCCAGAGTTAGCCAGACAAGTGTTTTGTTGTTCATACTGTTTCCTTTCTTGGACCCCCTCACCAATTGGCGGTCTATTTATTCTTAGCGAGGTTGCACCGAACGCGATATGACAGGCAAACGCGGGACGTTGGATTGGGCGGCGACGGATGTAGAGATCAGATCGGGCTTTTGAAATACATTATTGTTCTCATTGTGTTCTATCACCGCTCCAAAAGGCGCGTCGCCGTAACAGTCTACCATCGCCCATAGTTGATGATTGCCCGGCCCGCCCAGATCGCCCGGCCAGTGACTATAATTTTGTTCGGGGTGGTCGGGATCGTCGGGATCGCCGGTGCTGAGAACCAGAGTTTGCCCGGCTTCCAAAGTCTGACGCACTACCCAGGCCTTGCCTCGGGTAGAGACCATGTTCCAGATCACATTCAGGGTGATCGGGGAGGTGGGGTCCAGGTACAGGTCTACCCAGTAACCGCCCGGCACCGCTGCCGGCCCATTGTTGCGCAAAGTAACTCGCACTTCATAGCGGCCGGCTTCCTGTTCGATGGCCTCGATAGACACGATCTCCAGATCGGCCAAGGGATAGTTTCGCATGATGATGGGCAAGTAGACCATAAACTGGCCGATGACCACTTGCACGGTGCGGGTGATGCCGTCGCACTCGGCCTGAATGTTGGCCGTGCCTTCGGTGGGGCCGGCATTCAAGCGTGTTGTCACCTGCCCCTGCGCGTTGGTCGTGGCCGTGATCGGGGTCAGCGTGACATCGGTCGGGCCGGCCAGGCGGCTAAATGTGACTACCCATCCGGCGCCCACCGGCTGCCCGAATGCGTCTTGCACCACCGCCGTGATCGTAGAGGCCTGGCTGGGGGCGATGCGCGATGGGGTGGCCGTCAAAGCGATGGTAAATGGCACACCCACCGCCATATTGATCACTATATCGGCGGTGGCGGTGATGCCGGCGCACGCCGCCTGTATTACCGCCGTGCCTTGAGTGGCCCCCGATGTCAGCGTTACCGTGACCCGACCGCTGGCGTCGGTGCTGCCCGACCACGCGCTGAGGGTAATGTCAGAGGGGCCGGACAGGCGGGTGAACGAGATCACATAGCCGGCGCCCACCGACTGACCGTACATGTCGCGCACCGTTGCCACCAGAGTCGAGGTGTCGCCGCCGGGCAAGATGGCCGATGGCGTCGCCGTCAGAGTCATGGTGGCCGGAATCTGGGCCTCGACAGTGACATAGACAGTGCGGTTGACGATCAGGTTGGTATCGCCGATAAAAATTTGGGCCACGCCGATGGCCGAGCCGGTGTACACAAAGACCATCTGGCCTTGGGCGTTTGAGGTTCCAGACACGGGTGCGGTAGCTCCCGGCCCGCTCAACACAGCCGCGTGGATGGTCACATTGGCGATGGGGTTGCCGCTGCAGTCGCTCACCGTGGCTGTGATGCGAGATGTGTCGCCTACGCGAATGAGCGAGGCCGATACGTCTACCGTCATAGCGGCCAACGCGCCCGTCTGCACGGTGATGCGCGCCGTCTTGGTGATGCCACTGGCAAGATGTGCCGTCACAGTTGCCACACCGATCTGCGTCGAGGTGAATTGCGTTGAGACCTGGCTGGATGCGTTGGTGTTGCCAGATGTGGGGGCAACGCTTCCGATCCCGCCGACGGTGAATGTGACCGGATAGCCTGCGCCGACCGGATGTCCATAAGCGTCTTGGACGGTGGCTATGATGGTATTGCCGGTGGAGCAGGCCGAAATGACCGTTGGATAGCTCAACTCGATTGCACCGGGCGGCCCTGCGATCACATTAAACAGGTTGGAATTGCTCGAAATCGTTGGCGTGGTCTGCCAGGTCGCCGTAATGCGGTCATTGGTCCAGGTTTCGGTGATCACCACACTGACAGTGGCGCGGCTGTTGCTCATGGTTGTCTGTTTGGGCGAGATGGTGCCGCTCAGATCTGAAAGCGCAACCGTGCCATTGTCGCCACTGCGCAGGTTATTGAACCGGTCTACGCCGGTGATGGTCAGCCCAAAGCCGATGCCGGCCTGCTGCGGGCTGGACACCGGGCTGATCAAAAAGTGGTGCAGCGCGGCCGGGGTGATGATCAGGTTGGTTGAACCGGTGCGAGTTGATGTGCCTTGTGCCGTGATCGCCACTGTGCCGGCCAGCGTGGACGAAATGGTGGCATGCGCCACGCCATTGGCGTCGGCAGTGGCCGGGTTGGGAACGATCCAGGTGTTGCTGCCCAAAATGTACGGCGAGGCCACCGATAGATTGACCGCCTGCCCCAGACAGGGGTTGCCAAACCGGTCGGTCATACTGATGGTGAGTTGGGCGGCTGTGCCGGCTGGTGTGCTTGCCGGGCTGACTGTCACGGTGATGTACCATGCCGGCCCCGACGTAAACGAAACATAACCGCTGCCCGATACGCTGGATGTGGGTACCAGGGTGCCCGTGATCAACACCCGTCCGATCAGGGTCGAGCTGATCGATGTGGTGGCCACGCCGGCGGCGTTGGTGGTGCCGGTGTTGGGGTTGATGCCACCGCTGCCCAACGCGCCCGGCGGCGCCGTCCAGGTGAGGTTTTGGCCCGGTACGCGGTTGCCATATTGGTCGGTGACAGTGGCATACAGGGTGGCGTTCAGGTTGATCTCGCGGGGGTTGGGCGACATGCCCACTGCCACATTTATCGCGCTGCCCACCGTAAATGTGACCGTGTCCTGGTTGTTGATCGAAGAACAGCCGGCTACGGTGGTGGCAGCACGGATGCGCTTGACGCCCACCAGGGTAGACTGCACCGTGGCGGTGGCTGTGCCGCCGTTGGCCAGTGAAACGGTGGCCGGACTGATCGAGCCGCTGCCCAGAGAATCCAGGCTGGTTAGCGTGGCCGTGCCGCGATCCAGGTTATTGCCATAGGCGTCCCGGACCTGCACCGTGATCACGGCCGAATTTCCCACCGCCAGGCTTTCGGGCTGTACCGTCACTGTGAGCACACTGGGGCAGCCGGCGATAAAGGTTACCAGGGCCGATTTGGTGATGCCGCCGCTGTCTGTCACCACCACAGTGGCCGGCCCGATGCTGGTCGAATTGATGTTAAAAGAGGCGCGTCCGTTGCTGCCGGTGACGCCGCTAGATGGTGTGGCGCTGCCCCTGGTGATGCCAAAGTTGAGTGAGCGGCCCGGCACCGGGTTGGCATAGGCGTCTTGCACCAGCACATTGACCGCTTCATTTTGGCCGGCCGGAATCGAGGTGCGGGCGATGGTCAGGCCGATGCTGTACGGCACGTTGGCGGTGACGGTAAACGGGTTGCTGTTGGTAGACACGGTGCCGGTGTACACGCGCAGGGCCGTGTTGGTGCGGGCCAGGGTGATGCTGATGGTCCGGTTGGCGGCTACGCCGTTGACAAAATTGACCGTTGTCGGTTTTAATGTGTTGGGCGTTGCCAGGTCGCTGATGTTGACCGGGCCGTTTAGCGTGCTGACCAGGGTACCGCTGCGGTCATAGCCTGTGATCGAAACCGTAAAGTTGACGCCGGCTACCTGCGTGCCGATGGGACTGACGGCAAAATGATCCAGCGCACCGGCCGTTATGGCCACCTGAACCGCAGCCCCGCCAACGGCAACGGGTGAGATGCGGTTGGATTCTGAAATTGAGATGCGGTATTGGTCATTGACGACAAAACCGCTGACCGGCGCCGGCGCATTGACCGTAACCACCATAGTGGCGGTGAGTTGCTCGCCCACTTCCCAATCGCCAATGCCGCCCTGCGCCACCGGCACTGTCCAACGAATATGATCGCCTACGATCAGGGCCGTGCCGTACAGAGTGCCGCCTCGCCCAAAGAGCGAGTACGAGATCAGGGTGGTGCTAACAGGAACGCGGTCGGTGATGACCAGGTTGACCGGCCCGCCGAACCACGCGGCTGTGCGCAGTGGATAGCGGCCATCGTTCGAGATGGTGAGCGTAAAAGTCAACCGCTCTGTCTGCACGATGACCGGATCGGGGTATGCCATTTTCGAGATGGCCAGTTTGGGGGCATAGACCGGAGTGGACAGGCCTGCGGCGTAGGTAGTCAGTTCTCCGTCGTCGGGGTTGTAAGCCTGATAGCTACCCGCCGGAGCGACGATAAAATCGCTGTTGGCCAGCGGCCCCAATACGCGGGTGCGCACGCGAAAACGCGCCGTTTGACCGCCGCCAAGCTGGCAGCCGCTATCGGTGCGGATGCGCACCACCGACCCGCCGCCCAATGGCGCCGTCCAACAGGTGCCACCGCTCTGTATCACCGATATACCGACCAGCTCTAGTTGAGCGGGCAGCGTTTGCGTCAATATCACAGAGCAGGCATTGCCCGGTCCGGGGTCGGTGTTGGTGACGGTGAGAAAGTAGCTAAATTCTTCAAAAGATAGCGTGGTTGAATAAATGGCATACGGATCGCCGGTCAAAGAAAGGGACAGTGTGCCGGCAGCGTGGACCGGCTGGGGTCCCATCAGCGCGACGAGGGTCTCATCTGTCCAGCCAGTGATGCTCAATGCCAGCGGCGCGGCCCATTGCAAACCGGCCGGCGCGTTTTGGAACGCTTGCTGCACCCATGGAGTGAATGAAGGCCATGGTATCAGTGAGAACAACAGCGCCCAAACCAGAGCCGCACAAACCTGCCGCCTGATCCCTGACCTTGCCCGATTGATCCTCAAGTCTGCTTGATCCCATATCTTTTTGATCTTGACGTTCATCCTATCCTCCTGCGTGTGACAACAAGTTCACATAACTTATTATATGCTATTTTGGGTGGCTCGTCAATACAAAATTTTATGTTGATTTGTGACTATGCAATGGGGCATTGATCAAGGGTTTGCCTGGCGTGCCAATTTGCCATCACTCTTTGCGCTGCAAAAGGACAATCTGTGTGTCTTGGGTCAGGTTGCCGTGTCCGACTTTGAATGTCTCGACCGGCGCGGCCGGCTCGATCCCCAACGCTTTGCCAAAACGTGCCAGCAACCGGGCATCTGGCTCTGGGCCATCATAGCTTGTGGGGATGACAACTTGCGGTTCGAGCAGACCGACCACCTCGGCTGCCTGATCGGGATTCCAGGTGGGGCTGTCGCTGATGGGAACGAATAAAATCTGGACGCCGTCCAATGCCTCGACCTGATTCTGCGAAAGCACATTGGGCAGCCGGCCCAGATGGCATACGGTCATACCGCCCCAATCGTACAGGAACACGACATTGCGCAGCTGGTCGCTCCAGGCGGCCACGCCGGTGATAAAAACGCCACCCACTTCATATTCGCCAGGCGAGTTGAGGATGGGCGGCGAGCCACGCAGCCCTTTGGCAACCAGAATACCCGAATGGTCATGGCTGATGGTGGCCACGTCGGCGCGAAGGCGCGGCAGGCTGAAATTGGGGTCATTGCTGAGCGGATCGGCGATCAGGGTGATGCCGGCTTCGCGGATGCGCATGCAGGCATAGCCGTACCAGTTAATTTCCACGTTGTTTGGTCTCCTCGATGCTGAGCGGCCAGGCCGCTCCAAAAAGGCTGCCGCGTCCCGGCTCGCTTTCAACCCACACACGCCCCTCGTGCCGCTCGACAATGCTGCGCACGATGGCCAGCCCCAGCCCCGACCCTTCCATATCGCGGGTTTGCTCGCTGCGGACGCGGAAAAAACGGTCAAAGACATGGGGCAAATCTTGGGGGGCGATGCCGATGCCCGAATCTTGAACACGCAGTACCGCCTCATGCCCTTCGCAGGCCAGGCTGACCGAAATGTGACCGCCCGGCAGGGTGTATTTGATGGCGTTGCTGGTCAGGTTCTCGATCACCCGACTCAGCCAGATGGGGCTGCCTCTGATCCAGACCGGTTCATCGGGCAGGTGAACGTGCAGAGTATGGCGGTGTTGTTCGACTTGAATTTGCAGGCCGCTCAGTGTGTTGTGGATGATCTGGCGCAGGTTGCAGTGTTCCATTTCAATGTCTATGCCCGTCTCGATGTAACCCAGATCGAGCAGCTTTTTGGTCAGGTCAATCAGGCGTGTCACCTCTTGCTGCGCGCTGACGAGAAATTCATGCTGTTGGTCGGTGAGCGGGCCGATTTGCGTGATCACTTCGAGCAGCCCCAGCACCGTGCTGAGGGGCGAGCGAATATCGTGCGAAACCGTAGCCACAAATTCAGATTTGAGTTCGGACAGCCTTTTGAATTCGGTAATGTCTTGCATGACGGCCACAAAGCCAATGCCGGGGATGGGTGTGACCGTCGCATGGAACACTTTGCCGATTTGCGGCGCAATTTCGGCGTGCTGCACCTGCCCGGTGGCCTGGGCCTGCTGGAATAGACCGCGCAAAAGTGGCTCTTCAATCACGTGGGGCAGCAGCATGCCAGTGCCGACGGCCTGACGGGCGCCCAAAGCCTGGCGGGCGGCATAGTTCATCAGTAGCACCACTCCATCCATGTCCGACACGATCACCGGCTGATCGGTGCGGCGAATGACTGCCTCCAACTTGCGACGTTCGGCTTCGACTTGATTGTACAGGCGAGCATTTTCCAGGGCGATGGCGGCAAAAGAGGTCAGAATGGTTAGGGTGTCAAACTGTCGCTGTGTAAAGGGGCTGGCATGATCGCGGCGGTCCAGGTAAATGGCGCCCATCGTGCCAGATGCGCCGCGGATGGGAATACACATCACGGCACGTATTTCGCGCACATTGTCGGGCTGTGCGGTGAGGTTCTCCACAACGGTCTGGATTGGGCTGCCCGAATCAATCACCTGCCGCACAATTTGCCGCCCCAGGCGAAAGGCGTCTCCGTCCAGCGCAGACAGGTCCAGGGCATGCATGGCACGCGGGGTAAACATGCCGGTGTTTTCATCCAGCATGCTGATGTACACCCGTTCGGCGCCGGCAATGCGGATGGTTTCGCGGATGATGGTTTGCAAGATGGATTCGACGCGCAGGGTCGAGCTAAAAGCCGCACTGAGGCTGTGGACGGCCTCGCTATTCAGTTCGCGCTCAATCTGGGCGTGCAGACGGGCATTTTCGATGGCCAGGGCAGCATAACCGGCCAGGATGGACAGCACATAGACATGGCTTTTGGCAAAATCACTTTCTGGCGTCAGGCGGGTGACGCGCAGTACACCCATTGTGCGCCCCTGCGCTTTGAGCGGCACCTGGAGCAGGGCCGGCACCGGCGATTGGGCCGCCGCCGCATCCTGGCCGCACAGCACCATCGGTTCGCCAGAAGTCAAAACTCGCTGTGCCAGAGTGTCGCGCACTACCTGATTGGCCGCCTGCGCCCGGCCGTAGCCTTTGCCCAACACGGCGCGGATGCGCAGTTCGCCGGTTGTGGCATCTTGAAGGATCAGGCTGCTGTTATCTGCATCGGTCACGTAAATGGCTGCTTCAACCAGACGGTTCAGCACTTGCTGATAATCCAGCGGCGATGTGACGGCCTGGGCGATGCCGTATAGTCTCTGCTGTTGTTGAATCAACGACTGGAGCTGCTCTTGCAGGCCTTGCGCTTCGCGGCGCAGGCGGCTCTCGACCAGGAGACGGTCCAACGCATCGGCCAGGCGTTCTGTGGCCGGCGGGCCGGACAAAAACTCGCGCACACCCCATTGAAATGCCTCCCAGATGATCGGGGCGTGATCATCTGTCACCAGGCCGATCACCGGAACCCGCCGCCCGTGCGCCCGCAGCAGCTTGATCACATCCAACGCCCCGGCCATATCCAGGTTGAGAATGATCGCCATCGGCAGGGCCACACTCAGCCGGTCACAACCTTGCTGGCTGTTTGATACAACTTGGGACCGATATCCACCGGGCGACAATATCTGGCTGACAATCTGACCGGATACATCGGGTCGCTCATCAATGACCATAACCAGTTCGTCGGCCACATTGACCTCCCTGCAAACCCTGCTCCCCCCGATGCATGTGGCATGTTCGGCGGCAGTTTACACTGTGGGTGGCGCCTGATGTCGCCTGTTCTGTGAAATGCTTATTTTTAACCAGGTTTTCGAGGCGACAAATCTATTGTTCACATCATATCATAAACGACACAAAGCGTCAACAACAGGTTGAATAAAGAATGAAGAATGGCAGACGGATGACCTGCCATGAACGACAAAACGCGCCCATCAGCTTGTGATGGGCGCGTGGGCCAGGTGATGTGTTGGGAGCTCAGCGGCGGGCCAGCCAGTTGCCCAGAAACACACCGACTGCAACGGCTACAAAGATGCACAAAACAACTGCGGCCAGCCCCAACCATTGCGGCATGGCCTGGGTGGATGGGGGCGCTTCGGGCGTGACATAGACAATGATCACTACCGGCGTGGCTGTGGCGGTTGGAAGCTGCGCCACGACGATTGGTGTGGCGGTGTGAGTCGGTTCTGGCGTATGCGTGGCCGTCGGCTCTGGCGTTAGCGTAGGCGCCGTGGCTGTGTGAGTCGCCGTTGGCTCTGGCGTGCTGGTGGGCGGTTCGGGTGTGCTGGTAGGCGGCTCGACCGTGCTGGTCGCTGTCGGCATCGAGGTAGCCGTTGGGACAGCTACTTTGGTCGCGGTGGCCTGGCGGGTTGCTGTCGGCGGCGCGGGGGTGGACGTGGGTGGTTGAAGCAGGGTCAGGCTGGCGTCATCCCAAAACGAGGTGTTGTAGTGAGTGGGGAATTTGCACTGCCCGCGCGTATAGACGGTGATCCACTCGCCCTGTGCCTGTGCGGTGACGGACATAGGTGTCCAAAAATCATTGTATTCGCCATCCTTGTCTTTGCCCCAGGCAGCAATGTCCCACAGCGGATCGCTCCATTGAATGGTGCCGGACAGCGGTGCGCCAAAGTGAGCGGGCGTTGCCCCGGTAGGGTCAATGCCCACCTGCACAAAGTAATTGCCGCCGCCTTTGGTCAGGTCCGACACATAGCGGCCATTGACAAACAGCACATTTTCGCCGGTTTGAATTTGTACCCAGATGGTAAACATCACCCGGCTGTTGGCCGGCACCTGCACCCGTTGATAAAAACCGGCGGTGTGCGTGCCACCGTTGGTGAAAAACTGCTGCGCATGGTTGCCGCTATGCACATGGTTGGCCAGGTCAGGATTGCTGCCTGTCTCCAGGGTGATCAGTTTGTATTCCACTTCACGGTTGAACGTGCTATCGCCCAAAATGGACCAGGGATACCAGTCTGTAGCCAGCCACGAGGAGACGCTGGTGCCTTCGCCCTGCGTATGTCTGGGCGCGCCCTCAAAGCCGGCGTTTTTCAATGGAACAGCAGTTTGAGCCAAAGCAGTTGACAGATTGAGCAGCAGACCGATCAACATGGCTGCTGTAATCAAACGGGTTTTCTGACGCACTGAATTAATCCTCCTACTATTTATTGACAATGATCCATACTGTTGAACGCTGCTTTTCGATATGTACCGATTCGCCGTTTTGCGAAAACAGAGCGGCCATATTGGGCGCGCTCCAGAACCGGCTGCGCATCAAGGCCAGCCGCTCGCCCCAGGCGATCAATTTGACAGGCAGGCGAGCAATGTCAGGCTCCTGGATCACCAGCCGGCCGCCCGGCCGGAGCACGCGCCACAGTTCACCGGCGGCCTGCTGCTGGTCGCGCAGATGATGAAAGGCGTCTACCATAATGATGCGATCAAAAGTATGGTCGGCGCAAGGAATTTGCTCCACCTCGCCCTGTATGCTGCAAATGCCTTTTTGCCGATTCTGGCGCAGCATATTGGGTGACGAGTCCAGCACACAAACCTGCGTCACCCGGCCCGAAAAATGTTGTGCCATACGTCCGGTGCCGCCGCCGGCATCGAGCAACCAATGATGCGGCTGTGCGGCTGTGCGCCGGACTAATGCTTCTGCTCCGTGTTGCCCAAAGATCGGGTCGTAAAAACGGGCAATCAGGTCAAAGTGATTCAAAAGCATGTTTTCATCTTGTGTCTATGCGAGTTGATTCGATGCGCGTCAACTCGATTTGAGATGAGGCGGGTAGGGCCAGGTTGGCTGCCGACTCGATGGTCTTCAAGATGCCCAATGGCACCAGGCATGTGGTATGCAGCCGATAACCGGCAGCCAGGCGAACCGGCGTCGTTTCGACCAGAGAATGTACCAGGATTTCTTGTATGGCATCCATCTCGGCCCAAGATGGGTCGGCGGCCATAGCCTGCGCCTGTGGACATTCGCTTTCGATGTGAACGCACACCATGGCCCCATCCGGCGAGTCGGCCTGTATCACAGACATCAACCCGCATACTCCTCCGCACAGTTTGGCCTGGATCATGTTGAACCTCGTTAGCCGACCTGATAGACCGCTGAACAAGTCTGTTTTTACCACAAAGGACACCGAGAACACCAAGGTTTACGATACTTTTGAGTCGCTAGAAATGCTTGGTGTCTTGGTGGTGAGCGGGTTTTTCAGCACGCTCCTAGTCGCCTTGCAGATAGCGATGAATGTCGGCGGCGGCGCGCTTGCCGGCGCCCATCGCGCTGATGACGGTGGCGGCGCCGGTGACAATGTCTCCGCCGGCCCACACACGGTCTTTGGTGGCTCGCCCGGTGGTCTCGTCGGCGACGACGGTGCCGTGCCGGGTGCGCTCCAACCCACCGGCGTTGTAAAAGACCAGGGGGTTGGGCTCGGTGCCGAGGGCCATAATCACTGTGTCCACCGGCATGTCAAATTCAGAGCCAGCCAGCGGCACCGGGCGGCGGCGGCCGCTAGCGTCGGGTTCGCCCAACGTCATGCGGATGCAGCGCATGCCCGTGACCAGTCCCTTGTCATTGTCCAAGATTTCGATGGGGTTAGTTAAAAAGTCAAAGATGATGCCTTCTTGTTCGGCATGATGCACTTCTTCTTCGCGCGCCGGCACCTCTTCACGCGAACGACGATACACGATATGCACTTGGGGGGGGGCTTCGCCTCTGGCGGCAGCCTGGATGGCCCCCAGACGCAGGGCGCACCGTGCCGAGTCCATAGCTACATTGCCTGCGCCGATCACGGCTACCTGGCGGCCCACACGCACCGGGGTGTCATATTCGGGGAACAGGTAGCTCTTCATCAGGTTGATGCGGGTGAGAAATTCGTTGGCCGAATAGACGCCGATATAGTTGGTGCCGGGCACGCGCAAAAAGGTGGGCAGGCCTGCGCCGGTGCCCAAAAAGACGGCGTCAAAGCCTTTCTCGGTCAGCAGTTCGTCAATGGTGTACAGTTTGCCGACCACCGAATCCAGGTGGATTTCAACACCCAGACTTTGCACATAGTTCACTTCGGCCTGGACGATGGCTTTGGGCAGACGAAATTCGGGGATGCCATAGATCAAGACGCCGCCGGTGGCATGCAGAGACTCGAAAATCTCGACGCGATACCCCAGCCGGGCCAGGTCGGCGGCGCAGGTGAGGCCGGCCGGCCCCGCGCCGATGACGGCCACACTTTTGCCCAACGGCGCCGGTCGTTCTGGCGTGGTGACGCCCTGCGTCAGCTCCCAGTCGGCCACATATCGCTCCAGCCGGCCAATGGCGACCGGCTTGAATTTTTTGCCCAGCGTGCAAACCTGTTCGCACTGAGTTTCCTGAGGGCAAACCCGCCCGCACACGGCCGGCAGGTTGTTTTTGCTTTTCAACACTCGCGCCGCCTCGCGCATGTTGCCGCTGCGCAGGGCCATAATAAACTGCGGGATCGGCACTTCGACCGGACACCCGGCAACGCAAGGCTCGTTTTTGCACTGTAAACAGCGTTCGGCTTCCAAAACAGCCATCTCTGAGGTAAGCCCCAAAGCCACTTCGTTGAAATTGGCCCGTCGCTCCAACGCTTCTTGTTCGGGCATGGGCTGTCGCGGAATGGCCATCCGCTCTTTGGGCGTTAGATTTGCCATAAGTGATCTCCTCTTATCCACATTGGTGGTGTTGCGTCCACTGCTCTTTGGCCTGCTTTTCCTCATCAAGATAGATGCGCTGCCGCGACAGCAGCAGGTTCCAATCTACCTGATGCCCGTCAAATTCGGGGCCATCCACGCAGACAAATTTGGTTTGCCCGCCTACCTGCACGCGACAGGCACCGCACATGCCGGTACCGTCTACCATGATCGAGTTCAGGCTGACGATGGTGTGCGTGCCAAACGGTTGGGTGGTGGCGGCGCAGAACTTCATCATGATCGCCGGGCCGATGGCCCAGACGTGTGCCACCGGGCGCGACTCGATGATTTCTTTGAGCGGCACGGTCACCAGGGCCATACGCGCATACGAGCCGTCATCGGTGCAGACGATCAACTCATCGCACACCTGGCGCATCTTGTCTTCCCAAAAGAGCAGGTTTTGGGTGCGCGCCCCGATGATGCCGATCACGGTATTGCCGGCTTCTTTGAGGGCGCGGGCGATGGGATAGATGGGGGCGATGCCCACACCGCCGCCCACACACACCACTGTGCCGTCGTTGGCAATCTCGCTGGGGTGACCCAATGGGCCGACAAAATTGGCTACGCTGTCACCTGCGTTCATTTCGCCGAGTTTCATCGTAGATTTGCCTACTTGTTGAAAGATGATCGTCACGGTTCCTTGAACGCGGTCAAAATCGGCGATGGTTAGGGGGATGCGTTCGCCCTGTTCGTCTATGCGCACGATCACAAACTGACCGGGTAGTGCCTTGCGGGCGATTTCGGGGGCCTCGATCACCATGAGCGTGTTGACATCACTCAAAACTTGTTTTTCCAATATCTTGTACACGACTGGATTTTCCTCCCACTGCAAAATGGCGATACAACAACATTGCGGGTGTCAGCCGATGGCTGTGCCCGCAAAACGCAGAATATTATATAACTGAATGGACGCACTGTCAAAAGGTTGCCAGCTCAGTAGAACCGCCGGCTCTACTGAACCGCCGGCTCTACTGAACCGCCGGCTCTGGCCGGCCAAACGGCACGCTGACCGGCCGGGTGTGGACATCGTACAGGGTGCGCCCCCACACCACAATGCGCAACGGGGTCAGGTTGGGCGGGTGGGGTTGCCAGCGCCACAATACCCAGGTGGCCGGCGCGGCGGGTGCGTTCCAGGCTGCGACCAGATGTGCTACTCCCACCAGGTCGGCCGGGTTGAGAGTGGCATAGTCAATCAGGTCGGCCGGCGTGTCCTGGCCGACCCAATCGGTCAGGTTGGCCAGGACACGTGCCAGTGGCACAGCCGCGCCGATCAAAGTGGGGGAGCGGTAAAAGCCAAAACGTCCCTGTGCGGTCATTTCGGCGATGCCGCCTTCGGCCCGGTAGAGGCCGGGTGGCGCGCCGGCCATGCGGATGGCGTCGCTGACCAGGAACAACTGGCGGTGCGGCTTGGCGCGATAGAACACCCTGGCCGTAGCCGGCGGCACATGGTGTCCATCGGCGATCAGGCCGACGGCCAGACGGTCTTGGGCGGCCTGTTCCCACAGCAGGTTGGGGTGGCGCGGCAAGAGGTTGTGGCAGCCGTTGCCTAGATGGGTGACGCCACGCGCTCCGGCCTCGATGGCCTGTTGGATGGTGGGGGCGTCGGCGTTGTGATGGCCCAGGCAGACGGCCACGCCTTGGCGGCTGACCTCTCGGATCAATTCTATTGCGCCGTCTATTTCGGGTGCCAGGGTGAGCATCTTGATCCGACCGCCGGCGGCCGTCTGCAAATTTTCCCACTCGCTCAAGCTGGGCGGGCGCACATGGGCGCGGGGATGTGCGCCGCGCGGTCCGTCATCGGGCGAGATCCACGGCCCTTCCAGGTGAATGCCGGCCACCAGCGCGGCCATATCGGGGTATTGGCGACAGGCGGCGTTCAACTGTGCCAGTGCTGTTTGTAGCACCTCGGTAGCGTCGGTGGTCAGGGTGGGGAGAAAGGCCGTGCTGCCGGTGAGGGCGATGGAACGGCACAGATCACGGAGGCCTGCCGCGTCCAGGTCGGTGTCCTTAAAACCGCGCCCCCAATAGCCATTGATCTGGGCGTCGAACAGACCGGGTGTGGCAAATACCAGCGGGTCAGGATCGGCCAGAGATCGCTCATCGGTGGTGGCCGGGCGCAGTGACAGATTGCGCTCGCCGGTCCAACTCAACACCCAGAGAGGGGCAGCGTCGCCGGGGCGCAGGCGCACAACGACTTGATCGAATGAGGGGGGATCGGGCCAAAAGAGATTGTCAGACATCAGTAAATTGCTCCGGGAAAGGTGCAAATCTGGGCGTGGCTGCCCACCCGCTTGTACATACGCACGCTGCCCCAGGCCTCGTTCAGGATGCCGTCGTGGATGGCCCAACTGCGCCCGCGCACGGTGCGCTCTTGCCCGGGGCGACGAAAGGGCGTCGACCCGTCCAGCCGGGCGATCAGGCAGCCGCCGGGTTGAAAATCGAGATGGATCTGGCTCATGCGCGCCTGACCGGTCATATAGGCAAAGCCGTATCGTTCAAACAAGATGGCGGTGTGATAGGTGAGCGGTTCGATAAAAAAGCGGTCTTTGCCCAGTTGGACGATAAATTGCTCCATTAGCGGAATTAACTCGCGGCACAGGTGCAGGCCGTGGCGCACCTGACCGGGGGCCAGGCCGGCCTCCATTGCCGCAATTTCGGCGGGGATATTGCGCGGCAGCGCGCTCAATTTGGTACATTCGCCCTGCCAGTACAGGTCTACATCAAAGCGCGGCGAGCCGGGGTCGTTGACCATCAGCAGCAGCACTTGAATCTGCCCGCTGCTGGTGTCGGCGATCTGAAAGTACAGCAACGGGTCGCGCGGATCGGCCGGGTGGCGAATGTCAATTTCGACAAAGCCGGTCTGGTCGGGGCAGTGGATCTGGGTGATCCATTCTTCCTGGTCAGTTGGCAAGGGAAAGTGGGCGGCCAGGACGGCCAGATCGGGGATCAGGGCGCGGTAAATCTCGTGTTTGATGGCCTGCGACCGGGCATTGATCTGCCGCAGCGACGAGAGGTGGATGTGATCGTACATCAGCCGTCTGGCCATGTTCAATCACCCTGTCGTTCGTGTTCACGCAAGGCGCGCCGCATACGCCGCTCGTCGTCGCGTTTGGCGATGGCCTGGCGTTTGTCGTATTCGTGCTTGCCGCGCGCCAGAGCCAGCTCGATTTTGGCGCGATTCTTTTTGAGGTACATGCGCAGCGGCACCAGGGTGTAGCCCTTTTCTTGCATGCGGTTGGCCAGCCGGGCGATTTGTCTGCTGTGCAGGAGTAGCTTGCGACGGCGGCGCGGCTCGTGGCCAAAGCGGCTGGCCGGATCATAGGGGGCAATGTGGGCGTTGATCAACCAGACTTCGCCTTCTTCGATGGCGGCATAGCTGTCGCGCAGATTGACCTGTCCGGCACGGATGGACTTGATCTCAGAGCCGATCAAGACAATGCCGGCTTCGATCCTGTCGTCGAGGGTATAGTCGTGGTAGGCTTTGCGGTTGGTGGCGACGGTTTTGATTTCGTCGGAATCTGTGTGTGACACGGTATTTCTTTCTGAAAAATTGTTACATGGATGATTGTGGTGTTGAGGTCACTAATATACCAATCATTGATTTTCTCTATTATACACTGAAAGGTTTGTTTGTAAAGCGCGGTAATCGTGCTCATTCACCGTTTCCGACTGGGAGCGTACTGAAAACCCGCTCATCACCAAGACACAAAGGACACAAAGCATTTCTAAAAACTCAAAGGCATCGCAAACCTTTGTGTTCTCGGTGTCCTTTGTGGTAAAAATAGACTTTTTCAGTGGCCTCCTGGGACTGCATGTATAGCCATTGTCGCTCGAATTTCGCAGGAGCGAGGCAATTCGGTGAGGAGCGAATGTGTTTTCGTTGATATACTTGACCCCAGTTGCTAGAGAGCATTAGTATAGTCCTGATAGCCCGATAGGTCAACCTTCTCTTCTTTGGGGGTGCGTATCAGATGCCTGGCATCGCTATTTTGTCGGGTCCGACCAATTTGCCATACTGATCTGTTTGTCGGTAGACAGAAGCATTTCGATGTTGGCGACTCGGGCTTGTTCATCGCTGCAACCAGGTTGGGTGGCAAAAAGAGCAAGCGCGCGGTTAAAGAACTCGCTGTATGATACGGTTTGACGCTATACGTCATTTCGCAGGCGATACCCAACCCCAGGCTCGGTCAGGATATAACGCGGGCGCGTCGAATCCGGCTCGATTTTGCGCCGCAGATTGCTGATATTCACCCGCAGCATGTGGAGTTCTTGCTCGTATCCCATGCCCCAGACCTCGCGCAGCAGTTGGCGGTGGGTCAAAACCCGACCGACGTGCGCGACCAGGACGCGCAACAAGTCGTATTCTGTCGGCGTCAGTTGCACCGCTTGCCCGGCTACCGTCACTACGCGGCGCACCAGATCCACCTCAAGGTCGCCGCTGGTAAATACGGGCTGGTCGCCAGGTTGTCCCGCACGCCGCAAGGCCGCGCGCATCCGCGCTAGCAGTTCGCCGATGCCGAAGGGTTTGGTCAAATAGTCGTCCGCGCCGGCATCCAGCGAGGCGATCTTGTCGGTCTCTTGCCCGCGCACAGAAAGGATGATGATCGGCAGGCGCGTCCACTCGCGCAGCAGCCGGGTGACGTGAATCCCATCCAGGTCTGGCAGTCCCAAATCCAGGATGACCAGGTCGGGCCGGTCGGCGACGACAGCAGAGAGCGCAGCCTGGCCGCTATCCGCTTCAAAAATGGTATAGCCATGCGCCGCCAGCGATACTCGCAGAAAACGCCGGATGGCCGGTTCATCATCCACGACCAGCACACGTGCGCCGGTTTCGCTCATAAGGCTACCTCGTCGACGGGCGCAGCGGCAGCGCGACGGTCACCAGCGTTCCGCCGTCCGCGCGGTTCTGCACCCAGATGCGGCCCGCGTGCGCTTCAACAATGCCCTTGCAGATGGATAGCCCTAATCCCGTTCCACCCACCTGCCCAGGGCGTTGCACGCGGTAGAATTTGTCAAACACGCGTTCCAGGTCATTCGGCGGAATACCGACACCGCAGTCGGCAATTTCGATGATCGCTTCCGCGTCCTCTGCGCGCGCCAACACCTGGATAGGCGTTCCCGGCATTGAGTATTTGAGGGCGTTGTCCAGCAGATTCGTCAAGACTTGGGCGATCAACACGAAATCCATCGGCGCAAGCAGATCGGGCGGGGCTTTCACCGTCAATGGGCGGTCGCGCAGCCGGTTATCCAGCGGTTCGAGCGCAGCGCCGATCACGTCTTGCACATCGCACAGTTCGCGCGTCACCTTGAGCGCGCCGGCCTCGATGCGGGTCATATCGAGCAGGTTGCCCACGAGACGGTTGAGCCGCTCAGCCTCTTCCCGCGCATTCTCAACCAGGCTACGCCGCGCGTCAGTGTCGAGTTCGACATCTTGTTGCAGGCTGCTGAGCGCGCCGGTGATCGAGACCAGCGGAGTGCGCAAATCGTGCGAAATCGAGTTGAGCAGCGCGGTTTGCAGTTTTTCGGTCGCCTGGAGCATCTCGGCACGTTGCGCTTGTTCCGCCAACTGCGCCCGTTCAATCGCCAGCGCGGCCTGGCTGGCAAACGCCTCCAACAAATGGCGTTGATCCGGGCTGAGATGACTGCCCGAATCGGTGGGGGTGACGCCTAACACACCCACCACACCGCGCGCCGTCTTGAGCGGCAAATAACGCGCACCGGCCGCCGGCAACGTGTCCGTCCCGCGTCCGGCCGGCTGACCATGCTGAAAAACCCAGACGGCAACGGCCAACTCGTTTTCGTTCAGCGTCAAACCGGGGCTGAGGATGCGCGGTGCGACGGCGCGTTCTGTGGCATCCGGCATCAAAACGACCACTTCACGGCCAAAGGTTTGCGTGGCATGGACGAGAATGTTCTGCACGATCTCATCCAGGCTCACGGCCGCGGCCAGATCGCGGCTGAGGGCATACAGCTCAAGGGTGTGCAATTCACGGCGCTGCGCCGCTTCGGCCTGCTCGCGTACCTGCGCGGTCAAGTTGCTGATGATCAGCCCCACGCCCAGCAGTGACGAGAAGGTCAGCAGGTATTCCGTATCCGACACGGCCAGCGTGAACTGCGGCGGCACGAAAAAAAAGTCGAACACCAGGACGCTCAAGATCGCTGCCAGGAGCGATGGGCCGCGCCCCAGCGCAATGGCGGCAATGACAACAGCGAGCAGGTAAATCATCACCAGGTTGGTCGGGGCAAAGAGCGGATGCACCAACGCGCTCAATCCGGCGCCGGCAGTCACCAACAGCGCGCCCAGTGCGTAGCGCAGCCAGGAGCGACGCAACGGCTGTTTTGTGGTTTCTAACAGGAAACTCTCCCGCGCCTCCACCGTCCCGCTGATGACATACACAGCAATGCTACCGCTGGCACGGATGACCTGCTCAACGACAGACCCGCGCAGCAGTTCTTGCCAGCGCGGGCGCACCAGCTTGCCGACCACGATCTTGGTGACATTGTGGCTGCGGGCATAGTCGAGAACAGTCTGAGCAATCGCATGGCCGGGCAGGGTGATGGCTTGGCCACCCAGTTCTTCGGCCAGGCGCAAGGCCCGCGCGACGCGCTCCTTTTCCGTGGCGGTCAGCCGGACGTGTTTGTGGGTTTCGACATAGAGGGCTACCCATTCGGCGCCGGATTCCTGGGCCAGACGGCGCGTGGCTCGCACCAGTCGTTCGGACAAGAAACCGGGGGCGACGCACACCAACAGCTTTTCTTTGGCCGGCCACGGGCCGGGAATGGCGTGCGACTGCATATAAGCGCGCATCTGGTCGTCCACCCGCTCGGCGGCGCGGCGCATGGTCAATTCGCGCAGAGCGGTGAGATTGCCCGGGCGGAAAAATTTGCGGATCGCCCGCGCGGCCTGATCGGGGACGTACACTTTGCCTTCTTCGAGTCGGCGCAGCAGTTCGGCGGGGGGCAGGTCAATCAACTCGAGTTCGGTCGTCTCGTCAATCACCCGATCGGGCAAAGTTTCGCGCACAATGATGCCGGTGATTTGCGCCACCACATCGTTCAGACTTTCGAGGTGTTGGATGTTGAGGGTCGTGTAAACATCTATGCCGTTGGCGAGCAGTTCTTCGACATCCTGGTAGCGTTTGAGGTGACGCGAGCCGGGCGCGTTCGTGTGCGCCAGTTCATCCACCAAGGCCAACTGCGGACGGCGCGCCAGCACGGCATCCACATCCATCTCCGACAAAAGGATGCCGCGATACTCGACCTGCTTGCGCGGGATTGTCTCCAGGTCGCGCAGCATAGCTTTGGTTTCGACCCGGCCATGCGTTTCGACATACGCCACGACCAGGTCCACACCTTCCGCCCGGCGCTGGTGGGCGGCTTCGAGCATGGCGTAGGTTTTGCCCACGCCGGCAGCGTAACCCAAAAAAATTTTGAGTTTGCCGCGCGCTTGCCGCTGTTCCTCAGCCTGGATGCGCGCCAACAATACATCCGGGTCAGGGCGTTGTTCCATCACCTATCCTTCAACTGCCAAAGTGGTTACGCGCTTCGTTTTTTTGGACAGGATTTACAGGATTACCAGGATGAAAAAGTTTTCATAGAGTCTTTTCTAATCCTGAAAATCCTGTTAATCCTGTCGAAAAATGGCAAAGTGAGATTGTAATGCCAGGTTCAGCTTGAGCACGTTCACGCGCGGCTCGCCCAGGATTCCAAACTGTCGCCCTTCGGTGCATTGGGCAACCAGTGCCTGCACCTGAGCCTCGCTCAAGCCGTGCGCCCGCGCCACACGCGGGACCTGGTAAAGCGCCGCCGCCACGCTGATGTGCGGATCGAGTCCGCTGGCCGAGGCCGTCGCCAGGTCTACCGGAACGAGCGCCTGTTGATCGGGATCCGCAGCGCGCAGCGCGTCAACGCGGGCCTGCGCCGCCTGGAGCAAATCGGGATTCGACGGTCCCAAATTCGAGCCGGACGAGGCGGCGGCATTGTAAGGAAAGGGCCGTGTGGCCGACAATCGCCCCCAAAAGTATCCCGGAGCGTCAAAAGGCTGCCCGATCCACTCAGAACCACGGGCCTGCCCATCACTGACGATTATACTCCCGTTGGCCTGATACGGGAAAAAGGCCTGCGCCCATCCCGTCACCGCCAGCGGATAAAAAACGCCGGTGATCAACGTCAGCGCGAGCAGCGAAACGATAGCCGGGCGGAGTTGCGCACGCATAGCTTGCCTCCTAAACCAGATGTAGGGCAACCAGGAGCAAGTCAATCGCCTTGATCCCGATGAACGGCGTCACCAGCCCGCCCAGGCCATAGATCAACAGGTGATCGCGCAAAAGCTGCGCCGCGCCGACCGGGCGATAGGGCACGCCGCGCAGTGCCAATGGGATGAGCGCGACGATAATTAGCGCATTGAAAATGACCGCCGACAGGATTGCGCTTTGCGGCGTCGCCAACTGCATCAGGTTCAGCGCGCCTAACGCCGGATAGGTAGAGGCGAACGCCGCCGGAATGATCGCAAAGTACTTGGACACGTCGTTGGCGATGCTGAACGTGGTCAGCGCGCCGCGCGTCATCAACAGTTGCTTGCCGATCTCGACAATTTCGATCAGCTTGGTGGGATTGCTGTCCAGGTCTACCATGTTGGCTGCCTCGCGCGCCGGCTGTGTGCCGGTGTTCATCGCCACGGCGACGTCGGCCTGGGCCAACGCCGGCGCGTCGTTCGTGCCGTCGCCGGTCATCGCCACCAGCCGCCCACCGGCCTGATAGTCGCGGATGAGTTTCAGTTTGGCTTCCGGCGTGGCCTGGGCCAGAAAATCATCCACGCCGGCCTCGGCGGCAATCGCGGCGGCAGTGAGCGCATTGTCGCCCGTGATCATGACCGTCTTGATACCCATCTTGCGCAGGTGCGCAAAGCGTTCCTTGATGCCGCCCTTGACCACGTCCTTGAGGTGGATCACCCCTACAGCCTGCCCGTTGCGCGCCACCACCAGCGGCGTGCCTCCGGCGCGGGCGATCTCTTCGACCACGACGGGCAATCCCGGCGGCGCAACATGCCCGTGACTGGCGATCCAGGCCAAAATCGCATCGGGCGCGCCCTTACGAATACTGGCGACTCTGCCATCTGCCGAAGGCATATCTATGCCACTCATGCGCGTCTGCGCTGTAAAGGTGACAAAATGCACCGCCGCTTCGCCGACAGGCCGCCCACGCAGTCCGTACCTGTCTTTTGCCAGCACCACCACACTGCGGCCCTCTGGCGTTTCGTCGGCCAGCGAAGCCAGTTGCGCCAGTTCGGCCAGCTCGCGCTCGCTCATGCCGCCGACCGGAATGAATTCGACGGCCTGGCGGTTGCCCAGGGTGATCGTGCCGGTTTTGTCCAGCAGCAGCACATCCACGTCGCCGGCCGCCTCCACCGCGCGCCCCGACAGCGCGATCACATTATGCTGGATCAAGCGATCCATACCGGCAATGCCGATGGCCGAAAGCAATCCCCCAATCGTGGTGGGGATCAAGCAGACGAGCAGCGCGATCAAGACGGTCAGCGTGACCGGCGCGCCCGCGCCGGACGCCCGCACGCTGTAGAGCGAGAACGGCAGGAGCGTCATACACACGATCAAAAAGACGATCGTCAAGCCAGACAGCAAGATACTGAGGGCGATCTCGTTGGGCGTCTTGTGTCGCCGGGCGCCTTCCACCAAACCGATCATGCGATCCAGAAAGCCCTCGCCGGAATTGGCCGTCACGCGGATGATCAGCCAATCGGAAAGCACGCGCGTGCCGCCGGTGACGGCGCTGCGGTCGCCGCCCGATTCGCGGATGACCGGTGCGCTTTCGCCGGTGACGGCGCTCTCATCCACCGCCGCCACGCCTTCGATCACCTCGCCGTCCACGGGGATCGTATCCCCCGCTTCTACCAGCACCACATCGCCCCGCCGCAGCGCCGTGGACGCGACATGCTCAACCGGCGCGTCACGCCGAGGGCTGCGCAATTTTTTGGCCTGCGTCTCGCGGCGCGTTTGGCGCAACGCTTCGGCCTGCGCCTTGCCCCGGCCTTCGGCCAGCGCCTCGGAAAAGTTGGCAAACAGCACGGTGAACCACAACCACAGCGCCACCGCGCCCACAAATCCCGCCGGCGCTTTACCGCGCCCGGTCAAGGCCTGTATCCACAGCGCCGTCGTCAGCAGACTGCCGATCTCGACCACGAACATCACCGGGTTGCGTAGCATCCGGCGCGGGTCGAGTTTGCGCAGCGCGTCCATGCCGGCGCGGCGATATAACGCGCGGCGCGGGTCCAAGTGTTTTCTGGATAATTTTTGCATTGTCCCTTACCGTCCCATCATGAGGTGTTCTGCTATCGGTCCCAGCGCCAATGCCGGGAGAAAGCTCAACGCGCCGACCATGATCACTACGACGATCAGCCAGATGACGAACAGCGGCGTGTGGGTGGCCAGCGTGCCAGCGCCGGGCGGCGCGGCGCGTTTGTCTGCGAGCGACCCGGCCAGCGCCAACACCGGCACAATCAGTCCATAACGGGCGATGAGCATCAGCAGTCCCAGCGCGATATTGTAAAAAGGCGTGTTGGCGTTCAACCCGGCAAACGCGCTGCCATTGTTGTTGCCGGCGGAAGAAAAGGCGTACAACACCTCGCTCAAGCCATGAGGACCGGGGTTGAACACCGACGCTTGCCCGGCCGGGGTGACGACGGCCAGCGCCGCGCCCCCCAGTACAATGATCACCGGGATCAACACCACCAGCGCGGCCATCTTGATCTCGAATGCCTCGATCTTTTTGCCCAGGTATTCGGGCGTGCGGCCCACCATCAACCCGGCGATAAAGACGGCGATCATGGCAAAGACCAGCATCCCATACAACCCCGATCCCACACCGCCATACACGATTTCGCCCAACTGGATCAACCACAGCGCCGCCATCCCGCCCAGGGGTGTGTATGAGTCGTGCATCGAGTTGACCGAGCCGTTGGAAGCGGCGGTCGTCGCCGTGGCCCACAGCGCCGAGTTGACCACGCCGAAACGCAGTTCCTTGCCTTCCATATTGCCGCCCGGCTGCGCGTCGCTCGCGGCCTGATCCACGCCCAAGCGGGTCAATGCCGGATTGCCGCTTTGTTCTGCCCACACCGCCAGGCCCACCATCCCCACAAAGATGACCGTCATCGCCGCCCAGATAGCCCAGCCCTGCCGCATATCCCCTACCATCCGGCCAAAAGTGAAACACAGCGCCGCCGGGATGAGCAAAATTGCCAGCATTTCCAGCAGGTTTGTCAGCGGCGTGGGATTCTCGAAGGGGTGCGCCGAGTTGACGTTGAAAAAACCGCCGCCGTTCGTGCCGAGCTGCTTGATGGCAACCTGCGATGCTGCCGGGCCGAGGGCCAGCGTTTGCTGTGTCACCGTTTGTCCACTGCTGTCGGTGGTTGGTTGCAAGAGTGGGACAGTCAGGGAAGGGCGGAATGTTTGTACCACGCCTTGCGAAACGAGCGCCAGCGCGAGCAGGAACGCCAGCGGCAGCAAAATATATAACACGCCGCGCGTCAGGTCAACCCAAAAGTTGCCGATCCCCCCTCTGTCCTTCGCCAGCGAGGGGGAACGCTGCGCCAGACCGCGCACAAACGCCGCCAGCACGGCCATCCCCGTCGCCGCCGAAACGAAATTCTGCACCGCCAGACTGAGCATCTGGGTGAGATAACTCATCGTCGTTTCTCCCCCATAGCTCTGCCAGTTGGTATTGGTGACGAAACTGACCGCCGCGTTGAATGCCGTGTCGGGCGCGACGGGACCCAGGCTTTGCGGATTGAGCGGCAGAACAGCCTGCAAGCGTTGCAGCGCGTAAAGAGCTATCCATCCCAGGCCGTTGAACAGTAAGACAGCGACTGCATAGGTGCGCCAGTCCATCTGCTCATCCGACCGCACACCGGCAGTGTGATAGATCAATCGCTCAACCGGGCGCATGAGCGGATCGAGGAATGTGCGCTCACCCTGATAGACGCGGGCCATATAGATACCCAACGGCCTGGCGAGCAACAACAAGAGCGCCAGGTACAATCCGATTTGCAGCCAGCCAAATAGAGTCATTCGAACCACTCCGGTTTCAGCAGCGCGACGCTCAGGTAAACAAGCAGTCCCAGTGCAATCAGGCCGGCAACGAGATAGAGCAAGGTCATTATACTCCTCCGGTCACAGAATGATAAGGAAAATATCCAGGTGATCGGTCAGAGTATATCGCAAAAGAGGTCAGAGCGGGGACAAGAAAACCGCGCGGAAGGTCAAGAAAGTATCAAGAGGCACGATTCGGTCAGAGCTTGTAAAACGTTGGTTGAGCCTGTCGAAACCAACATTTTGGCGTACCTTGTCAAAAAACAAGAGAACGCCATTATCCTGATGGCTGTCATCAGGATAATGGCGTTCCCAAGATGTTGAGAGGACAAGTCACCCTTTACGGATTGGCCTGGACGCCGCTGAGCAGGTATTCGATGGCCCGCTCGAGTTGCGGGTCGCGCTCGGCGGCCAAGTCTTCTTCGCTGACTGTTACTTCGATATCGGGTTTGAGGCCCGTGCCATGGATGGCGCGGTCGTTGGGAGTGAACCAGCGGGCATTGGTGACGCGCAGTTGTGAGCCGTCGCTCAATGTATGCACCATCTGCACCGATCCTTTTCCCAATGTGGTGGTGCCGATGAGGATGCCGCGCTCACGGTCCTGGATGGCCCCGGCCACGATCTCGGACGCACTGGCTGAGCCGCCGTCTACCAGCACCACCATCGGAATGTCCAGGGCCAGGCCGCCGGGCTGTGCCCGGTATGTCTGCTCGCTGCCGTCTTGGAATCGCTCGATCAAAATGACGCCGTCGCCAATAAACTGGCTGGCTACCTGGATGGATACCAACAAATAGCCGCCGGGGTTGCCGCGCAGGTCGAAAATCAATGCCTGGGCATTTTGCTGCCTGGCCTGGCGCAATGCCTCTTGCAGTTTGCTCAATGCCGTCTGGCCGAAATCGGTCAGGCGAATGTAGGCAATGTCGTGATCCAGCATCTTGCTTTCCACCACCGGCAGTTCGATGCGGGCGCGGCGAATTTCGATCTCGAACGGTTCAGGCGTTCCTTCGCGGCGAATCAGCAGGCGCACGGTGGTGCCGGCCGGCCCACGGATCAACGAGATGGCTTCATAAATGGTCATGCCGTCTAGCGGGCGATCATCTACCTGGATGATCTGGTCTTTGGCGCGCACACCGGCCTTGATCGCCGGATAGCCTGTCAGCGGCTGCACCACTTCAAAGACGCCGTCGGGGCGCAGGCGGATGGTAGCACCGATGCCTTCAAAGCTGCCTGAAAGGTCGGAACTGAAAATTTCTGCCCGCACCGGGTCGAGAAAGGCGGTATAGGGATCGCCGGTCTCGCCGATCAGCCCGCGAATGGCCACATAGGGCAGTTCAGACTCGGCAGGCAGGTCGCCGTAGAATTCCTCTTTCAAAATGTCCCAGGCTTCCCAAAAAATATCCCAATCTGCACTCATGGCCGGGCGGGTGGGGGCGGGCGCCAGTGTACCAGCGGGCGCTGGGGTACTAGCGGGCGCTGGAGTACCAGTCGGCGGCAGGGCGCGGGTGGGCGTCGTTGTCAGCGAGTCGGCCGGTTGCGGCGTGGCCGTGACCACCACGATCCACGGCGTGGCGGTCACGCCAGCCAGCGGAGTGGTTGGGACGGTAAAAGTGGTGGGTGTGGCGCGACTCCAGAAACTGGCTGCTACCAGCCCACTGCCCAGCCCGGTGATGTAGCAAAAGGACACCAAAGCCAGAATGGCCAGGGTCAGCCAGGTATAGCGGATGATCGTTTGACTTTTCGACATAGGTTATCGTTCCTTGTCACGGATTGATTTCTTGCAGCAGGGCAATGGCTTTTTCCAACTGAGGGTCGCGACCGCTTGAGCGATCTGCGTCGCTCCATTCCACCACCACATCGGGCGTCAGGCCGACGCCGTTAATATCGCGATGGTTGGGGGTGAGCCAGTGAGCGTTGGTGATGTGCAGCGACGAGCCATCGCTCAGATCAAAGAGCAGTTGCACCGAGGCCTTGCCAAAGGTTTGCACGCCCACCAGTTTGCCGCGTCCGGCATCCTGGATGGCCCCAGCCACGATCTCGGATGCGCTGGCGGTAAAGCCGTTCACCAGCACCACCAGCGGTTCCTGGCGGGCGACGCCCTTGTTTTTGACAGAATAGGCGCGTTCTTCGCCGTTGCTTTTGTGATCATACAACACCACGCCGTCGGCGAGAAACTGGCTGGTCACATCAATGGCCGAATCGAGCAGCCCGCCGCCGTTGTCGCGCAGGTCCAGGATAAATTTGCGAGCGCCCTGTTTGCGCATCTGCTCGATGGCATCCTGGAGTTCGCCGTTGGTGCGGTCATTGAACATGCTCAGGCGCACATAGCCAATATCGGGCGCATTGGGCGCAATCTGCCACGACACCGAAGGCACCACAATCTCTTCACGGCGAACCTTGAAAACGAGCAGGTCGGCAGCATCCTCGCGTCGCACGGTCAGGGTGACGATTTCGCCTTGCTGCCCTTTGACCATGCCGACAATCTCATCAATGGGCATGTCAGGAGTGATCGGTTTGTCGTTGACGGCGACCAGTTCGTCGCCGACCAGGATGCCGGCGCGGGCGGCTGGGCGGTCGTCCATCGGCGTCAACATCACCCGACCATCGGGCTGTCGTTCGATCCAGGCACCAATGCCGCCAAAACTGCCGCGCAGCTCTTCTTTTTCGCGTTCGCGCTGACGCGGTTCGACAAACAGGGTGTAAGGGTCGTTGAGCGCGGTCAGGCTGCCTTTGAGGGCCCCATAGACGCGGGCGGTCTGGCTACCCTTGTCACCGTAAAAGTATTGGTTGACCAGTTCCCAGGCTTCCCAAAAAATGCCAAACGCTGCCGACTCATCGCTGACTGGCGTGTGAATGGCACGGCCCACATAGCCCATCGAAAAAGTGAGCGAAAGGATGAATGTACAAACCAGAGTATACAGGATGACACGGACAGCCGATTTGACGCCAGGTTTCATTTTTGTTCTCTTTTTTTTTCTACTGACGCCCCATCCATTGACGTAATTTGCGCACCCACTTGCGCGGTTGGGCGTACCGTTTGACCCATTGGCTCACGCTGCGTTTGAATTGATTGATCGGCTTGCGTCGTTGCGACTCGCGCAGCGCCCACTGGAGAAAGGCCTCATCTTGCCCCTTGATTTTGATTTCGGTGGGGTTGCGGCGATATTGATCGTGGCTGCTGATCAGGTTGAGATCGTTTTCCACGCAGTAATCATACAGGTCGCTGCCGGGGTGCGGTGTGTAAAAGGAGGGGCTGTAATAATCCGGGTCAATTTCGCGCATCATCGAGATGGTCTCGCGCACCTCGTCGGGGGTTTCGGTGGGCAGACCCAACATATAATTGGCCCAAATTTTGATGCCAAATTTTTTGCATACCCGCGCCGCCTCGATGTTTTTCTGGCGGGTGGTGCCTTTGCGGATGAATTTGAGTACACGGTCGCTGCCGCTTTCAAAGCCGATAAAATAGCCCTTGCAGCCCACCTCGGCCATGCGCTGCACCATGTCCTGGTGGCGCACGATAATATCGGCGCGGCTCTGGCAGAAAAAGGGCTGCGTAAAGCCGTGTTCCTGGTACAAACGACAAAACTCGATCACCCAATCGCGACTTTCGGTCAAGGTATCGTCGTGAAACATAAAGCTAGCAAAATGATACCGCTCGCGCAGCATGTCCAGTTCGGCAATGATGTTGGCCGGAGAGCGGCGGCGCACGCCGCGCCCAAAGATGGTGCGCTCGGCCGGCTGGCAAAATGAACAGTTGTACAGGCAACCCCGGCCGGCGATCAGGGTGACAAACGGCGGCGGCAGTTCTGGCACAAACGGGTCTTCGGGCGAGTCGCTGGTATAGCCCCATTTGCGCCATTCCTTGAGAAACAACTCCCGGTCGGGAAAGGGCAAATCGTCCAACACCGGCGGTTCACCTTGCATGACCCGCTCGGTTGGCGGGTGCCCATTCTGGATGGCGCGTAGCAGTTTAGGAAAGGCAATCTCGCCCTCGTGAGTGATGATATAGTCAATGTGTGGGTTCTGGCCGACCTCATCGAGGGCCAGGGTGGGGTGTGGCCCGCCCACTACCGTGACCATGTGCGGGTTGACCTCTTTGGCCATATTGACGCATTGCATGGCCGGGTTAAAATCCACACTCATCATGGTTACGCCGATCACATCAGGACGGCGCGTTTCCAGTTCACGGCGAAAATGATCCCAGCCCTCCAGCGCGCGCAGGTCAATCAGGTCAATCTCGAACCCCTGCGCCTGCGCCGCCGCGCTGAGATAGGCCAGGCCGTGACTGATCCAGCCGGCTTCCATGCCCTTGCCCACACTGTGAAACCCGTATCCGGCAATGCCCGGATAAATCAATGTTGTCTTCATTCCCGAATCCCCAAGAAACGACTGCCCTGCGCCGCATGGTGCTGACGCAGGGCAGCAGTCTTAAAAATATTTACAGGTAATATGCTCTGTCTAGCCAGCAACGCCGCATACCTGAACGTGCTGAATGGTGATTTATTTACCCCGGCGTTGCCACCGCGTCAGCTTGAGTCTCTTGCGATGCTTGTGTTTGGCCATTTTCTTGTCTCGCCATTTCTTTGCATTGGGCATTGAACTCACCTCCTTTCCATCCTGGTTAATGTGAGCCGAGCCATCAATGCCCGTTACCCACTAGACCGACGCGGCTGTAATCGCCCAGGGTCAGTTTATAAGCCCTCGGCTTGAGCGGCGAGCGGGTGATTTCTACATTGCGGCCGATCAGGCTGTCTTCGATGCGATGGTCAATGTCCTCGATGGTGCAATGTTCCAACACGATGCTATGTTCAATCTCGGCGTTGCGGATGACACAGTGATGATAGACGCTGGAAAACGGCCCGATATAGGCGTTGACCAGGCGGGTATGCTGACCGATGATGGCCGGGCCGCGCACCACACTGTTAATGATCTCGGCGCCTTCTTCGATGGTCACTTTGCCGATCAGTTTCGAGTCGTGGTCTACATAGCCTTTGATGGACGGCTCAATCTCATCCAGCACCAGGCGGTTGGCTTCGAGCATATCTTCCATTTTGCCGGTGTCAATCCACCATCCCTCGTGGACAAAGGGATACACATTGTATCCTTGTTTGACCAGCCATTGGATGGCGTCGGTGATTTCCAGTTCGCCGCGCCACGAGGGGGTGATGTGCTGTACAGCCTCGAATACGGCGGCGTTGAACATATAGATGCCCACCAGGGCCAGGTCGCTTTTGGGTTCGCGCGGTTTTTCGACCAGGTTGGCGATGCGCCCCTCCTCGTTTAACTCGGCCACACCATATTGTCGCGGATCCGGGACACGCTTGAGGACGATTTGGCTGTCATAACCACAGGTCTCGAAATTGCGGATCAGGTCTGAAATGCCGCCCTGGATGACGTTATCGCCCAGGAACATGACAAATCGTTCCTGCCCCACAAAGTCCTGGCTGATCTTGACGGCGTGGGCCAGGCCCAACGGCGCATCCTGAGGGATATAGGTGATCTGGACGCCGAATTTTTTGCCGTCGCCGGCTGCGGCGCGGATTTCTTCTGCCGTATCGCCCACCACAATACCGATTTCGGTGATGCCGGCGCGGGCGATAGCCTCAATCACTCGGAAAAGCACCGGCTTGTTGGCTACCGGCACCAGTTGTTTGGCGCGAGTAAAGGTGATTGGGCGCAAGCGTGTTCCCTTGCCACCGCTGAGAATCAAGCCTTTCATAGCTGCTCCTATCCCGAACGAATCGGAACCAGACAGGGGTTTGCCGCTCTGAGAATTGTTGTCCAGAAAGCAACCTACAGTGAAATGGGCATTAGTCCTTTTTCAGACGGCAGTTCATAAAACATCGTTTTTAATCTAAAGGTTTTTATATGTCCATCAAAAATGAACGAACCAAAAGCTAGTATTTGTAATATCCAGATACCGACCGGTCCAGGCTGGCATGGGTCAGCACCGCGCCGATCAGCCGGGCCTTGATTTTGGCCAAGAGAGCCTGGGCGCGTTGCACATGTTCGCGCTCGGCACCATACGCCCGCACCATCAGCAAGACGCCGTCCACGCGAGCGGCCAGCAGAGCCGCGTCGGTCACGGCCAGCACCGGGGGAGCGTCCCACAGCACCATGTCGGCCTGGCTGTTCAACGCCTCTAGCACCTGGGCCATCCGCGCCGACCCCAGCAAAACGGCCGGGTTGGGCGGCAAGGGGCCGCTGGCGAGCAGGCGCAGCCCTTCGATGCCGGTTTCCTGGCAGGGCAGCGCGCTCAAATCATCGTTTCCGCGCAGCAGGTCGCTCAGGCCGACCTTGTTTTCCAGTCCCAGGACCTCGTGCAGGGCTGGCCGGCGCAGGTCGCCCTCTACCAGGATGATGCGCCGCCCGCCTTCCCCCATAATCACGGCCAGGTTGGCCAGGGTGATGGCTTTGTCATCTGCTTCGGCGGGCGTTGTTGCTAGCAGTGAGCGCAGCGGGTGATCCAGGCTGGAAAATTCGAGTTGGGTGCGCAGCGAGCGATAGGCTTCGCTGATCGGCGAGCGCGGCTCGTTCAGCGTGATCAGGTTGATCGAATGGGGTAAAGGCATTTCTACTCCTTGTAGGCCTGGCGTCGCCGTCCCGATTCGGCGGGAATGACGCCCAACGCCGGGATATTGAACCGCTCCAGGTCTTCGACCGAACGGACGGCCGCCGATTGCAGCCATTCCAGCACAAACACGATCAGCGCACCGAGCAGTCCCCCCACTACGCCGCCGGCAGCGGCATTGATGGTGGGTTTGGGTGAATACAGCCCGGCATAGCGGGCATGATCGCGAATGGTCACATCAATGCGGTCGCGTTTGTCTTGCAGGTCGTTCCAGGCGTCGCGCTCCTCTTTGAACACGTCGGCGATCAGGTTGACCATCTGCGTGGCTACCTGGTCGTTGGGGTCGCGCACGGTGATGGTGATGGTAAAATCGGAGGCTTCATCTTTGACAAACAGAGTTTTGCCGTTGAGCAGGTCGTCGGTGGTGGTATCCAGTTGGCCGCGATCAATGATTTTGGACAGAAAACTGTGCGTTTTGATGTTGCCCGACATGCTACGCAGCAGGCTGCCGACCGTATTGCTCAGTCCCCAGTCGGCACGGGCAGGTAGCACCGAGACGGTGACGCTGGCCTGGTAGATGGGGTCTATTTTGAATTTGCTGTATCCGTAGGTGACGCCGGCCGTCAGGGTGGCCAGCAAGATGACGATCCAGCCCCAACGGAGCGCGATGCGCACATATTCTCCAATTTCCACAAAAGCCTCCTCCGATCTGGGATAATACGAGGGGTTATTCTACCACAGGAAAGGATGCGGGGCAAGTGCAAGGTGATGGGCGAAGCATTTCAAGGTGAGAGCCTCAGTTGAGCGGGTTGAGCTTGTTCGGTCGAACGCCGTCAAAACCACGCCCTCGCCGATCGGACCGGTCTGATCGGCGAGGGCGTCTGGCAGAATCATTTGCTGACGGCAGCTTGCATCAAAGATTGGATGCGGGTGATCATCGCCGCCGGGTTGGGGTGCAGCCCCTCGACCAGCAGGGCATTTTCGTACAGTTGTTCGATGCATGGGTCAATCAGCGGTGAGTCGGATTGATTCTGAGCCAGATTTCTCAGCCCTTCGATCAAGGGGCTGTGTGGGTTGACCTCGATGATCTTTTTGGGCACCTGATAGTCCTGGTTCAGCAGACGGTAAACACGGTGCATCTCGCTGCCCGGCGCATTGGCCGGATTGACCAGCCGGCAGGGGCTGTCTACCAGGTGTCGGGCTTCCCGCACCTCGATCACCTTGTCACCCAAAACGGTGCGGAACCGCTCCAGCAGGCTCTTGAACGTTTCGTCCTGAATTGGCTCGGCAGCTGGTTTTTCGTCTGGTTGGGCGGGCAGTTCCAGGCCGGCGTCGTCTATGTTGCGCAGCTTTTTGCCATCATATTCGGTCAGGTTGAGGATCATAAAGCTGTCTACCGGCTCGGTAAAGAACAACACCTCCAGGTCGTGCGCCCGGAACGGCTCCAGGTGCGGGCTGACGGCCATGGCGGCGCGGTCGTCGGCAAAAGCGTAATAGATTTCCGTCTGCCCTTCGCGCATACGCTCGACATAGCCGCGCAAGGAGACCCATTCATCGTCCCCGGTTTGGGATGAGCGAAAGCGCAGCAGGTCAATCAGCCGGTCGCGGTCGCCCGGCTCAGTGGCCAACCCTTCCTTGATAAACACGCCGAATTCGCTCCAGAATTTTTTATATTCGTCGGGTTGGTCTTGGGCCAATTCTTGCAGCGAGCTGGTGATCTTGCGCACCAGGTTGCGTTTGACCGTGCTGAGCACACGATTGGTCTGCACCACCTCGCGCGAGACATTCAGCGGGAAATCGTCCGAGTCAATCACTCCTTCGACAAAGCGCAAATAGTTGGGTAGCAGGTCCTTGTTGCGCTCCTCGATCAAAATTTTGCGCGAATACAGCCGCAGGCCATAGTCGGAGCGGGGAGACAGCAGCCCATAGTTCTGGCGCGACGGCACATAGAGGATGCTGAAAATCTGGATGGGCGTGTCTACCGACAGATGGGTGTGCAAGAGCGGCTTGTCCCAGTCGTGGATGATGTGGCGATAAAAATCTTCATACTGTTCGGCGGTAATCTGAGCGGCCGGCTGTCGCCAGATGGCCGTTTCTTGGTTGGCAACCTGCCCGCCGACATAAATGGGGAACGGCACAAAGTCGGAATATCGTCGTACAATGTTTTCCAGTTGAGTGGCCTGCAAAAATTCTTGGGCGTCCTCTTTGAGCTTGAGGATCACCGAGGTGCCACGATGGGGGCGTATGGAAGGCTCTATCGTATAGTGATTGTCGCCGGTTGAACGCCAGGCAAAGGCTTCGCTATCGGGGCGGTAGGAACGCGAGATAACGGTGATCTCTTGGGCCACCATAAAGGCCGAGTAAAAGCCGACGCCAAACTGGCCGATCTGGTCCACGCTGGCCCGTTGATCTTGCTGGATGGCCTGGAGAAAGGTGGCCGCACCTGAATGGGCAATGGTGCCCAGATTTTCGATCAACTCATCGCGAGCCATGCCGATGCCGGAATCGGATACCGTGAGCGTCTTGTGTTCCTGATCGATGTCAATGTGGATTTCGAGCAGTGCGTCCGGCTCGAACACGTCGCGGTTGGTCAACATCTCGAACTGCACCCTGCTCAGGGCATCGGCGGCGTTCGAGATCAACTCGCGCAAGAAAATGTCGCGTTCTTTGTAAAGCGAGTGGATCAGGATATGCAAGAGTTGTTGCACTTCGGTGCGAAACTCGAATGAGGCAATGGGGTTGGAATGGTCCATGATCTTTTCTCCCAAGTTTCAATCAGAGCAAATGGTGTGGGCCACACAGTGGGCCACATGATGTGGCATGGTTATATCACAACAACATTAGAAAAACATAAGAACGACCGTCTAGATCAGCAATTCATACACCTGGCGCGGCGTCCAGCCAGATCGTTCGGCGACCTGGCGGGCTATATCGCGCGCCGACCGGCCCTGCGCCAACTGATCTTGCGCCCAACGACGCACCTGCTCCTCGCTCCAGATGGTTGTTTCGGCGCCCTGGATGATCAGGGTCAAGATGGCTGCGGGGTTGTCGGGCAGCGCATTGGTGGTGCGGCCATGCCAGATCGATGTGCCATCGCCGACCGCCAGGGTACGGTCGCCGAAAATCTCGCTCAGGTCGGCTTGCAGGGCAGCGCATTGCCCGGCAGTGACGGTGATGAGCATGGTGCGGCGTTCGAGGGCATATCGGTTCAGCCAGGCGCGCCGCCGCTGCGGGTTTGCGGGTGGCGATCCCAGATGGGCAAACTGGTCCAGGGGCAGCCCCGACATGATCAAGGTGGTCATCTCGTCGCTGGGGCCAGGGATGGGGACGATGGCAATGCCGCGTTGCTCGAACTGGCGGATCATGTCTTGCTCTTGGGCCCAGCGACGCAGCATCCAGGCTACGTCGCCCTGGTTCAAGGCCGACATGATGTTTTCCAGGCTGACCGGGCCGACCGGTTGGGCATCGAGGTGGGCCGATCTGAGCAGGTCGGTGGCCCATCGCACATCGTCTGCGACCACGCTGGCGGCCTGTTGCAGCACTCGTCGGGCGCGCAGGGTCAGGTCTGGCTCGTGTGCGTTGGTTTGGATCAAATAGATGATGGACATGGCCGCTTGCCTCACATGCTCTCTCGAATCAACCTGGTCGCTATTATAACACAACCTCGCCTGGCAGTATAGTCGGTCAGTTTGATGGTTTGGTTTTTATGTCGTGTATTTGTTTGCTTTGCCCATCAAACTGTGGTAAACTAACCTCAAGTATTTAGGGCGCGGCTACAGACGCGTTCATTATCTTGGAGAAATGCCGTCAAAATGTGGATATTTTCCAATTTTGAAGCGGTAAACCCCTCTCTGGCTTTGATTCATTGGGTGAGGATCAGGAGAAATTATGTCTGTCGAGTTAGCCGATAGTTACGATGCTATTTTTCATAAAGGCGTCAAGGATATAGCTGCGGGGCGGTTGCCCAGCGCGATTGAAGGGATGCGTCGTATCTTTAATCGCCTGAGCCGGCTCAAGCCGGAGACATTGGAGCGCGATGCGTATGCTGAGGATATTTTGCTAAATGCCTGGTATTATCTGGTCGAAGCTCTAAGATGGGAACGGCAGCTTGATCAAGCGATGGAGGTTTGTGAACAAATGATCGAGCGGCAGCCCCAGTTGACCATTCCATACCTGGTTGTGCCTTCGATCATGGTTGACCAGGGGCGGGTGGAAGAAGGGCTGTCTCGTCTGCGTCAAATGGCGGAAAACGAGTCGTCTGTGGATGCCTGGAGCGCGTTGGGCTCAGAATATCTCTTTTTGAAGCAGTACGATCAGGCCGAGTCTGCTTTTTATACGGCTATGGCTTGCGCCCAAGACAATCAAGATTCGGTGAATATCCAGAAATCGCTGATGGATATGTACAAGGAAATGGGTCGCGCTCAAGATGCTGTGGATGCCTGGAACATGATCCAGGTTTTGGATCCCGACCAAAGCGACAATTCCGGTCAGATACTCCGCTGGTTGATCGATCATGGAGAGCTAGGCCTGGCGGCCGAGGTGCTGCGTCAAGAGGCCGATCCGATCCGTCATCATTTTTATCGTGGCCTGATGGATTGGGTGTCTGGCAGGCCGCAGCAGGCTCGCCAGCAGTGGCAGTGGGTTTGTCAGAAACACCCCCAAGATTTACCTGTCTCCTGGCCGGTGCCCGAATGGATCGAGGCTGCGCTGCGATTGGGGCGGGCGCAAGATGCTTTTCAGATGGGTCGGGAGAGTATGCAACAAGGGGTGCAGTTTGGCGTCAACGAATTTTTGTTGATGGCTTGGGCCTGTGCGATGTTGGGCGAAACGCCCAAAATGAAATCCTATCTCGATAGCGTGCTCACAACATTCAAGCAACGACGCTCTTCTGTTTCGCATATTCCGGCTGAAAAGTGGAATCTGGTCACAGACATTATCTCGGATAAACAAATTCTGGATACGCTTTGGCCGTATTTTGAACATGCCTGACTCTCCACCGCGCATCCATTTGCTTCATCTGGCCGATTTGCACCTGGGCGTCGAAAATTATGGACACATAGACCCCGGCAGCGGGGTTTCGACGCGCCTGGCCGATTTTTTGGCGGCGTTGGATCGGGTCATTGACACGGCTTTGGAGCGTCCGGTAGACCTGGTGATTTTTGCCGGCGACGCCTACAAGACCCGCGATCCTTCGCCCACCTATCAGCGCGAGTTTGCCCGCCGCATTCGCCGGCTTTCGCAGGCCAACATTCCCACCGTGCTGGTGGCCGGCAACCACGATATGCCCAATGCGGTCGGGCGCGCCCATACCCTCGAAATTTTTGGCACGCTGGCGGTGGAAAATGTCTATGTGGCCCGCACCCCCGATGTGTTTGACATTCAAACCCGACATGGCCTGGTGCAGGTGGGGGTGCTGCCCTGGGTGGTGCGCAGCGGGCTGCTGGCGCGGCACGAGTACAAGAATAAAAACATTCAGGATGCCAATGCTCTGCTGTTGGATCGCCTCGAATCCATCCTGGCCGGTGCCGACGGCCTGTTGGCCCGTCTGACGCCTCAAGTGCCGCACATCCTGGTGGCGCACGGCACCGCCCAAGGTGCCGTCTATGGCTCGGAGCGCACGGTGATGTTGGGCCACGATGTGGTGTTGCCGTTGCATTTGCTCAAAAATCCGGCCTGGGATTATGTGGCGTTGGGACACATTCACCGCCACCAGTCGCTCGAAGATGAGCGGCAGCCGCCGGTGGTGTATTCGGGCAGCCTGGAGCGGATTGATTTTGGCGAAGAGGCCGAAGACAAGGGCTTTGTGTTGGCGCAGGTGTGGCCCGGCGGATGCGAGTGGGCGTTTCAGAAGCTGCCCACTCGTCCCTTTGTCACGGTGCGCATACAGGCCGCCTCATCTGACCCGACCGCTCAGGTAGTGGCGGCCATTCAGCGCGCCCCGATTCAAGATGCCATTGTGCGGGTGGTGGTCGAGACGACGGCCGAGGCCAATCTCTTGATTCACGAAAAAGGGATCATTCAGGCTTTGAACGGCGCGTTTTATGTTGCCTCGCTGACGCGCAGCGTGCAACGTTCAGAGCGGATGCGGGTGGGCGTCTCAGAGATGGGCGGTTTGACGCCGCTGGAGGCCCTGGCGCAGTACTTGCAGACCCGGCAAACGCCGGCAGAACATATTCAAACGCTGGTGCGCTATGCCGATACCCTGTCGGCCGCATTGGAATAAAGAGCCAGGAGACCGGGTTTCAGTTCAAATAGGGGAGTGAGCTATGGCCAGCAAATGGGAAACCAGGGTGGGACAACTGCGTTTGATAGATGGCATTCGCCAGGAAAGCCCGGCCAATATCGGGGTGGCCGAGCGGCGATCCTGGCTGTCGTTGGGACAGTACGACAAGGGACAGTTGTATGTCCTGATCGAGTTGAGCGGCCAGTCGTTTGGGCGCGAAGAGCAGTGCCGCGAGTTGGTGGCGGCGGTCACGCAAGAGTATCTGCGCACGCCCGGCACCGTCACCTATGGCCTGCGCCAGGCCGTTTTGCTGGCCAATGCCCAATTGACGCGCACCAATGTCCAGGTGAGCAGCGAGCATCGCCTGGGCGGCATTGCCTGTGTGGTGCTGCGCAACGGCGAGATATTTGTGGCGCAGGCCGGTTGGCCGATGGTTTACCTGGTGCAACGCGATCAGGTCAAGGCCTTTCCCGACACCATTCTGGAAGACGAAGAAGCCAGCATCCTCGGTCAACGCCCAACCACGCAGGTGCGGTTGTTTCACTCGGCGGTGCAGCCGGGCAACATGATCTTGATGGTAGACAGCCCGATGGCTCGACAGTTGGGTATCACCCGCATCGGCCAGGTGATGGGCGCCAGCATAGACCAGGCTATGCAAAATATCGAGGCGATGGCCCCAGCCGAAGATTGCTCTGCTGTGGTGATTCAGGTCGGTGGAGCGGCCGCCGCGCCGGGTGATTCACAGGCTGAGCGCTGGGCTTTTATGGCGGTAGAGCAGCCCGAAGCTGCCTCGCCGACCTCGTTTGACGATACCCCGGCCGTTGCTCGTGCCCAGCCCTCTCGCCAGATGGTGGTGAGACAAGAGATGTGGGACGATCAGGCCGCCTCGGCCGATGTCGACGATTGGGCTGCGCAAGAGACATGGTTTGAGCCGGAACCGCAGGCGGCTTTTGAGACAGAGTCAGATATGCCCCATACGCCGCCGTCGGCGCGCTCGACATCCGGCCCGGCGGGCGCGCCCTGGCTGGCTCAGGCTCAATCGGTATTTCAAAATGTGGTCAAGGGGGTGAGCGGCGGTGCTCGCGCGCTGGGTGAGCGTGTATTGCCCGACCGTCGGCCCGAAGAAGCCGGCGCGGCGCGGCAGACGCAGCAGCGGACGCAACAGCGCCGGCGCAACGCGGCTCGCAGTCGTCGGCGCGGCGAAGAATCGCCGCAAAGCAAATGGTGGATCGCCGTCGCCATTGCCATTCCCCTGCTGGCCCTGCTGTTTGTGGGCGGTTACAAGCTCTATCACGATTGGGCGCAGCGTTCACAGCTTCAGGCGCGGCTGGAAGCGCTGCGCAGCAAACGCAGCGCGGCAGTGAGCCATGCCGAAAGCCCGATGGTGGCCCGCGACGAGTGGCTCCAGGTTATTGATTTGGCCGACCAGGCTCTGGCCCTTCAGCCCGACCAGGCCGAGGCGATTCAGGTGCGCACCCTGGCCGAAACCGAAATAGACCGTATTGATGGCGTGACCCGGCTGGGGACGCCAGCGCGCATTTTCAATTATACGGCAGCAGGCAGCTCGCCTACCCGCGTGATTGTGGCCGGGTTGGATGTCTATGTGCTGGATCGCGGCGGCGGATTTGTGTATCGGCACAGCCTGAACGAACTGCGCAACGCCCTGCGCAACCCCAACGCCGAACAGGTGTTGGTACAGCGAGGACAGCCGGTTCAGGGGCAAAATTTGGGCAATCTGGTTGACATGGCCTGGATGAAAGATGGCGGTGAACGACAGGCCGGCGCTCTGCTCATCCTCGATGCCAATGGTCTGCTGCTGGAATATGACCCCACCTGGTCCAACTTTCAGGCGCAGACGATGGGCGGGCGCGATCAATGGCGCAGTCCTACCGCCATCAGGACCTATGACTCGAACCTGTACGTGCTGGATCCGCAGGCCAACCAGATTTTCAAATATACGCGCCGCCAGTTTACGGCTGCGCCGGCGCGCTGGTTTACGGATACGGGCATCAAACTGGCGCAGGCAATAGACCTGGGCATTGACGGCAGCATCGTGGTGCTGCACAGCGATGGCAAAATTGCCAAATATATGGCTGGCGCCGCGGCGACGTTCACCGTGACCCGTATGCCAAGCCCCCTGTCGGCTGCCGATGCCTTGTATATGGACATTCCCGAAATTGCCCAATCCATTTATATCGCCGACCGTTCCGAAGGGCGCATTGTGCAGTTGGGGCGCGACGGCGTTTTTGTGCGTCAGTTCAAGTCGGCGCGCAGTCAGGAATCTGTTTTTGGGCAGTTGAGTGGCATTTTTGTGGATGAGGCCGGCGCAAAATTGTATTATGTCGCCGTCAATGCGCTGTACGTGGCCGATATGCCATTGGCACGGCAATAGTCAGGTTGATATTCAAGCCCGGTTTTTGGAGGATGAGATGAAGGTTTTGGTTACAGGGGGGGCCGGCTTTATCGGCTCACATGTGGTAGATGCATTGATCCAGGCGCAGCATCAGGTGGCGGTGGTAGATTGCCTGTGGGAGCGCGGCGGCGGACGGATGGAGAATGTCAATCCGCAGGCCGCCTTTTATCGGGTGGATGTGCGCGACGCCGCACTGGCCGATGTGTTTGCCCAAGAGCAGCCCGAGGTGGTCTGTCATCTGGCGGCTCAGCATAGCGTCAAGCTCTCGAATGAGGACCCTATCTATGATGCACAGGTCAACATTTTGGGGTTGATCAACCTGCTGCAATGCTGCAGCCGATTTGGCACGCGCAAGATTGTTTTTTCGTCATCTGGAGCCATTTATGGCACGGTGGATCTGATGCCTATTGACGAAGAAACGCCATTGCGTCCCCAGTCGCCTTATGGCATTACCAAAATGAGCAGCGAGTTTTATCTGCGTCACTGGCACGACGCGCACGGTCTCACTTTTACCGCCCTGCGTTATGGCAATGTGTATGGGCCGCGCCAAGACCCGGCCGGCGAGGCTGGGGTGATTGCCATCTTTACCGGGCGCATCTTGCAAGGCGAGCAGGTGCGCATCGAGTGGGATGGCGAGCAGCAAAAGGACTATGTCTATGTGGGTGACATTGCCCGCGCCAATCTGCTGGCCCTCGAACGGGGTGACAATGAATCGCTCTGTATCGCCACCGGGCAAGGCACTTCGGTCAACACCCTTTACCGCCGCCTGGTGCAGATTGTCGGCTGCCCGTCCAATGTGGTCTATGCGCCCAAACGGCCCGGCGACATTTATCTGAGCTATTTCAACTGTCGCAAGGCCAGGGAAGAATTGGGCTGGACAGCGCAGGTTGAATTGGAGCAAGGCCTGGCTCTGACCGTCGAGTATTTTCGCAGCAAACTGGCCAGCGGCTGCTAAATCGGCTAGAGGCAAGTCAGCATCTTGCTGGCAGCTGTCAGGATGATGGCGTTTCGAGGATACGGTTATCTGTTGTCTTGATGCCAGGAACGCCAGGAGTTTTAGTTGCTCCTGGCGTTCTTGTGTTGAGTAGTCAGACGAGTTTTTCAAATACCTCGGAAACGGTGCGCTGCGCAATGTGTTCCCAGGTAAATTGCTGCGCCAGCCGGCGCGCTCCATCGCCGATGCGTTGGCGCAGAGTCGGGTCGGTCTGGAGGCGGCGAGCGGCCTGTTCAAGCGACCGGGCGTTTTGGGGCGGTGTCAGCAGCACATTTTCTCCGTCTACCAGTTCGGGCAGTTGTATGCGCGGCGTTGTGCTGACAATGGCGCAGCCGTGCGCCAGGGCCGCGTGCAGGCTGCCCCGCCGAAACGAGATGCCATCGCGATAGGGCAGCATCATTGCATCGCTGCTCAGCAGCGCCGCCGACACCTCGGCCGGCGGCACATATCCCGTCCACTGTACCCGTTCGATGACCCCCAGTTCGCGCATCAGCCCTTCCACCCGGTCGGCATACGCCTGGTTGGTCGGATCGCTGCTGCCCACCCGCCCGCCGATCATCAGCAGATGAGTGTCGCAAGGGGCCAGAGCCAGCGCCCGCACCAGCGTTTCGCCGCCCTTGCTCTCGTTCAAAAAGCCAAAATAGGCCCACACAAACGAGCCAGGGCCATAGCCGCGCTGCCGTCGCCAGGCCTCTCGATCAAAATTGGGCGGCGGATTGACCGCAATGTTCGAGCCGATGGGGATTTGGTGCCAGCGATCGGGCGGCGAGGCCAGAAATTGCCAGGAGCGTGCCGTGTTCAGGTCTTCAGCGTTGGTGACGATGGCGGCATGGCTGTGGCGCGCCAGCAATCGCACAGCCCATCCCCGCAGCGGGCCGGCTTTGGGAAACAGATAGGGCGTTTGCAGGTCGTGGAATGTGATCACCAGGGGCGGCATGGCGCGGCTGCGTCCGATCCGCCAGGGCAGCAGGTTGATCGCCGGGCTGCGCATATCGTACGCCGCGGCCTGATATTGAACGTTGACCACATCGGGCTGCACCTGGTGGATGGCCGCGGCGATGGGCGACCAGCACGCCCGCGTCCAGGCCGGCACAACGGGCAGCACCTGCCAGGGCAGAGATTGAGGCGAGGGGTAAGCATCGCGGAGCGTTTGCGACACCACCACCCAGACCTGGTGGCCCTGCGCCGTCCAGGCATGGGCTATCTCGCGGGTATAGTCGCCGACGCCGCCTTGCATAGGAGGAAATTCGCCGCTGATCAACACGATGCGCATTGCCGCCCGACTCACTCCAAAGCCTGGTATACGCCCACGCGAAAATCGGCGATGACCGGAAAGGTGTCGCTGGGCATATACTGGAGCATGATCAGGCCGATCAGGTCTTCTTGCGGATCCACCCAAAAGTTGGTGTTGGCGGCTCCGCCCCAACCAAAAGAGCCGGCCGAGCCGAGCCGTTTGGAGGCGGCTGCATCAATCTGAATGCCCACACCCAGCCCAAACCCGGTCGCCGGATCGTTCCAGGGGTGCATGCCCGCCGGCAGGTGATTGGCAGTCATCAGTTCGACCGTCTTGCGCCCTAACAGTCGTACGCCATCCAGTTCGCCGCGCTGGAGCAGCATGTGGGCAAAGCGCAGGTAATCGGGGGCAGTCGAAACCAGGCCGCCGCCGCCCGATGGGCATTGGGTGGAGCGGGCAAAGCGGCTTGAAGCCGGTTTGTCAATGACCTTGAGCTTGCCGCTCTTGGATGGGCCATAGTTGGCGGCGAACCGCTCAATTTTTTCCGGCGGCACACAGAAATGTGTATCGTGCATGCCCAACGGCTCGAAAATGCGCTGCTGCAAAAACTGGTCGAACGGCATGCCCGAAACGACCTGCACCAGATAGCCCAGCACATCGGTGGCGATGCTGTATCGCCAGGCCGTGCCGGGTTGATGGGCCAGCGGCAGCCCGGCCACCGTTTTGACGGCCTGAGCCAGCGATTTTTTGCCTTCCATCACGCCGGCCTGCCAAAGTTGCTCGATGTACATCTTGTCTATCACATCGTCAGGTGTCAGGCCGTAGGCCAACCCTGAGGTATGAGTCAACAAGTCGTGGATGGTGATCGGGCGGAGCGGGGCGGCCGTCTCGAATTCATCCACCCGCCCGGCAACAAAGACCTTGACCTGTTCAAAGGCTGGGATGAATCGGGATATCGGGTCGGTGAGATGAAAATGGCCTTCTTCGTAGAGCATCAGCACGGCCACGCTGGTGATGGGCTTGGTCATCGAATAAATGCGCCACAGCGTATCCATCTGCACCGGTTGGGCGGCTTGGATATTCATTTGACCAAAGCAGCGCGCATAGCCCATCTGTCCATGCCGCGCCACCAGAGCCAGGATGCCGGCAATTTTGCCCTGGTCAATGTAACGCTGCATAGCGGCGTCTATGCGGGCCAGCCGGGTCGCTGATAGACCAATAGATTGCGGATTAACGATGTTGAGCATAAATTTACCTTTCTTAAAATGTCCAGGCTTCCGAATCGGGACGCAGGCAGTGATGCTCGTCGTCCCAATCTGACAGTACGGTTTGCGCCACCTGGCGCGGGCGGATGGAGCAGGCAGAACACGGTGGAAATTCCTCGTTGCCTTGGCGCAGCAGGCTCTCGATCACCGCCAGGCCATCACGCAGACGAAACAAGGTGGCTGTACATGGACCGATGCGCTTTTGACGATATAGCCCGCGCACGGCCATCAACAGGGCATAGCGATTTTGGTCGGTCCAGGGGCAAGAGCCGTTTCGCCAGCCCCAGGTGCGTCCCATCACCTGCCGTCCATCGGGCAGAGCGATTGCATAGGTCTCACTGCGCCGCCCCAGACAGGGCGCCTTTACCAGGGTTTCGACCACGTGATGAAAGGTGTTGGCGCGGTAATCCACGCCCAGCAGCAGGCCATAACCATCATCGGCCAGCAGCAGGCCCAGAGGAGAGTCTGCGCCCATCGTCAGGGTGCGATGATGGTTTTGCACGTATCGTTCTGCGTTTTTGCCCCAGGCAGCAAAGGGATGTGTGGGGTTCAGGCTGCGCCGTACGTCGGGCATGCGCCAAAACGCGTCGGGGATGGCTCCGTTGATCGTGGGTGTGCGTAGAGGGTCATAGCAACCCGGTCCACCCGGCTTGAAAGGCATGCCGTGATTGAACGAGGGCATCAGCAGCGTGCCTTGAGGGGTCAGCACATCCATCAACGCAGCAATGACGGTGGGCGCGCCGCCTACCACATAGCCCAAACTGCTGAGCGACGAGTGGACGATCAACCCCATGCCGGCGCGCACGCCCAGGGCATCCAGGCCGGCACACAAGGTCGAACGATTGAGCGGGGGAAAAGATTCCATTCATCAGTCCTTTTGTGGCTTGCGGGCATACATCGTAAACAGGTCGCCAAAATTGACCGGCATGACCCAGCCGGCGATGCCCAGCGTTTTGACCGCCCGCTCGGCAAACCGGCCCAGCGGCATGCTCCAGCCCGACAGCCGCGAAACCAGATAGCCCAGGTGCAGGTAACGACCCTGCACCCGCCACGAGTCTACTTGCAGGCCGGCCTTTTCCAGCAAAGCGGCCAGAGTGCGGGGAGAATAATAGACCAGGTGCATTTCCACCAGCCAGGGCCAATATCGCCCCATCAGGCGGGCAAACAGGCTTTCGATATTCATCGAGTGAACACAAAATACCCCACCGGGCTTGAGGATGCGGGCAGTCTCGCGGAAATCGGCCAGCGGGTCGGCCAGGTGTTCGGCCACATCCCACATGGTTACCACATCAAACGAAGCTGTTTCCAGGTCGGTCTGACGCAGCGTGCCTTGAATCATGTTCAAGCCGCGTCCGCGGCCCTGCTCCACAGCCCACTGCGATGGTTCCAGTCCCCAGGCCTCCCAGCCGCGCTCTTGGGCCACCTCGACAAAAATGCCCACGTGTGCGCCTACATCTAGCAGGCGGCGCCCCGGCGCGGGGGTGATCAAGGCGTCCAGCGGGCGGATGTTGCGTCGAAAGGTCAAAAAACGCCCCTCACGCTCATCCACGTAACGTGGCTCGACAACGGCCTCATAGTCATTCAGGATTTCATCGGGATGGCGGCGCGGGTCGGTGTAGACCAGGCCACATCGTCGGCATTGGACGATGCGGTAATGTTGTCCATAACTCAGAGTGGTACAATAGAAATGTTCAGGATCGGCCGGATGGCCGTTGACATTGGCTTCGGGCATGGTGCTGGGAAAGCGCACCCGCGCATCGTCAGCACCACATAAAAGGCAGCAAATATGCTCCACGATTCTTTTTCTTTCGTTGTTTTACAAACATCTACAATCGTCTATAACCAGCCTCGTCGTTTGAAAAACAGCAGCATCCCGCCGGCAATGATCGCAAAAGAGGCCCAAACCAGGGAATAGCTGAACGGCCATTGCAGTTCGGGCATATAGACAAAGTTCATGCCATACACGCCGGCCAGAAAAGACAGGGGCAAAAAGATGGTTGAGACAATGGTCAATGCCTTCATCACCTCATTGAGGCGGTTGGACGTGGCCGACAGGTAAATATCCAGCGCGCCGCTGACGACGTCGCGCACCGATTCGCTGAGGTCATGGATGCGTACCAGGTGATCATAAATATCGCGGTAATAGATGCGCCGCTGTGGAGAGATTTGGGGCATGTCATCGCGGCTGAGGCGGTTCAACACCTCGCGCTGTGGAATGATGATGCGCCGCAGAGTGAGAATGTTGTGCTTGAGCGCCAGGATGCGCGTCAGCGTGTCGGGCTGCGGGTGTGCCAGCACATGATCTTCGAGTTGGTCAATCTCTTCATCCATTGCATCAATTAACGGCATATAGCCGTCAATCATCTCGTCCAGCAGGGCATAGCACAGCCAGTCGGCGCCTTGGCGGTATAGCCGCTCGTCGCGCTCGATGTGCTGCCAGATCGAGCGCACAAAAGGCATATCGGGGATCAATGTGCAGGTGACCAGATAATTTTTGCCCAAAAAGCAGTCCAACTCGGCTGTCTGGATGTCCAGTCCGGGGCGTAGCCCATGAACGATAAAGAACAAATAGCTGCCGAAATTGTCCAGTTTGGGTGATTGGTATCCATTACTTTGACAATCTTCAATAGCCAGAGGATGAAAGTGAAAAATTTCGTTCAATATGGTTTGAAATTCCTGATCGGAAGGCTGCTCCAGATGCACCCACAGCAGCCCGTTGGTATCCTGGGCGGCCTGGCGCATTTGCTCCGGCGACAGGTTCCAGATGGGTTGTTCACTGCTGTGGCAATAGAGCGAACGGATCATACAGCCCCCTACCGTTCAACATGACAGGTGTAGTGCGGCGACGACACGCTCGCCCTGCGCGGCCAGGCGGTTGAATACCTGGCAGGCCTGGCGCGTTTTTTCGATATACAAGGCGACGCCGCGCCGTTCAATCTCGGTGCGAATTTCAGTCGGTGTTTGCATCAGGCCGAAAAAGCCGCTGCCGATCACCAGCGCGGTTGGCATAGCAGCCCAAATCTCGTTCAGGTCGGCGATGATCAGGCGATGCCCTTCTTGCCGCCACCAGCCATCCCACACCCGGTTGGGCAGCAGGATCACGTCGCGAGTGAATGTCTGCCCATCTATGACAATTCGTCCAAAAGCATAATCCTCAATTTTCATCGGCGCCTCCTGAGGATTGCACCGGCATGATGCCCCGTTCTTGCAAAAAGTCGGCCACCCGACCGGCCACCTGTTCGCGGGTTAGATTGTCGGTGGGCAGATATAGGTGGCAGTGCGCCCGGGCATGCGCCAGCCGGCGGTGCTGCTCGTCCAGGTCGGCCTGTGTCCAATCGCTGCGCCGCTGACGTTGAGCCACGGTCGGCAGGGTGACGTCCAAAAAGATCAGCACGTCGGCATGTGAGACGCGCTGCCACAACTGTGGCACAAACGAGTGTTCCTGGCCGCAGGCATGGATGGTGTATCCGCGCCTGCGCAGGTTGCTCACCAACGTGCTTTTGCCGGCGGCACACGGCCCTACTACCACAATGCGCGGCCGACATGGGCCATCCTCATCCATAGTTGACCGTCTGCGGGGGGATGTCTTTGATCCGAATGGGGAACTCGACCTGCATGCGGCGCACCTGTTCCTGGTTGAGCCCGGCCGGCCGGACATAGACAATCAGCACGCTAATGTCGTCGGCGGGGCGGCCCTGATCGTAGGTGATGGCGGTGTTCAACAGGCTGTCGGCCAGCGTGTGGGGCAGCGCGTCGCTTTGGGTCAGCCAGGCCTGCACCTGAGCGAGAATGTCCACCGACCGGCCATATCGTGCGCCGGCATGCAGCAGGCCGTCGGTAAAGGCCACGATGCAGCAGCGCGGTTGCAGCGGCAACTCGACAACCACCGGCTTGGTCCAGGTATGGATGCCGACCGGTTCAGATGATTCGTCCCACATCCAGGTTTTTTCTTGGGTCGAAACAAGCACCGGGCAATGGCTGTTGCGCGACAGGACAATGGTCTCAGTTTGCATATCAATCGAGACAATGTTCAGTGTGGCCGAGACCTGTCCGCCGCGCATGGTGCGCAAATAGTCGTGCGCTGCGCGGGCCACGGCACCGTCGCGCACACCGTCGCCCAGCAAAGAGACGGCTTTGCGCACCACCATATTGCTGATGGATTTGGCGGCCTTGCCGCTGCGTTGGCCGTCTACCAGCACCAGCGACAGCCCGCCATGCGGCCGTTCGATCATTTCCAGCGAATCGCCGCTTTCACCGGCGGCATATTTGGCTATTTTGGCTACGGCAACATGCACTTGCAACTGAGACATCAATTTGCTCCGCTTAGGGCATCGAGATCGTTATCTGCTTGTTTTTTGTAAAAGGAGCAATTTTTTCATAGCGATACGAAGGCCAATCATCGTCGTCCGGCGAATTCCATACGTTGAGGTATAGCGGCACATCGGCACTGCCTTCCAATTCACAGGTCAACAATCCACCGTCGAAACGAGCGTTGGCGAGATGGGCGCCGTAGCGGGCGCGGGCGTAAACGGCAATGTCGGAATACAGGGCCGGCCATCGTTCGTATGGCCGCAAGCGTCGTTCGATCTCACGCCACAACTCGTCCCATTCCTCCAGGCGAATGATGGCGATGGTCTGCTCGTGGGTGGATGGGCGGGCAAAAAACAGGGCATTCAATCCCAGTCGGACCTGTCGCACGGCGGCCTGTGTCATATCGTCCCAGTCGTTGATCGGCGATTGATTTTGCCAGCGCGTGCGTCCATACATCCAGTCGTTGGCGCGCTGGAACGATTCGGCGCGCAGGCTGAACGTGTTGGGGCCGGTGGGGATGGTGGTTTCGTGATAAGAGATGCCGGCGGTGATCATAAAGAAATTGGGCGACTGGGGCAGCGGCGCGATGGTGAATCCGGGATGGTTATAGGGGCTGCCGTTCCACAGACGATGGTCGTTTTCGCAGACCTCGCAGGGCAGTAACTCGCTCAGCGTAAAGTGAACGCCGCGCTCCTGGAGCAATGGCAAGGCATTGTAGCCCAGTTGTCCATAGTGCGGGTGGGCCACGCGCGACCAGGGAACATTGTAGCGGGCGAATTGTTTATCCAGCGCGGCGAATCGCTGCGCCAACTCGTCGGCCGGAATGTCCGAGCCATCGGGGCGGGCAAACAACAAATAGGCGCGGTTACAGGTGGCGGCATGGGGTGCAAACTCGGCCATGCCGCCGGCGGCCAGGCGACGCATGGCCGCTACGGCACAATCGAAAAAGCGGCTTTGACCGCGTATCTCGCTCAACGAGTCAATGTCGTCTGGAAAGATGCCCACATTGGGCGGAAAGCCGCAGCGGTACAGCGTCTCCACCCAGGCAAAATCGTGCGAGCCGATGGCGTCAGATACCACGGCGGTCGAAAAAGGCGGCATACTCAACATCGGCAGCGGCTTGAGCGCAGCCCAAACCATGCTGCGCCACAAGACATCGTCGGGGCCTTCGCCGTGCCCCAAGACATCGCGCCGCCACATGGTGGGGGCCAAAGCCCACTGCGCCACACGCCCTTGCCCATAGCGCGTGACCCACATGGCGGGGTATCCGCCGCTGGTGAGCAGCACGCGCACATGCGGCCTGGTCGGCGTGACCCATGTCAGGGCTACCGGGCGACTAAAGCAATAGTGTTCACAGCGAGAGGGCGGGTTGTGCTGCCATCGGCTGACAAAATGGTCGGTGTCTATACATTCAACCTGGAACGCCGGCTGGATGTCTTGGACCTGGACGCCGGTCATGTGTTGCAAGGCCGCCGGCCAGTAGCCGATCTGGGCATCGCCGCCGATAAAGCCTGTCCCGTCGGCAACGGCCGCAGCAATGGCCTGGGCTGTCTCGTCGCTCAACGAAGGGCCCAGGTTGTGCTGTCCCATCAAGATGGCGGCATAGCTGCGCAGCATCTCTGCCGACGGCTGCCCGGTAGCCAGGTCGTGTACGGCATAAGCCAGGCCGATGTGATCCAAAAAGGACAAAAAGGCCGTCTGTACATCGGCAAAAGAGTCTTCCTGGCGGCTGTCGCACAAGACCAGCAATGCGCGATTGGGAAGGCGAGACAAATCTGTACTTTTCATTTGGGTCTCCATCAACCATCGCAGTCTGTATCGTCAACGGGCTGATTATACTTGATTTCGATAGAGTGGGCAAAGTGTTGGTGGGGCAACGAAAAGAGCTACCTGATCAACAGGTAGCTCTTGGTATGGGCGGATTGTCGGTTTGGCGCAAAATTTGCGCTAGAGCAGTACGACGTTGCTGGCCTGCGGCCCCTTGCTGCCCTGCTCGATAGAAAACTCGACGCGCTGACCTTCATTCAAAGTGCGATAGCCTTGCTGGCTGATCGCAGTATAGTGGACAAACACATCGGGGCCATCTTCGCAAGAGATGAATCCATAGCCCTTGGCATTGTTGAACCATTTGACGGTTCCGGTGGTACGACGGTCACTCATGATTTTCCTTCTTTCTTTTATGACAAAATAACTTGAGGAGCAGGCCACCGGTTGTCTAAACAAAAAACGCCCGGACTCTAGTCCAGGCGTATGTTGCAAACACGTTCCGTGGAACCTCACTCCATCCTACACAGCCTAGTATACCCGGTTTGAAGAAATTGTCAAGTTGGCAGGCGGCGGCGGGTGCAGTTGTACTTGGGCATTTTCTTTGTCGCCCCAAGCCCCCGTCCTCGAGAGCGGTCCAATGGCATTAAAGAACACCGGTAACCGTTCAGGTGGATGGTGTAGGATGACTCATCTAGAGACTGGGCAGCAA